>CAWKIB010000016.1:0-115838 GCA_963849595.1 uncultured Actinomycetes bacterium
CGCGAGACGGCTGAGGCGAACCGTGCGCAGTGGGGTAACTCGCCGGGCGAGCGGGACCCCTGGACCGCGCTGACTCATCGCTCGTCCTTTAGTCTGGCTATGCTGGCGGCCGGTCTGGGGTCGCCTCGACCACGGCGAGGCTCTCAGATGGGCATGGCCAAGGAAACCCCGCCCGTGCGGCGTGTTCGCGGGAATCGGGCGCTGGCTTATCGGAGGTACACCCGGTAGCCGCCACCGCGACGTCCAGGGCGGGACCCAGCGCGCTACGGTGCTCGGTGCAGGCGACGGCCTGCTGACCAACCTGTCGCTGGTGCTCGGCGTGGCGGGCGCGACGACCAACGCCTCCGCCGTCCGGCTGGCCGGGGTCGCGAGCCTGCTGGCGGGCGCGTTCTCGATGGCGGCCGGCGAACTGGTGTCGGTCCGGGCTCAGCAGGAGATGGTCGAGCGGGAAGTCCAGGTCGAACGCCAGGAACTCGCCGACGACCCCGAAGGAGAGCAACGGGAGCTCGCCGGCATGTACCGTGCGCAGGGCCTGTCCGCGGAGGACGCGAGCGCCGTGGCCCGCATCCTGTCCGCCAATCCCGGTATCGCCCTCGATACCCACGCCCGGCTCGAGCTGGGCGTGGACCCGCAGGCGCCGGGCTCGGCCTGGCAGGCGGCCATCATGTCGTTCCTGTCGTTCTCGGTGGGCGCCATCCTGCCCCTGTTTCCCTGGTTCTTCAGCGCGGGCTCCAGTGCCGTCATCGCCTCGGTGATCATCGGCGCCATCGCGGCGCTGGCGCTCGGGGCGGCGATCGGCTTCATGTCCGGGCGCAACGTGCTGAGCACTGCTCTCCGGCAGCTGGCGGTCGCGGCCATCGCCGCCGCGGTCACCTACGGGGTCGGGTCCCTGCTCGGGGTGTCCACCACCTGACCGGTCCTGGTCGCGCCGGAGCTGGCGCGGCGTCCGGCGGTCCCGCGCGGGCGGCGGGAGTCTTCGTGCCGGTGTTACGCCTGAGATGACCGAGACGAACGATGTGCAGTGAAACTGAGCTGATCACTTGCAATTATCGTCTCTTGTGTTTGATACTCGTGCAATGACCACTTTGTTCATCGGTCGGCTGTACGAAAGCATAGCGGGGCCGGACTGCCGTCCCGGCCCGGAGCGGGCGCCATGAACGAGCCGTCCGCACGCGAACGGGACCAGCTGATGGTGCCCCGGCTGACCGGCGCGGCGTGGCGCCACGCGCCCGGACGGGAGCCCACCGGAGCGGAGACCGCCGCCGCGGTGGGCGAACTGCGGGAGATCGCCGGCGGCCGCGGGGATCTGCTGGCCGAGGTCGCGGGCCTGCTCATCGGCTACTACCGGCGTACTGCCGAGGAACTGAGGGCCCGGGCCGCCGCGTACTACTGCATGGCCGCCGGCGCCGAGCTGGAGCTGATCCCGCGGTGGATCGAGGTGGGATGCGCCCGCGCGGCCGCCGCGCGGCTGATCCCCCCGGCCGGATCCGCCGAACGGCAGGTGTACGCCTGGCCCGAGGCGGTGTAGACCGTGCTCCCGGGCAGGTCACCGCCACTGCGGGGACGATCCGGGTGCGTCCGTCCCAATCCGGTCCGAACTGGTTTGAACTCTCTGCGTGTCCGTTACGTATCAGAGAGTGCTGGTCGTTTGTCCGTGCAGATGTCCGGTGATCGGCTGTAACCGGCCCCTCGCTGCGGCGTGATGCACCACAATGGACCGCGGTCCGGCGCGAAGGGACGGCCGCCCTGCCGTCGCAGGCGCGGAAACGTGCGGAGGTGTGATGTTTCGCGGGCCCAACTCCGGTGACGGAGCGCGTTTGTCTGATTACTCTCACGTTATACCGCTGTTCGGCTCGGCCGGGCCGGGCCCTGGGGTCCTGGACCACGAGATCGATCCGCGCGGCTCTGGCGCGCCGTCCGGACGGGCCTGGAGCGGTGGCGGCGGCCGGTGGCTGCTGTGGCCGCTGCGGGTCGTGCTGTGGGCCGCCCTGCTGATCGTCGCCTACCGGGGCGTGACGGCCATCGTCTTCCACCAGGCCAGCGCGCCGCAGGCCGGCGGTGCTGAGCCGGGCGGCACCACGGCCGAGCAGTTCCCGGTGACCCTGGCCGAGGCCTACGCCACGGAGTTCGGGCAGGTCTACCTGAACTTCAGCCCCGCCATCCAGGCTCAGCGCGAGCAGGAGCTCGCGGCCTTCGTCCCGCCCAGCGTCGCGGCCGCCAACCCGGACCTCGGCTGGAACGGCACCGGCCAGCTGCGCCTGCAGTCCGAACAGGTCGCCGGGATCGCGGTCCAGGATCCGCAGCACGCCGTGGTCACCCTGCTGGCCACGGTCAACGGCCAGCTCATGGAGCTCGGCGTGCCGGTGATCGCCTCGGGCGGCGGCGTCGTGGTCGCCGGGGAGCCCGCCTGGCTGCCCGCGCCGCAGCAGATCTCAGCGCCGGCGGCGGCCAGCCAGGGCTCGGACCCGGTGGCGCGAAACGAGCTGATGAATGAGCTGCCGGCCTTTTTCCAGGCCTATGCCAGCGGTGATAGCGCCGCACTCAGCCGGTTCGAAGTGCGCGGCGTGTCGCTGACCGGGCTGGGCGGCACGGTGGCCTTTGACTCGATCGCCGGCCTGCAGGTACCGCCGGGCGGCGCCACCCGGCAGATAACCGTGTCCGTCATATGGCAGCTTGGCGGCCCGGCTTCGGCCGACATCACAAAACTAGAGATGGCCTACCGAGTGTCGGTCCGTCGAACTTCAAAGCGGCAAATGGTATGTAAATGAAATCAGCGCGGCGACTGAGGCGGTGGGAGTCAAATGACCAGGACAGCGGCGGCTGACGCCGTCGTGTCCGCCTGCCCTCATGCCGCTGCCGCCTGCCCGGTCGCCGCCGGGACTGCCATCGCCTTCACCGGGCCCGGCCCCAGAGCCCGTCGGCCAGGCCGCGCCCGTCCGCCGTTCCTGCGCCATCCCCCCGGCGCACCGCATCAGCCTGAGCTTAGGTACGTGCGCCCGCATCACCGGCACCCGTCCCCGGGGAACGCCGCAACTCTCGCTGGATGGCCTGCTGATCCCGGAAGGGACATCTCATGACTACTCACCTGTCCGCCGCGATGGTCCCGGTGGCTCTGAGCACCCAGAACCTGGTCACCTACCTGCAGGGACTGTTCGGGCCGCTGTTCCTCGGCATCGTCGGAATCGTGGCGATCTTCTTCCTCTTCACCCGTGAGATCACGCGGTTCGTGCAGTTCATCGTGCTGGCCGTGGCCATCGCCGTGGTCTTCTACACGCCCAGCATCGTGCAGACGCTGGCCACCGGCATAGCGAACGCGCTCGGAGTCCACTGATCCCGGCCTGACCGAAGGAGCGCGTCCCTAGTGGACCTTCCCACCTACACGAATATCTGGCGGATCGAAAAAAGGCTCTACAAACTTTACGACTTTCGGCTGCCGGCTCCGTTGCCCATCACCTGGATTGCCGTTTTTACCGGAATTACCGTTCCGTACATTTTCTTCCTTGTTGTAATTGGCGTGCCCTTTAATCATAATTTGGTTTGGCTTTACGTGCTTCCGCCAGGCGTGCTCACCTGGCTGACCACCCGGCCGGTCATTGAGAGCAAGAGATTGCCGGAACTGGTCAGCTCGCAGCTCCGCTACCTCTCCGAGCCGCGGACCTGGTGCCGGATGACCCCGTTCGCGGAGAAGGACGACGTCAACGTGTCCGTCCGGGTGTGGCACCGGCATCCGCCCGGCGCGCGGCCCGAGAAGGCGCGGCCCGAGAAGGCGCGCAAGGCCGCCGGCCGGGGCAGGTCGGCCGAACGCGCGCCGGAAACAGCCGCAGCCCCGGCCGTGCCGGTAGCGCCCGTGGTGGCACCGGCCATACCGGTAGCGCCCGTGGTGGCACCGGCCGTCGCGTCGCGGGCCGCCGAGCAGGTCGCCGCTTCGCAGACCAGGGTCCGGTCTGGCCCGCAGGCCGCCGAGCCCGTGAAGTCGCGGCCGCCTCAGCCGGCGTCCCGGCCGCTACCGGCCCGGTCAGCCGCTCCGGCGCCGGGCACGCCGCTCCCGGTCCCGCAGCGAGCCACGGACCGGCCCGAGGCGAAGCGGGTCCGGGCCCTGCGGGCGTGGCAGCGCGGGCCGGAGCCGGACCAGCTGCCGTCGGCTCCCGCCGACGAGGCGCGGCCCGATGTGGTGCAACGGCGACCGTCGTGGGCGGTTCCGCCGTCCGAGCGCAGGCAGGATGCCCGGGCGCTCGAAGTCTCGCACGACCCCGAGCCGGATCCTCGCGACCTCGGCCAGCCCGGCCGGGCGTCCTTCACCCCGCCCGCCTGGCCGGAAGCCGGCGCGGGCGCGTTCCCCCAGATCGCCGCCTTCCCCGAGGCTGGCCCGTTCCCAGAGGTCGGAGCGTTCCCCGAGGTTGGAGCCTTCCCCGAAGTAGGCCCGTTCCCGGAAGTGGGCCCGTTCCCCGAGGACGAGGCCCTTCCGGAGCCCGAGGCTCTTCCCGAACCGGAGCGCGAGCGCGGGCCCGAGCCCGAGCCAGAGCTGGAGCTGGAGCTGGAGCTGGAGCTGGAGCCCGAGCTTGAGCCCGAGTCAGAGCCAGCGCCGGTCCCCGAGGCCGTCGCCGAGCCGGAGCCAGCGCCGGTCCCCGAGGCCGTCGCCGAGCCGGAGCCGGAGCCGGAGCCCGAGTCGGAGCGGGAACCGGAACCGGAACCGGTCCTCGAAAGGAAGCCGAAGCCGAAGCCGAGCCGGTCGCGCTCCTCGAGTCGGTCGCGCCCCTCGAGCCGGTGGCCGTGGAAGCCGAAGCCGAGCCGGTCGCGCTCCCCGAGGCCGAGCCGGTCCCGGACCCCGGCGCCATGCTCGAACTCGAGCCGCTGCCCGAACCGGATCCCGCTCCCGCGGCCAAGCCGGGCCTGCAGCCCCCGGGCCTGCAGCCCGGGCCTGCAGCCCGCGGTCCAGCCCGCGCCCGAGCCGGCCCCGGTGTCTCGTGTGTCGTCGCACCCGGGCGGTCGGTGGCGGCCAAGGTGGCGTCGCTGTTCGTCGACCTCGACGCCGACGAGCGGCCGGCGCCCTCGGTCGAGCGGGCCCTGAGCGGTCCCGGCAGCCTGAACGACGCGAGCTGGCGGCGCCGGGTCAAGGTGGTCACCGGCGGCCAGGGCCAGGGGCCCGGGCAGCGGGACCAGGCGGCGCTGGACCGGGAGCGGGCCCGGCTGCCGCTGGACGGCCCGCGCCGGATCGCCGTGCTCGGCTGCACCAGCGGCGCGGGGCAGTCCGTGATCGCGCTGATGACCGGGCACGTGCTGGCCGCCGCCCGCGCGGTTCCGGTCGCCGTGCTCGACCTCAACCCCGGCGACACCTCGCTCGCCGCGCGCATCGACCCAGCCACCTCGGTGACCGCGCTGCTCACCGGCCGGGCACCCGACCGGGAGATGGCCGCGGCCGGACCACGCCCCGGACGCAGCTGGGGCCGGACCCGCGGCCGCCTGGACGTCATCGCGGGCGACGACGCCCGAGTGCTCAAAGGCGGTGACTACCAGCGGCTGGCCCGCCTGCTGGCCGAACGCTACCCGCTGACCATGATCGATCCGGCGCCGTCCGGGCTCACCCGGGTGCTCTCGCTGGCCGACCAACTCGTGCTGGTCACCCCGGCCAGCCCGGAGGCGGCCACCGCGCTGGCCCACACCCAGCAGTGGCTGACCGCGCACGGGTACGACGAGCTCGCCGCCCGGGCCGTGACCGTCATCAACGGGGTGAGCCGGCGGAGCAGCCAGGACGTGCTCCAGGCCGAGTCCGTGGCCCGGGGCCGCTGCCGTGCCATCGTCCGGGTGCCCTGGGATGACCTGCTGTCCCCGGGACTGAACGGGGCGGCGGAGTCCCCGGCGGCGCTGCACCCGCAGACCAGGCTGGCCTACACCGCGCTGGCCGGCGTGCTGGTCGCGGGCCTGGCCCGCGGAGAAACCCAGAGCAGGCGGAGAGCCGGGCACCCCGCGAACCCGCGTTCGGGAAAGGAGTCCTGGTGAGCACGCGGACTAGGGCATCCAGCCGATCCAGGACCAGGCTGGGCATCAGGTACTTCGATGACCGCATCCTGCTGACCGATACCTACGCCTGGGCGTACTACCGGATCCCTTCGGTCTCTTACGAGTTCACCACCCCGGAGGAGCGGGAGGCGCTGGCCACGAACATCACCGTCGCGCTGGCCGCGATCCGGATGCAGGACGCCGAGGTGCACCTGCGGATCGCGCACCGGTCCTATCCCGCGCAGGCCTGGGCCACCGGGCTGGACGGGACGTCGGACGGCGGCCCGGGCTGGCGGGACTACCTGGAGCAGTCCTACGAGCACGTCTGGGCCAAGGACTTCTGGGGCAAGGAGATCTACCTGGGGGTCCGGCTCGGCCAGCGCGGCGTGCGCGCGCAGTTCTCCGGCGGGATGCTGTCCCAGTTCGTCGCCGCGTACGGCAAGGGTGAGCGCGGGCTCGGGCTCATCGACGAGGCGATCGCCGGGGCGGAGATCACCAAGTGGACCGAATCGGCCGAACGCCTCGGCCGCGCGCTGAACGCCAGCGCGCTCGCGGCCCGGCACGCGACCTCCGGCGAGATCGCCTGGCTGGTCCAGCACACGCTGATGGCGACGGCGGGTGAGCCGGTGCCGTCCGCGACCAAGCGCCGGCGGTGGGGCGCCGGGGAGATCGACACCCTCTTCGAGGGCCAGGTCCATAACGGGCGTACCGTGCTGTGCCTGGAGCACATTAGCGGGGAATCGTATGCCGCCTTTGTCTCCTTCGCCCGGTTTCCCGATGTCATGTCCTTTCCCGATGGCGAACCGTGGCTGCATTACGCCGATTCGCTGCCTTTCCCGGTCGAGATCAGCTCCCGGATGAAACTCATTCCGCCGGCCAAGGCGAGTAAGGACGTCAGCCGGCGTCTGGCGCACGCCCGCGATATGGACGCGCATATCCGCGAGGCCGGCGCGGAGGCGCCGATCGCGCTGGCCGAGCAGATCGCCGCGGCCCGGATGCTCGAGCACGGCATTACCAAGGAACGCCTGCCGTTCGTCTACGGCTGGCACCGGCTGATCGTGACCGCCCCGACCCGGGACCTGTGCGTGCGCCGGGTGGAAGCGGTCGTCGAGCACTACCGCGACATCGGGATCGACGTGGTCAACTCGACCGGCGACCAGTTCTCGCTGCTGTGCGAGTCGCTGCCCGGCGAGCGGATCCGGCTGAACTCCTACGTGCAGCGCCAGCCGCTGTACACGATCGCCGGCGGGATGCCGACCGCCACCGTGGAACTGGGCGACCGCCGCGACGCGCAGGCCGGCTGGATCGGGCCGTACATCGGCGAGACCCTGGGCCGGGCCCGGTCCATCGTGCACTTCGACCCGCTGCTGGCCGCGGCGCGGAACCGGCCCACCGCCATCGCCATCACCGGTGAGCCGGGCGGCGGCAAGACCACGCTGGCCCTGCTGCTCATCTACCAGCTGGCGCTGCGCGGCACGACCGTCGCGGTGATCGACCCCAAGGGCGACGCCGAATCGCTGGTCGAGTACCTGAAGGCTCAGGGCCGCAGGGCGCGGGTGCTGCCGCTCGGCGCGGCCGCGCCGGGCCTGCTCGACCCGTTCTCCTTCGGCCTGGACCTGTCCGAGAAGCGCACGATGGCCACCGAGACGCTGCGGCTGCTGCTGCCCCGGATGAGCGAGGAACGCGAGAGCGCCATGATCCAGGCGGTCGGCGCGGTGGCCGGGATGGACCGGCCGAGCCTGGGCAAGGTCATTGACCACCTGGAGGCGGCCGACGACCCGGCCTGGAAGAACACCGGCGCGGTCATGCGGTCGATCTCCGAGATGCGGCTGGCCAAGCTGTGCTTCGCCCCGTCGGTGGGCCAGCAGATCGACGCGGAGGGCTGGACCACGGTCTTCACGCTGGCCGGGCTCACCCTGCCCGACACCTCGACCAACCGTGACGACTACTCCTACGAGCAGCGGCTCTCGGTCGCGCTGCTCTACCTGGTGTCGCAGTTCGCCCGCAAGCTGCTGAACGGCATCGACCGCACCAAGCCCAAGGCCATCTTCCTCGACGAGGCCTGGGCCATCACCTCCACTCCCGAGGGCGCCAAGCTGGTGCCCGAGGTCTCCCGGATGGGCCGGTCCCGCAACACCGCGCTGATCCTCGTCTCGCAGAACGCCGGTGACCTGCTGCACGAGCAGGTGACCAACTGCCTGTCCAGCGTGTTCGCGTTCCGGTCGACCGAACGCGGCGAGGTGGCGAACGTCATGTCGCTGCTCGGGGTCGCGCCCTCTGATGAGCACAAGGCCGTGCTCCGTGCGCTCGGCAACGGCGAGTGCATCTTCCGTGACCTGGATGACCGGGCCGGCCGCATCGGGATCGACCTGGTCTCCGACGAACTGCGGGACTGGATCGACACCAACCCCACCCGGGCCCGCAGCGGCCAGCCCGGCCCCGGATCCGACGCGGTCGGCGCTCCGGCGGCCGGAGCGTCGTCCTAAACAGACCTACCAGGAGTTCCCCCGATGTTTGTCCCGCTCGCCCCGTCCCAGCGCCGCGCGCATCGCGGCCGCGTGCACGACCGGGCCCGCGGCCCCGGAAGGGTACCCAGGGCCGCGCGCTGGGCGATACAGGTGCTGCTGATCGCCGGAGCGCTGCTCGGGATCGGCGCGCCCGCGCTGGCCGCCACCCACCCAGGACATCCGGGAGCGCAAAGCCCCCACCAGGTCACCTTGACCGCCAAGGTCACGCCCGCGGTGCCGGGGGCGCCCGGAGGCGTGTGCCAGGTGCCGGGCATCGGCGACATCGGCGGGCTGGTCGGGCTGTGCTCGCAGGGCTCGGCGGGGATCCTCGGCGACCTGAACAACATCTGCGAGCCCTCGCTGCCCCAGCCCGAGCAGGCCACCGGCGGCATCGACAACATGGTGCAGCCGCCGGCCGCGGCCGCGGGCGGCAAGACGCTGTACGACAACTACGGGGTGGCCGGCCAGTTCTGGGCCGCCCACGGCCTGCAGTGTTCGGACATGACGTCGCTGATCGGCAACAACGTGGCCGGGATCGTCTTCGACGCGGCGAAATCCATCGACCGGGTGACGATCACCGTCTACCAGTCCGCCGCGGGCAACAACATCTTGACCTGGCTGCAGGACGCCGTGAACAAGCTGATCACTGCGCTGGGCAACGCGATCTACTTCCCCTACCTGGCGCCGGTCGTCATCCTCGGCGCGATCTGGCTGGCCTGGCAGGGCCTGATCCGCAAGCGCGCCACCCGCACCATCGAGGGCACGCTGTGGATGGTGGTGGCCGCCACCGCGGCCATCGCGCTGATCGGTCACCCCGCCGCCTTCACCGGCGTCGGGACCACCGTCTCCAACGGCACCACCGGCGTGCTCAACACCGCGTTCGCCAAGCTGCCCGCGCCGACCAACAGCAACTGCCTGCCGGTCGCCCAGGGTGACCCGCAGAGCGTCGCCGCCAACTACGCCTTCACCAGCGGCAACGGCCTGGTCGACGAGAACGCCGACGAGCTGTGGTCGGTGCTGGTCTGCAAGCCCTGGCTGCTCGGGGAACTCGGCACCACCCAGTACAACCCCCTCGGCCAGGGTCCGCAGACCGTGGTGGACACCTACGGCCGGCAGCTGCTGTGGTCGCAGGCGTTCGCGGCCAACGAGACCCCGACCACGGCGCTGGCCCAGGCCAAGCAGTCCACCTACGCGGGCATCGCGGCCAGCCTGCAGCAGAACGACCCGGCCATCTACCCGTTGTTCCAGGGCAACCAGTGGACCACCCGGCTCGAGATCGCCTTCGGCGCGATGTTCGCCGCGCTGGTGGCCGGGCTGCTCATCCTGCTGATCGCGCTGACCCTGATCGTGCTCAAGCTCGGCTTCCTGCTGCTGCTGGTGGCCGGGCCGTTCTTCCTCATCATCGGCACGCATCCCGGCTTCGGCCGGATCATCGCCATCCGCTGGTTCGAGATGCTGGTCGGCGTGCTGATGAAACAGGTGGCGGTCGCGATCGTGCTGAGCGTGCTGCTGTACTGCTACTCGCTCATCATGGGCACCACCGACCAGGCCCTGCCGTGGGCGCTCAAGATCTTGATGATCGCGCTGGTCACGGTGACCGTCTTCATCTACCGCAAGCCGTTCACCCACCTGTTCTCCGCGGTCGGCTACGGCACGCTCGGCTCCACCGAACGGGCCGAGGTCAGCCTGCGCGACGCGGGCTCCACCTTCCGCAGGAACACGGCGACGGCCGCGAGCGTGGCCCTCCCCGGCGTCGCGGGCGCCCGGGCCGCCCGGTGGGCGCGCCGCAACCCGGGCCAGGCCGCGTCGGTAGCGGCCGGCGTGGCCAGCGGGGTCGGGGCGGGCGCCGCCGGCGGCGGCCATTTCCGGCGCCACGTCGGGCGAAGCCGGGACCGGGACGGGCGCGGCGGGCGACGCGTACGCGTCGCGGTTGCGCCCCGACGCGCCCCCCGCGGCCGACGGGGAAGGCGAGACGAGCGCGGGTACGCGGCGCGGCGCCAGCGCCGCCAGCCTGGCCCGGAACCGGAACATGCCCGAGACCGAGAGCGGCGCGCGCACCGCCCCGCCCCTCGACCTGCCGCCGAGACCCGGCAACGGCAACGGCAGCGGCAACGGCGGCAGCAATGGCAACGGCGCCGCAGGCCCGGCCAGCGCCGCCTCCAGTTGGTCGCGCGGCGCCGGGCGCTCGGCGACGTCCGGCTCACCGCCGGCCCGCTCCCGCGCGACGTCCGGCGGCGCGCCCAGCAGCACGAGCAGAACCAGCGGGACCAGCGGCACGGGCGGGAACGGCGGGCCGGGCTCGCGTCAGCCCGCCCCGGCCTGGCCGAACAAGCCGGCCTCGTCCGGCTGGACCGGCGCCAGCACCGGCGCGGGCCCCCGCCAGCGCCCCGCCCGCGGAGCGCAGGCCCGCCGCGCCGCCGCCACAGCAAGGCAACGGCGCCGCCCCGGCGCGCGGAAACGGTTCGGATGAACAGCGGGCCATGCCGTTCTGGCTACGCCCGATACGGCGGGACAAATAACGGACGGTCACCGTGGAACTCAGCCCTCGCCAGCGCACCGCGGTCTTCATCGGAGTCGTCATCGCGCTCGCCGCGCTCGGCTACTACCTGGTGGTCCCGGCCGTGACCCACTCCCACGGGTCCGCCCACGCCGGCGCCACCCCGGCCAGCACCCCGAGCGCCGCCGCCACCGAGCAGACCCAAGCGGCGGCTCCGACCATCCAAGCCTCGGCCGCCGCCGCGGGCGGGCCGGACATCTACGCCTGGCTGCCCTTCACCCAGCAGAACCTGGCCGCCGCCGCCTCGGTGGCGGTGCGGTTCAGCGTCGACTACAACACCTTCACCTACACCGAGAGCGCGACCGCCTACGTCGGCGCCATGGGCGGCCTGGTCACCGGCCAGCTCGCCGGCACGCTGCGGGACGTCTACCAGACCCCCGGCGTGGCCAAGCTCCGGACCAGCCAGAAACAGGTCTCCACCGGGACCGCGGTAATCAGCTCGCTGCGCGCGTTCGGCCCGTCCAGCATGACGTTCATCGTCACCGCGGGACAGCGGCTGGCCACCTCCGACGGCACCAGCACCGCCAGCACGCAGTACGCAGTCACCGTGACCGGCTCAGGCGGCAGCTGGCAAGTAAGCGACATCGAATTGGAATCCGCAGGTAATTCATGACGAGCAGGCTCCTGTTTCAGCCCGAGAAGAAACAGGCCCCAGTACCACAGCACCAGCCCACCCAGCACCGCATCCTGATCCCGGTCATCATCGGCGCCGCCGGCCTCCTGCTGCTCGGCCTGCTGGCCGTGCCGGTCCTGGTCGGAACCAACCTGTTCTTCGCCGCGGGCGCCGGCTGCTCCGGCCAGCAGACCGGGGCCGTCGGCCAGCCCACCGCCGGCGCGAAGGCCAAGGCCATCCCGGCCGACTACCTCTACTGGTACAAGAAGGTCGGCCAGCAGTACGGCGTGCCGTGGACGATCCTGGCCGGGATCGGCACGGTGGAAAGCGACAACGGCCAGACCACCCTGCCCGGCGTGCACAGCGGGTCCAACGCGTTCGGCGCGGCCGGCCCGATGCAGATCGGCATCGGCGGCGCGGCCGGCAACGTCTGGGGCGGGCTGCCGGTCCACCCGGCCAGCGAGGTGGTCAGCGGCGTGGCCACCGACGAGGACGGCGGCCCCGACGCGAGCGTCTACGACCCGGCGGACGCGATCGCGGGCGCGGCCAAGTACCTGCTCGAGTTCGATGTCCAGACCAACCCGTCGGCGGCCATCTTCGCCTACAACCACCTGCAGTCCTACGTGCAGAGCGTGCTCTACTACGCCGGCGCCTACGCGGGCGGCAACTTCTCGGTGGTCTCGGCCCAGATGCCCTCGGGCAGTTCGGTGGCCGGATGCACCGGCACGGCCGGCGGGGTGGCCGGCGGCGTGCCCGCGATCAGCGCGCCGAACCAGGTCGTGGCCGCCGCCATCGGCTACGCCGAGCAGCAACTCGGCAAGCCGTACCTGTTCGGCGGCACCGGCCCGGACGCGTTCGACTGCTCCGGCCTGGTGATGATGGCCTACCGGTCCGCCGGGGTCAACATCGAACGGACCTCGGAGCAGCAGTGGGCGACCGAGGTGCGGGTTCCGGCCTCCCAGGTGCAGCCCGGGGACCTGGTGTTCTTCGTCGGCGCGGACGGCACCCCGACGTCGCCCGGCCACGTCGGCCTGGTGATCGGGGGCGGGAAGATGATCGAGGCGTACGCGACCGGCTTCCCGATCCGCGTCGCCACCTACACCAATCGCGACCCCATGGGCTTCACCCGTCCCTGGGCCAACGCCAGCACGAGTCAGGCCGTTTCCGCCGCGGCGTCCTCATTGCCCACTGGCTGACCGCGAACCAGCAGTCGGCGGCATGACGGCCGGTGGTGCGCTGATCGCCGGCGTTGCGGCACCTGGTTCTCCTCCGGCGGCGGACGTATGATGTTCTGGCCGCGCGGTTGAGGGGCCGGTGGTTTTCTGGCCGGTGCGGTTGGCGTCAACCTTGATGAGAAGCCTTGGGCTGGTGGCCACGCAGACGCTTACATTCTTGTCCGCCGACATCGAGGGTTCGGCCGCGATGGTGCAGCGGCTGGGGGATGAGTATGCGGGGAGTGCTGGCCGGTCATTGCCGGCTGCTCCGGGCGGGCCTGGCCGCGCATGGCGGATAACCCGGGGCTGCTGACCAACCTGCCGGCGCAGGTGTCGAGCTTCATCGGCCGGGAGGCTGAGCTGGCCGCGGTGCGCGCCCTGGTGGGCGGGTCGCGGCTGGTCACGCTGACCGGTGCGGGCGGGGCGGGCAAGACCCGGCTGGGGCTGCAGGTGGCGGCCGGGCTGGCTGGACGGCGCCGGGGACGGGGTGTGGTTCGCCGATCTGGCCCCGCTGGGCGACCCGGATCTGGTCGCGGTGACGGTGGCTGATGTGCTGGGGGTGCGGCAGGAGCCGGGCCGCCCGGTGCTGGACACGGTGGTGGAGGCGGTGGGCGGGCGGAGCCTGCTGGTGCTGCTGGACAACTGCGAGCACGTGATCGGCGCGTGCGCCAAGCTGGCCGATGCGCTGCTGCGGGGCTGCCCGAACCTGGCGCTGCTGGCCACCAGCCGGGAGCCGCTGGGCATCGGCGGGGAGCACGTGTACCGGGTGCCGTCGCTGGGCGTCCCGGCCGACGGCGATGACGCCGGGGCGATCCGGGCCAGCGAGGCGGTGCGGCTGCTGGCCGACCGGGCCGCCGCGCAGGGGGTGCCGCTGGCCGGGGACGAGCCGGCCGCCGAGGTGGCCGGGCGGATCTGCCGGCGGCTGGATGGCATCCCGCTGGCCATCGAGCTGGCCGCGGCCCGGCTGCGGGTGATGCCGGCGGCCGAGCTGGAGGCCCGGCTGGATGAGCGGTTCGCGCTGCTGACCGGCGGGTCGCGGGCGGCGCTGCCGCGGCAGCAGACGCTGCGGGCCATGGTGGACTGGTCCTGGGAGCTGCTGACCGGCGCCGAGCGGGCGGTGCTGGCCCGGCTGTCGGTGTTCGCCGGGGGGTTCGGCCTGGCCGCGGCCGAGGCGGTCGCCGCGGGCCCGGACGTGCCCGCCGGGGAGGTGCTGGGGCACCTGGGCGCGCTGGTGGACAAGAGCCTGGTGCAGTTCGGTGACGCCGGGGCCGGCCCGGGCCGGTACCGGCTGCTGGAAACCGTCCGGCAGTACGCGGCCGGGCAGCTGGACGCGCTGGGCCCGGCGGCGGCCGAAGCCGCCCGGGCCGCCCACCGCGATTACTACCTGGCCCTGGCCGAGGCGGCCGCCCCGCAGCTGATGGCGCACGATCAGGCCGCGTGGCTGGACCGGCTCGACGCCGAGCTGGGCAACCTGCGGGCCGCGATCGCCTTCAGCCTGACCCAGCCCGACCCCGAGCCGGGCCTGCGGCTGGCCGCCTCGCTGCGCGTGTACTGGCGGGTCCGCGGGCACGCCGCCGAAGGAGCCGACGCGCTGCGGGCGCTGCTGGACATGCCGGCCGCCCAGGGGACGACGCTGCCGCGCGCCCGGGCGCTGGCCGCGGCGGCCAACCTCCTCCAGCAGACGGGCGGCTACGCGATCGCCGAGGACTACTGCCAGGAGGCGCTGGCCATTGCCCGCGCCGCCGGCGATGAGTACCTGGTCGCCGAC
Organism: uncultured Actinomycetes bacterium; assembly: GCA_963849595.1. GTDB lineage: Bacteria > Actinomycetota > Actinomycetes > Streptosporangiales > Streptosporangiaceae > Palsa-504. Next base: position 14,657 of record CAWKIB010000016.1, read on the forward strand.
CTGCTGCAGAGCGTGCCTGGATCCTGCTGCGCCAGGGACAGCCCGGCGCCGCGCTGCCGCTCATCGAGTCAGGGCCTGGGCCTGGCCCGCCGCCTCGGGGAACCCCACCTGACCGGCCGCCTGCTTTCCGCCCGGGCGTATCGCCACGAACGTTGAGGGGGACCATGCGGGCGCGGCCCGCGATGCGGCCGAGGCCCTGCGGCTGTTCCGCCAGGCCGGTGACCGGCTCCAGGTGGGGGCGATGCTCGGCAACCTCGGCTACTACGAGCTGTCGGCGGGCGACCTGGACGCCGCCCGCCGCCACCTGGCCGAGGCGCTCGACATCTCCCGCGCGCTCAACGCCCGCCACAGCGCCGTCTACGAGACCTTCAACCTTGGCCTGGCCGAGTACCTCGGCGGCTCGCCGGGCGCCGCCGAGGCCCTGTTCGCCGAATCACTCGACCTGGCCCGGCGCATCGGGGATGAAGTCGCATATCGGCCTACGCGCTGATCGGCCTGGCCCTGGCCGGCCACGGCGGGGCCGACCCGGGCTGGTCCGCCCGGCTGCACGGCGCGGCCGACCAGGCCCTGGCGGATCTGGGCCACGCCCTCGAGCCGCTAGAAGCCCGGCTGGCCGACCTCGACCGCCAGCGGCTGCGCACCGCGATGGGCGCCGAGGCCTTCGAGGCCGAATACGCCGCGGGCCGCACCCTCGACCTGGCACGCGCGGCTCACCAGGCCCGGCACGGAATACCGGCGGGGCGCGAGGCGCCACCGCCGGTGCGCTGGTCAGCGAGCCGGACGCCGCCGTACCAGGTGAGGCCGTGTCGGTGCTGACGCCTCGCGAGCTCGACGTGCTGAAGCTCGTCGCGCAGGGATTGAGCAACTCTGACATCGCCCAGCGGCTTGTTCTGAGCGAGCACACGGTCCACCGGCACCTGGCCAACATCCTCCGCAAGCTCGATCTCTCCTCCCGCGCGGCGGCCGCGGCCTGGGGCGTACGCACCGGGCTGGTGTGAGCCTGGCCCGATCGGGCCATCTGTCCGCGGCGGCGTGAAGCTGGCCCGTACGGGCGAAGCGATGGCGCTGCGGTGCCGTATATCACTGGTCCAGGTGACCACGTCCCGGTCAGAAACGCCACCGGTCCGGCTCGACCAGCAGCGCCGTACGCAACAGATCCGCTAGCGGCTCACAGGTCGACCGCTGGGCCTGATCGGAGGAACCATGAGCGAGATTCAGCTCGAGCCGGCCTTTTCGTTCCCCAGTAACTTCAGATTCGGAGAGGTGTCGAGCCTCACCGCATTCAGGGACCGCGTCTCGTCGGTACCCGGCTGGCGGGGCCGCGCTCGGCGCCGACTGGGCCGGGCGTAAGAGGTACTCCCCGCAGCCAGAATGGACCGCCATCATGTGCACCCACGACCCGGCATGCCCGGCCGCCGACGCGATCGACTGGTGGGCCGCCCGCAACATCACCGAGCACCCCGGCCAGGGCTGGACCTTGCTGTGCAACGGCGCGCTCGTCTTTGACGACCTTGGCGCGCTGCTCCCTGACGGGCGCGTAGCGGCGATCTCGGAGGCACCGGGTACGCGGCTCGCTCCGGGAGCTGAACGACCGGCGGTGACCGCGGTTGCCCTTCGGGCTCCGGCAGGCGGCCCGCTGTGACCGTCGGCCCACCCGACCTCGCCGGACATGGGATGGTCACTCCGCCGGACATCCCGGGCGGCTGGCCGGACAGTTCCCTTGAGCAGATGCGGTACGTGTTTCACGAGCTGCACGCGGATGGCTGCCATGCCCTCTGCGCGGTCTGCGGTAGCCAGTCCTGGCCACCCGCGGAAAAGCCTGGGGCGTACGCACCGGGCTGGTGTGAGCCTGGCCCGATCGGGCCATCTGCCGCGGCCGCGTGAATCTGGCCCGTACGGGCGAAGCGGCAGCGCCGCCCGGCCGGATATCACTGACACAACGGGGGCAACGGGTTCGCCGGAGACTGCCACGGGCAGGCGAAGCCGCTGACGGGAAACCGAGATGTCGATCAGCCGCGTCCTCGGAAGACACCGCCCACCAGGCCACACCGAGGAGACCGCGATGCACCCCACCATCAGCTACGACCTAGCCCACGCCCGCATAGCCGACCTGCGCCGGCACGCCCAGCGAGACACCCTGGCCCGCGCCGCCCGCCGGGCGCGGCCAGACCGGCGCGGGCACGCCGGGTCGGGGCGACCGGGCCCGGACCGCCGGGTGCGCCGGAAACCTACACCTCGGACCGTACTCGCGATCGCCTCGCTGGGCGCCGCGGTGGCCTTCATCGACGCGACGATCGTGAACATCGCGTTCCCGGACATCGCGCGCTCGTTCCCCGGCACGTCGGTCTCGACGCTGTCGTGGGTCCTGAACGCCTACAACATCGTCTTCGCCGCGTTTCTGATGGCGGCCGCGGGGATCGCGGACCTGCTCGGGCGCCGGCGCGTCTTCGTCTTCGGCCTGGAACTGTTCACCGTCGGCTCGCTGCTGTGCGCCATCGCGCCGTCGGCGGACGCCTTGATTGCCTTCCGGGTGGTGCAGGCGCTCGGCGCCGCCTTCCTCGTGCCATCCGCCCTGGCGCTGGTGCTCAATGCGTTCCCGCCCGCGCATCGCTCCCACGGCGTTGCGCTGCTGTCCGCGGTGGGCGCGGCGGCCGCCGGCCTCGGCCCCTCGCTCGGCGGCCTGCTCGTCTCCGCCGCGAACTGGCGCCTGGTGTTCCTGGTCAACATCCCGATCGGTGTGGCGGCGGCACTGCTGGCCCGCCGGCGGCTAGTCGAGAGCCGGGCGCCGGGCCGTCGGCGGGTTCCCGACCTGCCCGGCACGCTGCTGTCCGCCATCGCGATCGCAGCGCTGGTCCTCGGCGTGGTCAAGGGCCAGGACTGGGGCTGGAGCAGCGTACGGACCATTGGCTGTCTGGCGCTGGCGCTCACGTTCGGCGCGGTGGTCATCTGGCGCTGCCGGCGGCACCGCTCGCCGGTCTTCGACCTGTCCCTGCTGAGGATCCGGACGGTCAGCGTCGCCAACGCGATGACGGTCATCGGGGCGGCCGGCTTTTACGGCTACACGCTCTCGAACGTCTTGTTCCTCACCGGCGTGTGGCGATACTCGATCCTGCAGGCTGGCCTGGCCCTCACGGTCGGCCCGGTCGTGGCGGTGATGGTTGCCGGGCCGGCCAGCCGGCTGGCCCAGCGCATCGGCCCCCGCCCCGTTCTGGTCGCGGGGGGCCTGCTGTGGGGCGGGGCGGTGCTGTGGTTCGTCGAGCGAGTCGGGACGACGCCCGACTTCGCCGGGCAGTGGCTGCCGGGCATGGTCCTGCTGGGCATCGGCGCGGGCGCGCTGTTCCCGGTCCTCAGCGGCACTGCGGTCGCCTCGGTACCGGGCAGGAGCTTCGCCACGGCGACCGGGATGAATTCTGTCGCGCGCCAGGTCGGAGCCGCGCTCGGCGTCGCGGTCGTCGTGGCGATCATCGGGACGTCGACGCCGGCGACCACCTACGCGGCATTTCAGCATGCCTGGGCGTTCGGTGCGGTCTGCCTGTTCGTCGCCGGGCTCGGTTGCCTGCTTGTCGGGCACGTCAAGACCGCCGAGGCGTCGGCGGCCGGCGACGTTGAGCGAGGCGATGTTCCGCGAGCGGTTCCCGCGGAGACTGGGCCTCGGGGGGCCTTGCCCTCACCGCGTCCACGTCCGCGGACGCATCCGCGGCGCGTGATCGCGCTGGACACCGGCGAGCCGGCGGCCCCGCGCGCGGAGTCGGCCGCCGAGTTCCTCGCCCGGACCCCGCTATTTTCGGACGTCCATCCGGAGCTCGTTGAGCAGCTCGCGGCGAAGTCACGTGCGCGCCGCCTGGCCGCGGGGAAATGGCTGTTCCGCGAGCGTGACCCCGGGGACGAGATGTACGTCGTCCGCGCTGGCCGGCTCGAGGTCGTCGATGAGGGCGCCGGCGCCGTGATCCGCGAGTACCGCCGCGGGGACGCGCTGGGCGAGCTCGCGTTGCTGACGGATTCGCCGCGGTCTGCCTCGGTGCGCGCCGCGCGCGCCACCGAGGTCATCGCCGTCGACCAGGCCGACTTCACCGAACTCCTGCACGGCTCGCCGGCGCTGTCGTCGGCGCTGAACCGGTCGCTCAGCCGCCGGCTCCAAGACACGCGCGCGTCGGCGCCCACCGCCCGGCCACGGCCGGCCACGGTCGCGCTGATCGAGCTCGACGGGCGGATCCCGCTGTGGCGGCTCGCCGCCTGGCTGGGCGCCGCCCTGGAGGCTCACCTGTCGGTCGCAGTGCTCGGTGGTGAGGAGGTACCGGGCGCAGAGGTTCCAGGTGCACCGGCCGCCGTGTACGGACCGCTGCTCGACCGGGCGGAGGCAGGCCACGACCTGGTCCTGCTCGTCGGCGGATCCGCCCTGCACGAGCCCTGGACGAAGTTCTGTCTCCAGCATGCCGACCGGATCCTGGCGGTGACCGGAGGCGGACCGGTCCCGCCGGTGGTTGGCCATTATCCCGAGCTGCAAGGCTGCGACCTGGTCGCGTACGACGCCGCGCCCGGCGCACTGGCCGGCTGGGCGGCCGCGCTCGATCCGGCCGGGTCGCATCTGATCCGGGAGACGGAGTTCGGTGCCGACGTCGCCCGCGTGGCCCGCCGGCTGGCCGGTACCTCGGTCGGGATCGTGCTGTCCGGCGGCGGCGCGCGGGCGTTCTCCCACATCGGCGTGCTCGAAGAGCTGACCGCCGCCGGCGTGACGATCGACCGCATCGCCGGGGTCAGCATGGGCGCCGTGATCGGCGCGCTGTTCGCCATGGGCCACGACGCCGATGAGATAGATGCGATCTGCTTCGAGGAGTGGGTGCGGCGCCGGCCGCTGCGCGACTTCACCATCCCCCGCCACGCGCTGATCCGCGGCGAGCGCTTCCAGTCGATGCTGCACCGCACCTTCGGCACCACCCTGATCGAGGAACTGCCGCGCAGCTTCATCTCCGGTAGCGCCGAACTGCGCAGCGGGCGCCTGGAGATCGCGCGGTACGGGCCGCTGTGGGAGGCGGTCGGGTTCAGCATCAACCTGCCGGTCATCGCGCCTCCGCAGGTTCGCGGCCGCAAGCTGCACATCGACGGTTCGCTGGTCGACAACCTGCCGGTGAAGGCGCTGGCCGGCATGGGAGAAGGCCCGATCATCGCGGTCGACGTGAAGGCCACGCCCAGGCGCCCGAAAAACGGCCAGAAAAACGGCTCGGAAGGGGCGCGCGGACGAGACGACCGGCCGCCCAGCCTCGGTGAGACGCTCACCCGGCTGCTGCTGCTCGGCAGCGAAAACACGGCCCAAGCGGCCCGGCGCCACGCCGACCTGGTGATCAAGGCCGCATGCCGAGGGCGTGGGACTGCTCGAGTTCGCATCGCTCGACACGGCCCGCGAGGCCGGCCGCGCGGCGGCGCGCGAGGCGCTCGAGCGGGCGCCGGCCAGCCTGGTCGCCTGACCCACCACGAGAACAGAAGGGAAACCACGATGGCCAAGACGGTCACCGAAGGCCGCCGGCCGGATGCCACGGCTGGTACCGACGCGATCTACCGCAGCCTGTTTGACTCGTTCAACCCGGACCAGGACGGGCGGATCTCCCCGCTGGAGGTGCTCAGCCGACTGGAGCGCTCCGGGCTGCAGCCCGACGATCCGCGCATCGCCGAGGCGCTGACCGGGCTGACCGGAGCTGACGGCGGATCCCGGCAGATCAGCTTCACGCAGTTCAAAGCCCTCGCCCAGCACAACAGCAGCCTGATCAGGCGCGCGGTCGAGGGCAACCTCGCGGTGCCCGACTTCGCCGCGCTGACCGCCGACATCACCCGGATGTACGACGAGTTGTTGCCGGTCACGGTCCGGGGCGGTGGCCGGCTACATACCGCAGCTCAAGCGCGTTGACCCGGATCAGCTGGCGATCGCGGTGTGCACGGTGGACGGCCAGCGGTTCTCCGCAGGGGACGCGGCCACCGCGTTCTCCCTGCAGTCGGTGTCCAAGACGGTCAGCTACTGCCTGGCGCTGGATGAGCACGGCACCGAGGTGGTGCACCGGCACGTGGGCCGGGAGCCGTCCGGCCGGTCGTTCAACGAGCTGGCCCTGAACCCCAAGGGCCTGCCGCACAACCCGATGGTCAACGCCGGCGGGATCATGACCTGCTCGCTGATCCGCCCGGAGGAGGACATCGCCGACCGGTTCGACCTGGTCGCGGACGACCTGGCAGCGGCTGGCCGGCGGCCGGCGGCCGGGCTTCAACAACGCCGTGTACCTGTCCGAGCGGCAGACCGCGGACCGGAACTTCGCGCTGGGCTACTCGATGCGGGAGAGCGGCGCGTTCCGCCCGGGCACCGACCTGACCCAGACGCTGGAGTTCTTCTTCCAGAGCTGCTCGATCGAGGTGGACGCGGAGATGCTCGCGGTCGTGGCGGCGTCGCTGGCCAACGCGGGGGTGTGCCCGCTGACCGAGGACCCGGTGTTCGCCCCGGGCACGGTGCAGAGCTGCCTGTCGCTGATGTCCTCCTGCGGCATGTACGACTTCTCCGGCGAGTTCGCGTTCACCATCGGGCTGCCCGCAAAAAGCGGTGTATCCGGCGCGGTGATGCTGGTGGTCCCCGGGCTGATGGGCATCTGCGTCTGGTCACCGCGGCTGGATGAGCACGGCAACTCGGTCCGGGGCATCGAGTTCTGCCGCCAGCTGGTCGCCGCCTACAACGTGCACGCGTTCGACTCGCTGGTCACCGGCCGCGGCCGAACCAGCAAGCGCGACCCGAGGCGGAAGAAGAACCAGGCCCAGACCGAGGCCGTGGTCGCGCTGACCTGGGCGGCGAGTCAGGGCGACCTGAACGAGGTCCGCGCGCTGATCGCCACCGGGGTCGAGCCGGGAACCGCCGACTATGACGGCCGCACCCCGCTGCACCTGGCCGCCGCCGAAGGCCAGCTGGACGTGGTCCGCTACCTGCTAGCGGCCGGCGCCGACCCGCGGCCAGTGGACCGCTGGGGCGGCACACCGCTGTCCGATGCCGAAGGCAACGGCCACACCGAGATCGCAGCGCTGCTGCGGAAGCGCGCAGCAGAGGTAGCCCCCGGCAAGCGAGAGGCAGTAGCGGTATGAGCGGCAACGACATTGCCGTCAGCAGGGTGGTCTCGGTCCTGCTGGCGGACGGCTGGCACAGGATCGTCCCGGGTTCGTTCCGCGTCGGCCCGCTGAGCTTCGGAGCGGAGGCCGGTCCTGGCACGCCCGGCTTCCGCTTCGAGGAAGCCGACGCCGGCCGCCCGTATCAGCCCGCAGTGCTGGCCGGCCCGCTGGACAGCATCATCGCGGTCCGGCAGGTCACCCCGGCCCTGCGCGGCCTCGGCGAGCCGGATCGGGCCAGCGCGGCGCACCACGGCCAGCAGGCCGATCACGGAGCGCGCCTGCGAGTTCACGCGGGCCGGGCGGCGGCGCAGGGATAGCGGCCGAGGACAAGGGCAAGCACCGTGAGCACGTCCACCGCGGCCGCGAGGTCGGCCTGCGACTCCGCCCGGACTGGCGTGTCGACGCCGCCTGCCGGGACGCCGACCCGGAGCTGTTCTTCCCGGACGGCGACATTAGGTCCGCCCGGGCCCAACTCAAGACGGCCAAGCTGATCTGCCGCGGCTGCCCGGTCAGCGCCACCTGCCTGAACTGGGCGCTGGCCAACGGCCAGGAGGCCGGTATCTGGGGCGGCCTGACCGAAGACGAACGACGCGGCCTGCACCGCCGCGGGCTTTCGGCCAGCCACAGACTCACCAACCGAGGAACGTCATGACCACAACCCGGCCAGAACGGTCCGGCCCGCCCGGCAGCGCCAAAACCGCTACTTGACGGTCAGGTAGATGAAGGCGCCCGCGCCGGCCGCCAGGCAGTAGATCGCGAACGGCGTCAGCGTCCGCGCGGGGTTGCTCAGGTAGCGGACCAGGAACCTGAGCGCGAGGTAGGCGCCGATGAAGGACAGCAGGCTGCCGAACAGCACCTGTCCCCGGATCCCGGCCCCCAGCGGCCCGGTCAGGTCGGGGATCTTCAGCACGCCGGCCGCGAGGATGACCGGCGCCGACAGCAGGAACGAGAAGCGCGCGGCATCTTGCCGGGACAGGCCGCGGAACATGCCGCTGACCATGACGATGCCGTCCCGGCTGATGCCGGGCAGCAGCGCCAGGATCTGCACCGCGCCGAGGAAGAAGGCGGCCACGAAGCCGAGGCCGGTCAGCCTGCGGTCAGCCTCCACCGCCAGGCTCGCCTGCTCCTGCTTGACCGCCCGCTGCCCGGACGAGTGCCGGCCGCCTCCGATCGGACCTTGCCCGCCCGCGGCGACGGTGGCCCGCTGCCGCTCGGCCGCCATCTGCACGTCGATGGCCACCTGCTCCGACTCGGCGCCGGCGCCGCGCCGCCGCCGCGCCTCGCCGGCCAGCAGGATCAGCCCGTTCACGAACAGGAACGACGAGGTGAGGAGCGGCCTGCTGAAGATGGTGCGGAACGTGTGCTCGAGCAGCAGCCCGGCGATGCCGACGGGGATCGTGGCCACGATGATCATCCAGGCGAGCGTCTGGTCGGTGCCCTGCGGCTCGAACCGCCTGGTGCCCGGCTCGGGCGCGATGACGTGCCGGAGCGAGGCGAAAAAGGCCCCGATGATCCGTAGCCAGTCCCGCCAGAAGAAGACGATCATGGCGAGGGCCGTCGCGACGTGCAGCCCGACGATGTACGCCAGGTACGGCGACTCGGCCTTGGAAACATCCAGGTCCTGCGCCCACTGGCCGCCGATGATGCGCCGGGATGAGCACGGCGTGGCCGAGGCTGGACACCGGGAACAGTTCGGTAATTCCCTGAAGAAGCCCGACGACCCCGGCCTCTGCGTACGTCAGATGCGACATGCCAGCCCTTCGCTCCCACGGTCAAAACATTTTTATGCCGAACGAGCAGTGGTGCGGGCTCCACGAACACGTTCATCCCAGCCCGGGGCAGCCCCCCAGCCACCAGTCATCGTAGCCGGGCCCCAACTCCGCTTAGCCCGGTTTCATGCTGTCTTCATGTAGGCCGCCACCCAGCCCCCTGCGGGTCAGGCTTTGCCGGGGGCCGCGGGGGTGTCCTTGTGGGTGCGGCGGCCGATCTTGTCGCCGAGCCAGACCAGCGGGTCGTACTTGCGGCCGACCACGCGCTCCTTCATCGGGATCAGCGCGTTGTCGGTGATCTTGATGTGCTCCGGGCAGACCTCGGTGCAGCACTTGGTGATGTTGCAGTAGCCGAGGCCGAAGTCATCCTGGGCGATCTCGCGCCGGTCGGCGGTGTCGGCCGGGTGCATCTCGAGCTCGGCGATCCGCATCAGGAACCGCGGCCCGGCGAACGGCCGTTCGTTCTCCGGGTGGTCACGGATCACGTGGCAGGTGTTCTGGCACAGGAAGCACTCAATACACTTCCGGAACTCCTGTGACCGGTTCACGTCGACCTGCTGCATCCGGAACTCGCCGGGCTTGATCGACGGGTCGGGGGTGAACGACGGGATCTCCCGCGCCTTGGCGTAGTTGAACGACACGTCGGTGACCAGGTCCCGGATCACCGGGAAGGTCCGCAGCGGCGTGATGGTCAGCGTCTCGGCCGGCGTGAAGACCGACATCCGGGTCATGCAGGCCAGCCGCGGCCGCCCGTTGATCTCCATCGAGCACGACCCGCACTTGCCGGCCTTGCAGTTCCACCGGATGGCCAGGTCGCTGGCCTGGGTCGCCTGCAGCCGGTGCAGGACGTCCAGCACGACCTCGCCCTCGTTGACCTCGACCTGGTAGTCGGCGAGGTCCCCGGTGCCCGCGTCCCCGCGCCAGACCCGCAGCGCCGCCTTGTAGCCCATCGCTCTACTCTCCTGTCTTCCTCGCGGGCGCTCCGCTTGGTCGTGCCGGAGGCGCGCCAGTGGGCGGAGCGGAAGGTTTCTCCTCCGCAACCTCGGCCTCGGCACCGGGCAGGCCGGCCAGTTCCTCATCGGTCATGTACTTGTGCAGCTCGCTCACGTCGAACAGCTCGAGCAGGTCGGTCCGCATCGGCTCCATCGGCTGGCGCCGCAGCGCACGTCGCCGTGCCCGTCCAGCGAGCAGATCAGGTTCACCTTCCGCCATTCCGGGGACATGGCCGGGTAGTCATCGCGGGTGTGGCCGCCGCGCGATTCCTGGCGTTCCAGCGCGGCCTGCGCCACGCACTCCGCGATGAGCAGCATGTTGCGCAGGTCCAGGGCCAGGTGCCAGCCGGGGTTGTAGACGCTGCCGCCCGGCGCGCTGAACCTGCCCGGCGCGCCGCGCAGCTTGTCCAGCTCGCCAGCGCGGTCTTGATCTCCTACTCGCGGCGGATGATGCCGACCAGGTCGTTCATCGTCTGTCTGGACCTCGGCGTGGATCGTGTACGGGTTCTCGCCGCCGGCCCGCTCCAGCGGGGCGAGCGCCTCGGCCCGCGGCCGCGGCCACGCCGCCGCAGGGACGGCGGGCCGCGCCGCGATGGCGCCGAGGTAATCGGCGGCGCCCAGCGCCCGCACGCCGGCCGAACACGAGCAGGTCCGACAGCGAGTTGCCGCCCAGCCGGTTCGAGCCGTGCATGCCGCCGGACACCTCGCCCGCCGCGAACAGGCCCGGGCACCGAGCGTCGCACCCGGAGTCCGGGTCCACCTCGACCCCGCCCATCACGTAGTGCTGGCGTCGGGCCGATCTCCATCGGCTCCTTGGTGATGTCGACGTCGGCCAGCTCCTTGAACTGGTGGTACATGGACGGCAGCCTGCGCAAGATCTCCTCGGCGGGCAGCCGGGAGGCGATATCGAGGAAGACGCCGCCGTGCGGCGACCCGCGGCCCGCCTTGACCTCGGAGCTGATCGACCGGGCCACCTCGTCCCGGGGCAGCAGCTCGGGCGGGCGCCGGTTGTGGTCCTGGTCGTCGTACCAGCGGTCGGCCTCCTCCTCGGTCTCCGCGTACATCGGGCCGGAACACGTCCGGCACGTAGTCGAACATGAACCGCTTGCCCTCGGAGTTGCGCAGCACGCCGCCGTCACCGCGCACCGACTCGGTGACCAGCAGCCCGGCGCACCGACAGCGGCCAGACCATGTGGGTGGGGTGGAACTGCACGAACTCCATGTTCAGCAGCGTCGCCCCGGCCAGCAGCGCCAGCGCGTGCCCGTCGCCGGTGTACTCCCACGAGTTGGACGTGACCTTGAACGTCTTCCCGATGCCGCCGGTGGCCAGCACGACCGCGGGCGCCTCGAACACGACGAACCGGCCCGTGTCCCGGAAGTACCCGAACGCCCCGGCGATCCGCGCCGCGTCGCCGTCGCCGTCCGAGAGGAGCCGGGTGATCGTGGTCTCCGCGAAGACCTTGATCATCGCCTCCGGGTCGCCGAACTCGACCGCGTCGGCCTGCTGCATGGCCACGACCTTCTGCTGCAGGCTGCGGATCATCTCCAGCCCGGTCCGGTCGCCGACGTGGGCCAGCCGCGGGTACTCGTGCCCGCCGAAGTTCCGCTGGCTGATCTTGCCGTCCTTGGTCCGGTCGAACACCGCGCCCCAGGCCTCGAGCTCCCAGACCCGGTCCGGGGCCTCCTTGGCGTGCAGTTCGGCCATCCGCCAGTTGTTCAGGAACTTGCCGCCGCGCATCGTGTCGCGGAAGTGCACCTTCCAGTTGTCGTTCGGGTTCACGTTGCCCATGGCCGCCGCGCAGCCGCCCTCGGCCATGACCGTGTGCGCCTTGCCGAACAGGGACTTGGAGATGATCGCGGTCTTCTTGCCGTTCAGCCGCGCCTCGATCGCCGCCCGCAATCCCGAGCCGCCCGCGCCGACGACCACCACGTCGTAGGCGTAGCGGTCGGCCTCGGCCGGGACCGAGCCGCCGCTCGCCGCCGCGTCGCTGTGAACTTCTGCGTCGCTCATAACCACTGCCCGTTCGGTCAATTGAAGATTCTTGGATCAGCGAAGGCTCCGCTGGCCACCAGCAGGATGTACAGGTCGCTCAGCATCAGCGTGCCGAGCGTGATCCAGGCGAACTGCAGGTGCCGCGCGTTCAGCCACGAAACCTTCGTCCAGGCCCAGTACCTGACCGGGTGGGCGGAGAAGTTCTTCAGCCGCCCGGCGGTGATGTGCCGGCACGAGTGGCAGCCCAGCGTGTAGCACCACAGCAGGATCACGTTGGCCAGCAGGATCAGCGAGCCGAGGCCGAACCCGAAGTTCCCGTCCGGCCCGCGGAACGCCTGCGTCACGTCGTAGGTGAGCAGGATCCCGACGAACAAGGCCGCGTACCAGAAGTAGCGGTGCAGGTTCTGCGCGATCAGCGGGACCCTGGTCTCGCCGGTGTACTTCGCGTGCGGCTCGCGCACCGCGCACGCCGAAGGCGCCCGCCAGAACGCCCGGTAGTACGCCCCCCGGTAGTAATAGCAGGTAAACCGGAAGCCGAGCACGAACACCAGTGACACGAACGCGTAGGGGATGATCGGCGGCACCGCCGGGATCCACTGGCCCAGGGTGCTCGAGCCCGGCACGCACTCGCCGCTGACGCACGGGGAGTAGAACGGGGTCAGGTAGTGGTCCGAAGGCACGTAGTACCAGTGGCCGGTGAACACGCGCACCGTGGCGTAGGCCACCCAGATCGTGAGGCCGGCCGCCACCACGCGTGGCTGCTTCCACCACGAGTCGGTACGGAAGGTGCGTTCGGAGAGCTGCGCCCGCGACCTGGCCGGCGCTTCCGGTGCCTGTGTCATTCTTGTTCAGCGTCCTCGCTGCTTCGAGCGTAAGCGTAACGCCACGCACCGCCAAACCATCCGGGCGTGGGTGCTGCCCAAGAACCTATTCCAGTCCGCGCGGTGATGCAGTGATCGAGACCTCATCGTGGTGTGTGACCCTGGCTACACTGTGGCGGAGGAAGTCGAGCTGCAGCAGCAGGAGGTTCTCCGCGACCGTCTCCTGCGAGGCCATGTGGGTGATGCCGGTCAGCGGCAGCACCTGGTGCGGGTACCCGGCGGCCAGCAGCGCGGCCGACAGCCGCAGGGTGTGCGCCACCACCACGTTGTCGTCGGCCAGGCCGTGGATCAGCATGAGCGGGCGCGGTGAAACCACGGACCGTTCGGCCAAAGTAATCAAAGACCAGACCGGTCGTAGGCCTCAGCGTTGGAGCCCGGCAGGCCCAGGTAGCGCTCGGTGTAATGGGTGTCGTACAGCCGCCAGTCGGTGACCGGGGCGCCCGCGATCGCCGCGTGGAACACGTCGGGGCGGCGCAGCACGGCCAGCGCGGCCAGGTAACCGCCGAACGACCAGCCCCGGATCGCCACCCGGCCGGTATCCAGGTCGGCGAACCGGTCGGCCGCGGCCGCCAGCGCGTCGACCTGGTCCTCCAGCACCGGGTCGGCCAGGTCGCCGGCCACCGCGCGTTCCCAGGCCGGCCCGCGGGCCGGGGTGCCGCGACCGTCCGCGATCACCACCGCGAAACCCTGCTCGGCGAACCACTGCGGGACCAGGTAGGCGCCGCGCGCCCGGAGCACCCGCTGCGCGTGCGGGCCGCCGTACGGGTCGAGCAGCACCGGCAGCCCGGCCCCGCCCGGACTGGTACTGCCCGGCCTGGTGCCAGGACGGGAACAGCACCGCGGTCTGGATCTCGCGCGGGCCGGCCCGGAACAGGACCGGGCGCGGCGCGGGAGCGCTGGCGGCTCGGCCAGCGACGCGACGTTCAGCGCCGGGCCGCCGCCGCCCCGGGACACGCGGACGGTCACGCCGTCGGCGTCCAGCGCCCGGCGGGAGGTGACCGTCGTGCCGCCCGCGCGGGTGCCCGCTTCCACGCCGCCGCCCGCCCCGGCGCGGTGCAGGCCGGACGGCCCGTAGCTCCACAGGCCGACCTCGGCCGGGTCGTGGCCGGACGCCTGGAACAGCACGGTGTCCCCGTCCACGTCCACCACGCCGCGCACCTGCAGGCCCGGCGGGGTCACGACCTCGGGCGAGCGGCCCGGAGCGAGCAGGACCAGGCGGCGGGTGTCCGGCTCGTCCCGGGTCCACACGATCCGGCCGTCCGCGGTCCAGGCCGGGACGCCCGGGACGATCTCCAGCCAGACCGGGTCGGTGTCCTCGTGCAGCACCCGGGTCTGGCCGCTGGCCACGTCGACGCCGAGGATCCGCACGGCCCGCTGGTCCCGGCTCTGCACCACGACCAGCGGGTCGTGCCCGTCCTGCCATCCGGCGGTGACCAGGTACGGGAAGGCGGCCGGACTCGGTGGTGAGCAGAGTCGGCACCGGCACGGTATCGCCGTCGAGGCGGGCCAGGATGAGGGAGACGTCGGCGTTCGGGGTGCCGGCCGCGGGATAGGCCACCTCGGCGGGCACCCGTTCGGGGTGCGCGGGATCGGCGATGTGCCACCGGGTGACCGGGGTCTCGTCCACCCGCGCGACGAGCAGCGCGGAGCCGTCCGGGGCCCACCAGTAGCCGCGGTGGCGGTCCATTTCCTCGGCCGCGATGAACTCGGGCAGCCCGAACGTCACCCCGGGCGCGCCGCGCGGGTCCGCGACCGCCCGGTCCGGAAGGTCGCCCCGCAGGCCGGTGACCCGGAGCGCGCCGTCGCAGACGTAGGCCAGCCGCCGTCCGGCCGGGTCGGGGCGGGGGTCCAGCGCCGGGGTCCGGGTCGCCACCTGGTAAGCCGGGCTCCGCTGGCCTGTACTGGCGCCGGTGAGCGGCACCGCGTACACGTGGCCGGACAGCGCGAAGACGGCCACCGTGACCGCCTGGTCGGTCGCGTAGGCCACGATCCCGCCCGCCTGCTCCCGGACCCGCTCGCGCCGGGCCCGCTCCTGCGGCGGCAGGTCGTCCTCGTCGGCGCCGAGCGTCCGCGGGTCGGCGACCAGGCGTTCCTGCCCGCTCGCCACGTCCAGCGCCCACAGGCACGTCACCGGGTCGGCGCCGCTCTGGGTACGCAGGAAGACGACCCGGGCGCCGTCGGGGGAGATGCGGAACGCGCGGGGAACGCCGAGCTGAACCGCCTGGTGCTGGCCTCTTGCCGGGGGAAGCTCTCGGTCATGCTACTGAAATCTAGCCAGTTCCGGCTCACCGATAGGCTCACTGCCATGAGCTCGCCCGACCGACGGCTGCTCCTGGTGCACGCTCACCCGGATGACGAGTCGATCTACACCGGGGCCACGATGGCCAGCTACGCCGCCGAAGGCGCCCGGGTCACGCTCGTGACCTGCACACTCGGCGAGCTGGGCGAGATCATCCCGCCGTCGCTGGCCTACCTGGCCGCGGCGAAAGAAGACCGGCTGGGGGCGTACCGGATCGGCGAGCTGACCGCGGCCTGCGCCGCGCTCGGCGTGACCGACCACCGGTTCCTCGGCGGGCCGGGCCGCTGGCGCGACTCGGGCATGATGGGCACCGCGGGCAACGACGACCCCCGCTGCTTCTGGCGGGCCGACGTGGACCAGGCCGCGGGCGCCCTGCTCGACGTCATCGGCGAGGTCCGGCCGCAGGTGCTGGTGACCTACGACGCCGACGGCGCCTACGGGCACCCCGATCACATCCAGGCCCACCGGGTCGCCTGGCGGGCCTGCGAGCTGGCCGGCCCGGACGCGCCGGCCAAGCTCTACGCCACCGCCGCGCTCGGGTCCCAGCAAAGCACCACCGAGATCGACGCCGGCGCGTACTTCGGCCGCAAGCTGGCCGCGATGCGCGCGCACGCCACCCAGATCACCGTGGACCCGCCGTTCTTCGCCCTGTCCGACGGCGTGCGCCGCCAGGCCAGCGGCACCGAGTACTACACCCTGCTGGCCGGCCCGCGCGGCCCCGCCGAACCCGAGACCGACCTCTTTGCACAGTAACCTGCAGGATATGAACATCGCGACGGACGGGAAGGGGAGCCGGCTGCTCACCGCGGCCGCGTACACCGCGTTGTTCCTCGCCGGCGCGGTGGAGGGCCTGATCGGCAGCTTCCAGTACAGCCGGCTGGTCCCGGTGGCGGCGATCGGGTTCTGCGTGCTGCTCCTGGCCACCTGCCTGCTGGGCGCCTGGGCCATGCGCTCGGTCAGCGGCGCGCTGTGGCCGGCGGTCGGCTGGATCGTCGCGTCGTTCGTCCTGTCCATGCCGGTCTCCGGCGGCAGCGTGATCATCACCAACTCGACCGCGGGCAAGTGGTACCTGTACGGCGGCACGGTGAGCGCGCTGGGCGGGATCGCCCTGTCGTTCGGCCCGTGTCGGCGCCATCCTTTGGCGGCAGGGTCCGCGGCGCCGGGGCGCGGCCGCGATGACCCTGGATAACGCCGCGTTCCGGCGGGCCGCGGGCCAGTTCGCGAGCGGGATCGTGGTGGTCACCACCCGGGGCGGCCACGCCATGACGGTCAGCGCGTTCACCTCGGTCTCGCTGGATCCGCCGCTGGTCCTGTTCTGCGCCGAGAAGATCGCCCGGTTCCACGACGCGGTCCTGGCCGAGGGCTCCTGGGCCGTGTCGATCCTGGCCGAGGACGACGAGAAGACCGCCCGCTGGCTGGCCACCCGGGGGCGCCCGCTGGACGGGCAGCTGGACGGCGTGGCCCACCACCCCGGCCCGGCCACCGGCGCGCCGCTGCTCGACGACGCGCTGGCCGTGCTGGAGTGCCGCACCACCGCCGTGCACGACGCCGGCGACCACAGCATCGTCGTCGGCCAGGTCGAAGCCGTCACCGCCCCCCCGGAAACCGCGGACCGCGGCCCCCTCCTGCACTACTCCGGCGCCTACCGCCGCCTCAGGTCGTTAGTGTCGGGCGACCTCTTCGATCCGGTCCAGGCCCCAGTCCAGGTCGGCCTCGCTGATCACCAGCGGCGGCGCGAGCCGGATACGTATGAGCGTGCGTCTCCTTGGCCAGCACCCCGGCCGCGGCCAGCCGCTCGCACACCTCGCGGCCCGGCAGCGAGGCGAACTCGACCCCGGCCCACAGCCCGCGCCCGCGCACGGTCCGGACCACGTCGCGCGGCAGCGCGGCCAGCCGCGCGTGCATGTGCTCGCCGAGCGCGGCCGCGCGGGCCTGGTACTCCCCGGTGCGCAGCATGGCCACCACCTCGCGGCCGACCGCGCAGGCCAGCGGGTTCCCGCCGAACGTGGACCCGTGCTGCCCCGGCGCCAGCACGCCTAGCACCGCCCAGCTGGACACCATCGCGGACACCGGCACGATCCCGCCGCCCAGCGCCTTGCCCAGCAGGTACGCGTCCGGCACCACACCCTCCGCCGAGCACGCGAAGGTGTGACCCGTCCGTCCCAGCCCGGACTGGATCTCGTCCGCGATCATCAAGACGTCGTGCGCGGTGCACAGGTCGCGCAGCCCGGCCAGGAACCCGGCCGGCGGCACGACCACCCCGGCCTCGCCCTGGATCGGCTCGACCAGCACCGCGACTACCCGATCGTCCAAGCGCAGCGGCCAGCCGCGGCCAGGTCCCCGTACGGCACGACCCGGAACCCCGGCGTGTACGGCCCGAAGTCGTCGCGCGCATCGGGATCGGTCGAGAAGCTCACGATCGTGGTCGTGCGGCCGTGGAAGTTCCCGTCGAACGCGATGATCACGGCCTCGTCGCGGGGCACCCCCTTGACCCGGTACCCCCACTTGCGGGCGACCTTGATCGCGGTCTCGACCGCCTCGGCGCCGGTGTTCATCGGCAGCACCACGTCCATGCCCGCCAGCTCGGCCAGCTCGGCGCAGAACGGCCCGAACTGGTCGTGGTCGAACGCCCGGCTCACCAGCGTCAGCCGCTCGAGCTGGCTCATGGCCGCGGCGATCAGCCGCGGGTGCCGGTGACCGAAGTTCAGCGCCGAGTACGCGGCGAGCATGTCCAGGTAGCGGCGTCCGTCGACGTCGGTCACCCAGGCGCCCTCGGCCTCGTCGATGACGACGGGCAGCGGGTGGTAGTTGTGCGCGGCGTGCTCATAGCTGAGCCGCGTCAGCTCGGTCGCGCGCCCCGTCATGGTCTCGGTCATGAGCCCAGGGTAGGGGCTGGCGAACCGGGAAGACACGCGCCGATCATGCGTGTCGGCGCAGGATCATTGCGTAAAACCGTGTCTTAACGGCGATCTGTTGCGCATATGAACGCCGAAGCAGCAAACGCCGAAATAGCAGACGCGGTCAGCGCTTGCGCGCCACCCCGCAGTACGCGTGCGCCTCCTCCGGAGCCCCGTGGCCCGACGCGTCCGGCTTCCACCGCGGGCACGGCACCACGCCCGGCTCGATCAGGTCCAGCCCGTCGAAGAAGCTGGCCAGCTCGTCGGGCCGGCGCAGGTGGTAAGGCACCACGGCCTCGTCGTTGTACCGCCGCTGCGCCTCGGAAACTGGGCCCGTCCCGGCCACGCCGTCGGCGATGGCCAGGTAGCTGCCGGACGGCAGCGCGTCCATGAGCTGGCTGGTGATCGACCGGGCCGCCCCGTGGTCGTCCAGGTGGCCGAGCACGCCGAGCATGATCAGCGCCACCGGCCGCTCGAGGTCCAGGGTCCGCGCCGAGCCAGCCAGCACCGCGGTCACGTCGCGCAGGTCGGCGTCCACGTAGCTGACCGTGCCCTCCGGCGTGCTGGCCAGCATCGGGGTCTGCAGCAGGGCCCGGGCGTGGACCAGGACCGCCGGGTCGTTGTCCGCGTAGACGATCCCGGTGTCCGGCGCGATCCGCTGCGCGATCTCGTGGGTGTTGCCCCCGGCGGGCAGGCCCGCGCCGATGTCGAGGAACTGCCGGATCCGCGCCGGCCCGGCCAGGAACCGCACCGCGCGGACCAGGAACGCCCGCTCGGCTCGCGCGGTCTGGGCCAGGTGCGGGAAGTCCTGGCCGATCTGCTCGCCCGCGGCCCGGTCGGCGGCGAAGTAGTCCCGCCCGCCCAGCCAGTAGTTCCACACCCGGGCCTGATGCGCCGTGCTCACGTCGAGCCCGGCCGGCGCCGGCCCGCCCGGGTCACGCCCCGCGGCCGGCAGGCCCGGCAGGCCCGGCAGGCCCGGCAGGCGGGGCGCCAGGCGGGGCGGCAGGCGGGGCGGCAGGGCGGCTGGTGGGGCGCGGGGCGGGAACCGTGGCGGTAAACCCGTGCCGGGGGGCGCGTCTACGGAACATTCCTCGTATTGTGCCCGAACCCCCGGGGTCCCCGTCCGCAGATGCGCCCGATCGCCTACCGCTGCCGCCAGCGACCCCGGCCGAACACGCTCCCGTACTGCCCGTTCAGCCAGCTCCTGGTCACCGGCTGGGCCTGGTCGATCGCGTTGGCGTAGTAGACGGGCGCGCCCTGCGGCTTCGGCAGCCGCCCGACGTCGGACCGGTCCAGGTCACAGCGGATGTACGCGGCGGTGATCGCCGCGACCTGGTCGGCGTCCACGAACCGCAGGTCGCCGGAGCGCGTGATGTTCTCCAGGAACCGCGCCATGGTCCGGTGGCCGGCGGCTCAGCTCCCGCTGGATCCGCCATTGCGCCACGCCGCCGTGGCCGACCCAGACCACGATCCCGTCGAACACGTCCAGTTCGGGGACCTCCAGGACGTGCTCCAGGATGCCGAACTGCTCGCGGTCCCTGGTGAGCACGGGAACCCCGGGCGTCACTCCCTCGTAGGAGACCGGGAATTCGTCGTCGTCCACGAGACCCTCCTGAACCTCAGGGACCGCCACCAAATCTAGCGCGCAGCGCTCACCGAACGCAGCCGCGCCGCCGCGGCGGCCACCCGCTCGTCGGTGGCGGTCAGCGCCACCCGCACGTGCCGCGCCCCGGCGGCGCCGTACACCGAGCCCGGCGTGACCAGGATCCCGCAGTCAGCGGCCAGCAATTCGGCCGCCGACCAGCCGTCATAGGACGGATGCGTCAGCCACAGGTACAGCCCGGCCTCGGAGTGATCCACCGTCCACCCGGCCGCGGTGAACGCCCCCCGCAGCACCGAACGCCGGGCCGCGTACCGCTCCCGCTGCACCGCCGCGTGCGCGTCATCGGACAGCGCCGCCGCCATCGCGGCCTGCACCGGGGCCGGCATGATCATCCCGGCCTGCTTCCGGATGGCCAGCAGCTCAGCCACCAGCAACGGGTCCCCGGTCACGAACCCGGCCCGGTACCCGGCCAGGTTCGACCGCTTGGACAGCGAGTGCACGGCCAGCACCCCGTCGAAGGAACCCCCGCACACCGAAGGGTGCAGCACCGAGACCGGCGCGGCATCCCAGCCCAGCGTGATGTAGCACTCGTCGGAGGCCACCACCGCGCCGCGCTCGCGCGCCCATTCGACCACTTTGCGCAGGTGCGAAACCGGCAGCACCCGCCCGGTCGGGTTCGACGGCGAGTTCACCCACACCAGCCGCACCCGGGACGGCCCCAGCGACAGCAAACTGTCCGAAGCCACCGCGGTCGCCCCGGCCAGCCGCGCCCCGATGTCGTAGGTGGGGTAGGCCAGCTCCGGGTACACCATCACGTCGCCCGGGCCCAGCCCCAGCATGACCGGCAGCCAGGCGATGAACTCCTTGGTCCCGATGACCGGCAGCACGTCGTCGGGGGAGACGGACACCGACAGCGAGCGGTCCAGCCAGCCCGCCGCCGAGGCCCGCAACGCAGAAGTCCCGTGCGTCGCCGGGTACCCCGGCGCGTCCGACGCCGCCGCCAGGGCCTGCCGGATCGCCGGGGGCACCGGGTCGACGGGAGTGCCCATGGACAGGTCCACCGCGCCGTCCGGGTGCAGCCGGGCCTTCTCGCCCGAGCGGCGCGATCCGGTCCCAGGTGAACGCGGGAAGCCGGCCTGCCAGGGTCACTCCTCGGCGGCTTGCGGGGGCAGCGCCGCTACGACCGGGTGGTCCTTGCCGATCTTGCCGGCCTTGGAGGCGCCGCCGGGGGAGCCGAGGTCAGCGAAGAAGTCGACGTTGACCTTGTAGTACTCCTTCCACTGCTCGGGCACGTCGTCCTCGTAGTAGATCGCCTCGACCGGGCAGACGGGCTCGCACGCGCCGCAGTCCACGCACTCGTCGGGGTGGATATACAACATGCGGTCACCCTCGTAGATGCAGTCAACCGGGCATTCCTCGATGCATGCTCTGTCAAGCACATCAACGCAGGGCTGCGCGATGATGTAGGTCACGGGTGAGCTCCTTCGTGGTTCTTATCCCTGCTGCTAACACAGTATGGCGGCTCGCCGGCTCATGCCGACTCAGGGTCACTTCACTAGGCCGCGACAATACTGCCGCGCGGCACCGGGCTCGCGGTCCGGCTGGACCCCTGGCCCGTTGCCAGCCCATACTGCCATTCGCGGCGTTCCACACGTAGCCGGCGTACCGGATCTGGCTGATGCCGTACTGCTGGGCGTGCGCCACCAGCCAGGCGGCCACCGTCCAGGCCCCGTCCCGCTGCACGTGCACGACCGCGGTGGTTCGCTCTTTTTCTTTTTTGCCGAACGGTCCGTGGTCATCCTGACCAGCACTGCGTCCTTGCCTGCCGGGCCGAACGTCTGGGTCAGCTGCTTCAGCGCCCCGGCCAGGTCGGCCTGGACCCCTTGGCCCGCCGGGGTGTACCAGCAGGACACCTCGGCCGGCAAGGTGCCGGTGAAGTACCCGGTCAGCTGGGTGGCGATCCCGACCCACTGCTCGTAGGCGTACCCGTCCGCGCTGTGCTGGACGTCCTGGGCCGCCTGGTCGACCGGCATCTTGGTGTAGCCGGGCAGCCGGACCAGCGCGGCGAAGAACTTGGTCGTGGCGTAGACCGGATCCTCCAGCTCCGCGGTGGTGCCCCAGCCCTGCGAGGGGCGCTGCTGGAACACGCCGACCGAGTCGCGGTCGCCGTAGTCCAGGTTCTGCAGCTCCGATTCCTGCAGGGCGGCGGCCAGGGCGATGGTGACCGCCCGCCGCGGCAGCCGGTGCCGGGCCGCGATGCCCGCGATGGTGGCGGCTATGCCCGCCTGATCGGTGTCCAGCGGGATCGCCGCGCCCCCGGTGCCGGCCTGGCATCCGGGCGGCGGCGGGGGCGCCGCGGGGGTGACGCTGTGCTCCGGCCCGCCGAACACCAGGTAACCGATCGCCGCCAGCAGCAGGACCAGCGCGGACCCGATGACGGGAACGGCCCGCAGCCGACGGGAAGGGGGCGGCACACCATCAGACGGTACCGCTAAACCGGGACCACTAAGCTGGCCCAACATGAGCAAGGCTGTGCAGGTGTCCCCGTTGCCCGAGATCATCGACGAGCTGTGGGAGCGGCGCACCGAGCTGTCCCCGGCCGACGAGCAGGCCCGCGCGACGGTGGTCGGCGCGGTCGACGCGATCGACGCCGGCCAGGCCCGGGTGGCCGTGCTCGATCCGGCCACCGACGAGGTGGTGGTCGACGAGCGGGCCAAGCGGGCCATCCTGCTCGCCTTCCGGGTCCTGCCCATGGCCCGGTCCCAGGTGGGCGACTTCCGCTACGACGACCGGGTGCCGCTGACCACGCGGCTGGACGGCGTGCGGGCGCTGCCCGGGTCGATCGTGCGCTGGGGCGCGTACGTCGCGCCGGGTGCGGTGCTGATGCCGTCGTTCGTCAACATCGGCGCCTACGTGGACTCGGGCACGATGGTGGACACCTGGGCCACGGTCGGCTCGGGCGCCCAGATCGGCAAGAACGTCCACCTGTCGGGCGGCGCCGGGATCGGCGGCGTGCTCGAACCGCCGAACGCGGTGCCGGTGGTGGTCGAGGACGAGGCGATGATCGGCTCGCGCGCCATGGTGGTGGAGGGCGCGCGGGTACGCACGGGCGCCGTGCTCGGCCGCGGGCGCCACCTGACCCCGACCACGCACGTCATCGACACCGAGACCGGCGCGGAACTGCCCCGCGGCGAGGCGCCGGCCTGGTCGGTCTGCGTGGGCGGGACCCGGCCGCGGACCTTCGCCGGCGGCACGTTCGGGATGCCGTGCGTGCTCGTGCTCAAGCGGATGCCGCCGAGGGCGCCCGGCACGACAAGTCCGCCCTGAACGCCATCCTTCGCGACCACGGGATGGACGTGTGAGCGACTACTCTTAGTACACAATGAGCGTTAACTCCGAACCGCACCGGCGGGTCCGCCGCCAGGGACCCGTCACGCTGCGCGGCAACCAGATACCGGCGACCACCACCGACCAGCGGCTGCTGGACCGGCGGGGCGCCGCCGACTGGGTACACACCGACCCCTGGCGGGTGCTGCGGATCCAGGCCGAGTTCGTCGAGGGGTTCGGCCTGCTGGCCGAGCTCGGCCCCGCGGTCTCGATCTTCGGCTCGGCCCGCACCCAGCGCGGCAGCCAGGCGTACCTGACCGCCGAGGCCATCGCGGCCGGCCTGGTCAAGGCCGGCTACGCGGTGATCACCGGCGGCGGCCCGGGGATCATGGAGGCGGCCAACAAGGGCGCGGTCGAGGGCGGCGGCGTCTCGGTCGGGCTGGGCATCGAGCTGCCCACCGAGACGGGCCTGAACGACTACGTCGAGGTGGGCCTGGAGTTCCGGTACTTCTTCGTCCGCAAGACCTGCTTCATCAAGTACTCCCAGGCCTTCGTGGTCCTGCCCGGCGGCTTCGGCACCATGGACGAGCTGTTCGAGGCGCTCACCCTGGTCGCCACCGGCAAGATCACCAAGTTCCCGATCGTGCTGGTCGGCCGGTCGTACTGGTCCGGCCTGCTCGGCTGGCTCCAGGACACCATGCTGGCCGAGGCCAACATCGGGCACGCGGAGTTCGGCCTGATCAGCGTGGCGGACGAACCCGGCGAGGTGGTCGAGATCATCCGCCAGGCGCACGCCGGCCAGGCCCCGGGCGCCTAGCCCGCCGCGGCGGGATCCGCCCGCCGATGCGACATCGCGCACCAGGCATGGCACGATGCATATGTGCCAGTGCTCATGATCCTGGTCGCCGTCGTCATCCTCGTCGGCGTGTTCTTCGTCGCCACCGGGCGCGGCGGCGAACTGGCCTACGAGCAGGCCGACCACGCGCCGCTGGACCTCGGCCCGGTGTCCGCCACCGACGTCGCCCTGCTGCGCCCGCCGACCGCCCTGTGGGGCTACAACATGCAGGTCACCGACGAGGCGCTGGAGCAGATCGCCCGGGCCGTCCGGGACCGTGACGTGACCATCGCCTTCCTGCAGCAGCGCCTCGCGGACCTGACCACGCGCCCCGCGGACCCGGGCCAGGAGGCCAGCCCGGAGCCGCCGGCCGCTGGACCTCGGCCCGGTGTCGGCCACCGACGTCGCCCTGCTGCGCCCGCCGACCGCCCTGTGGGGCTACAACATGCAGGTCACCGACGAGGCGCTGGAGCAGATCGCCCAGGCCATCCGGGACCGCGACGTGACCATCGCCTTCCTGCAGCAGCGCCTCACGGACCTGACCACGCGCCCCGTGGATCCAGCCGAGGAGGCCAGCCCGGAGCCGCAGGCCGGCCTGCCGGGCCCGGACGATAACGCCGCCGCGGAGCCGGGCGACGGCGCGCTCGCCGCCGAGGAGCAGAGCTGGTGACTGGGCCGGACCCTGCTCCCGACCGGGCCGGAGGCCCGGTCCCCGGCCCGGACGGGAAGCTGCGCTGCCCGTGGGGCCTGAGCGCGCCGGAGTACCTGGCCTACCACGACCAGGAGTGGGGCAAGCCGGTCCGCGGCGACACGAAGATCTTCGAGCGGCTGTGCCTGGAGGGCTTCCAGTCCGGGCTGTCCTGGCTGACCATCTTGCGCAAGCGGGAGAACTTCCGCGCCGCCTTCGCCGGCTTCGACCTGGCCACGGTGGCGGCCTTCGGCGACGCTGACGTGGCGCGCCTGCTGGCCGACGCCGGCATCGTGCGCAACCGCGCCAAGATCAACGCCGTGCTGGTCAACGCGCGGGCCGCGCTCGGCCTGCCCGACGGGCTGAGCGCGCTGGTCTGGAAGTACGCGAGCGAGCCCGCCGCCGCGCCGCGGACGCTGGCCGACGTGCCCGCCACCACCCCGGCGTCCAAGGCGCTCAGCGCCGAACTCAAGCGCCACGGCTTCACCTTCACCGGCCCGGTCACCGCGTACGCCACCATGCAGGCCTGCGGCATCGTCAACGACCACCTGGCCGGCTGCTTCGCCCGGGAGTTGTAGAGCCCGGAGCCCCGCGCCGCCGCGCCAAGTTCCGCGTTCTCCCGCGCATGTCCATCACTATCTGTAATACTTAGATTTCGATAAGTGATGAGCTTAAGACCGTGTCCGTGACAGGCGGCAAGAGCGGACGATGAGAGCGCTGCTGCTTACCGTGGGATCGCAGGGCGACGTACAGCCGTTCGTCGCGCTCGCCATCCCGGCTGCGCGTCCGACGGGCACGAGGCCGTGCTGGCCGCGCCCGCCGCTGTACCGGCGGCCTGGCCAGCGGCTCGACGGCGTGCCCGTTCGTCCCGCTCGACCTGGACATGGACCGGCTCGGGCGAGGCGCTGGCACGGCAAGCACGGGCTGCGGCACATGCTGACCTTCTGCCAGGCCATGGGCCGGCGCGGCCGCGGCGCTGCTGCCCGGAGCCACCGCTGCGGCACGGCTGGGCGCCGACGTGGTGGTGCACCACCCGGTGCTGCCCTCGGCCAGCACCTGGCCGAGCTGCTCGGCGTGCCCGCCGTCGTGACCCAGCCGAAGCCCGCGCTGGTCCCGACGCGCGAGTTCGCTCCGCGGCCTGGCAGCGCCACCCGGCCCGGCGCGCTGAACCGCCCGTCGCTACCGTGCGGCCCGGGTCCAGTCCGGCGCGTGGAGCCAGGCCGCAGATCGAGCGCTGGCGCCGCGGACGTGCTCGCGCTACCGCCGCGGCCCGGCCGGCACGATCCGCTGCGCGCGACCACGGCGGCGGCGCCGGTGCACGGTGCTGCACGCGTACAGCGCCCACGTGGTGCCGCGACCCGCCGACTGGCCGGCCAGCGCGCAGGTCACCGGGTACTGGCTGCTGCCAGCGAGCCCGGCTGGACGCCGCCGCGCCGGCTGGCCGAGTTCCTCGAGGCCGGCGAGCCGGTCGTCTACCTGGGCTTCGGCAGCATGCCCGGCCCCGACCCGGAGCGGCCTGGCCGCCGCGCTGCGGCACCGCGGCCAGGCCGCGACGAGTTCCGCGCGGTGGTGGCCTCGCCCGAGCCCCGCACTGCGCCGCCTGCTGCCCGCGGGCCGGTTCCTGGTCATCAGGCAGGCACCGCACGACTGGCTGTTCCCCCGCGTCCGGGCCGTCGTGCACCACGGCGGGGCCGGGCACCACCGGCGCGGCCGTGACGCGCAGGCCGGCCGCAGGTCATCTGGCCGTTCGGCGTCGACCAGCACTTCTGGGCCCGCCGGATGGACCGGACCTGGGCGTGGCGGCCCCGGCCCGGCCGGTGCGCGCGCTGACCGGGCAGGCTCTGGCCGCGGCGCTCGCCGGGCCACACGGCGACCCGCGGATCGACCGGTCACGCGGCCCGCGACCTGGGCGAACCGGGTCCGGGCCGAGGACGGCTGCGGCGCGGCCGTGGCCCGGCTCGAGCGCGCTGACCGCGGGCGCCCCGCTGGCAAGGTGCCCGCATGATCGAGCTACCGCTGCCTGCCGGGCGTCAGAGAGGCAGGTCGTCCCGACGCGTCAACGAGGCGGTGCCGGTGCTCCGCCGCTGACCGCGCCAGGCGGCACCGCTACCGGTGAGGTCACCGACTGTGGTTATGGCCAGCGGCTTCTTCGGTACCAAGGAGGACTTCCGCGAGCTCATGCGCGATGCGTGGCCCAGGCCGGGCTGCGCGGCTGGGCCTACGACTACCGCGGGTCAGCTCGACGTCCGGGCCGGCCGGCACCAGCGAGTACACCGTGGTCCCGGCGACTGGCCAGCGACCTGCGGGACCTGATCCACGACGGTCACCGGCGGCACGCCCGGCGCACGTGATCGGGCACTGCCTGGGCGGGTTCGTGGCCCGGTCACGCCGTGCTCGCCGAGCCCGGCCTGGCCCGCAGCCTGACCCTGCTCGTCCTGCGGGCCGAGCATGGGCGAGCGCAAGCACCGGGCTGATGCTCGGCGGGCTGGCCAAGCTGCACACCAACGGCGGCACGATGGTGCTGTGGCCCCTGGTCCGCAAGCTGCTGGCCGACGACGACACCGTCATGCGCGAGTTCTGGCGGGCCAAGCTCGCCTCGATGAACCCGCGCTGGGTCACCGGCGTGGCCGAGTCGCTGGCCGAGGAGCCGGACCGCAGCGCCGAGCTCATCGCGGCGGGCCTGCCCGCCCTGGTCGTGCACGGCCAGCGCGACCGCCGGCTGTGGTCCCCGGACGTGTACGCCGACCTGGCCGGGCGCCTGCGGGCCGGGCTCGTGGTGATCGACCGCGCCTCGCACAGCGCCAACATGGAGCAGCCCGGGCCGACCGCGGCCGCGCTGCTGGATTTCTGGGCCACCCTGGCCCTGCCGGAGCCAGCGGTGGTGACCGAGATGAGCGTGCTCACCACCGACCGCCGGACCGAGGAGTCGCAGGCCCTGCGGATCTTCCTGCGGCTGATCCGGCCGCGGCCGCTGGACGACCCGTACCCGCTGTACGCCCAGCTCCGCGACCTGGCCCCGTTCCTGCCCGTCCGCTTCCCCGGGGTCCCGGCCGGATACCTGGTCAGCACGTTCGCCGGCTGCTCCCGGCTGCTGCGTGACTCGGCGTTCGGCCCGCCGACCGACGATCAGCTGGACCTGCTCAAGCCGGGCTGGCGCGACAACTCCTTCACCCGCTACATGTACCGCTCGATGGTGTTCCGGGCCGGAGCGGCGCACCGGGAGCGCAGGCAGGCCGCGTCGCGGCACTTCGCCCCGGCCCAGACCGCGCGGTACCGGGACGAGCTGGACCAGCTGGCCGGCCAGCTCGTCGACCGGCTGGCCGCGCACGGATCCGGCCCGGTGGACGTGATGGAGCACCTGGCGCTGCCGTTCGCGGCCTTGTCGCTGGGCAGGCTGCTGGCCATCGACGACGACGAGGCGATCCGGCTGGGCCGGCTGGCTCGCCAGGTCGGCACCGCGTTCGAGCAGTTCGCCTCTGCCGAGCAGCACGCGAACGTGACCCGGGCCGGGGAGGAGCTGGTGCGCCGGCTGGCCGTGATCGTGCCCGGCCGCCCCGGCGGTGCGCAAGCCGGAAATGAGCCCGGAAATGGGCCCGGAAATGGACACAGACTGCTGGCCCGGCTGGCCGCCAGTCACGCCGGGGCCGACGAGGCCGAGCAGCTCGGCGCGGCCGTCCTGCTGTTCGGTGCCGGGTTCGACTCGCCCGCGAGCATGGTCGGGCTGGGCACCAGGCTGCTGCTCGAGCACCCGCGGCAGGCGCGGCTGGTCGCGGACGAACCAAGGATCGCGGCCCGGGCGGTGGCCGAGATCCTGCGCTACGAGCCGCCGGTCCAGCTGGTGGCCCGGACCGCGCTCGAGCCCGCCGAGCTGGCGGGCCAGCCGGTGCCCGCGGGCAGCATGGTGTTCGGCCTGCTCGGCGCGGCGAACCGCGATCCGGCGCAGGTCAAGGAGCCCGAGGTGTTCGACGTGACCCGGGAGAAGACCGCCTCGCTCAGCTTCGGCGCCGGGCCGCACTACTGCCTGGGCGCGTACCTGGCCGGCATGCAGGGCGAGGTGCTGTTCCCGCGACTGCTGCGCCGGTTCCCCGGGCTGCGGCTGCCCGGGCCGCCGGTCTACCGCTCGCCCGGCTCGACCCTGCGCGGCCTGGAATCCCTGCCGCTCTACCTGGAGTCCTGAAGCTCCGGCGCGCCCTGGCCGCCTACGAGCGGCTGCTGGACGCGGTCACGGTCGAGCGGACGTCCTGACCCGCCACTTGACGAGGAAATACTTCGTAGAGTCACTGACTATCACTGAGAGTGTGCTAGGGTCTGGACTCAGTTCACCATCTCGGGGGCGCAGGCCGGAGGCCATCTCCGGCCCGCCGGTGCCAGGCCCGGTCGCGTGGTTTCCCGACGCGGCCACTTCGATCCACATCTCGAACGGGAGCGTTTCGTGTACAAGTGGCAAGTTTTCCTCGGCGGCATCGCCTCGGCGACGTTCGTGCTGGCCGGCGCGGCCGCGCCACCGCTGGGCCAGGTCGTAGCCAGCTCACCGCTGACCAGCGTCACCCAGGCAGTCACCGGGTCCCAGGTGACTGCGGCCGCTTCTTCCGATCCACATCTCGAACGGGAGCGTTTCGTGTACAAGTGGCAAGTTTTCCTCGGCGGCATCGCCTCGGCGACGCTCGTGCTGGCCGGCGCGGCCGCGCCAGCGCTGGCCCAGACCGTGGCCAGCTCACCGCTGACCAGCGTCACCCAGGCGCTGCGGGGCCTGAGCGTGGTCACCGGCGAGATCCCCGGCCTCAGCTCGATCAGCAGCACGCTGCCCGACCTGAACTCGGCGCCCAGCCAGGCTCCCGCCTCGTCCCCGGCCGCCAGGCCCGCCTCGGCCCCGAACACCAAGCCGCACTCCGACGCCACCGTGCCCCGCCCGAACTCGAACAAGCCCAGCTCCGGCAGCACCGTGGTCCAGAACACGCTGAAAGGCGTCACCGGCACCCTGCCGGTCAGCTCGCTGATCGGCGGCCTGCCTAGCCTCGGCAACGTTAGCGGCGCCCTGTCCGGCGTCACCGGCCCGCAGCACTAGCCCCGCAGGGCTGCAGGCCTAGGGCCTCGTTCCGGGCGCGCTCCCGGGACGAGGCCCTATCCTGCACGGCATGAGTGCGGACCAACCCCCGGCCGACGCCGACGTCGCCCGGCTCTTCGCCCCGGTGGCGGTCGAAGCGACCTTCGCGGGCGTGCTGACCGAGGCGGACAGCATCCTGGGCCAGATCGATGACCCGGTGGACGCGGAGCTGTGGGGCTCGGACCTGATCGGCGCGCTGGCCGCCTCGGCCGCCGGCCAGGCCTCGCTGATGCAGGCCCTGACCGAGTCGCTGGTGCCCGCCGCGGAGGCGGCCTCGGCCCCGGAATCCCTGGCCTTGCTGCGGGTCCTGGCCGCGCTCGGCGCGCCCGGCCTGCGGGCCGCCGCCGGGCAGGCCGCGGCGCGGGTATCGGCCCGCGGCGTGGCCGACCCGCCCTGGGCCGCCACGCTCGGTTTCCCGCGGGCCGGTGACTGCTGGCACTACGCCGACGTCGGCGGCCGCCAGGAGTCGCTGACCATGACCTTCTGCTACGGCGACCGGCCGCACGCGGTGTCCGTGCTGATCGACCACGGCCGCGGCGGCAAGATCAGGGATGCCTGGGTGGCCAAGGGCGCCGGCCTGCGCGCGGAAACCGAGCAGGCGGCGCACGACAACCCGCTGGTGGTGTTCGAGACGATCGACGCCGCCGACGCCAGCCGCCGGCTGGCCCGCGCCGTCGCCGCGGGCGAATGCCCGGAGCAGCCCGATCAGGTCGACGACGTGGTGGCCCACCGGGCCCTGGTGCACGCCCGGCTGGAGCTCCTGCTCAGCGCAGGAACCCGTTGACCCGGCTACGGGATGAGCGCCAGGGTCGCGCCGCTCGCGTCGAGCAGCCGGTGCGGGCCCGCCGCGCCGGGCAGCCGGGCCAGGTCGCCGCGGACCCGGGCGCACGGCCCGCCCGGCCCGGCCAGCACCGTCCCGTCGGCCTGCACCGCGACCAGCTCGCCGTCGTGGCGCAGCAGCACCGGGCCGTCGCGCTCGGCCGAGATCGCCACCCGGCCCGCCCGCAGGCCGTCGAGCACGTCGCCCGGCTCGCGGCCCGCGCACTCGACCCAGGTGGTCGGGCAGCCCGGCGGGGCCTCCGAGCCCGGCCGGTGCCAGTCGCTGCCGCCGACCGGGATCGCCCCGGGGTCCCAGGCCAGCCACCACGCGAACGGAAGGGTCCAGCGCTTGTCCAGCCAGCTCCAGTGCCACACCTCGGCCAGCGGCGGGCGGCGGCGCATCGGGCGCGTCCAGCTGAGCGGGCCGGCGAACGGGTGGTTGACCGAGAGCAGGCCGCCGCGGGCCTGCGTCGCGTCCAGCCAGTGGTCGGGTTCGCGGCGGAAGTCGATCCAGCCCACGTCGCCCAGCGCGCCGGCGTGCCCCCCGTCGGTCGTCACCTCCTGGCCGGGCAGCAGCGTGATCCCGTACCGCCGGGCCGCGCCGGCCAGCTCGGCGTGGTGGCTGATCGTGTTGTGGTCGGTGATCGCGAGGAAGTCGAGCCCGCGCTCGACCGCCAGGACGGCCAGCTCGGGGACGGTCAGCGCGCCGTCCGAGTGCACGGTGTGCGCGTGCAGGTCGCC
This sequence comes from uncultured Actinomycetes bacterium, assembly GCA_963849595.1. Lineage (GTDB taxonomy): Bacteria > Actinomycetota > Actinomycetes > Streptosporangiales > Streptosporangiaceae > Palsa-504. The sequence goes on from CAWKIB010000016.1 coordinate 45,736, forward strand.
CGCGAGCCACCGCCGGCCGGGTCCGGCCGGCAGGTCCCGCCGCGCCGGGCGCTCCCGCGGCGCCGGCGGCGCCGCGGGAGCGGGCGGCACCAGCCCCGCGCCGTGCCCGCTGGCCCGCACCGTCACCCGGTAGGGCACGCCGTCCGGCGGGACGCGGTGCACGCCGATCATCACCTGCCACAACCCGGCCTCGAGCTCGCCGGGCAGGTACCCGGGCGTGGCCTCCTCCGCGGTGATCGCGAACCAGCTCCGCGCACCCCCCGACCAGCCGCGGAACCCGGCCGGCCCGAGACACCCCAGGTCGAGCACGGTCTCCCCGGCCTGCTCGTACTCCAGCTCCACCCGCAGCCCGGCCGTCCCCGGCCCCACCTCCACCGGCAGGTAGTGCCACGGCGACTCGAACCGGTGCTCCAGCGTCCACCGCCCCTCGTGCACGGTGGTCGCGCGAATCGTCCGTCATGCCGCGATCCGATAAGACCCGGCCGCCCTCGCCAACTAAATTAACCAAGCGTATAATTCTTTCCGCGCACGAGCTGGATCAGCCTGACCACCGGAGGCCGGCATGCGGGCCATGATCGTGAAGGAGTTCCGGCAGCTCCACCGGGACCGCCGGACGCTGGCCATGATGATCGTGATGCCGGTGCTGCTGCTGGTGATCCTCGGCTACGCGGCCAGCTTCGACGTGTCCGCCGTCCCGACCGTGGTGGCCGGCCCGGCCGCAAGCCAGGTGTCCAAGACCCTGCCCAAGCCGTTCACGCTGGCCGGCACCTATACCGGAAGCACCCAGGCGCCGATGGCCTGGGCCCGCGGCCAGCTGCGCGACGGGCACGCCGCCGTCGCGATCGTCACCGGCGCCGCGACGCCGCAGGTCCTCATCGACGGCAGCCAGTTGTTCGCCGCGCAAGCCGCCCTGCGCGCACTGTCGGCCCTCGGCCGCGGCGGCAGCGGCGCGGCCACCAGCACCACGGCCAGCAAGAACGTCAGCGTGCAGATCCTGTACAACCCGCTGCTGAAGACCTCGGACATCATGATCCCGGGCCTGGCCGGGGTGATCCTGGTCTTCGTCGGCACCGTCATCACGAGCCTGGGCGTGGTACGCGAGCGGCAGGCCGGCACGCTCGAGCAGCTCGCGGTGATGCCGCTACGGCCGGCCGACGTGTTCCTGGGCAAGATCATCCCTTACTTCGTGGTCGCCGTCGTGGACCTGGCCGTCGTGCTGGCCGTCGGGGTCGCCCTGTTCGGCGTCCCGTTCAACGGGTCGGTCGCGACCTTCGGGCTCGGCGCGCTGCTGTTCGTCTTCGTCACCCTCGGCGTGGGCGTGCTGATCTCCAGCGTGTCGCAGACCCAGGGCCAGGCCATCCAGCTCGCCGTCATGACCCTGCTGCCGCAGGTGCTCCTGTCCGGCCTGATCTTCCCGCTGTCCTCGATCGTGGCCGGCGTGCGGTGGATCGCCTACCTGCTGCCGCTCACCTACTTCACCGAGATCTCCCGCGGCGTGATGCTCCGGGCCGAGCCGCTCACCTCGCTCTGGGCGCCGTTCGTCTACCTGACCCTGCTCGGCGCGGCGGTGGCCACCCTGGCCACCCTGCGGTTCCGGGCCTTCCTCGCCCCCGGGACCGGCCGGTGACCGGCCCGGCTTCCGGAGGCTGGGGCGCGGACGAGGTCAGCGTCCGGTTCGGGACCCGGCAGGCCCTGGACAGGGTGAGCCTCAGCGCGCTCCCCGGCCAGGTGACCGCGGTGGTGGGTGCCGACGGGGCCGGCAAGACCACCCTGCTGCGCTGCATCGCGGGCGCGCTCGCGCCCGGCCAGGGCACGGTGCGTCGCCCGGATGCGCGCCGCGTCGGGTACCTGCCGCCTGGCGCCGGGGTGTACGAGGACCTGACCGTGGCGGAGAATCTCCGGTTCCGTTCGGCCGCCTATCGAATACCGGCGTCGGCCGGGCAGCGGCGCATCAGCGAGTACCTGGACCGGACCGGGCTCGCCGCGGCCCGGGACCGGCTGGCCGGCCAGCTGTCCGGCGGGATGCTGCGCAAGCTGGGCGTGATCGCGGCGCTGCTGCCCGAGCCGGACCTGCTGGTGCTGGACGAGCCCACCACCGGCATCGACCCGGTGAGCCGGGCCGACCTGTGGTGGCTCGTCACCGGCGCCGCCGCGGGCGGCGCGGCGGTGCTGATGTCGACCACCTACCTGGACGAGGCAGCCCGGGCCGTCCGGGTCCTGGTGCTGGACTCGGGCCGGACCCTGGCCCAGGGCACGCCCGCCGAGATCGTGGCCGGCATCCCCGGGACGATCGCGGTGACCGCCGAACGGCCCGCGGCCGAAGACGAGCGGCGGCGGGCCTGGCGCCGGGCCGGCGCCTGGCGGATCTGGCAGCCCGGGCCCGTCCCGGGCTCGGCCACGGTGCCGCCCGACCTGCAGGACGCGGTATGCGTCGCGGCTCTGCGCCGGGAACTACAGACCGCCCATGCCTGAGCCGCTCGCCGAGTGCGCCCAGGTCAGCCGGACCTTCGGCCCGCTCACCGTGGTCGACCGGGTCGACCTGACCGTCGGCCCGGGCGAGGTGGTCGGGCTGCTCGGCGCCAACGGCGCGGGCAAGACCACCCTGATCCGGATGCTGCTCGGGCTGCTGCCGGTCTCCGGCGGTTCGGTGCGGCTGTTCGGGCAGCCGCCGTCGCGGGCGGCCCGGCGCCGGATCGGGTACGTGCCGCAGGGCCTCGGCCTGTACGAGGACCTGACCGTCGCGGAAAACCTGGCCTTCTCCCGGGCCGCGTTCTCCTCGGCGCCCGGGGCCGGCCTGGTCCCCGACGCGCTCCGCCCGTACGCCCGGATCTGCGTCCGCGACCTGCCGCTCGGCGTGGCCCGGCGCGCCGCGTTCGCCCAGGCCCTGGCGCACAGACCCGAACTCCTGCTACTGGACGAGCCGACCTCCGGCGTCGACCCGCTGGCCCGGGCGCGGCTGTGGGAGACGATCGGCACGGCGGCGCAGGCCGGTGCCGGGGCCATCGTGACCACCCACAACATGGAAGAGGCCGAGGAGTGCTCGCGGCTGGTGATCATGGCCAGCGGGCAGGTGGTCGCCACGGGCACCGCCGCCGGGATCGTAGGCCAGGCCCGCACCGCGGTCGTCCGGGCCGCGGACTGGGCCGCGGCCCTGCGCCGGCTGGCGGCGGCCGGGACCCGCGCGGTCCTGTCCGGCGAGACGCTGCGCGTGCCGGCCCGCTCCGCCGCCGAAGTCACCCGCGCCCTGGACGGCCTGTCCGCCCAGGTCAGCGAGGAGCCCGCCACCCTGGAGGAGCGTTTCTTCGCACTGGCCGCCGCCGGGGCCGCCGCCGGGGCCGGAGCCGGGACCGGGACCGAGGCCGGAGCCCGGTGACCGCCCAAGGACCCCGTCGGCCGGGTCGGCGGGCGGGGGAGACCCGCACCCGCGAGGCCATCCTCGACGCGGCCCGGCGCAGCTTCGCGGCCCACGGCTACGACGGGGCGACCATCCGCGGCATCGCGGCCGGCGCCGGGGTCAACCCGGCCCTCGTGCACTACTTCTACGGGACCAAGGAGGGCCTGTTCGCCGCGGCCATGCAGCTGCCCGTGCTGCCGAGTGAGATCCTGGCCCGGGCCTTCGGCGCGGCCCGGGACCGGCTCGGCGAGGACTTCCGGGCGCACGTCGGCGAGATCATGGTCGCGACCATGCTCCGGGCCTGGGAGACGGCCGAGGTCCGGACCGCCTTCCTCGGGCTGCTGCGCACCGCGGCCACCACCGACCAGGGTCTGGTCATGCTGCGGGAGTTCGTGACCAGCGCCATCCTGGCCAGCCTGGTCCGGGCGGCCGGGCTGGCTGACGACGCCGACGGCCGGTACCGGGCCGCCCTGGCCGGCAGCCAGGTCGTCGGCCTGGGCTTCACCAGGTACCTGCTCCGGCTCGAGCCGATCGCCTCGGCGAGCACCGCGGACCTGGCGGCCGCGGTCGGCCCTGCCGTCCAGCGTTACCTCACCGGCGACCTCACCGGCGACCTCACGAAGTTACGTGGTAGCGCTGTAACCGCCGTCGATCACGATCGTCTCGCCGGTCACGAACGGGTTGGCGGCGACCAGCGAGTAGATCGTCTCGGCCACGTCCTCCACGGTCACGTTCCGCTGCATCGGGGTCCAGGTGGCCCGGCGCTCCATCAGCCGGTCGTAGTTCTCGCCCAGCGTGCGCTGCATCCACTCCCCGGCGATCCAGCCCGGCGCGACCGCGTTGACCCGGACCTCGGGGGCCAGCACGCGGGACAGCGTCCGGGTCAGGCTGACCACGGCCGCCTTGCTGGCCGCGTAGGCCAGCGGCTGCGGGCCGGGGCGCAGCCCGACGATCGAGGCCACGTTCACCACGCTGCCGCGCGCGGCCCGCAGCAGGCCCGCGCAGGCCCGGGTGACCTGGAACAGCCCGCGGACGTTGACCGCGAACACCCGGTCCCACTCGGCCAGGTCGACCCCGTCCAGGTCGTCGGGCGGGGTCGAGCTGGTCATCCCCGCGTTGTTGACCAGCACGTCCAGCCGGCCGTACGCCTCGTCCACCGCCGCCACCATGGCGGCCACCGCGTCGTCGTCGCTGACGTCGCCGCGCAGCGCGATAGCCCGGCCGCCCAGCGCCGACAGCGAAGCCAGGGTCCGCCGCGCGCTGTCCTCCGAACGCCGGTAGTTGATCGCCACGTCGTACCCGGCCCGGGCCAGCCGCAGCGCCGCGGCCCGGCCGATCCCGCTCGCCGACCCGGTCACCAGCGCCGCCGGCCTGTCCCCTGACCCTCGGAGGCTGCCATGCGAGCAGCGTAAAGCGTCAGCGGGGCAGCGCGGGCGCCGGCCCGGCCGGGTCGCCGGCGGCAGCGAGCAGCCAGTCCGCTCCCTCCAGCCGGATGGACCGCACATACGGGTCGTGCCCGGAAGAACGCCGGGCCAGCCGGGCGCTGACGAACTCACCCGGGCCCGGTCGCGGCAGGTCCAGCGCCGCGGCGAGCAGCTGGTCGCCGGCGTAGTCGCCGAAGATCACGATGCCCTCGCCGCGCAGCTGGTCCCGCGCGCCGCCGCCGTCCCTGACCCGCTTCATGTAGTCGTCCTGCATGGCCACCGTGGCCACCACCGTCCGGCTCACCCGCATCCGCTGCGCCCGCCGGAACAGCTCGTTGACCCGCTGCTGCCCCGAAGCACTAGCGAAGATCGCCGAAACGTCCCGTTCCGGCAGCCGGATCAGCGCGTTCTCGGCCAGCGCGGCCCGGTGGTGCAGCCAGCACACCGCGGCCCGGCCGCGGTCGTTCAGGGCCCGCTTGCCGTCCCGGTTGCCGCCCGGGCTCAGGTACTGCGAAACCGCCCGGACCAGCCCCGCCGACCAGGCGCCGTCCTCGTCGCTGGCCTGCACCAGCAGCATGAGCTGCCCGTCGGCCTCGGGCGGGATCATCCAGCCGCCCATCCGGTGGGAGAACTTGCAGTCCACGTCGGCGCCCGCGATCGTGTAGTCCAGCGCGGTGCCGTCGGCCAGCCGCAGCGACCGGGCCAGCGCGATCTCGACCAGCGTCCCGGCGTGCGTCTTCTCGGTCTTGTGCAGCTGGTCCCACCGGTACCGCCCGGTGTGCTGGCCGTCCAGCAGCATGTCCAGCGCGCCGCGGATCGCGGCCGCCATCCGCGCTGCCGTCCGGGTCCAGCTCGGTCAGCGAGGCGGCCACCCCGGCCAGCTCCGGATCGTCCCCGGGCGCCGGATCGCTCAGGTCCTCCAGCCCCGGCAGCGCCGCCTGCCCGGTGGTCGCATCAAGACCAGAGTCAGGCATCCCGGGCAGCAGCAGCTGACCGGGCAGCGGCTCGAGGTCCCCGCCCGCATCGGCCGGCTTCACCCGAAGACCCCGAAGACCCCGAAGACCCCGAAGACCCGGCCGATCCCGCGGACTCCGCCACGCTGCGCAGCACGTCCATCAGCATGGTCACCGCGGGCGGGTCCGGCGGGTCGCCGTACCGCACCGCGAACACCTGCCTGCGCGCGCCCGGCAGCGGCGCCGCCTTGATCCCGGGGTGCCGCGCGGCCCGCAGGCACAGCGCGGGCAGGGTCGAGACGCCCAGCTCCGCGGCCACCAGCGCCTGGACCGCCACGTAGTCGTCGGTGGTGAACGCGATCTTGGGGATGAACCCGGCCTGCGCGCACTGCCGGAGCAGGTTGGCCCGGCACCGGTCGCAGCCGGCGATCCAGCGGTGCCGCGCGTACCGGGCCAGGTCCGGCGGACCCTGCTCGGCGCCGTGCGCGGAGGTGACCAGGTGGATGGGCTCGTCCAGGATCAGCCGCTCGCGCAGCCCCTCGGTGATGTCGATGCCGCCGTCCTCGTCCTCGGCGAACCCCGAGGTGCCAAAGGCCGTGTTCTGATGCCCGCCCACCCCGCCGTGCACCGCCGCCGGGCCTTCCGCGCCCTCGCTGGCCGCGGCCGGATCCGGGCCCGAACCGTCCGGGAGGTACCGGAACACCAGCGCGACGTCGACGTACCCGGCCCGCAGCATGCGCAGCGCCTCGGGGGGTTCGGCCTCGGTCAGCCGCAGGTCGATGCTGGGCTGCTTGCCGCGCAGCATGGCCGCCGCGGCCGGCACGATGGTGCCGAGCGCGGACGGGAACGCCGCCAGCCGCAGCCGCCCGGCCCGCAGCCCGGTGTAGGCGGCCAGTTCGTTCTCCGCGGCGTCCAGCCTGCCGATCACCTCGGCCGCCCGCTCGGCCAGCAGCCGTCCCGCGTCGGTGAGCCGGATGCCGCGCCCGGCCCGCTGGATCAGCTTGATCCCGGTTTCGGCCTCCAGCCGGGCCAGGTGGTGGCTGACCGAGGGCTGCGCGTAGTTCAGCGCCCGGGCCGCGGCCGTGACCGAGCCGTAGCGCGCCACTGCCACCAGCACGCGCAGCCTCGTCACGTCCAGCATGCACCGACTATAGATCGTGCCGATCGGTTCGCCCAGAGTCCTGCTCTAAACCTATTCCGGCGTATCGGGGCAGGTCAGCACCAAAGCGCCCCAGCGTCCCGAAAGACCTCAGCGGCCCTCGAGCAGCGGCGCGTCCGGCCGCCGGACCGGCGACCCGGCCAGCTGCCGGCGCCGCCACGCGATGCCCGACAGCGCCTCCAGCACCACCCGGTTGCCCAGGAACGCGGTCACCTCGGCGTGGTCGTACGGCGGCGAGACCTCGACCACGTCCATCCCGGCCAGCGGCACCGACATGGCGATCCGCCGCACCGCGTCGAGCAGCTGCCGGGTGGTGAGCCCGCCGGGCTCCGGCGTCCCGGTCCCCGGCGCCATGCCCGGGTCCACCACGTCGACGTCGACGGACAGGAACACCCCATCGCATTCGTCCACGGCGATCGCGAACGCTTCGGTCAGGCAGTCGATCCAGGCCCCGCGCGACGATCTCGCTCATCTCGAACGACCGCATCCGCTGCTCGGCCATCCAGGCCAGCGTGGGCGGCTCGGGCCAGTAGCCGCGCAGCCCGATCTGCAGGAACCGGTCCCCGCGCACCGCGCCGGACTCGATCAGCCGCCGCATCGGCGTGCCGTGCCCGACCAGCGACCCGAACTGGGTGTCGCCGGTGTCGGCGTGCGCGTCGAAGTGGATCAGCGACACCCGGCCCCAGCCGACGTGCCGGGCCACCCCGGTGGCGTCGGGGAACGTGACCGTGTGGTCGCCGCCCAGGATGACCGGGATGGCGCCCGCCGAGGCCACCGCCTGGACGACGCTCTCCAGCCGACGCAGTGAGCCTTCAGTGTCGACCGGCGGCATCATCACGTCGCCGATGTCGGCGCAGCGCAGCTCGGCCAGCGGATCCACGCCCAGCGCGAGGTGCGGCCGGGACGCGTCGTGCGGCAGGTAGTCGGTGATCCGCAGCGCCTGCGGCCCGAACCGGGCCCCCGGCCGGTGCGACGTGCCGGCGTCGTACGGCGCGCCCAGGAACACGACGTCGAGCCCGGCCAGCTCGCCGAGTTCGGCCCGCGGCACCCCGAGGAACGTGACGTCGGGCCCGAACATCCCGCGCACGGTGTCTTCAGAACCGTCCGGCTCGCCCGCCATGTCGTTCCTCCCTAGTAACCGGCCGCTGCCCCGCACGATACAGGTGCGGGACAGCGGCCGGCCCCTTCCCCTCAGCGCACCACAGCTGATGTCAAAGCTGGGGCTCGTCTGCGCTGAGAGCCGCTCCCGAAACTTCCGGCCGCCTGGCGGCCGCAGCCGGTCCAGCCAGCCGGGCAGCCACCAGTTGGCCTTCCCCAGCAGCTCCATCACCGCCGGGACCAGGACCAGCCGCACCACGGTCGCGGCCGGAGCGGAACGCGGGCCAAGCGAAATGGAAGGATTCTGACGATCGCGTCAACCGATGCGGCGAGGTTCGCGTCTCATCTATTGAGGCTCGGCGAAAGCGGGACGCCGAGCCTCGTTTTATGCCCGGAGCCAGGTAGGGTTTGCCCCAATGGCGGGCACTGTGGGCGGGCACCGTGGATGACATCGACGCACGGATCATCGCCGCGCTGATCAACGACGCTCGGGCCAGCTACGCCTTGATCGGCCAGCAGGTCGGGCTGTCCGCGCCCGCGGTCAAGCGGCGGGTGGACCGGCTGCGGGCAGCGGGCGCGATCACGGGCTTCTCGGCCCGGGTGGACCCGGCCGCCATGGGCTGGACCACCGAGGCCTACGTCGAGCTGTTCTGCGGCGGGCGCACCTCGCCGGAGGAGATCGCGACCGCGGTGGGGCGGTATCCCGAGGTGGCGGACGCGTGCACGATCACCGGCGAGGCGGACGCCCTGGTCCACATCCGGGCCGCCGACGTGCGGCATTTCGAGGACGTGATGGAGCGGATCCGCGCCGAGCCGTTCGTGGTCAGGACACGCAGCGTGATCGTGCTGTCCCGGCTGGTCGACCGGGCCGAGGCGCTGGCGCCGCTGCGCTGAGCCCGATCATGTCCGTTCCGCGCATCACCAGCGGCCTGAGCAGCTAAAGTCGTGCGCATGTCGGAGTTTGAAGATCCGAGTGCGAATACCGGGCGCTTCCGGGCCTTTGTCGAACGTGGTGATGAGGACGTCGCGCCGTCCCGCCGCCTTCCCGCTTCTCCGGCCGTGCTCATCGCCGTAGGCGTGGTCATCGTCGTGGTCATCGTCGTGATCGTGGCCGTGGCCTAGCGGGAAGCCGTGGCCGTGGCCTAGAAGGACGGGCTGGTCGTAACCTGGCAGTAGCGTGCCGTACCGCGTCCGGTCAGGCTCGGATGACATCCTGTGACGTATGACGACCACCGTCGCCGAGGATGACGAGCGACATCGGCTGACCGCCGTCCAGGGGCTGGCCGCGCTATCTCTCGACGCCCTGTCGTCGGTCGCCTACGGCCCGGAGGCGATCCTCGTCGTCCTGGTCGCGGCCGGCGCCACCGCCCTGCACTACTCGGTGCCGATAACCGGCGCGATCGTCGTCCTGCTCGCGGTGCTCGTGGTGTCCTACCGCCAGGTGATCGCGGCGTTTCCCAACGGCGGCGGCGCGTACGCCGTGTCCAAGGCGCACCTGGGCACTCGGGCCAGCCTGGTCGCCGCCGCGTCGCTGATCGTCGACTACGTGCTGAACGCCGCCGTGGGCGTGTCGGCCGGCATCGAGGCCCTCTACTCCACGTTCCCCGTGCTCTATGGCGCCCGGGTCTGGCTGTGCCTGGCCGTGCTCGCCCTCATCACCGGCCTGAACCTGTGGGGCGTCTCGGAGTCTGCGAAGGTCTTCACGGTCCCGACGCTGCTGTTCATCCTGTCGATGGCGGCAGTGATCGTCGGCGGCCTGATCCGTACCAACCCCGCGGTGGCGCTCAACCATCAGATCGGCCCGTCCACCGAGGCGATCGGCATCCTCCTGCTGCTGAAGGCGTTTGCCTCCGGCTGCTCGGCATTGACGGGGGTGGAGGCGATCGCGAACGCCGTGCCGGAGTTCCGCAAGCCCCGGGCCCGCCGCGCGCAGCACACGGAGATGTGGCTCGGCATCCTGCTCGGCGCGATGCTCATCGGCCTGGGGATCCTGATCCGCAAGTTCCACGTGGTGCCGCACTCCAATATCACCGTGCTCGCCCAGCTCACCGAGGCCTCGCTCGGTCACAACTTCGTCTACACGGCGATCGGGCTCATCACCACGGTGCTGCTCGCGCTGGCCGCCAACACCTCGTTCGGCGGCCTGCCGGTGCTGACCGCTCTGCTGGCCAGGGACAACTTCCTGCCGCACATGTTCGGATTGCGGGCGGACCGGCAAGTGCACCGCTACGGCGTCGTCGTGCTGGCCGTCCTGGCCGCCGCCCTGCTGGTGGCGTCCAAAGGCGACACGCAGGCGCTGATTCCGCTGTTCGCCATCGGGGTGTTCGTCGGGTTCACGCTGTCCCAGTTCGGCATGGTCAAGCACTGGAGGATCGAACGGTCCCGCGGCTGGATGACCCGAGCGGCCATCAACGGCTTCGGAGCCGTCCTGACCACGGTGACCACGATTATCGAGCTGGGCACCAAGTTCACCGAGGGCGCATGGCTGATCGTGCTCGTCATCCCGGGTCTGGTGCTGCTGTTCAGCCGGGTACACCGCACCTACGACCGGATCGGTGCGCTGCTCGGAATAGGCCAGACGCCGGGGCCGCCGGCCAAGCACAAGTCGCTGGTCGTCGTGCCCGTCGCCTCGCTATCGCGGCTGACGGCCGCGGGCATCTCCACGGCCTTGTCCATCGGAGACGAGGTCATCGCGGTGAGCGTGTGCTTCACCGATCCGGAAGACGAGGCGGCCGACGTGTCGTTCCGTGACCGCTGGGAGCAATGGCACCCGAACGTCCCGCTGATCACGCTGCGCAGCACCCACCGTTCGATCGCCAAGCCCATCGTGAAATACCTGTGCGACATCGAGGCGAAGGACAAGTACCACAAGCTGGTGGTGCTGATCCCGGAGGTGCAGCCCAGGAGGTTCTGGGATTACCTGCTGTTCAACCAGCGCGGCGTGATCCTGGACCGGGCGATCAGGCGCGGCACGGCCAATGTGGTGCTCTGCCGCCTGCGCTACCGGCTGGAGCAGCTCGCGCCCCACACCTCCGGTGACGCCCCAGCGGCGGCCGATCCGCCCGCCGCGGCGCCGCCGGTGGCCGCTCCGCCCTCCGGGTAACGAAAAACGCAGGTCTAGTTTCGTCTAGTTGTGACCGGCGAATTAGCCAGTGCCCCCCTCGCCGGATGGCAAGATGACAGCCATGAGAAACATCGCGGTCGTGGCCGGCGCTGGGGGTGCCCGTGTCCTTTGACATGCCGGTGGCCGTGGTGACCGGCGGTAACCGCGGTGTGGGCCGCGAGGTGTGCCGCCAGCTGGCCCTGCTCGGCTTCGGAGTGGTGCTCGGCTCCCGCGATCTGCGCAAGGGCGAGATCGCCGCCAAGGAGCTGGATCCGGAGGGGGTCCGGATCCTCGCCTGCCAGCTCGAGGTGGACAACTCGATCAGCGTGGCCGCGATGGCCGACTGGGTGAAGGAGCGGTTCGGCCGCACCGACGTGCTGATCAACAACGCCTCCACCATGTACGACCGGTGGGCCACGGCGAGCAACGTCGACCTGGGCACGGTCGCGGAGGCGATCGACGTCAACCTGTTCGGCCCCTGGCGGGTGATCCACGCCCTGCTGCCCATGCTGCGCTCCAGCGCCCGTCCCCGGATCGTCAACGTGAGCAGCGAGGGCGGCTCGATCTCCGCCATGACCGGCGGATCGCCCGCCTACGGCGTCTCCAAGGCGGGCCTGAACGCGCTGACCCGGCTGCTCGCCGGGGAGCTGGCCCGGGACGGGATCCTGGTCAACGCGGTCTGCCCGGGCTGGCCCGCCAGCGAGGCCCACCCGCAGGGCCGGTCCCTGGCCCAGGCCGCGGCCAGCGTCATCTGGGCGGTGACGATTCCCAACGGCGGCCCCACCGGCACCTTCACCCGCGACGGACAGCCCTTCCCCTGGTAGGCCCCTGGTAGGCCCCGGCCTACGCGTCGTGGTCCGGGCTGGGCTGGTAGCGGTAGCCCATGCCGGGCTCGGTGATCAGCCAGCGCGGCCGCGCCGGATCGGGTTCCAGCTTGCGGCGCAGCTGAGCCATGTACAGGCGCAGGTTGCCGGTGGCGTCGGCGTACCCGGGCCCCCACACCTCGGTCAGCAGCTGGTTGCGGCTGAGCAGCTTGCCTGGGTTGCGGAGCAGGACCTCGAGCAGGTGCCACTCGGTCGGGGTGAGCCGGATGCCGTCGGGCTGAGCCTCGCCCGCCGGGCCGCCCCCGGTCGGCACCGCCGCCTGCCGGGTGACCCGCTTGGCGGCCAGGTCCACGATCAGGTCGCCGAGCCTGATCCGGGGCTGGTCCTCGGCCGTCCCGGTGCGCCTGACGGCGGCCCGCATCCGGGCCAGCAGCTCCTCCACCCCGAACGGCTTGGTGATGTAGTCATCCGCACCCGCGTCGAGCGCCTCGACCTTGTCCGTGCTGTCGGCTCGCCCGGACAGCACGATGATGGGCGCCTTCGTCCAGCCGCGCAGGCCCTGGATCACCTCCACGCCGTCCAGGTCGGGCAGGCCGAGGTCGAGGATCACCAGGTCAGGTGGGTGCCGGCCGGCCATCTCGAGCGCTTCGGTCCCGGTGGCCGCGACGTCGACCTGGTATTCGCGCACCCTCAGGTTGATCCGCAGCGCCCGGAGGATCTGCGGCTCGTCGTCGACCACCAGCACCCTGGTCACGACTCAGCCTCCTCGCGTTCGCGCTGGCCGGGCTCGTACTCGCAGCCGGGCTCCGCGACGACCGGCACCGACACGGTCATGGTCAGCCCGCCGCCCGGCGTGTCCTCGGCGGTCAGCGTCCCGCCCATCGCCTCGGTCAGGCCGCGCGACAAGGCCAGGCCCAGCCCCACCCCGGTCGTGTTGTCGGTGTCGCCCAGCCGCTGGAACGGGACGAACATCCGGTCCCGGTCCTTCTCGGGGATGCCGGGACCCCGGTCGACCACGCGCAGCTCGACCCGGTCCCCGAGGGCGCTGGCGGTCAGCAGCGGCGGCCGGCCGGGCGGCGAGTAGCGCAGCGCGTTCTCGGTCAGGTTCACGATGACGCGTTCCAGGATGGCCGGGTCGACGTTGATCTCCGGGAGGGAGTCCGGGATGTCGACCGTGATGCCCCGCGCCGCCGGGTCCAGGTTGTCCAGCGCGCGGGACACGATCTCGTCCAGGCCGCCCGGCCGCGGGAACAGGGACAGCGCTCCGGCCTGCAGCCTGCTCATGTCCAGCAGGTTGTCCACCAGATGGGTGAGCCGGTCCAGCGACTCGTCCGCCGTGGCCAGCAACTCGTCGTGGTCCTCGTCCGCCCAGTCCACGTCCCGGGATCGCAGGCTGGTCACCGCCGCCTTCGCGGACGCCAGCGGCGTACGCAGGTCGTGGCTGACGGCGGCCAGCAGCGCGGTCCGCATCTTGTCGGCCGCCGCGATCGGCTTGGCCGCCTGGGCCTCGGCGGTCAGCCGCTGCTGATCGAGGGCGACCGCCGCGTAGGACGCGAACGCGCCGAGCACGCGGCGGTCCGCGGCCGGCAGCGGCCTGCCCTTCAGGGCCAGCGACAATCGGTCGCCGACCGGCACCTCGACGTCGGCTTCGCCCGGCCGGGTGACGGCGGGCGTGCCGCGGCTGGCCACCACGTGCCAGGCGCCCGGCGCCCTCGCGGAGCCGCTCGGCCGAGGCGTCCGCGGGCTGGCCGCCGTCGGCGGCCGAGCACTCGAGCAGCGTCACCGAGTCCATGCCGAACGCTTCGCGGATCCGGTCCAGCAGGGCACTGAGTCCTTGCTGGCCGCGCAGCACGCTCCCGGCCGTGGTGGTGAGCAGTTCCGATTCTGCGTTGGCCCGGGCCGCCTGCGCGGTGCGGCGGGCCGCGATGTCGACGACCCAGCTGACCAGCAGTCCGACGATGACGAACACGACGAGCGCGAGCGCGTTGTTGGCCTGCGCGATCGTCAGCTTGTGGACCGGCGGGATGAAGTAGTAGTTCAGCAGCAGCGAGCCGACGATGGCGGCCAGCACCGCGGGGACGAACCCGCCGGTCAGCGCGACCACGACCACGGCCACCAGGAACAGCAGCACGTCGCTGGTCAGGTTGAGGCTGTTGTGCAGGTTGGTCAGGACCAGCGTGAGCAGCGCGGGCAGCCCCGCGGCCAGCACGTACCCGGCGATCTGCCGCCGCAGCGTGATCGCGCCGCGCGGCCGCGGCAGGCCGCGGCCGCGGCCCATCTGCGCGTGGGTCACGATGTGCACGTCGATGTCCCCGGAGCCGCGGATGGTCCGGGACCCGATGCCCGGGCCGGTGAGCACGGCCGTCAGCCAGGACCGGCGGCTCGCGCCGAGCACGAGCTGGGTCGCGTTCTCCGCGCGGGCGAAGGTGAGCAGGGCCTCGGGGATGTCGTCCCCGACCACCTGGTGGTAGGTGCCGCCCACCGATTCGACCAGTCGCCGCTGGCTGGCCAGTGCGGCCGGATCGGCGCCGGTCAGGCCGTCGGACTTGGTGACGTGTACGGCCAGCAGGTCACCCCCGGCCGAGCGCGCCGCGATCCGGGCCGCCCGCCTGATCAGCGTCTTGCCTTCGGGTCCGCCGGTCAGCGCGACCACCACCCGCTCCCTGGCCTCCCAGGCGCCGGTGATCTTGTGCTCGGTGCGGTAGCGCTGCAGCCCCTCGTCGACCTTGTCCGCCAGCCACAGCAGGGCCAGTTCGCGCAGCGCGGAGAGGTTCCCGGAGCGGAAGTAGTTGGTCAGCGCGGCGTCGATCTTCTCCGGCGGGTAGATGTTCCCGTGCGCCATCCGGCGGCGCAGCGCCTCCGGCGTCATGTCGACCATCTCGACCTGGTCGGCGGCCCGCACGATCGCGTCCGGCACGGTCTCCCGCTGCGGCACGCCGGTGATCTTCTCCACCACGTCGTTGAGGGATTCCAGGTGCTGGATGTTGACCGCGGAGATCACGTCGATGCCGGCGTCGAGGAGTTCCTCGACGTCCTGCCACCGCTTCTCGTTGCGGGACCCCGGGACGTTGGTGTGCGCGAACTCGTCGACCAGCGCGATCTGCGGCCGGCGGGCCAGCACCGCGTCCAGGTCCATCTCCTCGAAGGTCGACCCGCGGTATTCCAGCCGGGTGCGGGGGATGACCTCCAGTCCGTCGAGCAGCGCGCTGGTGTGCGGCCGCCCGTGCGCTTCGGCGAACCCCACCACGACGTCGGCGCCGCGTTCGGCGCGGCGGTGCCCCTCACTGAGCATGGCGTAGCTCTTACCGACGCCGGCCGCGGATCCGAGGTAGATCCGCAGGTGCCCGCGTCCCGGCCGGCTACCGGAATCGCCCGCTTCGCCGGCGCCTACCCGGCTGTCGTCATCAGCCATGTCGGGCCTGTGTCTTTCTGCGCGTTCCTGGCCGTCGCGTTGCGCGCGGCCGCGCACATCCATTGTGAAGCACGGGAGTAATGCCGAGAATTCCGCGTCTCAGACCGGACGGCCGGGTGCCGCGGCGCGCCGGAAGAACGCGCTGGACGGGCGCTGCCACAGGAACACCACCGCGCCGCAGGCGATCAGCCAGCTGAGCGTGGTCAGCACCTTGGTCAGGCCGAGGCCCGGGTGCGAGTTGACCAGGACGCCCAGGAAGCCCAGCGTGTGCAGGCCGAACAGGACGGTGCCGGTGACCCGGGCCCAGCCCTGGCGGGCCCGGCAGGCCCGTGCGATCCCCAGCCAGAGCGCGATCTCGATGACCGACAGCACCACGGTCAGCGCCGCCACGCCGCCCACGGTGACGTGGCCCGCGGCGGCCCGGGCCGAGGTGCTTGGAGATGATGGCGCTGGCCACGATGATGACGCCGATCGCGTAGACCAGCGTGTAGGCGGCCCCGGCGTACATCAGCCCGATCGCGTTGCGCATGCTGTCCGGCAGCGCCGCCGCGGGCGGCCGCCCGACCTGGTACGGCTGCGGGTAGCTGGCCGGCTGGGCGTTCGGGAGGTACCCGCGCGGCGGCGCCGGCGACCCCTGCGCCCCGCTGTATCCCTGCGGCTGAGGGTGGCTCTGAGACGGGCCGTATCCCTGAGGACCGCGATAACCCTGTGACTGCGGCTGAGGCAGACCCTGCGACTGCGGGTAGCCCTGCGGACCCGCGTAGCCCTGCGGGCCGGCATAACTCTGCGGGCTCTGCAGCGGCGGCTGCGCCGGCCACCCCGAAGCATCCACGGCACCCGCAGCACCAGCGGCTCGCGGCCCCACCGGGCCTGGCGGCGTCGCCGGCGTGGTCACCGGATGCGCCGCGCTCGCCCACGAGAACTCCTCGGTCGGCCGGGACCCCCTGGTCTCCTGCTCCAGCCGGGCCTGGTACGCGCCGATCACGTTGGCCACCGGCCGCGGCCAGAACGCCACCGCGGACGGCCCGGTGTCCTGGTTCTGGCTGGCGATCGCGGCGGCCAGCGCCGCGGGCGTCGGCCGGGCGGCCGGGTCCTTGGCCAGGCACCCGGCCAGGATCTCGCGCAGCGCGGGCGGCACCCCGTCCAGGGCGGCCTCGGCGTGCACCACCCGGTACAGGACCGCGGCCGCGGTCCCGGTGCCGAACGGCCCCGCCCCCGTGGCCGCGTACGCGATCACGCACCCCAGCGCGAACATGTCGCTGGCCGGCCCGGCGGGCTTGCCCTCGGCCTGCTCGGGTGACATGTAGCCGGGCGTGCCGAACACCACTCCGGCCGCGGTCAGCACCGTCCCGTCGATGGCCCGGGAGATGCCGAAGTCGATCACCCGCGGCCCGTCGGTGGCCAGCAGCACGTTGGCGGGCTTGAGGTCGCGGTGCACCACCCCGCACGCGTGGATGGCCGCCATCGCCTCGGTCAGCCCGGCCAGCAGCGGCCACAGCGCGGGCGCGGGCAGCGGCCCGTTCTCGGCGACCACCTGGTCCAGGGACGGGCCCGGCACGAACGCGGTGGCCAGCCACGGCGGGTGCTCGTTCAGCCCGCTGGCCACGACCGGCGCGGTGTAGATCCCGCTGACCGCCCGGGCCGCGGCGACCTCCTGGGTGAACCGGTGCAGGAACTCGGCGTCGCCGGCCAGGTCGGGGTTCACCACCTTGATCGCGACGGCCCGGCCGCCGGGGGACAGGCCGAGGTAGACCCGGCCCATGCCGCCCGCGCCGAGCTGGGCTCGCAAGCGGTACTCGCCGATCACACGCGGGTCGTCCGGGGCTAGTGCCTTCATCTCCGCTCCCCGTGAGTTAGTCCTGGCCCTCACATTTTGCGGCATAAATTCCGGACCTCGGACCACAACGCCTCGGACCGCAGCCTCTCGGACCACAACGCCTCGGACCGCAACGCCACGGACCGCAATACGGCTCGTCACGGCTGGTAGCGGTAACCCATGCCGGGTTCGGTGAGCAGGTGACGCGGCCGGGCCGGATTGTCCTCCAGCTTGCGGCGCAGCCGGGCCATGTGGAAGCGGAGATAGTTGGTGCGCTGAGAGAAGCCGGGGCCCCACACCCCGGTCAGGATCTGCGCCGACCCGACCAGCTGGCCGGGACGCTGGAGCAGGATCTCCAGGATCCGCCACTCGGTCGGCGTCAGGCGCAGCGTCTCCTCCGGCCCGGCCGCGGATGGCCCGGCCGCGGATAGCCCGCCCCCGCCGGCCGACCCCGGGTGGGGGGAGGGGCCAGGGCCGGCGGCGGGGGCGGGAGCTGTGGCGGGCTCGCGGCGGGGGCGGAGCTGCGGCAGGGCACTACGGCAGGGGCGGAGCTCCGCGGCCCGGGTCACCTGGTGGCTGGTCAGGTTGACCAGCCACCGGCCGATCGTGGCCTGGTGCGGTCGGCCCAGGTTGGCCTCACCTTCGTCGCGCCGCAGCGCGGCGCGCAGCCGGGCCAGCAGCTCGGCCATGGCGAACGGCTTGGTCACGTAGTCGTCGGCCCCGACGTCCAGCGCGCCGATCTTGTCGCCGGGGCTGCTCCGGCCGGACAGCACGATGATCGGCGCCTTGGACCACCGGCGCAGCTCGACGATCACCTCGGTGCCGTCGATGTCGGGCAGGCCGAGGTCCAGGATGACCGCGTCCGGCGGGTGGCTCGCGGCTACCGCCAGCGCCTCCCGCCCGGTGCGCGCGGTCAGCACGTCGTACTGCCGGGCCCGCAGGTTGATGCTCAGCGCCCGCAGCAGCTCGGGCTGGTCCTCGACGATGAGAACCGATTCGTCCTGGCCCGGCCGGAACCCGGGGGGCCGGGAAGCCCCGTAGATTCCGGCCGGGAGTCTCCCAGCTCTGCCTTCACCTAAGCTCAGCCGGACTTGGCCGACAGCTCGTCGGAGCTTGATGTTCAGGGTGAGCACGTTGACCGAGGGCTCGCCCAGGAAGCCGAGCGTCCGGCCGGTGATGTTCTGGGTGACCAGGTTGCGGACCTCGGACACCGGCAGGTGCCGGGCCGCGGCCACCCGGTCGACCTGGATGTACGCGTTCGCGGGCGTGATGTCCGGGTCAAGGCCGGAACCCGACGCGGTCACCGCGTCCGCCGGTATCTGCGAGACCGGCACGTGGTCGAACGCGGCGATCTGCTTCTGCCGCTGCTGGATCAGCATGATCTGGGTCGGGTTGGTCGGCCCGAGGTTGCTCGCCGACGAGTAGAGCGGGTCGCAGCCGTAGTCGTTCTTGTCCCCGGCGACCACCGCGTCCGAAGGCCGCGGCTGAAAGTACTGCGGCAGCGGGTTGCCCTTGGCGTCCACGAACTCCTGGCACAGCAGGCCCGACCCCACGACGTGGCCGTTGTAGCTCACCAGCGAGCCGTTGGCCTTGTTGTGGAAGGCCGCCTGGGCGACGCCCAGCATGACCAGCGGGTAGATGAACCCGCAGATCACGGTGAACACCAGCAGGATGCGGAACCCCGCGATGTGCTGCCTGACGATGACGGGAAGGCGGTTCATGTTGTTCACCCACCGAATCCGGGAATGTGCTGGACGATCAGGTCGATCACCCAGATGCCGGCGAACGGGATGATCAGCCCGCCGATGCCGTAGATCACCAGGTTCCTGCGCAGCATCGACTGCGCGGAGGCCGGCCGGTACCGCACGCCGCGCAGCGCCAGCGGGATCAGCGCGACGATGATCAGCGCGTTGAAGATGATCGCCGAGGTGATCGCCGACTCTGGGGTGGCCAGGTGCAGGATGTTGAGCTTGCCCAGGTCCGGGATCACGGAGGAGAACATGGCCGGGATGATCGCGAAGTACTTGGCCACGTCGTTGGTGATGGAGAAGGTGGTCAGCGCGCCCCGGGTGATGAGCAGCTGCTTGCCGATCTCCACGATCTCGATGAGCTTGGTCGGGTTGGAGTCCAGGTCCACCATGTTCCCGGCCTCCTTGGCGGCCGAGGTGCCGGTGTTCATGGCCACGCCGACGTCGGCCTGGGCCAGCGCCGGGAGCGTCGTTGGTGCCGTCGCCGGTCATCGCGACCAGCTTGCCGCCCTCCTGCTCCTTGCGGATCAGCGCCATCTTGTCTTCCGGCGTGGCCTCGGCCAGGAAGTCGTCCACCCCGGACTCGTCCGCGATGGCCTTGGCCGTCAGCGGGTTGTCGCCGGTGATCATGACCGTCCGGATGCCCATCTTGCGCATCTCGGCGAACCGCTCGGAGATGCCCTCCTTGACGATGTCCTTGAGGTGGATCACGCCCAGCGCCCGGGCCGGGCCGTCGGCCGGCTTCTCGGCCACCACCAGCGGGGTCCCGCCGGCCGCCGAGATCCCGTCCACCAGCGACCCGAGATCGGGCGGCACCGTGCCGCCGTTGTCGAGGATCCACGACGCCACCGACGCGGCGGCGCCCTTGCGTACCTCGCGCCCGTCGGCCAGGTCGATGCCGCTCATCCTGGTCTGCGCGCTGAACTCGACGAACTCCGCGCCGGTGAGCTCCCCGGAAGGACGCTCGCGCAGCCCGAACTCGTTCTTGGCCAGCACCACGATCGAGCGGCCCTCCGGGGTGTAGTCAGCCATCGACGACAGCTGCGCCGCGTCGGCGAGCTCGGACTCCAGGACCCCGCCCACCGGCAGGAACTCGGTGGCCTGCCGGTTGCCGATGGTGATCGTGCCGGTCTTGTCCAGCAGCAGCGTGTTCACGTCGCCGGCCGCCTCGACCGCACGGCCGGACATGGCCAGCACGTTGCGCTGCACCAGCCGGTCCATGCCGGCGATGCCGATCGCGGACAGCAGCGCGCCGATCGTGGTCGGGATCAGCGCCACCAGCAGCGCCACCAGGATGACCAGGGACTGCGGCGCCTTGGAGTAGAACGCCATCGGCTGCAGCGAGATCACGGCCAGCATGAAGATGATGGTCAGCGAGGCCAGCAGGATGTTCAGCGCGATCTCGTTCGGCGTCTTCTGCCGCTTGGCCCCCTCGACCAGGGCGATCATCCGGTCGATGAACGTCTCGCCCGGCTTGGAGGTGATCTTGACCACGATCCGGTCGGACAGCACGGTGGTGCCGCCGGTGACCGCGGACCGGTCACCGCCGGACTCGCGGATCACCGGAGCGGACTCGCCGGTGATGGCCGACTCGTCCACCGACGCCACGCCCTCGACCACGTCCCCGTCACCGGGGATGACCTGCCCGGCCTCGACCACCACGTAGTCGCCGAGGGTCAGCGCCGTGCCGGGCACGGCCTCCTCGCGCAGCGAATCCGGCGAAGCCCCGGGCTTCCACCCGAGAAGCCGGCGCGCCATCGTCTCGCGCTTGGCCCGGCGCAGCGTCTCGGCCTGGGCCTTGCCGCGGCCCTCGGCCACCGCCTCGGCCAGGTTGGCGAACACCACGGTCAGCCATAGCCAGACCACGATGGTCCAGTTGAACACCGACGGCGAACGGATGGCCGTGTACAGGGTCAGCACGGCGCCGACCTCGACCACGAACATGACCGGGTTCTTGATCTGGACCCGCGGGTCCAGCTTCTTGAACGCGTCCGGGGTCGACTTCAGCAGGATCTTCGGGTCGAGCAGGCCGCCGCCGACCCGCCGCGGCTCGCTGCCCGCCTGCGGGCCGGCGGCCGGCGCGGGAGTACCCGGGCTCTCAGTTGTCACAGACATCAGTGCTCTGCTCCTTCAGCACTCGGACCATTCAGATCCCGATGTGGTTCTCTCCGTAGGTGGGTCACCGGCCGCTCGCAGAGGCCGCCGCGAACCCGGCGTCGGCCGCTGCTCGCCAGCCGGTACTGGATGGCGCTCAATGGAGGCCTTCTGCGAACACTCCCAGCGCGAGCGCGGGGAAGTAGGTCAGGCCGACGAGGATGAGGATCACGCCGACGAGCATGCCGACGAACAGCGGCGTTCTCGTATCCAGCGTCCCGGCGCTGGCCGGTGTCGGCGCCTGTCTGGCCAGCGACCCGGCCAGGCCCAGGGCGAAGATCTCCGGCGCGAACCGGCCGAGCAGCATCGTGATGCCGCCGGTGATCTGGTAGAACGGGGCCGCCGTGCCCAGGCCGGCGAAGGCCGACCCGTTGTTGTTGGCCTGCGAGGCGTACGCGTACACGATCTCGGTCAGCCCGTGCGGCCCGGGGTTGAGGATCGCGCTCTGGCCCCAGTGCGTGCCGATCGCGATCGCCGTCATGGTCAGGATGAGCACGGGCAGGGTCAGGAAGTACAGCGACGCGTACTTCATCTCGGCGGGCCGGATCTTCTTGCCGATGTACTCCGGCGTCCGGCCGACCATCAGCCCGGCCACGAACACCGTGACCATGGCCAGCACCAGGATGCCGTACATGCCGGCCCCGATCCCGCCCGGCGCGACCTCGCCCAGCGCGATGTCGAACAGCGCGATGCCGCCGCCGAACGGCGTCAGCGAATCGTGGAAACAGCTCACCGAGCCGGTGGAGGTCACCGTGGTCGACGCCGCGAACACCGAGCAGCCCGGTGTGCCGGTCCGCACCTCCACGCCCTCATACGCGCCGTGCGCGAGCTGGGGCGCGGCTCCCGCGGTGCCCAGGTGGGCCTCGAACAGGCTGATCCCGCCGACCGCGGCCGCCCAGATGATCACCATCACGGCGACCAGCGCGTAGCCCTGCCTGTTGTCGCCCACCATCTTGCCGAACGCCCGCGGCGTGGCGAACGGGATCAGCAGCAGCATGAAGACGATGAAGATGTTCGTGAACGGGTTCGGGCTCTCGAACGGGTGGGCCGCGTTGGTGTTGAACCAGCCGCCGCCGTTGTTGCCCAGGTCCTTGATGGATTCCTGCGACGCCACCGTGCCGCCGGGGATGGTCTGGTGGGCACCGGACAGCGTGGTGATCGTGTGGTAGTTGGCCAGGTTCTCGATCGCCCCGCTGGCCACCAGGACCAGGCAGCCGATGATCGCCAGCGGGATCAGCAGCCGGATAATCCCGCGGGTCACGTCGACCCAGAAGTTGCCCAGCCGGTCGGTCCGGGACCGGGTGAAGCCGCGGATCATCGCGATCGCGACGGCCAGGCCGACCGCGGCCGAAAAGAACTGCTGCACCATCAGGGCGCCCTGCTGGGTCAGGTAGCCCATGGTGGCTTCGCCGGCGTAGTTCTGCCAGTTGGTGTTCGTGGTGAACGAGACCGCGGTGTTCCATGCGGTGTCAGTCGGGACGTTCGCCATCCCGACCGCCCAGAACAGCCAGTGCTGGGTCCGCTCGATCAGGTACACGAACAGCACGGCGACGAGCGAGAAGGCCAGGATGGAGCGCACGTAGACGGTCCACCGCATGTCGGCGTCCGGGTCGATCCCGGTCAGCTTGTAGATGCCGCGCTCCACCCGCCAGTGCTTCTTGCTGGTGAAGATGTGCGCGATGTAGTTGCCGAGCGGTATGTAGCACGCCGCCAGGGCGGCGAACAGCAGCAGGAACTGCAGCCAGCCCGCGAGCCGTGGAATTCATCAGAACCTCTCAGGAAGGACGAGGGCCACGAACAGGTAGATCGTCAGGACGATGCCACCGATCAGGCCGATCCAGTTCTCAGCGCTCAAAGCTCTCGATCCCCTTCAAGATGAGGTACAGGAAGGCGAAGACGACGATCGTCAGGACGACATAGAACCAGTCCGACAGGTACCACACGGTGACTCCTAGTGATGAACCACTGGTGAGAGTGCCGTTGCGGGCATGGGCAGGCGAACAGCACATCCCTAGTTAACGGTTCTGGCGCACTCCGTAGAAGCGGCCTTGCAGGACCCATACGCCTGCTGCCGGGTTCCTAACAGAACCCATGCAGCCGCCAGAAAACCGGCGGCTAGACCTCCGGGGTGTCCGGGATGCCGGCGTGCCGGCGCAGCTGCCAGGACCGCAGCCCGTGACCCATCTCGTCCATCAGCGCCGACGGCGGGACGGCGAGCACCGGGCACTTGGCGTGCGCCAGGCAGTACCGCGCCACCGACCGGCGGAACATCCGGCCTACCGGCCGGCGGCGGCCGGTTCCCAGGATGAGCAGGTCCTCCGGCTGGTTCGCGATGTCGACCAGCACCGCGCCGGTCTCACCGCGCTCGACGTGCGCCTCGACCCGCAGGTCGGCGGGCATCCCGCCCAGCCCGTCGTCGAACGCGGCGATGAGCCGCTCCCAGGCGGCGTCCCGCCAGATCTTGCGCAGGTACGGCGAAGAGTGGCGGCGCTCGGCGAGGTCGCCGCCGGGCGGGACCCAGGCGATCACCGGCAGCAGCGGCACGTCCCGCTGCCTGGCTTCGGCCTCCGCGTAGCGGAGCGCCTGCAGGCTCCCTAGAGACCCATGCACGCCAACGACGATCCGACGCACGGTGGGCACCGCAACTCGCCTCCCGAGTGACTCCAGGGCGCCGCGGAACCGGGCGCCGCTGACCGGTTACCCATCCATTTAATCTCTACTCGCGCGGAATGGCGCCGCCGCAAACGACCCCCTAACACCGGCCGGCGAAACCTCCTGATCACGCCGTGTTGTGACCTGCGTCACCCTAGGTAGCCGTCCCGGTCCGCACCCCGAGTTCGTCGATCCGGGCCAGCATCTCGGCCGGGTCGGCGTAGACCCGGTACGCCCCGGCCCGCTCGAGCTCCTCCCGGCCGTACCCGCCGGACAGCAGCCCGACCCCGAGCGCCCCGGCCCGCCGCGCCGCGAGCAGGTCCCAGACGCTGTCCCCGACGACGAACGCGTGCCACGGCTCGATGTCGAGCAGCGCGGCCGCGGCCAGGAACAGGTCGGGGTCCGGCTTGGCGTGCCGGACCAGGTCGCGGGTCACCATCGGGGTGTCCTGCGCCAGCCCGAGCAGCCCTAGCGCGGGACGCGCGGTGGCCGCGTACCCGCTGGTCGCGATCGCCCACGGCACGCCCGCGTCGGTCAGGAAGCCGAGCAGATCCGTCGCGCCGGGCAGCGGCGTGACCGTGTCCATCTGCGCGCGGTACTGCTCGGCGTGCGCGAGCTGGAGCCGGTCGATGTCGGCCTTGGACAGCGACCGGCCGGTCTCCCGCAGCAGCGCGGACACGAACAGCCCGCCGCTCATCCCGATCCGGCGGTGGATCCGCCACACCGACAGGTCGATGCCGATCGCCGACAGGGCGGCCCGCCAGGCGATGACGTGCTGGTACACGCTGTCGATGAGCGTCCCGTC
This sequence comes from uncultured Actinomycetes bacterium, assembly GCA_963849595.1. GTDB lineage: Bacteria > Actinomycetota > Actinomycetes > Streptosporangiales > Streptosporangiaceae > Palsa-504. Next base: position 70,278 of record CAWKIB010000016.1, read on the forward strand.
CAGGTCGAACAGGAAGGAGGGGGTAGGGGACTCCACATAGCTGACGGTCATAGCCCCAGTTTTATATCTGCCGAACGGACCGTTGATCCCCGCCCCCGCCCAGCCCGAGAGCCTCACCCGCCGATGCGCCCCCCAGACCCGCTGTCCCATCCACCCCAGCCGCCCCCAGCCGCCCGGTCGCCCCAGCCGCCCCGTCGCCTCCAGCCGTCCCGTCCCCGGTTGGTTTGGCGCCGTAGCCGGCCAGGCCGTGCTCGAGCAGGTCCATGGCCTCGCGGCCGCGGGCCCAGACCTGCTGGGCCAGCTCGATGTGGTCGACCGGGCCGCCGGCCAGATGGTGGCGGACGAACTCGATCAGGCTCTGGTGGGTGCCGATCAGCGCCCGGGCCGTCACCCAGGGGCGCAGGTCGTCCAGGTCGGCGGCGGTGTCCTCGGCGATGAGCTCGGCCAGCGAAGTGGTGTAGCGGGCCAGGATCTCCCGCTCCCGGGACCGCAGCGCCGGGCTGGCCGCGATCATCCTGGACACCGCGATGAGGAAGCGGGCCGAATCCTCGTCCGGGGCGGCCAGGAAGCCGCGGGGAGCCAGCACGAACCGGGCGAACGCCGCCACGATCGACTCGCCCGCGGGGCGTTCCCGTACCACCGTCAGCAGCTCGGTCTCAAAGGCCTCCATGCCCTGGTAGACCAGGTCTTCCTTGGTCGGGAAGTAGTTGAACACGGTGGCCTCGGACACCTCGGCCGCCCGGGCCACCTCGGCCACCGGCACCGCGTCGAAGCCGCGCTCGACGAACAGCCGCCCGGCCGTCTCGGCGATCAGCCGGCGGGTGCGAAGCTTCTTGCGCTCCCGTAGCCCCAGCTCAGCCTCCATGGCCGGACGTTACCATAAAACTCTTGACACATAAAAGATAGAGTGACTATAAAGTTTATGTGACTCTATCTCAGGCCGACAAGCAGGCGCCGTCGGGTCAGGCGCCGGCTGCGAGTGGCTTGACCCGCCCGGCTGGCCAGCCCGCCGGAGATAAGCAGCGCGCTGGGCCCGATGGCGGGCGGGGCCGTGGCGGTGACCCTGTTCGCCTGGCGAGCGCTGCGGGTGCCCAACCCGCTGATCGACCTGCGGCTGTTCCGCCAGCGGGGATTCGCCGCGGGCACCGCGGTCAACTTCGTGCTAGGCGCGGCCCTGTACTCGCCCTGATCCCCACCGCCCTGATTCCCCACCGGGAGGCATGACATGACCACTCCGGCTCAGCACGACACCCGGGTACCCGCCGCCACCCCGCGGCTGGCCACGCTGCGCGGCAACTGCATGGGCGCGGCGGTCCTGCTCATCGTCCAGTTCGCGCTCGGCATGGGCCTCAACCTCTACGTCACGCTGCCCTCGGGCAAGTCCTTCTTCGCCACCATCTTCGGCTCCGCGGTGCTGGCCGTGCACGCCATCGTGGCCCTGGCGCTGCTGGGCGCGGCGATCAGCGCCCTGGTCCGGGCCATCCGCGTCCGCCGGGCAGTCGCGTTCACCGCGGCCGGCCTGGCCGCGATCCTCGTCGCCGCGGGCGCCGGGGCGTCGTTCGCGGGCAACCAGAGCAACGGCGCCTCGCTCACCATGGCCCTGGCCACGGCGGTAGCCATGTTCTGCTACCTGGCCGCGATCTTCAGCCTCCCGGTTAGAGCTTGACCCCGTGGGCGCGTTCCAGCTCTTCGATCCACTCGTCGGCGATGGTGATGCCGTAGCGCTCGGCGAGCTGGTAGTACTCGGCCGCGGGGCGGTGCTCGGCCAGAACCGGCGCCAGCTCCTCGAAGTAAGCCTCCAGCCCGGCCGGGGACAGGATCTCGACCACCCGGGCCGGGGCGCTGGTCTCGTTCCACATGGCGTGCGGCGTGTGACGGGGCTTGACCAGGTAACTGCCCGGTCCGGCGGTCAGCTCCCGGTCGCCTACCCTGATCCCCACCGTTCCCTCGAGCACCAGCGAGAACTCGTCCTCGCGGGTGTGGTTGTGCGGCTTGACCAGGGTGCGGGCGGGGATCTCGACCTCCATCACGGCGAGCGTCCCGCCCGAGTCGGCGGCTTCGACCTTGTAGCTGAACCGGACGCCGAAGAGCATGACGGTCTTGCCCCCTCCGGGCGCGATCACCTTGGGGCTGAACGGCGAGGCTGCGTCTGCGGTCATGACCGTAAACGTAGTGCAGGCCTAAAATTAGTGCTACTCCATTAAATTCGGAGAGCCCGTGCTCCGGCCACCCCGGTCCGCCGCACCCGCGCCTGGCCCGGTCTCGCGCGTCTCCTCCCGGAGCTACCGGGTCAGGTCGGCCAGGCTCTCCTCGAGCCGGTCCAGCGCCGCCGCGATCCAGGGTAGCGCGCACGGGTCGCCGGAGTTCAGCACAGCGTTCAGCGCGGCGTTCCGCTGCTCGTCGGTCTCGCCGTAGAGCAGCGCGGTCGCCACCCGCAGCCGCAGCCGCCACGGCTGGTCGCCGAACGCGCTGCCCGGCAGCACGCCGAGGCCGTACTGCCGCAGCAGCAGGCCCGCCAGGCCCTCGTCGCTGGTGACCCCGTGCCGGCGCCGCAGCATCTCCCCGAGCGGGGTGAAGTCCGGATACAGGTAGAACGCCGCCTGGGGCGGCGGCACCGACGCGCCGGCCGACGCGAACCGGAATGCCACCTCGCGGGCCACCCGGGCGTGCAGCCGGCGGCTGAGCGCGATCCGCTCCGCCAGCGGCGCCGGCTCGCCGAAGGCCAGCGCGCCGGCCTGCTGTACCGGCCCGGCCGGAGCCGACCAGACCTCGCTGCCGATGCCAAGCAGCCGGGTCCGCAGCTCACGGCCGAGCCGGCCGTCGGGCAGCCGGGCCACGCCCAGCCGCCACCCCCCCAGGGCGAGGTTCTTGCTCAGGCCGCTCGTCACCACGGTCCGTTCGGCCGAAATAGTGGCGGGACTGGTGATGTCGGCCACCTGGTCGTGGACGAGGTCCCGGTAGATCTCGTCAGAGATGATGATCAGGCCGTGCCGTTCGGCGACCGAGCACACCGCGCGGACCGCGTCGGCGCAGGCCAGGGTCCCGGTCGGGTTGTCGGGCAGCGTGACGATGACCGCGCGGACCGGGCGGCCGGACGCGCGCGCCACGGCCACCGTGCGGGCCAGCTTCTCGGCGTCCGGCACGCCGCCCGAGCCGGGCACGTAGTGCGTGGTCCGGCCGATCAGGCTGGCCTGCGCGCCGTAGCTGACCCAGCTCGGCCGGGTCACCGCCACGTCGCCGCCGATCGCCGCGATCAGGCCGAACAGCAGCGCCTTGCTGCCCGGCCCGGCCACCACCGCCTCGGCGTCAGTGGGCAGGCCGCGCCGGTCCCAGTAGGAGGCGGCCGCCTCGCGCAGCGCGGCGTGGCCGGCCACCGGGCCGTAGGCCGTGCACCCCGCGGCCTCGGCCAGCGCCTCGCGCAGCAGCGGATGGGCGGGCAGCCCCGCCTCGCCGAACGCCATCGGCAGCACCGGCTGACCACGGCGGCGACGTGCGTCCAGGATCTCGTTGGCGGCCAGGGTGGCGGAGACGGGAACGGCGGCCGGGCCAAGCTCGATGTCCGGGTCGGGGCGCGGGGAGGGGAGAGGGCGCAAGGGCGTGACGAGGGCCACGGAAGCTGGCACTCCTAGCTGCGGGATCGGCGGAAGGTCGCGACAGACGGTCGTCACTTCCCGTGACAACCCTGACACCTGCTCAAGTCTCGGCGGCTCACACCATAAGCGCAAGCGCTGATATCTGTCGCAGAGCCTAAGATTCTCTTATGCTCGATCTGCACCGGCTCCGCCTGCTGACCGAATTCGCCGCGCGCGGCAGCATCGCCAAGACCGCCGCCGTGCTCGGCTACACGCCGTCCGCCGTGTCCCAGCAGCTCGCCGCGCTCGAGCGGGAGGCGGGCACCGCCCTGCTGGACCGGACCGCGCGCCGGGCCGAGCTGACCGACGCGGGCCGGCGCCTGGCCGGCCACGCCGAGCGCATCCTGGCCATGGTCGAGGAGGCCGAGACCGACCTGTCCGCGCGGGCCACCGAGCCGGCCGGGCGGGTGGTGGCGACCGCGTTCCCGTCCGCGGCGATCGCCTTCGCCCCGGCGCTGGCCCGCAGCTTGCGCACCCATCCCCGGCTGACCCTGGTGCTGCGGCAGACCCCGGCCCGCGAGGGGCTGCGCCAGGTGCGGTCCGGCGAGGTGGACGTGGCCATCGTGGACGACTGGACCGGCCGGCTGGCCGACGAGATCGAGACGGGCGGCTCGATCCTGTCCGCCTACCACCTGATCCGCGACCGGCTGGTCCTGGTCGTGCCGCGTTCGCACCGGGCGGCCGATCCCGGCGTGGCCGTGGACCTGCGCGCGCTGCGGCACGAGCCGTGGCTGGCCGCGCCGGGCGGCGAGCCGTCCCGGCAGGCCGTGGACCGGCTGCTGGCCGCGGTGGGCGTGACGCCCCCGGTGCTGTCGGAGTTCGAGGGCATGTCGACGATCGTGAGCCTGGTCGCGCGCGGCATGGGCCTGGCCATCCTGCCCCGGCTGGCGGTGGCCGCGGGCGAGCGCCGGGTCGCGGTGCGGGACCTGCCGCACGGCCTGGACCTGGCCCGGGACGTCCACGCGGTGGCCCGCACGGCCAGCGTGCGCCGGCCGTCGGTGGCGGTGATCGTGACCGCGCTGCGCGCCGCGGCCAAGGCGCTGCCCGGCCAGGAAGCCCGGCCGCTGGGCGCGTCCGTGCCCGCCTGACCCCATGCCGGGTCCCTATGCTGGCCGGGTGGATCTCGACCTAGATGGGGCGGCGCTGACCGCCCAGCTGGTGGACGTGCCCTCGGTCAGCGGCGAGGAAGGGCCGCTCGCGGACGCCGTCGAGCGCGCGCTGCGGCCGCTGGCCCACCTGTCCGTCTACCGGGACGGCGACACGATCGTGGCCCGGACCGAGCTCGGGCGGCCCGAACGGGTCATCCTGGCCGGGCACATCGACACCGTCCCGGTGGCCGGCAACCTGCCGTCGCGCGCCGACGGAGCCCGGCTGTACGGCTGCGGCACCTCCGACATGAAGTCCGGGGTCGCGGTGCAGCTCCGGCTGGCCGCGCACCTGCCCGCGCCGAGCCGGGACGTCACCTACGTCTTCTACGAGTGCGAGGAGGTCGCGGCCGAGCGCAACGGGTTGCTGCGGCTGAGCCGCAGCGCCCCGGAACTGCTGGCCGGCGACTTCGCCGTGCTGATGGAGCCGAGCGCGGGCCGGATCGAGGGCGGCTGCCAGGGCACGCTGCGGGCCGAGGTGACCGCCGCCGGGAGCGGGCCCACACCGCGCGGTCCTGGATGGGGCGCAACGCGATCCACGAGGCGGACGGCATCCTCGCCGTGCTGCGCGCGTACACCCCCCGGGAGCCGGAGGTCGACGGGCTGCGCTACCACGAGGGCCTGAACGCCGTGGCCATCCGCGGCGGGGTGGCCGGGAACGTCGTTCCCGACGAGTGCGTGGTGACGGTCAACTACCGGTTCGCGCCGGACCTGGACGGCCAGCGGGCGGCCGAGGTCGTTCGGTCGCTGTTCCCGGCCTGGCCGGTCACGGTGCTCGACGTGGCCGACGGCGCGCGGCCGGGCCTGGGCCACCCCGCCGCGGCCGCCTTCGTGGCCACGGTCGGCGCCGGCCTCGGGCCGCCGCGGGCCAAGCTCGGCTGGACCGACGTGGCCCGGTTCTCCGCGCTCGGCATCCCGGCCGTGAACTACGGGCCGGGCCTGCCCGAGCTGGCCCACACCGCGGGGGAGTACGTCGAGGCCCCGGCCATCGCCGACTGCGAAGCCCGCCTGCGCGCCTGGCTGGCGTTATCGCGCCGGCTTCTCGGGCGCCTTCTCGGGGGCAGGGCCGCGGTTTGCCGTCCTGCCGTCCCGGGCCGTTTCTACCGGGCCGTTTCTACCGGGCCGGGCCGTCGCCGAGCAGGATCCGGACCTTGTGCCGGGAGCCGTTGATGGCCTGATACGCGACCGACACCACCTCGCCGGGGTGGTAGCGGGCGGTGATGGCGGTCAGCGAGCCGGGCGTGGTGACCGCCTGGCCGTTGACCGAGATGATCACGTCGCCGGCCTTCAGGCCCTGGGTCTGCGCCGCGCTGCCGCATACGACGCCCAGGATCAGCGCGCCGCTCGTGGCTGGCGCGATCCGGTCCGGCACGGCCGGTTCCTGCCCGCCGGTCACGCAGGCCAGGCCGCCGCGGGGCCCGCCCTGACGGCCCCCGCCCTGGCCGTCATCGGCCTGCCGCTCGTCCGCGGCCTGCTGCTGCGGGTCCGGGCTGTTGCTCTGCGCCACCTCGACGCCGAGGAAGCCCGGCAGCCCGATGTACACCGTGGAGCTGGACTGCTTGCTGGCGATCTGCCGGGCGATGTTCAGCGCCGTGTTGATCGGGATGGCGAAGCCCGTCGTGCCCCCCGACTGCCCGTCCGCCGCGGTATTGGCCGCCGTGACCATCCCGATGACCTGCCCGGCGTTGTTGGCCAGCGCCCCGCCCGAGTCGCCCTGCTGGATCTGGGCGTTGGTCGCCAGCATGTGGTTCAGGTCCTCGATGGTGTTCGAGCCCTCGTCGCTGGCCTGGATCGAGCGGTTCAGCGCGCTGATGGCGCCCAGGGCCGGCGTCACGCCGCCCTTGCCTTCGGCGTCGCCCAGCGCGAGGACCGGGATGCCCACCCGGACCTGCGAGGAGTTGCCGAAGCTGACCGTGGGCAGCCCCGGGGCCCCGGTGAGCTGGAGCAGCGCCACGTCGTCGGTGCTGTCGTACCCGACCACCCGGGCCGTGTAGCTCTGGCTCGTGTTGTCGGCCAGCGCCACCTTGACCTCGGTCGCCCCGTCGATCACGTGGTTGTTGGTCAGCACCAGGCCCGACGGGGACAGGATCATCCCGGTCCCTTCGGCCGTCTCGCTGGCGTACGTGAGCGTGGAGGTGATGTCGACCAGGCCCGGCTTGACCTTCCGCATCACCGTCGCCTGGTTCAGCGCCGACCCCGACCCGCTGCCCGCCTGGTTGTCATGCGGCGACGGGATGTCGCTGGAGGAAACACCCGCCGTCGGGCTCGACCCCGAGCCAGCGAACGCCACCGTCAGCCCCGCCCCGATCCCCGCCGCCAGCCCCGCCACCGTGAGATACACCAGCAGATGCCCGCGCCGCCGCCCCCGCCGCGGCGCCGGCCCCGGATCCCACCCACCCGAGCCAAACCCGCCCCCAGAACCGCCCGAGCCGTACCCGCCGCCCTCCGAGCCGTGCGAGCCGCCCGAGCCGTGCGAGCCGCCCGAGCCGTACCCGCTGCCCCCGGAGCCGTGCGAGCCGCCCGAGCCGTACCCGCTGCCCCCGGAGCCGTACCCGCCCTCAGAACCGCCCGAGCCGAACCCGTCGCCCTCCACCGAGCCGCCCGGTCCGTACCCGCCGCTCCCGGAGCCGTAATGTCCGCCCGGATCCGCATAACTCCCGTACCCCGGTTCATCCCGGTCACTGCCGTACCACGGGTCGCCGTAGCCACGCTGCACGTAGGAACCCTGTCCGGGCCCGCCCGCCTCATCGGTCAGCCCGCCGAAAGCGATGGTGTCCGGTCGGCCGGATTCCGGCGGGAGGTCCGGGCCGTCGGCGGGCGCCTGGTCGGTTCCGCCTGGATCGGGCGCCGCCCAGGGACTGATGTAGTCGTCTGACCCTCGCCAGCCGTCCCCGCTATCGCTCTCGTTCTCGCGCATCTTCCTCGCCCTCGACCAGACCAGACCAGGGTACGTCCCGATCGGTGATGTCGGCTCTAGGTTCTGCTCGGCGACAGCCGCCTTCAGGTCAGCCCGGTCACCCTTTGCGCATGCTGCCACCGTCCGGCCTGGCCGCCGCCCGCGACGCGCCCAGGGGGCGCTGTCCTCCGCGGCGGCGGCCTTCCTCAGTCGCGTCGCCTGACCGATACCGGCGGTTCATGCCATATGAACGCGGCGTTCTACCGGGAAGAGCCGTCACAACGCCGCGTTCACCGGTTGGCCGGGCCGGAGGCGGCGGTACTGGCGGGGCTGGAGCGTGAGGTGTGGCTACGGCCGGAATGCTGGGCGAGAGGATGGCAGCACCCCCGGCTCCAGAGAGGGGGCTCGGGGCACACGCGCCCCACTCGATGAGCGCGCCCGACCTCGCATCGGCCTGCCCGTACCACACGGGCCCGCGCCGACCGCGTGCCACCCGAGAGCGCGACCCGGCACCCGATCCTGAGCGCCAGCCGACGGATTGCTGCCGATTCGTCCGAATCCCGCGCGGCGCGCGTGGATCATTTGCGAAGCCGTGGTAGTCTGCGGCAAAGACGCGATATGACGTGATTATCGCCGGGTGCTCGAAGGGCAAGGGGTTTGAATGTCCGCACCGACTCACAATGAGCAGGATCTTTCGCGGCGCGAGGAACTCTCGGTCTCCGGGGCGGCCATGTCCGGCGCGCCCTGGGGGGCCGCGGTGGTGACCGGCGGGGTGGTCGCGGTTGGCGATCTCGGGCTGCACCTCATCGGTTCGGGCCTCGGCCTGCACCTGAGCGCCCTGAGCGGCTCGCTGGCCATGGGCGCGGTGGCCTTCTTCGTGGTGGCCGCGGCGGGTGCCCTGTGGCGGGCCCGGCCGAGCCGGGCCATCCGCTGGGCCAGGAGCAATCCGTGGCGCTTCGCCGTGCTGCCCGCGATCGCGTGCGCGGCCGTCGCGCTCGTGCTCTCCGTGGTCACCGGCGGCGGCGTCCTTGACGGGGCACTGAGCGGGCTGTGGCACGGCGGCCTGGTCTACGGCCTGACCGGGGTGGCCGCCATGACCAGCAGGTCGCGGAAGTCGGATTCCTAGCTTCCCGTCGCGAGCGCGATGCCGCGGTTGATGTCGGCCTGCGTGACCGCGCCGAACACCCGGTCGACGATGCGGTGCCGGGCGTCGAGGAAGAAGGTCTGCGGCAGGGCTGCCACCCCGTAGGCCGAGGCCGCGACGACCTCGGGATCGAAGCCCACCGGGTAGCCGACGCCTTCCTTGCGGGTGAACGACATGGCGCTGCCGAGGACGTCGTTCTCGTCCAGCCCCACGATCGCCACCTTGGCGTGCTCGGCGCGGTAGAACCTGGCCAGCAGCGGGGTTTCCTTCTGGCAGGGCTCGCACCAGGAGGCGAAGAAGTTCACGATGACCGGTTTGCCGGCGTAGTCGCTGAGCGAGATCTTCTGCGCTGACTGGCCGAGGACCGGCAGGCTGAACGCCGGCGCGGCCGGGTCGGCGGCGGCCCCGGCGGGCGCGGCCGGGCCCGAGGCGACCAGGGCGATCGCGATCAGGGAGGCCACGGCGGCCAGCGCGATGAGCCCCGAGGCGAGCTTGTGCCGGGCCGCGGCGCGCCAGACATCGCGGGCCGCGCCCGCCCACGTCTGCCGTCCCCGGTCACGGCCTTCGTGCGAATCCATGTCACGGCCCTGGTACAAATCGATCGCCGACCACGAGCGACCACTGTATGACATCGCTCTGTCCATCACCGGCGCCGGCGTCAGTGGCCCACAAGCTGGTAGCCCTCACCGCGCACCGTCTTGATCAGGCCGAAGCCCAGCTTGGACCGCAGCCGCCGCACGCAGACGTCCACCACGTTGGAGCCGGGGTCGAAGTCGTAGCCCCACACGCTGGCCAGCAGCTGTCCTTTGGACACCGACTGGCCGACGTGCTCGGCCAGCTCCCGCAGAAGCAGGAACTCCAGCCTGGTCAGCGGCACCGCGCCGGCTCCGATGTCGGCGACCAGGCGCCCCACGTCCAGGGTCAGGCTGCCGGCCCGGACGATCTCCGCGGCCCGGTCGTGCCCGTTCTCCGCGGTCCCGCCGCGGACCCGGACCCGGACCCTGACCCGGGCCAGCAGCTCGGCCAGCGAGAACGGCTTGGTCAGGTAGTCCTGGGCGCCGCGCTCCAGGCACTCCACCTTGGAGGCGACGTCGCCCAGGCAGGACAGCACGAGTACCGCCTGGTCCGGGCGCGCGGCCAGTAGCCGCTCGAGGACCACCTGGCCCGTCATCTCCGGCATGACCAGGTCCAGGATGATCAGGTCGTAGTGGCTGCCCAGGGCGTGCCGCAGCGCCTCCGCTCCGGTGGCCGCGAAGTCGGTCACGTAGCCCGCCGCATGGAGAGCGCGCCCGATGAAGGCCCGGATGCCGGGCTCGTCGTCGGCCACCAGGATCCTGGCCGGGATCGCATCCGCTGGGTGCGTGAAGGTGGCCTGAGCCGCTTCCTGCGAAGTCATCGCCTCTCGCCGCTCGTGGACGTCTGCCGCTCCCCGCCCATCGCCAGGCCAGCTGGACCACCCAGCTCACCGAAAGCCCGGGACCTGTTAATCCTTTCGTGACCCGCCGCCGATGTTTCTCCTCTTACCAGCCGCCGGTCAAGTATCACTCGCGGTCAGGCCGCATCTGTTACACGTCTGTGTCACAAACGATTGCAACTAGTGCCCAAAGCGGCCACGCGGCAGTCGACGCACGTCGCTGACGTGCGCAGACGATCATGTATCGCGGCCATCGGGACCCGGACCACCCGCGCGGCCAGCCAGGGCCAGCGACGCCCGCTGCCAGTCAAGGCCAGCGACGCCTCGCGGTCAGCTGGGCAGCGAAGGAGGCGCGATGTTGGCGGACAGCGACTTGCTGGCCGTGTTGATCATGCCGTCGATGGTGGCGCGCTCGGTGTCCAGCACGCGCTGGTCGTGCTGCAGGGCCGCGGTCGCGGCCTGGATCGCCGGCTGCGCTGGCGCTGCTGGCCGTCAAGAGCGTGGCGACATCGATCTGCACCCGCATGGCGTCCGGGAACCCCCAGGTGACCAGGTCGTTCACGGTCTGATCGAGGTGGAAGGAGGCCAGCGACGAAGGCGGCTGGTACTGGACGAGGTCGTCCATCGGCATGCTGTTGGCCGGCGAGCAGTTCGCCGCGCCGATGGTGGCGATGCTGACCGCGGTCTTCACGTCGTGGCTGGCCCCGGACTGGATCTCCTGCAGCGCGGTCAGCGACTCGCTGACCCCGCCGGCGCACGACTCGATGTCGGTGTTCATCTCCTGCACCACCCCGTGCAGGTCGGAGGCACGCTCGGAAGTGGACGGATGATGGGGGATCGCCGCGAGCGTCAGCCCGGCCACCAGCACTACCGCGCCCGCGAGCATCCACCGGGGGGTGCGCAGCACCGGCCAGCCCGAGGGTCGCGTCGGGATGCCCCTGGTCGGTCCAGCCGTCATCGGGTCCTCCTGGAACCGGCGGGCCATCCGGTCGGCCGGTCCGCCGTCATCATAAACGTCCGTTCAGAACACGACGTAGGTGCAAGCAACGGCCCGCCGCGCCGGGTGATGGCCACGGTGCTGCCGCAAACGATTGTGGCGTGTGCGTATCACCGGTACGCATCTGAACTTCGGTCATCGTACCTGGTCAGACGCATAATCCGGACATCTCGAACCCGTTGAGTGACATGACAATTTCGTCATCCGCGCCGCTAAGTGTTGCCCTGGCCTGCCGCGCCGATCCGATGATCGACCCCAGTAGGTACCGGTCTGCGCAGCGAGGTTTGCCGTACGGCCGGATGCGGCCTGGCGTGCAGATAAAGCGAGGTGGTGATCCCGTGTCCGTGGCGGCCCGGGCGGCGGCTTTGACCGCGGCCTTCCTCATCGTGGTGGGGCTGGGGGTATTTACCGCCCTCTACTACATAGGTTCGGCAAGCACCCAGCTGACGACCGTTCATTACGCCGCCTCCAACGGCCAGGTCAACGTGGTCCTCCAGGAGGACCCGCAGAACGACAGCACCACCAAGCCGGACTGGGTGACCTACTACACCCAGGATCCGGCGAGCAAGCAGTGGGTGCACACCACGTTGTTCTCGGTCCCGGCCGGCGTCAAGGTCAACATGACCATCTACGGCTTCGACGGCTGCACGCCGCTGCGGAACAACTACTTCAGCCAGGTGCAGGGCACGACGGGCGGCACGGTGACCGTCTCCCAGTTCGACCAGAAGGGCAAGGAGTACGTGACCAACGACACCACGTCGGTCATCAACACCTGGTCGGACTGCAACGCCGGGCACACGTTCGCGATCCCGGCCATGGGCATATACGTGCCGGTTGCCTCGCCCAATGCGCAGCTGTCGGCGAACAACCTGTGCGGTACCTCGCCGTGCACCACGAGCGGCAACCCCTACGCGCTGGAGACGTTCAGCTTCATGTCCCCCAGCCACGGCGGGGTGTTCCGCTGGCAGTGCCTGATCCCGTGCGGCGGCGGGTACCTCGACGGCAACAGCGGTCCCATGCAGACTCTCGGCTGGATGATGGGCAATATGGACGTGGTGTCCTGATGGCAACGACCGAAACCCCAGCGGCCCCCGGCGCCCAGTCGCGACGCCGAGCCACGCCTGGCGCCTGTTCGCGATCTGGTTCGTCCTGGCCCTGGCCGCCGACCTGGTCATCTGGTTCGTCTGGAAGCCGCACCTGCCGCCCGGCGCCATGTCCAGCGCGGCCCAGCACCAGCAGTTCGACATCGCGGTGCTGGCCGTCACCGGGGCGCCGGTGGTCATCGCCGTGCTCCTGTACTTCATCTACGCGCTCGTGGTCTGGCGGGCCAAGCCGGGCGACGACAGCGACGGCGAGCCGATCTACGGCAACACCAAGGTCCAGGCCACCTGGATCATCGGCACCTCGGCCATCGTGCTCTGGCTGGCCGTGTTCGGCACCATCGAGCTGGTCGGCCCGGCCGGCGCGGGCGCCGGGGAGGGCCCGTCGCCCATCTGGACGCTGGCCGGCAAGCAGACCACCAGCTGGGCGCCCGGGACCAACGACATACTCGAGGTCCAGGTGATCGGCCAGCAGTGGACCTGGACCTACCGCTATCCGCAGTTCGGCGGGATGGAGAGCACCGAGCTCATGCTGCCGGTAGGGCATGCCGGTGGCCTTCCACGTGACCTCGCTGGACGTGATCCACAGCTTCTGGGCCTACCAGCTCGGCGTGAAGGCCGACGCCAACCCGGGCGTCGACAACGTGGCCTTCGTGACGCCGAAGGCGATGGGCGGCTTCACCGTCCGCTGCAGCGAGCTGTGCGGCATCTGGCACGGCGCCATGTTCAACTACGGCCAGGTCGTCTCGCCGACCGCGTTCCAGTCCTGGGCCAGCGGCGTGCAGGCCAAGGAACAGGCGGCCGGGGTGCTCGCCGCCCTGCCCGCGTACACGCTGACCTACGACCCCACCGTGATTCCCCAGCTCGGCAAGAACATCGTCACGATCGACGGCATCACCGGCGGCGCGGGCTACTACTACGGCCCCGGGAACCCGGTGACGCCGTGACGCACGTCCCGCCGCGAGTCGCGGCACACAGTCGTCCTAGCCGCCACGACGTCGGTAATAAGGGGTGACGGGATGGCCATCGAGACTCAACCGGAGCGAGCGGAGCCCACGGGCCGCGGCCCGGAGGTCATAGCCAGGCGGCCGTGGTGGCTGAGCCCGGGCGTGCACACCGGCCTGATCGGGGCCGTGATCGGCTACTTCCTCGGTCACTGGCTCGGCAACTTCCTGGGCGGGGACTACGCCCGCAGCTCGCTGTCCGACGCCAACGACGTGGCCATCGTGCTCGGCTACGCTCTTCGCCGTGATCGGCTGGGTGGCCGGCCTGGGCGTGTTCAACGACCTGTTCGGCCTCATGCTCGGCCGGCCGCTGCCCGAGGAGCCCCGGCTGATCGGCAAGGAGGACCCCGGCCTGGGCAAGTACTTCCGGTACACGCTCGATCACAAGGTGGTCGGCATCCAGTACCTGTTCGGCATGATCGCCTACTTCCTGACCGGCGGCCTGTTCGCCATGGCCATCCGGAGCGAGCTGCTCTCGCCGTCGTACCACCTCATCGGCCCCGAGCAGTACCTGATGGTGGTCGGCGAGCACGGCACGATGATGATGATGATGATGTCCTCGGTCATCCTCGGTCCGTTCGGCCAGTACTTCGGGCCGCTGCTGATCGGGTCCAAGCGGGTCGCGTTCCCCCGGCTCGAGGCGCTCGGCTTCTGGCTCACCCCGGCCGCCTACGTCATCCTGCTGTCCGCCGTGCTGTTCGGCGGGTTCCCCACCGGCTGGACCGGGTACGAGCCGCTGGCTCTCCAGGCCACGTCGGGGGAGGACGCCTACTTCTTCGCGTTCGGCCTGATGGGCATCTCGATGATCCTGGCCGGCTTCAACATGATCGTCACGATCATCAACTACCGGGCCCCCGGCATGCGCTGGAGCAGGCTCCCGATGTTCGTCTGGTCCATGTTCACCGTGTCGTTCCTGCAGGTGCTGGCGGTCCCGGTGCTGGTCGGGGCGTGCTACATGGGCCTCGGTCGACCGGACCTTCCAGACCTCGTTCTTCACCAACCAGCTCGGCGGCAGCAGCTTCCTGTACGAGGACCTGTTCTGGTTCTTCGGCCATCCGGAGGTGTACATCCTGGCCCTGCCCGGCTTCGGCGTCATCTCCGAGGTGGTCTCGGTGTTCTGCCGCAAACCGCTGTTCGGCTACAAGATCGCGGCGGCGGGCATGCTCGGCGTCGGCATCCTGTCCTTCTTCGTCTGGCAGCATCACCTGTTCGACAGCGGGATCAACCCGGACATGCGGCCGCTGTTCATGCTCACCACCGAGCTGATCTCGATCCCGACCGGGTTCATCTTCCTGGTCGGCATGGGCACCTTCTGGAAGGCCAAGATCCGGTTCACCATCCCGATGCTGTTCGCCCTGGCGTTCTACTTCAACTTCCTGATCGGCGGCATCAGCGGCGTGTTCCTGTCGGACGTGCCCGCGGACACGACCGAGCACGGCTCGTTCTTCGTCATGGCCCACTTCCACTACACGATCATGGGCGGGCTGATCTTCGCGTTCTTCTGCGGCATCTACTACTGGCTGCCGAAGATGACCGGGTATCAAGCTGAACGAGACGCTGGGCAGGGTCCACTTCTGGACCATGTTCATCTTCTTCAACTCGACGTTCTTGCCGCTGTTCGCGCTCGGCCTGATGGGCATGCCGCGCCGGGTGTTCGAGTACGCGCGCAACCTGGAGACGCTCAACGACTGGGTCTCGATCTCCGCGTTCCTGCTGGGCGGCTCGATCCTGATCTTCCTGATCAACTTCGTGATGTCCATGCTGTTCTGGCGGGTACGCGAGGTCGGTAACCCGTGGCGGTCGCGCAGCCTGGAATGGCAGCTGTCGACTCCGCCGCCGCCGGAGAACTTCAAGCGGGTGCCGGTGATCCTGGCCGGTCCCTATGACTACGGCGTCAAGGACGCGCTGCCGGTGGCCGACCTGAACCCGCCGCCCGGCGTGATCGGCTCCGCCTACGCGCCGGCCGGCGCAGGGGAGGCATGACGATGACGGACACCACGGACACACCCTCCGAGGTCGCGGCCGCGGCCGAGGACGAGGGCTTCTACCACGAGTCCGCGCTGAACGCGACCTGGACCGGCTCGCGGCTGGCCATCGGCGGGCTGACGTTCCTGTTCGGCGCGTTCCTGTTCGCCTACTTCTACCTGCGGTCCCTGAACTCCGCGGGCCGGTGGCAGGGGTCCGGCTTCATCCACCCGTCGCTGTGGATCGGCACCACGATCATGCTCCTGGCCGAGGTGTCCGCCGGGGTGCACTACTTCGGGCTGCAGCGGATCAAGGCCGGGCGCAAGAGCACGTGGCAGATCAACGGCGCTGATCGCCTTGGGCCTCGGGCTCGCGGCCGTCTCGTTCCAGATCTACCAGCTCGTCGACCTGCCGTTCAAGCCGGGCAGCTCCGGGTTACGCCAGCGTCTTCACCGGCTTCTACCCGGTGTTCCTGGTGATCCAGCTGGCCGTGCTGATCTGGCTGGAGATCCTGCTGGCCCGGTCCCGGTTCATCCCGGCCCTGTCGTTCGTCGAACAGCCCCCCACATACACTGAGACCTACGCCGTACAACGGTTCCAGGCCTCGCTCAGCGCCTTTTCCACTGTCTGGAACTACATGGCCCTGATGGCGCTGCTGTTCTGGTTCCTGTTCTACGCTCTGTAGTAGCGTCATGAGAGGGAGAAGGGACCTGGAGTGAATTCCAACGTCAGCGCGTGGACCTTCGGCGGTTCGATACTGAGCTTCGCCTTCCCGATGCTCTTGTTCATCGTGGTGGCGGGCGCGCTGTACGTCCTGTACACCAAGCCGGAGTTCGTCCCCGGGCACCGCGCCCCGGGGCTGGAGCGGCCGGTGTCCTACACGGCGGTGCCCGGGAAGCCGCTCGGGCCCGAGGCCCGGGCCCAGGCCGCCGTCGAGGCGGCACAGGCCAGGCCCGCCGCGGCCGGGACGGCCGGGATCATCACCGGCGCGACGGCCGAGACCGGCCGAGCCGCCGAGACCCCGGCCGCCGAGACGACCTCGGACCCGGCGGCTGGGACCGAGGACGCGGAGTGACCTCTGCCGCAGCGCTTCCCAAGCTCGACCAGCGCGGGACCCCGCCCGGCGGCCGCCGTCCCGCGGGCACGATAGCCCGCGGGCTGGTCGCGCTGACCAAGCCGCGCATCATCGAACTGCTCCTGGTCACCACGGTCCCGACCATGCTGCTGGCCCAGCGCGGCCTGCCCTCGCTCCAGCTCGTCCTGGTCACGCTGATCGGCGGCACGCTCGCCGCGGGCAGCGCCAACACGATCAACTGCTACATCGACCGCGACATCGACGCGCTCATGAAGCGCACCTCGCGCCGCCCCCTGGTCGTCAAAGGGCAGGGCACGATCAAGCCCTGGGAGGCGCTGGCCTGGGGCATCCTCCTGGGGGCGGGCGCCACCCTGCTGCTCGGCCTGATGGCCAACTGGCTGGCGGCCTCGCTGGCCGACGCGGCCATCTTGTTCTACATCTTCGTCTACACGCTGCTGCTCAAGCGGCGCAGCCCGTCCAACATCGTGATCGGCGGCGCCGCGGGCTGCTTCCCCGTGCTGGTCGGCTGGGCCGCGGTCACCGGCACGGTCAGCCTGGCCGCCGTGGTGCTGTTCGCGGTCATCTTCTTGTGGACCCCGCCGCACTTCTGGGCCCTGGCCATGAAGTTCCGCAAGGACTACGCGGCCGCGAACGTGCCGATGCTGCCGGTGGTGGCCTCGCCCGCCGCGGTCACCCGCAAGATCTTGTGGTACTCCTACGCGATGGTGGCGGCCACCTTGGCCCTGGTCCCGTTCGCCGGCTGGATCTACGGCGTGCTGGCCGCCGCGCTGGGGGTCTGGTTCCTGGTCGAGGCGCACGGGCTGAACGCCCGCGTCCGGGCCGCCCAGACACTGGAAAGCGCACCGGAAAGCGCTACCGCAGGCGCACCGGAAACCGCCCCCTCGCCTGCGCCGATGCGGCTGTTCCACTTGTCCATCGCGTACCTGACTCTGCTGTTCGCCGCGGTCGCGGTCACCGCCCTGCTCCCCTGGGGCCGCTGGTAGGCCCGGTCCGGGGCTCCCGGGTAGGATTACACCGACTTACTGCGGGTTTGCCGTGCCTGTGAACGGGAAATGGACTTATTCCTTGCCGCCGGGTCGTGACGTCAGCGTGGGCCAGCCAGGTGCTGGCCGGACGGGCCTGGCCGGGGTATTTCGTCCCATGAAGGGAACCGGGCACGTAACGATTCCTTCATGTTGAGCCGGTAGACCGTCTTCGAGGACTTCGCAGGTATGACGAGGAGGTAGGCGAGTGCTACGACCGGCGTCCCGCCGAGCCAGCCAGCAGAATCCCTCACCGCCCGAGCCGCACTCCTCGTCGTACGGCTCCGACCCCGGACCGTACCGACCCGACCCCGGACCGTACGGTCCCGACCGCGCCGCGTACGACTACCCGCCCGGCCCCGCGCCCTACGGCCCGCCCGGACCACCCAACGGCCCGCCCAGCGGCCCGCCCTACGATCCAGACACCCAGGTCTTCCGCCGCATCCCCCGCGGCCCGGCGATCCAGGGCCCGCACCAGCCCGGGCCCGCACCAGCCCGGCCCGCACCAGCCGGGCCCGTACGAGCCCGGACCATACGAGCCAGGCCCGTACGAGCCTGGCCCGTACGAGCCCGACGACGACGCCGACGGCGGGCCTGGCCGCCGGCGCCGCGACCGCCGCGACCGCCGCGACCGCCGCGCCGAGGGCAGGCGGCCACACCAAGGGCCCAGGCCGCCGCGGCCGGATCCGCCGGCTGCTCCGGCGCCGCACGGTGCGGGTCATCCTGGCCCTGATCGCGGTGTTCTGCTGCTGGCTGGCGTTCTCCGTCGGCCAGGCGCTGGCCGCGCCCAACGGCGGGTCGCTGTCCTCCAAGCTGGCCGAGTGGGCCCGGGACCACTACCTGGGCCCGGTGGTGACCTTCGGCGAGTGGGTGAGCTACCAGCCGCCGAAGGTGGGCGGCAAGCCGGGCTTCTCCCTCGCGGTGCCCAAAACCGCCCCGACCAGGTACAAGCACGTCAAGGGCTTCCAGCCCATCATCCCGCAGCGGCTGACGTCGCCGGCCGGCACGCCGCTGGCGGGCGAGGGCCAGTGGCGCGTGCTGGAGACGGTCAAGGGCCAGCCCGCCATGTTCGGCACCTTCCTGCGCCCGTCGTCGGTGTACACCTCCTACGTGGCCGGGATCGTCTCCATGGACCAGCGCCTGGTCAGCTTCCAGCTGCGTCCCGGCGCCGAAGACCCGGGAGCGGGCAACTGGAAGGCCCAGCCCTGGATCCCGCCCGGCACCCGCACCGGCCTGATCGGCACGTTCAACGGCGGGTTCAAGATAAACACGTCCGGCGGCGGCTTCTACCTCAACGGCGATACGTCCGGGACCCTGACCAAGGGCGCGGCGTCGGTGGTCTACTACCGCAACGGCACGATCAAGATCGGCGTCTGGGGCCGGGACGTGAAGATGACCTCCAGCGTGGTCGGCGTCCGGCAGAACCTCAAGCTGATCGTCGATCACGGCCAGGTCCCGGCGAGCGTGAACCAGGACGTCGAGGCCAACTGGGGCGCCACCCTGGGCGGCGGCTACTACGTGTGGCGCTCGGGCCTGGGCATCACCAGGGACGGCCGGATCATCTTCGTCTACGGCCCGGCGCTCAACGTCTCCGAACTCGCCGACCTGCTGCACCAGGCGGGCGCGGTCGAGGCCCTGCAACTGGACATCAACCCGTACTGGATGTCCTTCGAGTACTACAAGACCGACGGTCACCCGTCGGACCCGACGCCGGTCGACCTGCTGCCCACCCAGGAGCAGACCGCGTACCGGTACTACTCGGTCTTCAGCCGCGACTTCACCGCGGTCTACGCCCGGTGACCGCCGAGGCAAGCGCCACCGAGGAGACGGCCCAGCCGGCTGGCGCGAAGAACCCGCGGCACGCCCGACGGCCGAACTGGCCCCTCGCGGTGCTCCGCACCGCCCGCCCCCGGCAGTGGCCGAAGAACCTGCTCGTCTTCGCGGCCCCGCTGGCCGGCGCGACCTGGGGGCGGCCCCACGGGGCGCTCTACGCACTGGTCGCCGCGGTCGCGTTCGGCTGCGCGTCGGTCGCGGTGTACTTCATCAACGACGTCGTCGACGCCGAGCGCGACCGCCAGCATCCGCGCAAGCGGTTCCGCCCGGTGGCGGCCGGCGACCTGCCCAAGTCGCACGCGGTGGTCATCGGTGTGCTCTGTGCCGCTGCTGGCCTGAGCGCGGGCCTGATCGTCTCGGTCCCGCTGCTCACCGCGGCGGTCGGCGCCTACCTGGGCATCTCGTTCCTGTACTCGTTCGTGCTCAAGCACATCCCGGTGGTCGAGCTGATCTTCGTGGCGTCCGGCTTCCTGCTCCGCGTGCTGGGCGGCGCGGCGGCCACCCACGTGCCGCCGTCGGCCTGGTTCCTGGTCGTGTGCAGCCTGGGCGCGCTCGGGCGTGGCCGTGGCCAAGCGCTACACCGAGCTGGCCGGCCTCGGCCCGGCCGCGATCCAGCACCGCCCGGCGCTGCGCTACTACCGCCCGGCCGCGCTGCTGGCCGCCCAGTGGCTGATCGGCCTCGGGATGATCGCGGCGTACCTGGCCTGGGCCGCCGGGGAACGCACGGACGCGCAGCCCTGGCACCTGATCAGCGCCGTCCCGCTGGCCGCGGCGCTGGCCCGGTTCGCCATGCTGACCACGCGGCACACCACCGCGCCGGTCGAGGACCTGCTCACCCGCAACAGCCTGATGCTGACCTGCGAACTGACCTGGCTGGCGCTGTTCGTGACCGGCCTGCAGGCCTGAGGGGGTTAAATGAATTTTTTTCCGAACGAAGCGGGGTATCAGCCCCGGGTCATGCTGATCGGCGGCACCAGCGAGATCGGCCTGGCCATCCTGGCTGCCCTCGGCCTGCCGCCGAACGCCGAGATCATCCTGGCCGGGCGCGATGAGCAGCGGCTCGCCGCCGCGGGCAAGGAACTCCCCGGCCAGGTGCGGACCGTCCACTACGACGCGCTGGAGACCGCGCAGGCCACCAGGCGTTCGTCGACGGCGTGTTCGCCGACGGGCACGTGGACCTGGTCATCTCCGCGGCCGGCGTGCTGGTCCCGCAGGCCGACCTCGAGCGCGACGTCCAGCGGGCCGCCGCGATGATCGAGACCAACTTCACCGGGCACGTCAGCACCCTGCTCGCCGTGGGGGCCCGGATGCGCGCCCAGGGCCGCGGCACCATCGTGGTGCTGTCCTCGGTCGCCGCGGTCCGGCCGCGCAAGGCCAATCCGGTGTACGGCTCGGCCAAGGCCGGCCTGGACGCCTTCGCGCGCGGGTTCGCCGACCTGCTGCACGGCACCGGGGTCCGCGTGGTCCTGGTCCGGCCCGGGTTCGTCACCGGCCGGATGACCGCCGGTATGCCGCCCGCGCCGCTGGCCACCACCCCGCAGGCCGTCGGGCGGGCCACCGCCGCCGCGCTGCGCCGCGGCCAGGACACCGTATGGGTCCCGCCCGCGCTGGCCGGCCTGGCCCTTGCGCTCAGACTTGTCCCGAGGCCGCTATGGCGCCGTATTTCCCGGTGACGCGGTCACGGACTCGACCCGATGGGCCGTATTTCGCGCTGAGGCAGTCACGGACTCGACCCGATGGGCCGTATTTCGCGCTAGGCAGTCGCGGGACCCGACCCGATGGGCAGCATCTCCCGCTGAGCCCGGCCGCTCACGCCCGCACAGTAGATTCGGATGCTGTGAGGGTGCTGATCGCGGAGGACGACGAGGGCCTCGGGCCAGGTCCTGGCCCGCGGGCTCCGGGAGCAGGGCTACGTGGTGGACCTAGTTCCCGACGGCGAGACCGCCGCCGCGTACCTGCGCTTCTACGAGTACGAGGTGGCGGTGCTGGACTGGCGGATGCCCCGGCTGTCCGGCCTGGACCTGGTGCAGCGGATGCGCCGGGCGGGCACGCCCACCCCGGTGCTGATGCTGACCGCCCGCGACACCCCCGCGGACCGGATCGCCGGCCTGGACGCGGGCGCCGACGACTACCTGGTCAAGCCGTTCGACTTCGGCGAGCTGCTGGCCCGGCTCCGGGCCCTGCAGCGCCGGCCTCCGGTCAGCCGCTCGCCCCGGCTGGTGATCGGGGAGGTCGAGTTCGACCCGGCGGCCCGGGAGGTGACGGTCTGCGGGCAGCGCCCCGCGCTGACCGGCATCGAGCTGGGCATCCTGGAGATCCTCATGCGCCGGTCGCCCAGCGTCGCCGACCGCCGCTCGATCGCCCAGCACGTCTGGGACAACGAGGCCGACGCGTTCGGCTCGAACACCATCGACGTGCACCTGGCCCGGCTGCGCTCCAAGCTGGCCGGCGCCGGGGTGCGGATCGAGACCATCCGCGGCGTCGGCTACCGGATCATCCCCGCATGAAGGTGAGCCCCGCCGCCAGGGTCGCCGCCGGCGCGACGGCGGTCATCGCCGTCCTCTACGTCATCGGCGCGATCGTGCTCAACGTGCTGTTCGCCAGCCACCAGACCGCGCAGAGCGACTACTACCTGGGCACGCGGCTCACGGCCGCCGCTCATGATCCGGCCATACTCAGCCAGAGCGCCGCCGCGGCGGGATCGTCCGATGACGTGGACGCCGACTCCGCACCGGTCTTCCTGTGGCTGGTCAACGCGACCGGCGCGGTGACCGCGCACAGCCCGGGCTCGCCCCGGCTGCCGGACGGCCTGCTGGCCGCGCACCCGCCGCACGACGGGCTCGCCTTCACCACCGACCTCGGCAAGACGGATGCGTTCCGGCTCAAGCTGGCCCGCGACGGCAGCAGCTGGCTGATCGCGGGCCAGAGCCGGGCCGGGGACGCGCACACCGAGCGGCTGCTGCTGTACGCCGAGGTCATCGCCGGGCCCTTCCTGCTGCTGGCCATGTTCTTCGGTTCGCTGGTGGTGGGCCTGCGGGCGCTGGCGCCGGTCGAGCAGTCGCGGCGCCGCCAGCTGGAGTTCACCGCCGACGCCTCGCACGAGCTGCGCACGCCGCTCAGCGTGATCCGGGCCGAAGCCGACGTGGCCCTGTCCAGCCCGCGCGAGGCGGCCGAGTACCGGGACGCGCTGACCCGCATCCAGGGCGAGAGCCGCCGGCTGCGCCAGCTGGTCGACGACATGCTGTGGCTGGCCCGGTTCGACTCCCGGCCGCCGCCTCCCGGCGACGAGCCGGTGGACCTGGTCACGCTGGCCCAGGCCTGCGCCGACCGGTTCCGCGCCGTCGGGCCCGCGGTCACCGCGGACGTGGGCGCCGGGCCCGCGCTGATCAGCGCGCCGCCGGACTGGATCGACCGGCTGGCCGGCGTGCTGATGGACAACGCGTGCCGCTACGCGGGCCCCGCCGGCCAGGTCAGGATCGGCGTCCGGACCCAGGGCAACCGGGTCAGCCTCACCGTGGAGGACAGCGGGCCCGGCATCCCCGAGGCCGAACGCTCCCGCCTGTTCGACCGCTTCCACCGCGTCACCGAGCACGGCCCGGGCGCCGGCCGGCCTGGGCCTGGCCATCGGCGACTCGATCGTCCGCTCCACCGGCGGCCGCTGGCAGGTCGGCGATTCCCCCCTGGGCGGCGCCCTGATGACCGTCTCCTGGAAACACACCCAGCCCCACCGCCCCTCCACCCCCCGCTTCACCCCCACCACCGTCTCCCCGCCGTAACCCGCCCCGCCAGCGCCTCGTGCCCCCCGGCCAGGCCGAACACCGCGGCCGCGATCCGCGGCTCGGCCGCGGCCAGCGGCACGCCGATCATGCTGCCCAGCGACACGCCCCAGTACCCCACCGGGCCGCCCGTCACTCCGGCGTTAGCAGCGCGTCGAGCACCGACCGCCACTCCGGAACGGCCCGGCCCGCCAGCGCCACGTTGTGCCGGAGGATCTGCCCGATGACGGCTCGCCCGCCGCCTGCCGGGCCCTGATCTCGGCCACGAACCGCTCGTCCTCGGCGGTCTTGGGCCGGTCGCCGAACCCCGGCATGTCGATGGCCGCCGCCGCGAACCCGCAGCCGGTCACCAGGCCGCCGGGCCCGGTCCAGCACGCCCGGCGCCCGCTTGTGCCCGCCGCCGCCGTGGCCCAGCAGCACCAGCGGCCGGGGCCCGCCGCCCCGGCCGGGGACCAGAGCACGCCGGGAATGTCGTCGAGGGTGAAGTCCTGTTCGCAGACGCCGTCCGAGGTCGTCGCCGATGCAAAGCGCATAAGCCAGCCTCGGCCGAAGCCTAGGCCGCCAGCGGCAGTGCCGTTCAGGCCGCCAGCGGCAGCCGCACGGTCGCGCGCAGGCCGGGCCCGGCGTCCCCGAGCGTCACCGAGCCGCCGTGGGCTTCGGCCGTGGTCCGCACGATGGCCAGGCCCAGGCCCGCGCCCTCCTGGCCGTCCCGGCTCCGCGCGTCGTCCAGCCGGGAGAACCGGCCGAACGCCCGTTCGGTGTCCTCGGCCGCGATGCCGGGCCCGTCGTCGGCGACGACCAGGACCGCCCAGCCGTCCTGCGCCCGCACCGACACGCTGACCGCGCTGGCCGCGTGCCGGACCGCGTTGTCGAGCAGGTTCACCAGCAGCCGGCCCAGCGCGTCCGGGTCGCCGGAGGACCAGGCACGGAGCACGGCGCGTCGGCCCGGACCGGGACCCGGGCCGCGCCGTAGCGGGCCGCCACCGAGCCGCACACCGCGGCCAGGTCGACCGGGCGGCGGCGGATGCGCTGGTCGTCGAGCCGGGCCAGCAGCAGCAGGTTCTCGGCCAGCCGGGCCAGCCGCAGCGTGTCGGCGTGCACGTCCCGGGCGGTCTCGGCCCAGTCCAGGCCGTCCGGGTGGTCCAGCGCCACCTCGAGCTGGGCGCGGATGCTGGCGATCGGGCTGCGCAGCTCGTGCGCGGTGTCGGACACCAGGTCGCGCTGGCGCTGCTGCGCGTCGGCCAGCCGGGAGAGCATGTCGTTCAGCGTGACCGCGAGCGAGCGCACCTCGTCGCGGGCCTGCGGCACCGGCAGGTGGCGCGGGATCCCGGTCTGGGTCACCTCGGCCGCGCCGCGGCGCAGCCCGGCGATGGGCCGCAGCGTGTACCCGGTGACCAGCCAGATGGCCAGGGCCACCAGGCCGAACAGCAGCGGCGTCCCGATGAACACGGCCTTGACCACGGTGGCGATGCTGTCGCTGGCCTGGGCGAAGGAGACCGCGGCCACCACCACCTGGCCGTCGTTCGCGCCGACCGCCACCACGCGCAGCGGCGACGGCATGCCCAGCGGCGGCCCGGACAGCATGCGCCCCTGGCCGGTCCGGGCCGCGGTCCGGGCCTGCGCCGCCGGCAGCAGCGGCACCAGCCGGTCCGCGCCCTCCGACACGTCGGTGATCCGGCCCTGGGCGTCGAGCACCTGGATGGTGATCGTGCCGGACCCCACCGGCACCGGGTCGGGCAGCCGGTTCTGGTTGATCAGCGCCGCCACCTCCGCCGCGCCCTGCCGGGCCGAGTCGTCCAGCCCGCGGATCAGGGACAGCCGCAGCGCGTTGACCAGCAGCAGCGCGGCGGCAGCCAGGGCCAGGGCCAGCCCGGCCGAGGTGATCAGGGTCAGCCGGGCCCGCAGGCTGCGGCGCCGCCACCACCGAGCCATGGTCAGCCGCCGTCGGCCGCGAGCCGGTAGCCCGCCCCGCGCACGGTCTGAAGAGCATTTCTGCCGAACGGACCGTCGATCTTGCGCCGCAGGTACCCCGCGTAGACCTCGACCACGTTGAGGTCGGCGACCGATTCCGCATCCCAGACGTGCTCCAGCAGCTCGGCCTTGGACACCACCTGCCCCGCGCGGCGCATCAGGTATTCCAGCAGGGCAAATTCACGGGCCGTTAGGTCAATATCTGTTCTTCCCCCGGCGCACGGTATGAGCGGCCGGATCCAGGCCGAGGTCGCCGGCCGTCAGCACCGCGGGCCGCGGCCGGGCGCCGCGGCGCAGCAGCGCGCGCAGCCGGGCGGCCAGCACCACGTAGGAGAACGGCTTGGTCATGTAGTCGTCGGCGCCGAGGTCGAGCCCGTCGGCCTGGTCGTACTCGCCGTCCTTGGCCGACAAGATCAGCACCGGCACCCAGTTGCGGTCGGCGCGCAGCCGCTCGCAGACCTGGTAGCCGGACAGCCCGGGCAGCATCAGGTCGAGCACCACCGCGTCGTAGCCGCCCTCCCGGGCCAGGTGCAGGCCGTCCACGCCGTCGTGGGCGACGTCGACGACGAACCCCTCGGCGGTCAGGCCGCGGCGCACGGCCGAGGCGAGCCGCCGCTCGTCTTCCACCACGAGCACCCGCATGCTCCCAGTGTGGCCTACCCGCCCGGTTCCCCGGGCCGGCGTCTCAGGGTGCTCACAGCGGCCGCGCGGCACTGTGGAGCGAAGGGGGTACGCTCCGGATAACGGGTGAGGTGTCATGGCTGGAGTTCCGAAGCTGTCCCGGCGGACCAGGTGGGCGATCCCCGCCGGCGCGCTGGTCATCACCGGCGCGGTGATAGGCGGATCGCTGATCTCCGTCGCCCAGGCCTCGCCCGGGCTGCCGTCCCGGACCCCGGCCCAGCTGCTGGCCCAGGTCGCGGACTCGGTCACCCCGCCGCTGACCGGGACCGTGGTGGAGACCACCTCGCTCGGCCTGCCGAGCCTGCCCGGCACCGCGAACCCGACCTCGATCGCCTCGCTGCTCACCGGGTCGCACACGGTCCGGGTCTGGTACTCCGGCCCGCGGCACTTCCGGCTGGCCGTGCCCGAGCCGCTGAGCGAGACCGACGTGATCGCGGACGGCAACACGGCCTGGCAGTGGGAGAGCACGGCGAACGCGGTCACCGAGTACTCGCTGCCCGCTGATTCCGAAGCCCCGCAGACCGCGCCCACCACCGCCCCGCTCACCCCGCAGCAGGCGGCCCAGCAGGTGCTGGCCGCGGTGGGCCCGACCACCACGGTGAGCGTGGACAGCAACGTCACGGTGGCCGGGCAGCCCGCCTACGAGCTGGTCCTGGCGCCCAAGGACTCCCGGTCGCTGGTCGGGCAGGTACAGATCGCCATCGACGGCAAGAACGGCGTGCCGCTGCGCCTGCAGGTCTACGCCCGCGGCGCGAGCAGCCCCGCGTTCCAGGTGGGCTACACCTCCATCCAGTTCGTCACCCCGGCACCCGCCGACCTGACCTTCACCCCGCCGCCCGGGGCCAAGGTCAGCCACGAGAACCTGACCGCGCCGTCCGGCTCGGACCACATGCAGGGCGACGTCAGCACCATCGGATCGGGCTGGCTGACCGTGCTCGACCTGCCCTCCGCCGGGCTGACCGCGCCCGAGCGGCAGCGGGGGTCCGGGCAGCAGTCCCTCCGGGGACAGCGCCGCGGTGCTGAACGCGCTGCTGCAGTCGGCCACGCCGGTGAGCGGCGCCTGGGGCAGCGGCCGGCTGCTGCGGACCAGCCTGGTCTCGGTGCTGATCACCGACAGCGGCCGCACGTTCGTCGGGGCGGTGCAGCCCAGCGTGCTGTACGCCGCGGCCGGCCAGGCCGCCGCCGGATCGTCAACGCCAAGGCACCTTGACCGCGATTTCGTCCACCGGGCTGACCAAGCGCTTCCGCGGCGGCCAGCTGGCCGTCGACCACATCGACCTATTGGTCCCGAAAGGCGCGGTGTACGGCTTCCTCGGCCCGAACGGGTCCGGCAAGACCACCACGATCCGGATGCTGCTCGGCCTGGCCTTCCCGACCAGCGGCCAGGCCGAGCTGCTCGGCGTGCCGGTGCCGGGCGGCGCGAACCGGGTGCTGCACCGGGTCGGCTCGCTGGTCGAAGGGCCGGCCTTCTACCCGTTCCTGTCCGGCCGGGACAACCTGGCCCGGTACGACGCCGCGGACCGGACCGCCGACCCGCGCACCATGCCGGACCGGATCGGCCAGGCGCTGGAGCGGGTGGGCCTGCTGCCGGCGGCCCGCAAGCGGTACCGCCACTACTCGCTCGGCATGAAGCAGCGCCTGGCCATCGCGGCCAGCCTGCTGCGGCCCCGTGAGCTCATCATCTTGGACGAGCCGACCAACGGGCTCGACCCGCAGGGGACCCGGGAGGTGCGCGCGCTGGTCCGCCAGATCGCCGCCGACGGCACCACCGTGTTCGTCTCCTCCCACCTGCTGGCCGAGGTCGAGCAGGTCTGCACGCACGTCGGGGTGATGCGCACCGGCCGGCTGGTATTCCAGGGCCCGCTGCCCGAGCTGCGCCGCACCGGCGCCGCCCGGGTCGTCGTGCAGACCGCCGACGCCGACGGCGCGGTCAAGGTGTTCGCCACCCTCGGCCTCACCGACACCCAGGCCGGGCCGGACGAGGCCTCGGCCCTGCTGGGCGACGCCGAGCCCGAACGCGTCTGCGCCGAGCTCGTGCACGCCGGGATCGGCGTCCGCGGCTTCTCGGTCGCCGCGCCCAGCCTCGAGGACCTGTTCGTCGGGCTCACCGGGGAGGGTTTCGATGTCGACGGCTGAAGCTCCCGGCGGTCTGGCTCGGTCCCCCCAGGAACGAGAGCCGGCGCCGCGCGGGTAGCCCCCCGTAACCCCGCCCGCGCCTGGCTGCGGCTGTTCGGCGCCGAGCTCCGGCTGGTCTTCGGGCGCCGGCGGAACCTGCTGCTGCTCGCCGTGACCGTGGTGTTCCCGGTGGTCATCGGGATCGCGCTGCGGGTGGCGGCGCCGCATCCGCAGGGCGGCAACGGCCCGGGGGTGGCGTTCTTCAACCAGCTGGCCGGCAACGGCGTGTTCCTGACCTTCATCGCGCTGTCCACCCTGCTCATCCTGGTCCTGCCGGTCGTGGTGGCGGTGGTGGCCGGGGACTCGGTGGCCGGCGAGGCCGGCTACGGGACGCTGCGCTACCTGCTCGCGGTCCCGGCCGGGCGGACCCGCCTGCTCGCGGTCAAGTTCGCCGCGATCGTGGTGTTCGGGCTGGCCGCCACGGTCATCGTGTCCGCGGTCTCGCTCGCGGTCGGTGCCGCGCTGTTCCCGGTCGGGCCGGTGACGCTGCTCTCCGGCGCCACCGTGCCGCTGGCCGAGGGGCTGCTCCGGGTGCTGTTCGTCACGTTGTACGTGGCCGCGGCGATGGCCGCGCTGGGCGCGATCGGGCTGGCCATCTCGACCCTGACCGAGCACGCCATCGGCGCGATCGCCACCATCGCGATCCTGGTCGTGACCAGCGAGGTGGTGGACCAGGTGCCGCAGCTCGCGGCCATCGGGCCCTACCTGCCCACGCACTGGTGGCTGTCCTTCGACTCCATCCTGCGCGCCCCGGTCGACACGTCCACCCTGCTCAAGGGGCTGCTGTCGTTCGGCGTCTACGCGGTCCTGTTCGGTTCCTTCGCCTGGGCCCGCTTCACCTCGGCCGACGTCACCAGCTGAGCCCGCCGGCGGGTCGTTCCCGGCAGGTGCATCCGATACGTTATTGCGACCTAGTCGCAACAACTCCTAGACTGGCCCGGTGATCAAGTCCGGGGAGGTCGTCCAGGCCGCTGACCAGCCCGCCCGCCGAATCAGGAGCCGCCTGACCAGGATCCGCCAGGGGCTGACCCCGGCCGAGTGGGCCCGCTTCGGCGGCATGGTCGCGACGGTGGTCGGGCTGAACGTGGCCGGCTGGGGCATGCTGGCCGCCGCCCTGGGCGGGCACTACCACATCGGCAAGACGACGGTCTTCGGCGTGGGCACCGGGGCCCTGGCCTACACCCTGGGCATGCGGCACGCGTTCGACGCCGACCACATCGCCGCCATCGACAACACCACCCGCAAGCTGGTCGGTGAGGGCAAGCGCCCGCTCTCGGTGGGGTTCTTCTTCTCCCTGGGCCACTCCAGCGTGGTCTTCGTGCTGGCGGTCCTGCTGAACTTCGGCCTGCGTGACGTGGACGCTCAGGTCAGGAACGGCGACTCCGGGCTGCACAACCTCACCAGCATCGTCGGGACCTGCGTGTCGGGGTTCTTCCTGTTCCTGATCGCCGCGTTCAACCTCGTCATCCTGGCCGGGATCATCAAGGTGTTCCGGCAGATGCGCGGCGGCGCCTACGACGACGACGCGCTCGAGGAGCAGCTGAACAAGCGCGGCCTGATGAACCGGCTCCTGGGCCCGCTGGCCCGCCGGGTCGACACGCCGTGGAAGATGTACCCGATCGGGCTCCTGTTCGGCCTGGGCTTCGACACCGCCACCGAGATCGCGCTGCTGGTCCTGGCGGGCACGGCCGTGGCCGGCGGCCTGCCGTTCTACGCCATCTTGTCGCTGCCGATCCTGTTCGCGGCCGGGATGAGCCTGTTCGACACCGCGGACGGCTGCTTCATGAACTTCGCCTACGACTGGGCCTTCGCCCGGCCGGTCCGCAAGGTCTACTACAACCTGACCATCACCGGCCTGTCGGTCTTCGTGGCCGTGTTCATCGGCGCGGTCGAACTGCTCGGCCTGCTGGCCCAGGACACCAGCCTCAACGGCTCGTTCTGGACGTTCATGCAGACCTTCAACATCAACACCGCCGGCCTGTTCATCGTCGGGGTGTTCGTCCTCACCTGGATCGTGGCCCTGGCCGTCTGGCACTTCGGCCGCATCGAGCAGAAGTGGGAAACCGGCCGCCCCCTCGCCCCCGACACCCCCGAATAAAACCCTGAAGGTGAACTCGCCGTCCGGGCCCGGCTCGAGCGGCCGGGTGCCGACCACCGCGTAGGTGTTGAGCGGCCCGTAGATGTGCGGGTACGGCGCGTCCGAGCCGGGCACGAGCTCGTACCGGATCTCCGGACCGACCCGGCCGGGGTCGATGACCAGCACGACCAGGTCCGGCACGCCCCGGTAGTACGCGTTGGCCACGGGTGCCACCTGCCCGGCGGTCGAGGCGTGGATGAATCCCTCCTCGGCCAGGGTCCGGCCGCGGGTCGACATGGTGTACCGGCCGTCCCGCTGGGCCTGCGCCCAGTCCGGTGCGGTCGCGATGTGGTAGATCACTCGGCCGGTGGCGCACCCGCCGGGGCGACCGCGCGATCACCCCGGGCCGCGGCCACGAAGCCGAGCACCCCGGCCACCAGCAGCAGGAGCCCGCCGAAGACGCCGAGCTTCTCGCCTCCGGCCGGCCCGCTCCCGTCGGAGACCGGGCCCAGCGTGAACTGATAGGCGGCGAAGATCAAAATGACGGCGATGCCGAACGCCCCGACCACCCCCGCCGCCCCGGCCCGGACCCACGGCGTGCGCGACGCCACCAGCAGCAGGGCGGCGACCACCGACAGGACCGCCGCCACGACCAGCCCGATCCAGTTCCACGCGGCACCACGGCTGCTGAGGCTGAACAGGGACTCCGAGGACGCGTAGGTGCCGTCCGAGTTGTAGAAGTGGACGATCGAGAACGCGCAGGCCAGGATCGTGGCCAGCGCCCCCGCCCCGGCGAAGGCCGCGGCCAGGAGGCTGACGCCGGCCGGCCGGTCCCGTCCGGGTCCGGCCGCGAGCGTGCCCACCGGGCCGTAAGCCACCGGGTCGTAGGCCACCGGCCCCGGCCCCGTCCCCTGAGGCGCCATGGTCGGATGGTCGCTGCCGGGAAGGGCGCGGTGCCCCCGGGGCCGGACGCCAACGGAGGGACCAGGGGGAGCAGCGCCGTGGCCAGCGAACTGGTCGCCCACGCGCACGCGTCCGCGGTCAGCGCGGTCCGTTCCGCGAGGGTCCCGGCCGCCAGCTGGGTCGCCGTCCCCACGTCCATCCCCTGCGCCAGGTACCCCTGCAGGGCCGTCGGCACGCCCGGCTCCGGCCGCCGTGATCAGCACGTTCGCCTCGCGCGGCGCGTCCGGCAGCATGTCCTTCAGCAGGTTCGTCATCATCTGCGCGCTCGCCAGCGCCTCCGCTCCGTACTGCGGATCCGCCGCGATCGTCCGCAGCGCGTTCAGCGCCTCACCGCGCGGATCCCATGGCGCACTAGCCATCCCTACCGCCCCCCAATCCTATCCAGCAAGACGA
The DNA here is from genome assembly GCA_963849595.1 of uncultured Actinomycetes bacterium. GTDB lineage: Bacteria > Actinomycetota > Actinomycetes > Streptosporangiales > Streptosporangiaceae > Palsa-504. The sequence continues at coordinate 101,562 of CAWKIB010000016.1, forward strand.
CGACCGTACTATCACATACCAGGACCATAAACCGGCTACCACGTGAAGTCTTCCTCCCAGAACTCGGTGACGCCGCGGACCGATGCGCGGGGCGCGTTCTCCTGGCCGCGCAGCTCGACCCGGCGGATCTTGCCGGAGATCGTCTTGGGCAGGTCGGCGAACTCGATCCGCCGGATCCGCTTGTACGGCGCCACCCGTTCCCGGCAGAACGCCATGATCGACCGCGCCACCTCACCGGACGGCTCCCGCCCCGCGGCCAGCAGCACGTACGCCTTGGGCACGGCCAGCCGCAGCGGGTCCGGCGACGGGACCACCGCGGCCTCGGCCACCGCCTCGTGCTCGATCAGCACGCTCTCCAGCTCGAACGGCGAGATGCGGTAGTCCGACGCCTTGAACACGTCGTCGGTCCGGCCCACGTACGTGATGTAGCCGTCGGAATCCGACGTAGCCACGTCGCCGGTGTGGTAGTAGCCGTCCCGCATGGCCTCGGCGTTCAAGCTCCGGCGATCGTCCAGGTACCCGGTCATCAGCCCCAGCGGCCGCCGCGACAGGTCCAGGCAGATCTCCCCGTCCCGCCCCTGCTCGCCGCTCACCGGGTCGACCAGCACGACCGAGTACCCCGGCAGCGGGCGCCCCATCGAACCCGGCCGGACCTGCTGCCCGGGCGTGTTGCCGACCTGCGCGGTGGTCTCGGTCTGGCCGAAGCCGTCCCGCACCGTGATCCGCCAGGCCTTGCGGACCTGCTCGATCACCTCGGGGTTGAGCGGCTCGCCGGCCGCCACGCATTCCCGCAACGACGAAACGTCCGCCGCGCCCAGGTCGGCCTGCAGCAGCATCCGCCACACGGTCGGCGGCGCGCAGAACGTGGTCACCCGGCAGTCCGCCAGGGCGCGCGCAGCAAAGCCCGGCAGCGGAGAACCGCGCCTGGTTCAGCACCAGGATCGTCGCCCCCGCGTTCCACGGGGCGTACACGTTGCTCCAGGCGTGCTTGGCCCAGCCCGGGGAGGACAGGTTCAGGTGCACGTCGCCCGGCTGGATGCCGATCCAGTACATGGTCGACAGGTGCCCCACCGGGTAGCTGACCTGGGTGTGCGCGACCAGCTTGGGCTGCGCCGTGGTCCCGGAGGTGAAGTACAGCAGCAGCGGGTCCCCGGCCCGGGTAACCCCATCCGGCGCGAACAAGACGGGCCCCGCGAACGCGTCCGAGTACGAGTGCCAGCCCGGCACCCCGACGCCGTCGACCACGATCCGCGTCCAGTCCCCGGCCAGCCCGGCGAACTTGGCCGCCGAAACCGCGTCGGCGACGACGTGCCTGACCTGCCCGCGCGCGATCCGGTCGGCCAGGTCGGCGGGCTGCAGCAGCGTCGAGGCCGGGATGATCACCGCGCCGAGCTTCATCGCGGCCAGGATGACCTCCCACAACGGCGCCACGTTGCCGAGCATGAGCAGCACCCGGTCGCCGCGCCGGACCCCGAGCCCGCGCAGCCAGTTCGCGACCTGCGCCGACCGGGCCGACAGCGAGCCGTACGACAGGCTCACGTCGGACCCGTCGTCGGAGACGATCCGCAGCCCGGGCCGGTCCGGGTGCTCGGCGGCGATCACGTCGAACCAGTCCAGCGCCCAGTTGAACTCGTCGAGCTCCGGCCACGCGAACTCACGCCGCGCGGCGCCGTAGTCGGTCCGGTGGGCCAGCAGCAGGTCCCGCGCCGCCCGGAAGCTATCGGTGGCAGATACGGTCATGCGAATATCGTGGCAGTTCTCCGCCTCCGACGGGAGACCCGTGTTCCCGCGGCCCGGTGCCGGGCCGCGGGAACGGGTGATCTCAGTGGCCGGGTGATCTCAGTGGCAGAGTCCCGGCGGAACAGACGTCCGGCAGGCGTTGCCGACGAACCGCACGCCGATTCCGGTGCGGTCCCAGCGGAGGTCCGCGGGGTGGTTACGGAAGGCGGAGTTGAAGGCGATCGTGTCGAAGTTGGGGTTGCTCCCGTGGCTGATCATCTTGGCGCTCAGCACCACGATGCCGCCGGAGTTGAACTGGTTCCCGCTGTTCCCGGTCACGCTGTTGCGCGCCACCCGGCTGAAGGTCGCGCCCAGCAGCAGGATGCCGCCGCCCTGGGTGGCTACCGGCGTCTCCTCGCTCTTCGGGCAGAACTTGTTGTTGCGGAAGACGGTGTTGTTCACGATGGCCACGTTGCCCGCGCCTCCGCGCTGCCCGTCGTCCAGGACCAGGATGCCCTGGCAGTTTCCGCTGACCCGGTTGCCGGTCACCTGGACCTCCCGGGCGTGCCGGACGAAGATCCCGAACTGGTTGCCGTAGGCCTGGTCGTCGCGCACCACCGTGTCGGCGTCCGGCGAGTCCCCGACGTAGAACCCGGCCTCGTGGTTGCCGATCGCCACGTCGTCGGCGAACAGCGTCCTGGTGGACTCGAAGCGTGAGATGCCGTAGTCGCCGTCGTTGATGGCCACCACCCGGGTCACGGTCAGCCCGTCGGTCCCGTAGCCGAACACGCCGTTGCCCGGGAACCTGGTCACCAGCAACCCGGTCACCGTGTCGTCACGGACGGACCTGATCACCGCACCGGTCTTGGGGTTGACGCTCTTGGCCAGGATGCACACACCGGTCGGGCCGAACACGGCGTTACACAGTGTCTTGGGGAAGGATTTCGGTGGCACGAGAACCGTTCCCCCGAAGAAGTCCCCGGACCCGCGTAGCGTGATCCCGTCCTTGCGGATCTGCACGCTCTGGTGGTATACCCCCCGTTTGATCAGGACCGTGTCACCGGGACTCGCCCGGTTGACCGCGGCCTGGATGGACTGGCCCGGCCAGACCACGATCGTCCTGGATACCCCGGCTGACGCGGCCGTCGCCATGCCCGCGCTGAGCCCGATCCCGAGCACAGCCGCGCATGCTGCCATAAGGAATTTGCGCATGCTCCCCTCCCTGCATCGAGGAAATGCCTTACGAGCAGGAAGCGGGTCCCCCCATAGGCATCCCGACTTCAATGAACAATCAGACCCTAACCGCCCAAACGATATTTCTCAAGCCTCAACAGCATCAAACAACGTTATCTTTACGGCTACCGGTCCCGCGCGGGAAGATCGTTCTGGTGCGACTCAGCCGGGACCAGACGACAGGTGGTGTCAGTGAACGAGCTCACGATCGAGGTGGACGCGGCCGAGGCCGGCCTGGACGCCGAGCGCCTCAAGCGCGTCGACGCGCACTTCGCCGGGTACGTGGCCGACGGCCGCCTGCCGGGCTGGCTGCTCACCGTGCGCAGGCACGGCCGGCTGGCGCACGTGGCCCGGTGCGGGTCGCGTGACCTGGAGGCGGGGCTGCCGGTCACCGACGACACGGTGTGGCGGATCTACTCGATGACCAAGCCGGTCACCTCGGTCGCCGCGATGATGCTGTACGAGGAGGGCCGGCTGGCGCTCACCGACCCAGTCGCAGCGTTCATCCCGGCCTTCAACGACGTCCGCGTCTACGCCGGCGGCTCGGACCTCAAGCAGCAAACCGTCCCCGCGACCGAACCCATAAGAATCTGGCACCTGCTCACGCACACCGCCGGGCTCACCTACGGCTTCCACCGGGTCCACCCGGTGGACGCCCAGTACCGGGCGGCGGGCTTCGAGTGGGGCACGCCGCCCGGCACCGACCTGGCCCGGGCCTGCGACCTGTGGGCCGGCTTCCCGTTGCTGTTCCAGCCGGGCACCGAGTGGAACTACTCGGTGGCCACGGACGTCCTCGGCCGGGTCGTGGAGGTGGCCTCCGGCCAGCGCCTGGACGAGTTCTTCGCCGACCGGATCTTCGGCCCGCTCGCCATGACGGACACCGCGTTCTGGGCCCGCCCGGCGGTCCAGCCGCGGCTGGCCGCCCTCTACACCCCCGGTAAGGACGGCCAGGCGACCAGGCTCGACGCCCTCGGCCGGGGAACGCTCAAAGAACCGCGCATGCTCAGCGGGGGCGGCGGCCTGGTGTCCACGGCGGCCGACTACGACCGGTTCACCCAGATGCTGCTGCACCGGCCCGGCAGCCCGGCCGGCGAGCTCGACGGCATCAGGCTGCTGAGCCCGCGCACGGTCGGCTACATGGCCCGCAACCACCTGCCGGGCGGCGTGGACCTGGAGACCTTCGGCCGGCCGCTGTTCGCCGAGGCCCCGTTCCGCGGGATCGGCTTCGGCCTCGGCTTCGCCGTCATGATCGACCCGGTGCCGGGCAAGGTGACCGGTTCCGCGGGCGAGATCTCCTGGGGCGGCGCCGCCAGCACCGTGTTCTGGGTCGACCAGGAGGCGGACCTGACCGTCTCGTTCTTCACCCAGCTGCTCCCCTCCAGCACCTACCCGATCCGCGCGCAGCTGCGGCAGCTCATCTACCAGGCCCTGACCGACTGAAAAGATCAAAATCAAAATCTTTCGGCCGAACGGAGCGTGGCGCGTGCCCCGGTCACCGGCTCGCGCCGCCCGGCCCGTGATTCTGGCCAGCCCCGTGATTCTGGCCCGCCCCGTGATTCTGGCCCGCACTGACCAGCCCGGTCTCGTAGGCCAGCACGACGGCCTGGACCCGGTCGCGCAGCTGCAGCTTGGCCAGGATCCGGGCCACGTGGGTCTTCACCGTCGCCTCGCTCAGGGTCAGCTCGGCGGCCAGCTCGGCGTTGCTCAGCCCCCGGGCGATCAGGCCGAGCACCTCGAGCTCGCGGGGCGTCAGCACGGACAGGTCCGCGCTCAGCTCGGCCGCCGAAGACTGGTGCCCGGCGTACCGCTCGACCAGGCGGCGGGTGATCGACGGGGCGAGCAGCGCGTCGCCGGAGCGCACCATCCGGACGGCGGCGATGAGGTGCTCGGGGGACACGTCCTTGAGCAGGAAGCCGCTGGCCCCGGCGGACAGCGCGGCGTACACGTACTGGTCCAGGTCGAACGTGGTGAGGATGATGATCCGCATGTCCTGGCCGCACCGGGACGCGAGGATCCGCCGGGTCGCCTCCAGCCCGTCCATCTCGGGCATCCGGATGTCCATCAGCATGACGTCCGGCCGGTATTTAAGCGCGGCGGCCACCGCCTCCCGGCCGTCCGCGGCCTCGGCCACCACTTCGATGCCTGCCGAGCTCAGGATCAGCCGGAACCCGCTGCGCACCAGCATCTGGTCATCGGCGACGACTATCCGGGGCGCGGGCGCCGGATCCTCGCCCGTGGTCATGACCCCGTGCTCACGTCGGCGCCGCCTGGAACTCCGGCGGGGCGGACAGGTCCGGTCCGTCAAGAGCCACCGGTTCCAGCGGAATCCGGGCCGCCAGCCGCCAGCCGCCGCCGGGGCGCGGCCCGGCGTCCAGCTCGCCGGCGTAGACCGCGATCCGCTCCCGCAGCCCGATCAGCCCGCGCCCGCCAGAGCCAGCGCCCGGGCCCGGCGGCGCGGCGGGCGGCCCGGAACCGGGCGGCGGGCCGTCGTCGGACACCGTGATGAGCAGGTCCCGCGGGCCGTAATCGAGACGGACCGTGGTCCGGGCCTGCCCGGCGTGCTTGATCACGTTGGTGAGGGCCTCCTGGACGACCCGGAAGGCCGCCAGGTCGACGCCCGGCGGCAGGTCCCGCGGCATCCCGCCCGGGGCGTCGACGGACAGCTCGACCGGCACCCCGGCCGCGCCGACGCGGCCCACCAGGGCCGGGATCCGGGCCACGCCCGGCTGCGGGGTCAGGACCATATCGGGCGGCGAGGCCGCGGCCGGCGCCGGCACCTGCGCCGCGTCCCCGTTGCCCTCCCCGGAGGGCGCCAGCAGCCCCAGCAGGTGCCGCAGTTCGGTCATGGCGGTCCGCCCGCTGGCCTCGACGGCCAGCAGCGCCTCGCGGGCGTCGCCCGGCGAGCTGTCCAGGACCCGCCGCGCCGCGCCCGCCTGCACCACCATCACGCTCACGTTGTGCGTCACCACGTCGTGCATCTCGCTGGCGATCCGGGCCCGCTCCAGCGCGACCGCGCGGCGGGTCTGCGCCTCGTGACCGGCCTGCGCCACGCGCAGCCGTTCGGCGGACTCCCCGGCCCGGCGGCGCCAGACCCGGATCGCGACCCCGACCGCCACGGTCGGGACCAGGATCAGCAGCGCGGTAAAGCGTTCCGGCACCGGCGGGGTGGTGTTCGGGTAGACCGCCGTGACGATGACCGCCGCGGCCAGCACGATGAGCAGCGCCGCCCGGCGGTACGGGCTGTACGCGGCCGCGCTGTAGGCGGCCAGGATGACGGCCGCGAACGTGATCGACGTGGTGTGCGCGCCGGGGGATACCCCGGCCATGATCACGCAGAACGCGATGATCGGGTACGTCCGCCGGAACGCGAGCGGCGCCGTGGTCAACGCCGCGCCGATCAGGTCCCCCCTCGACAGCCCCGGTCCGGGCTGAATGTGGACCACCACCGTCTTCCCGAGGGGCAGCGGGAAGATCCCGTACGAGTCGCCGCTCCGGGTCTGCACGGTCACGGCCACCACGGCGGCGATCACGGCCACGACCGCGATGGCCGCGTCGGCGGCCCGGGCCGCCCGGGATACCGCCGGCCGCTCATCGGGCTGCCAGAGGAAGGCCGCGAGCCGGCGTACCGGGCCCGGCCGCCGCCCGCTGCTTGCGTCCTGCGCCACCTACCCATTGTCGTCCGGCCCGGCGGGCACGCCATCATCCGCCGGGGTTATCCGGCGTACATACTCAGGATGAGGTTTAGCCGGATACGGTACCGAAGATGCGCCTGCCGGCCGACGTGTCGGCGGGTTCCGCGGCCGTACCGTCCGGGCCATGGATACCCTCGTGCAACTCACTAACGTGACCAAACGGTATGACCACGACGGATCGCCGGCCCTGGCGGACGTCACCATGGACGTCCGCCCCGGCGAGTCCCTCGCGGTGATGGGCCCGTCCGGCAGCGGGAAGTCGACCCTGCTCAACCTGATCGCCGGGCTCGACCGGCCGACCGCCGGCACCGTAACGGTCGGCGGCGAACGGGTCGACACGCTCAGCGAGACCGGGCTGGCCCGGTTCCGGCGGCGCCAGATCGGCATGATCTTCCAGTTCTTCAACCTGCTTGACGATATGACCGTGCTGGACAACGTGCTGCTGCCGGCCCAGCTGGCCGGGATGCCGACGGCTCAGGCCCGCGCCCGGGTCGGTGACCTGCTGACCGCGCTGCGCATTGAGAAACACCGCAACGCCTACCCGGCCCGGCTGTCCGGCGGGGAACGGCAGCGGGTGGCCATCGCCCGGGCGCTGGTCAACCGGCCCGCGCTGCTGCTGGCCGACGAGCCGACCGGGGCGCTGGACACCGCGACCGGGGAGGAGATCGGGGCGCTGCTGCTTGACCTGAACTCCTCTGGGCAGACCCTGATCCTGGTCACGCACAACCCGGACCTGGCCGCCCGTTACGCGCGCCGGGTCATCGAGATCGTCGACGGCCGGGTGGCCAGCGACGCCGCCACGGGGGCGCGGCGATGAAGGCGCTGTTTACCTGGCCGCCTGCGGCGGCGGGGTCTATCTGGCCGCCATTCGCGGCCAGCCCGGCCGTCCGGGCCGCGCGCACCGGGCTGTCCGGCCGGCGCGTGCAGACCGTGGTGATCGGCCTGGTGCTGCTGGTCTCCACCGCCGCCTCGACGCTGGCCGTGGGCCTGCTGGTCGACTCGAACGCGCCGTTCGACCACGCGTTCGCCGCCCAGCACGGCTCGGAGGTGACCGCGACCGCCCAGGCCAGCACCGCCCAGCTCGCCGCCACCGCGCACCTGCCGGGAGTGACGGCGGCCGCCGGGCCCTTCCCCGAGACGACCGTCACCGCCACCGTCCCGTTCACCCCGCCGCCCGGCCAGGGCCCGCCCGGTGTCTTCCAGCAGCAGCTGGCCCTGGTCGGCCGCCCGTCGCCGGGCGGCCCGGTCGACGACCTCACGCTGGAGTCCGGCCGCTGGCCGACCCAGCCGGACCAGATCGTCCTCAGTGACACCCGGGGCCCGGGAGAAAACATCGGGACCCAGATCACCGTGACCGGCCTGCCCGGATCGCCGCACCTGACCATCGTCGGCTTCGCCACCTCGATCACCCAGACGGCCCAGGCCTGGGTGCTGCCCTCCGAGATCGCCGCGCTGCGCGCGCCGGGGGTGCCGGACGTGAGCCAGATGCTGTACCGCTTCTCCAGTGCCGCCACCGCTAGCCAGATCGACGCGGACGTCGCGTCGGTCCGCGCCGCGCTGCCCCACGGCTCCGTGCTCGGCGCCGAATCCTACCTGACCGTCAAGCTGCAGGACACCGGTTCGATCGCGCCCTGGGTGCCGTTCATCGTGGCCTTCGGGGTGCTCGGGCTGGCCATGTCGGCGCTGATCGTGGCCAACGTGGTCAGCGGGGCCGTGGTGGCCGGGACCCGCCGGATCGGCGTGCTGAAGTCCATCGGGTTCTCGCCCGGGCAGGTCGTGGCCTCGTACGTGATCCAGGTCGGGGTGCCCGCGCTAGCCGGCTGCGTGGCCGGCGTGGTAGTCGGCAACCTGCTGTCGGTGCCGCTGCTCGGCCAGACCGCGCAGGTCTACGGGGTGGGCGCGCTGGCCGTCCCGGTGTGGGTCGACGTGGCCGTGCCGCTGGTCATGCTCGGCCTGGCCGGCGCGGCCGCGGTGCTGCTCGCGCTGCGCGCGGGCCGGATGAGCGCGGTGCAGGCCATCGCGACCGGCCGGGCGCCGCGACCGACGCACGGCTACACCGCGCACCGGGTGCTGGGCCGGGGCCCCTGGGCCAGGTTGCCGCGGTCGGTGACCATCGGCCTGGCCGGGCCGTTCGCGCGACCCACCAGGACCGCCATCACCCTGGCCGCCATCTTGTTCGGCGGCGTCGCGGTGACGTTCGGCGCGGGCCTGGGCGCGTCGCTGAACCGGGTCTACAACGACCTGTCGCACACGGCCGCCGAGCCGGTCCAGGTGTTCATTCCCGGCGCGCCCGGCCCGAACGGCGGCGGCAGTTTCGGGAAGCCCGGCGGTCCGGGTCCGGGTCCGGACGTGCCCAGCCTGGCCGCACAGGAGCAGGCGGTCACCGCCGCGCTGCGCGCCCAGCCCGGCACGCTGCACTACGTGACCGAATCAAACGACCAGATCGGGGTCCTGGGCCTGCCCGACCGCGTGTCCCTGATCGGCTTCGGCGGCGACGCCAGCTGGACCGGCTACGCCCTCATCACCGGTCACTGGTACGCCGGCGGCGACCAAGCCGACGTGAACACCGCCTTCCTCACCGACACCAACACCAAGGTGGGAGACAGCTACACGCTCACCTCGGGCAACAGGCACATCACCATCCAGATCGCCGGGGAGACCTTCGACCCGAGTGGCGGCCGGGCGGATATCATCGCCAGCCAGTCCACCCTGGCCGCCCTGGATCCGGGTCTGAGTCCCGATCAGTACGACGTGGCGCTGACGCCGGGCACCAACGCCCAGGCCTACGCGGACGCGCTGGACGCCAAGCTCGGACAGCTCTACCAGGCCCAGGCCAACGGCAGCAACTCCTCGCAGTTCTTCGTCATCATCGGGCTGGTCGCCACGCTGACCCTGCTGCTGGTCGCCGTGGCCGGGCTCGGCGTGCTCAACACGGTCGTGCTCCAGACCCGGGAACGGGTGCACGACCTGGGCGTGTTCAAGGCGATCGGCATGACGCCGCGGCAGACCATCGCCATGGTGGTGTGCTCGGTGGCCGGCATCGGCCTGGTCGCCGGGCTGATCGCGATCCCGGCCGGGATCGCCGTGCACAACTACGTGCTGCCGGTCATGGGTCACGCCGCGCAGACCGGCCTGCCGCCCTCGGTGCTCAACGTGTACCAGCCGGCCGAACTCGTCCTGCTGGCCCTGTCCGGTCTGGTCATCGCCGTGGCCGGAGCGCTCGGCCCGGCGGGCTGGGCGGCCAAGACCCGCACCGCGTTCGCGCTGCGAGCGGAGTAACGAAACGCTAGCGGGCGGCGCACCGGACACAGGTCCGCGCCGCCGGGCGGGCAGCCAATCGGTCATCCCCGATTGGCTGCCCGCACCGTTCGCACACGCCGTAGCGGCCGGCCTCCAGCCGGCCGAGCGCCGCGTCCGCCGCCGCCAGCTGCTCCCGCGCCTGCTCGAGCAGCGCGGCGGTGTGCTGCCGCTCGAAGGCCAGCGTCGCGCCCTCCGGATCGTGCTCGTCGTCGGTCCCGCCCGCGCTCGCGGCCTCCGCGATCCCGGCGAACTCCCGCTCCAGCGCGGCGATCCGTTGCCGCACGCGGTCCCGCTCGGCCAGCAGCATCTCCCGCGCGGTCGCCATAATCCCGACCATAACCCTCCGTCATATTCCCGCCGGATCCAAACCGGAAGTGCTTGTGAAATTATGCACAAAGCGTCTCCGCGGAAACGCCGGCTAGTCCAGCGTGACGACGGTGGCGATCTGGTCCAGGCCGGAGACTTTCAGCAGCGTTTCGCTGATGGGGCCCGCCGTGCTGACCTGGATGGTGAGCCGGACTTGCCTGGCGGCGACGAACAGTGCCCGGATGGCGGCGCTGTCGCAGTAGGTGACCGCGGTCATGTCGGCGGTGATGGCGCTGGAGGTGCCGGCAGCCTGGTCGAGGGCGGTCTGGAATTGCCCGACGTTGGTCAGGTCGATGTCGCCGGCGACGCGCACGATGGCGGGTTCACGTTCGCCGGCGGGCAGGAACTCGAACCGTGCCTGCGGGCTGGCCGGGGCGCTGGCGGGGGCGCTGCTGCTCGCGGGACGGTGCTGAGCGGGGCCGGCTGGGCTGGCGTCGTTAGTCATGGCTTCAGGTCCTTGGTCATGGTCACCGTCGTCCCGTGCGCGGACGGATCGATCGTGACGTCATCCATGAGGGCGTGCATGAAAATAACCCCGTGGCCTCGGGTGCCCGGGGCGGGCTGCTCGCGGTCCGCAGCAGGAGACTGCCAGCTCCCGGTGTCCGCGACGGTCAGCTGGACCATGGTGTGGGCCGCGCGGGCGGTCAGGGTGATCTGGACTGGTGCCGCGTCGGCCGGACGGCCTGCGGTGGCGGGGGCGGGGGCGAGGATGGCATGCTGGAGGGTGAGTGCGACGGTGCGGGTCTGCTCGTAGTCCCTCGCCTTGGCCAGGACCTGGGCCAGGTGGCTGGTGAGGACCGAGAACAGTTCCCGTACTTCGGCGCCGACCGGCCGTCCGGCCGGGAATTCCGCGGCGACGGCCGATGAGCCGGTCCCGTCCAGCGGAGCGGCGAGCAGGCTGGTGCCCTCGTCGCCTGGGAGCACGGCGACCGAGGCGGCCGGCTGATGCCGGACGACGTCCAGCGCTCCCTTCACTGCGGCGGCGGCGCCCTGGCCTGGGGCGGCCCGGGGCCATCCGGTGATGGCAGGGTTGTCGTCGCTGGACCATAGCGCAGTCGTCACCTGGCTGGCGTGTACCGCGGCGGCGATCTCGCGGGCGGCCGTGGTGAGCATCTCGGAGATCTCCCCGGCCGCGGCCAGGGCGGCGGCGAAACCAGCCAGGGTGGCTTCGCGCTGCGCGGCCAGCCGTTCCGCGGTCACGTCCCGCGCGGTGCCGACGAACAGCTGGCCGCGCCCGTCCGGGCTGGGCAAGCTGGCCGAGCTGCATGCCAGCCAGATAGTGTGCCCGTCGTGGTGCCGTACCGGTACGGTATACCGGCCGCCGCCGTACCGCTTGTAGTCGTCGAACGCCTGGGCCGTCACCGCCCACCCGTCAGGGTCGGCGCCGGGGTCTGGAACCCAGGGGTGCGGCCAGCGGAACGGCAAGCCGTCCGGGCTGCGGCCCACCAGGACTAGGAAGGCCTGATTGGCCTCCAGGATGGTGCCTTCCTGATCGGTGAGGAAGAAGCCTTCCTGGAGGGAGTCGATCAGTGTGCGGCGGAACTGCGATTCGCGGTTCCGGAACCTGGCCAGCTCCACGCTGGCCCGCGCCCGGGCCAGCAACTCGGCGGCGGAGAACGGCTTGACCAGGTAGTCGTCGGCGCCCGCTCGCAGGCCCTCGATGGACGCCTCCTGCCCGGCCCGCGCCGACAGCAGGAGCACCGGCACGGCTGCCGTGCGCGCGTCGGCGCGCAGGGCCGCCACCAGGCCCAGGCCGTCCAGACGGGGCATCATCACGTCGCTGATCACCAGGTCGGAGGCGTCGGCGCGGACAGCGTCCAGGGCGGCCTGCCCGTCGGTGACCGTGGTGACCCGGTAGCCGGCGGAGCGCAGCAGCCGGGCCAGGTATTCGCGCATGTCGGCGTTGTCGTCGGCGACCAGGACCCGCGCGGGCCGGGCGCGGCCCGCCGGTGCCGAGGGATCCGTGTCATTGCCGGGCGTGATTTCCTCGTGCACGGGGCGCGCCCCCGTGCCGCCACCATCCTGCGTGGTCCCGGGCAGCCAGCGCAGGGCTTCCTGGACGAACGGGTCAGCGCTGGCTGAAACGGTCGCCGCGTGGTCGGCCGGGACGAGGGCGCCGGCGGGCAGGTGGGCGTGCCCGAAAGGCAGCCGAATGGTGAACGTAGTGCCCGCGCCCTCGGTGCTGGACGCGGTGATGGTGCCGCCGTGCAGCTGGACGAGTTCCTGGACCAGGGCCAGGCCGATGCCGCTGCCCTCGTTTGAGCGGGAGCGGGTGTTCTCGATGCGGTGGAACCGCTCGAACAACCGCGGCATCTCCTTTTCGGGGACGCCGATGCCGGTGTCGGCGACCGTGACGACCGCGCGGCCGCCCTCGGCGCGCACGACGATGTGGATGGAGCCGTCGAAGGTGAACTTCAGCGCGTTGCTGAGCAGGTTCAGCACCACCTTCTCCCACATGCCGCGGTCGAGGTAGACCGGCCCGGGCAGCGGGGGGCAGTCCACCTTGAAGGCCAGGCCGGCGCGGTCGACGGCGGAGCGGAAGACGCTGGCCAGTTCGGCGGTCACCTGTGCGATGTCGGCCGGTTCGTAGCTCGCCTGCATACGCCCGGCCTCGATGCGGGAGAAGTCCAGCAGCATGTTGACCAGCTTGCCCAGGCGCAGCCCGTTGCGGCTGATGACCTCCAGCTCCTCGCGCACCGCAGGATCGGCGTCGGCCAGCCGGCGCCGCAGCTCCTGCACCGGACCCATGATCAGGGTCAGCGGGGTGCGGAACTCGTGGCTGATATTGGAGAAGAACGTGGTCTTGGCGCGGTCCAGTTCGGCGAGCTCCTCCGCGCGGCGCTGCTGGTCCTGGTAGCTGCGTGCGCTCGCGATTCCCGCCGCGAGGTGCCCGGTCACGAGGCCGACGAACGCGCGGTAGCCCTCGTCCAAGGGCCGGTACCGGTTCAGGGCGGCCACCAGGAACCCGTACGGGGGGCCGCCCTGCTGAGCCAGCGGTGCTACCAGCGCCCGGACGGGCGGCTCACTCCACGCCCCGGCCGGCAGGACGCCGAACCGGGCGCTGACGACGCTCACCAGCGCGGATTCACCCCGCAGCAGCGACGCGACGGGCCACACCGGGTCCGGGTCGGCGGCCGCAAGCGCGGCCGGGGCGGCCGGGTGCCCGGCTGCGATGCCGGTGCTCCCCGCCAGCCGGGCGGCGGCGCCGTCGTCGTCGAACAGGTAGGTCAGGGTGAAAGGCAGGTCCCGCCGGTTGCGATTCAGCTGCCGCCCGGCGAATTCGAGCGTCTCCTGCTCGGTGCGTACCACGCTCGGGTCGGAGCCCAGGTCGCGCAAGGTCGCCATCCGGCGCTCGCCGATGACGCGTTCGGTGTCCTCGCTGACCACGCACAGCATGCCGACCACGGCGCCGGCGTCGTCGCGCAGCGGACTGTAGGAAAAGGTGTGGTAGCTCTCCTCCGGGTAGCCGGACCGCTCCAGGAACAGCAGCAGCGCCTCGTCCCAGGTCGCCTTCCCCGTGGCCAGCACGGTGTCGATGCGCGGGCCGATGTCGTCCCAGATCTCCGCCCACACCTCGCCGGCGGGCCGGCCCAGCGCCCACGGGTACTTGCGGCCCAGGGTGTGGCGCCGGTAGGCGGCGTTACAGAAGAACGTCAGCTGGGCTCCCCAAGCCATCCACATCGAAAAGCGGGATGACAGCAGGATGTCCACCGCCGTCTGCAGGCTCTGCGGCCAGGACCCGGGCCGCCCGAGCGGGGTGGCAGCCCAGTCCACCGCGGCTAGGTCACGGCCGACCTCCTCATCGGCGGCGAACAACCCAGCCGCCCCCGACCCTGGCTCGGCATCTGCCGCGAGCGCCACCGGCTCTCCTCTCCTTCACGCCCCGGAACTGCGCTTACCCAGTACACCAAGGCGTGAACGTACGATAACGTGCCTTTGCCGGCGACGATGGGCCAGAGCGGCAACT
>CAWKIB010000017.1:0-21593 GCA_963849595.1 uncultured Actinomycetes bacterium
GCGAACGCCACCCCGGTCTGGGTGTACGTACATGGAAGCCGCATGGATCATGCGGTTCAGTGCATGGAGTTCGTAAGGATCGAAAGTGCTCCTTCCGGTACGGCGTTTACCAGATAGCGGCTGCCCGTCGAGGGCAGCCCTGGCAGAAGGAGCAGGCAAACAAGTGCCTGGAATCGTTGTAAGCGTCGATGGCTCAGCTGCGTCGCAGCATGCACTCGAATGGGCAGTGACGCACGCAGCGCTCGAGCACGCCCCGCTGACGGTCCTGGCCGTGCACCGGGTCGCAGCAAGCGCATGGACCGGCAACCCGATCATCTACCCCGAAGACCGGCCCGAAACGCAGAGGGTCTTGCGCGCAGCCGAGGAGGCGGTAGCCAAGGCCATCAGCAAGCTCGGCGATGACCGGCCCAGCTCGGTGACGATACGCGGGTCTGTCGGCCAGACGGGGCATGCACTCACCGAGGCCTCGCATGACGCCGACATGGTTGTCGTCGGAACGCGCGGCGGCTTCGCCCGGCTGATGCCGGGCTCGGTACGCGCTGAAGTCGTGAATCACGCAGCATGCCCGGTGGTCGTCATCTCGGGCTAGCGGTAGCCACTCGGCTGCACGCGCTTTGCGAGAAACGACCAAGAACAGCCGCGGGCCTACCACTCGGCAGGCCCGCGGCTGCACCTCAGCCGTCGCTGCGCCCCTGAGTCCGGTGCTGTCCGCCCTTGACTCTGACCTTCCACGGCAAGACCTCGGCATCTATCGGAAGGACGGGGCAGTATGGAGGGCCGCCGCAGGTACCGAGGATTGCCGGAACGATCTCCGCATGATCAGCAATGTCGGCGGGTAGATCCGATCTGCTTCGGCGGGGAGAAGGCAGGTCAGCGCGATCCGAGTTCCAACTCCAGCGAACTCGGGCGATGACGGTTGTCGGATCTGGCTGGCGCCGTTCGTTGTGACGGTGAGGGTGAGCCGCCGGGGCCACCTGCACAAGGAGGAGACATGACCGAGTACCTGATCGCCTTCAACGACGAGTGGGTGCCCGACCACACCGTCGAGGAGCTACGTGAGAAGTCCAAGGCTGTCGGGGCGTTGGTGGCAGAGATGAAGGCCGCCGGGGTCTTCGTCTTCGCCGGCGGCCTGGACGATGCAGCCCCCGTGTTCAGCGTGGATGCGTCCAGCGGCACGCCCCTGTTCACCGACGGTCCGTTCATCGAGTCCAAGGAGCACCTCGGCGGCTTCGCCGTCGTGGACGTGCCTGACGAGGCGGCGGCGCGGCTGTGGGCGGGAAGGATTGCGGTCGCTTGCGGTTGGCCGCAGGAGGTGCATCGCTTCGGGGTTCCCCCGCAGCTGAGCCAGACCGGTACGAAGCCTGAGATGGCCTGACATCACACGGAGCCCGGCCCTGGTTCGTGGACACGCCGAATCCAGCACCTGCTGGGGAAGCGACAGCATCCAGAATCAGGGCCGGGCCAAGTCGCGGCCGCTCACACTTCGCTGTACGCAGGCATACCGCCGGGAGAACGGTGAGTGGAAAGTCGTGCTGCGCCATGCAGACGAGCTTTTGCAGAAAGACGAGCAGCAAAGATGACCGGTGGCAAGCGGCTTGCGTGAGTCCAGATGGCAGAGGCGGAGCGCCGGATGACGTTCGGCCTCTAGGCGCCTGTCAGCCTTTGAACGCTTCTTGCAGCTCGCTGGTGATCTGGTCGACCGTCGCCGCCACCTCGCGCTTGAAGACCTTCGGTGTACCGGTAAGCGCCTCGTCGAGTGCTGGTTCGATGGTCGCCTCGCCGATCACGATGAGCCCTGCCTCGTCCGCAAGGAGTTCCTCGGCCGCATCATTCAGCTCCTTGCGGGTCAGGGCCCCGCCGCCGAACCACTCGGGGATGATGCGGACGTGCGGGTGGTCCATCCGCTCGACGACGTGCGCTTTGCCGTTCTCCTTTTCGACCACGGCCGCGTCGTACGTGCCGGCCACCTTCTCGTGCTGGTGCTCGATGGTGTTCAGCACTGCCCGCGCAGCCGCGACAGTCGGGTACGTTGCGGCGTAGACAACCACATATTCTTGCTCAGCCATGACGTCTCCTTGTCGCTTGGGTGTTCCTGCGGTCCGAGGCGAGGGCTGCGACTGGGGGCGTCGGCGCCCGCGCTACTGGCTGGTCTTCAGGCACAGAACTATCTTGTCCTGGATGCGCGGCGATCGGAATAGGACAAAGCAGCCTAAGGCTGCGCAGGTCAGGTTCGCCGGAGAGCCTGCAGGGTCCGGACCTGACATCGGGGCATCCCTGCTAGGCCCTAGTCGATGAGCGCTTGTGTGCCGAGGACGATGGCGAGTGCGAGCCGTTCGGCGTCCTGGGTGCCGGGTTCGGCGGTGTAGACCGTGATCCGCAGGTCGTCGCCGGCGACGATGAGGGCGTCGCAGTCGAGTGCGATGAGTCCGACGTCGGGGTGGTCGATGATCTTGTGCCGGGACTGATCCTGGGGCGAGCCGATCTCGCCCGACTCCCACAGCTCGGCGAAGCGCGGGCTGTGCGAGGTCAGCTCGGCGATCAGCCGCCTGAGCTCGCGGTCGGCGGGATAACGGGCAGCGGTCATGCGCAGGTCGGCGACGAGCAGGGATTCGAAGCGGGCCTGCTCCTCGGGCGTGTGGACGGTGCGGCTGCCGGGGCCGACGAGGTTGCGCCAGACCCCGTTGCGCTCGATCCCGCGCCACGACGTGGTCTGGCCCATCAGCGCGTCGTAAGGCTGATTGGCCACGATCAGGTTGCACGCGGCGTCGTGCACGGCGACCGGAGTGTGCGAGAGCCGGTCGAGCAGGCGCTGCACGCTCGGCGTGATGCGCGCCGGGACGATGTCGCGCCCCGGCACGGCCTGGCCCGCGAGCCGGAAGAGCAGCTCCCGCTCGGCGTCCGACAGCCGCAGCGCCCGGGCGAGAGCCTCCACGACCTGCGACGACGGCGAGGTGGCCCGTCCTTGCTCCAGCCGGGTCAGGTAGTCCACCGAGATTCCCGCCAGCCCGGCGAGCTCCTCGCGGCGCAGCCCGGCAGCGCGCCGGCGGCCACCGGCCGGCACGCCCGCCGCCTGCGGGGCGGCGCGGTCGCGCCAGCGGCGTACGGCCCGGCCGAACTCCCACGACTCCACGCATCCAGTCTGCGCGACTCCGCGCGCGTTGTGGTGGCCCTGGCAGTCCTACGACAACGGGACCGCTTCCTGCAGGCGTGCGCACGACGCAGCCTTGGAGCATGACAACCACACTGATCACCGGGGCCAACAGAGGCCTGGGCAAGGAGACCGCCAGGCAGCTCGTCGCCGCCGGGCACACCGTGTACGTCGGCGCCCGCGACGAGGCCCGTGGCCGTGAGGCGGCCGACGAGGTGGGCGCCCGGTTCGTTCAGCTCGACGTGACCGACGACGCCTCAGTCGCCGCCGCCTTCGCTCAGATCGAGGCCGACGGCGGGCTCGACGTCCTGGTCAACAACGCTGGCATCGGGATGCTCGCGCTCAACGGGCCGGATGCGCTGCGGGTGTTCGACACGAATGCCGTTGGCATCATCCGGGTCACCGAGGCGGCGCTCCCGCTGCTGAAGAGGTCGGAGAACCCGGTCGTGGTGAACGTCTCGAGCGCGCTCGGCTCGTTCTGGGCCAACCACGAGCCATCGCGGCCGGCCTCGCAGGTCTCGGCCATCGTCTACGGCGCGAGCAAGGCGGCCGTCTCGATGCTCACGGTCCAGTACGCGCGGGCCGTGCCGGAGGTGAAGTTCAACGCGGTCGAGCCCGGCTACACCGCGACCGAGCTCGGCGGGGTGCAGAACTCCGGCGGCCGGCCGGTCGAGGTCAGCGCCCGGAACATCGTCCGGATGGCCACGATCGGCAAGGACGGGCCCACTGGGACGTTCCAGGAAGACGACGGCGAGCTGGGCTGGTGAACGCATGACCACGACACGATCACCAGGGCGGGCAAGGGCCTCGGCGGTCGCGTGGTGAGCCGCGATGAGTGAGATCAGCTCTGGAACCGTCCTGATCACCGGATCCACCGGAAGCCTCGGACGCTCGGCGACCATGGCGATGGCGAACCGGCCGGAAGGGGAGCGGCCCGACCTGCTGCTCGTCGGCCGGCCTGGACAGGCGCTCCACGGTGTCGGCGATGAGGCTCGTGCCGCTGGGGTGACGGTGCACGAGGTCAGCTGCGACCCGGCCAGCCTTGCTGACGTACGTGCGGCCGGTGCCACGGTCAAGGACCTCCTCACCTCCGGGGCGGTGCGTCCCCTGAGGGGCTTGGTGGCCAATGCCGGGCTCTCGGTCATCGACACCCGCAGCGCCTCGGCAGACGGTTACGAGCTTCCCTGCTGCTGGCGGGCCCGGCGAGGTACGCGCGCGGGAGCTGATTCTGCCGGACACCGGGGGTACCGGGGAATCGGCGGTGCCCGCTGATCCGGCGACCTACCGCTGTGACCGGCGCTGGTCATCTCCGACGACAGCGGCGTGCACTTCCCGATCGAGAGGCAGAATGTACTGCGTGGCGGAGCGAACCAGCGGGAACCCGATCGTGATCGTCGGCGGCGGCATGGCGGGCGGCAACGCCGCCGCCACCGTCCGGGAGGAGGGTTTCCCGGGACCGGTGGTCCTCATCAGCCGGGAACCGGGCGTCCCCTTCGGCCGCCCTCCGCTGTCCAAGACCTACCTGCGGTCCGAGGAGGATCTCGACGGCTGGTACGTAAGACCGGCCGGCTGGTACGCCGATCACGACGTCGAGCTCCGCACTGGCCCCAGCGTCGTGGCCGTCGATCCCGCCGCGCACACGGTGACCCTGGACTCGGACGAGCAACTCATCTATCACAAGATCCTGATCGCGACCGGCGGGCGCAACCGGAAGCTCGAGATCCCGGGCGCCGGCCTGCCCGGAATCCACTACCTCCGGACCAAAGCTGAGTGCGACGCGATCAAGCAGGAGGCGGTGCCGGGCCGGCGCGCGGTCGTCGTGGGCTCGGGATTCATCGGCTGCGAGGTCGCGGCCTCACTGACCCAGCTCGGCGTCCAGGTGACCTCGGTCTTCCCCGACCAGGCGCCGCTGGAACGGGTCCTGGGCGGCGAGGTTGGCGGGCTGATCGGCGCCATCCACCGCTCGAAGGGCGTCGACCTGCGACCCGGAGAGCAGGTCACGGCCTTCGAGGGCACCGAACGCCTGGAAGCGGTCGTGACCGCCGCCGGTCACCGTTTCCCGTGCGATTTCGCCGTCGCGGGCATCGGCATACAGCCCGATATCCCGCCCGTCGCGGTCGACCAGGAGAACGGGATCCTGTCCGACGAGTTCTGCCGGGCCAGCGCGCCCGATGTCTACGTGGCCGGTGACGTGGCGAACCAGCTCCACCCGCTGTTCGGGCGGGTCCGGGTCGAGCACTACAACAACGCGGAGAAACAGGGCGCCGCCGCGGCCAGGTCCATGCTCGGCTCCACGGCCCCCTACGACTACCTCTACACCTTCTGGTCTGATCAGTACGAGCACAAGATCGAGTACGTCGGCCACGTCACCAAGTGGGACGAGTTCGTGGTCCGCGGCAGCGTGGCCGACGCCAAACTGATCGGCTTCTACCTGGTCGACGGGGTAGTGCGGGCCGCTGTCGGCCTCGACCGCGGCGGTGATCCCGAACTGGACCTCGACGGCGAGATGGCGGCCTGCGGCCGCCTGGTATCGGAGCAAGCCCGGCCGGCTCCCGCCGTGCTCGCCGACGACCGCACCGACCTATGGTCCCTGGCCCGGCGCTGAAGCGCGAGGCTAGGCGTTCGAGAACAGCGGGATGTTCGCCCCGCTGGCCGGGGCCAGCGCGCTGTCCAGCAGCGCCACGATCAGCTCCGCGACGTCGCCTGGGGTCAGGCCAGGACGCAGTGCGGGATTGGCCCGACGCAACATCTCGGTGTCGACGGCGCCCGGGCTCAGGCAGATCGCGCTGATGCCGTGCTCCTTACCCTCGACCGCGATCGCCTCCGTGAGGCCGATGACCCCGTACTTAGAGACGTTGTACGCGGCCAGCCCGGGGAACTTCTCGGTGGCATAGACGCCGGAAAGCGAAGCGATGTTGACGATCCGCCCCTCGCCGGCGAGAACCATGGCGTTGAACGCCGCCCGGCAGCACAGGAACATCCCCGTGAGGTTGACCCCGAGTGTCTCGTCCCACATCTTTGACGTCGTTTCGGCGAACGGCGCGGGCGTCAGCACCCCGGCGGCACAGACCAGCGCGCCTAGCTGGCCGACGTGCGCGACCTCGGCGAACAGGCGCTCGACCTCGGCCTCGTGGCTCAGGTCCGCGGGCACGGGCGTGGCCTGGCCGCCCGCATCCTTGATCCGGTCGGCCACGCGCTCGAGAGCTTCGCGGTCACGGGCGGCCAGGACTACGTGAGCGCCGGCCGCCGCCATCGCCGCGGCGGTGGCCGCCCCGATCCCGCGGCTGGCCCCCGTGACCACCGCCAGCCGTCCCGCTAGCCAGTGCACCGGCTCACCCGCCCGCCACTCGCTGGTAGAGCCGTTCGTGAGCGTCCAGGCTGAGTTCGAGGTCAAGCTGGCCCACGGCGTGCTCGCGGCAGGCCGGCCGCGAAATCACGGTCACCTTTGACACCGCCTCGGCCGCAGCCTGGACGTCATCGGGCGGCACCAGGAAACCGGTCACGCCATTCACGATCACCTCACCGAGTCCGCCGCGCCTGAACGCGACGACAGGAGTCCCGCACGCCTGCGCCTCGGCGGCGGCCAGCCCGAAAGGTTCGTCCCACCTGGCCGGATACAAAACCACGGCCGCGCGGGTCATGGCCTCCCACAGCGAGGTCCTGGGTATTCCCTGGTGAACCGTCACGTCTGGCCAAGCTCGGCGCGGGTCGATCTGTTCCCGGCTGTACTCGGCATCGTAGACGTCGCCGTAGACGTCGATCGGCACTGCGGCGGCGCGGGCGATGTCGATGGCTTCGGCGGCGCCCTTCTCCGGGCTCAGCCGGCCCGCGAACAGGGCGCCCTGCCCGGCCGTCCCCGACCAGGGGATGACGCTCGTGGGCGGGTACGGCGGGAGGATCGCGTCGACGGGGACGATCCGGCGCCAGGTATCCGCCTGGAAGGCAGACACGACGGCTACCGCCGGCGGTCTGCTGCCCCGGGCTACGTGACGAACCGCCGCCGCCACAGCATGGTCCGGAGGCAGGTGGAGCGTGTGCACCACCGGCGCCTGCAGGGCCGCCGCGAGCCGGACGGCGGGCGCGTCGAAGGCGTGATTGTGGATCACGTCGTACCGGATCATCTGCATGGCCGTGTAGGCGGTGGTGAAAGCGGCCTCGGCCGCCGCAGACGCTGCCGCCTCAGGTTCGCCCGTGGCTGGTCCGGCCCGGTAGAGCGTGTCCGCCAGAAGCCGGGGATCGACTCCAGTGTCGATCACCTCGACCCCCGGGATCTCCGACCCGGAGGCGGCGTAGACGTGCACCTCGTGCCCCCGCCCGGTCAGGCCGAGGGCCAGATCGGACACGAACGCCTGCGAGCCACCGCGCTGAGGCTCGCGGATGGCCGTCACCAGCGGCGCCATGATGGCGATCTTCACTGTGCCAGCCTCACTGTGCCAGCCTCACTGTGCCAGCCTCACTGGGCCAGCACCTTAAAGGCCAGGTCGCGCGGCGGGTTGATGCCCAGCACCTCGAAGGGAACCGTCCGCCGGCCGCGCCGCCGGACCTCCTCGGCCGCCCCGGGATAGAAGATCCCGGCCAGCTCCACCGCCTCCCGATAGCTACCGAACTCCACAGACATCGGTCCGGGGAAGCTGACGTACTTGTAGCCACGGGCGGCGAGCCAGTCCAGGTGGTTCGGCCAGATTATGGCCACCCATCCGCCCGGTCGACAGACGCGCTCCATCTCGGCTAGGCCTGCAGCGCCGCCGTGCTCCGGAGCGGGAGTGAAGGCCGAGCAGGCGACGACCAGGTCGGCATAGTCGTCGGGAAGCGGCAGCTGGTCGAAGAACCCGCGGATACCCGGACCCGGTCGCCGTGATCCGCGGCCGCGAGCTTCCGCCTCAGAATCCGTCGCAACGGCCGCGCGGGCTCCACCGCCATGACCCGCTGGCCACGCTCGATGAGCTCGAGCGTGAGCCGTCCGGTGCCCGCGCCGACCTCGGCGATCCGGTCCAGGTCGCGCGGCAGCCAGCCCACGACACCGGGATGGAGCCGCTCGGCACCGGCCAGCCGGTCATAGAGCTCCGGTTCCAGCCGGTACAGCAGTTCCCAGGCCAGGACCACGTTGGTTTGCGGGTCACCGTCCCCCTGCGGGACAAACCGGCTCGCCTCATCGCAGGTGAACACGCCTAGGTCCGCGGCTGTATAGCGGCTGCGCAGTTCCCGGCCCGCACCGGCCGGAGTCTCAGGCCTGGTCACCGACTTCAGCCCAGTTCTTGTCGGTCTCCCAGAGCCGGACCGACCTCAGCAGCCCGTCGGGAAGCTCGGGCTGAAGCCGTTCCCAGAAGGCCAGGGCCAGGTTTTCCGTGGTCGGGATGCGCCCCTTGAGCCAAGGGACGTCGGTGTTCAGGTTGCGGTGATCCACGTCGTGAATGACCAGCCTGTTGATGACGTCCGACAGTACCTTCAGGTCCAGGACGTAACCGGTGGCCTGATCGATCTCGCCGGCCACGATCACCTCCAGGACGTAGTTGTGCCCGTGCAGATTCGCGCATTTCCCGAACAGGCGCCGGTTCTCGTCATCGGACAGGCCCGGGTCGCACAGCTGGTGCGCGGCATTGAACGATTCGCGGCGGCCGACCAGAACAGTCATAAGCCCGGTCCTCTTTCGCGAGCTTTTGCTAGCGATAGACTACATGAGCGAGCTTGCCGCAGAACGAGGCGGACCTGGCCTCGCTGAGCTGTCTGGACGAAATGAACCCCGGGCTGATCCGGGGCCGGTCGCGGGCGCGGGCGCCGACGGACTGAACCCGGTCCTTGAACCGGAACCCGAGCACTGCTGCGTCGCTCATCCCGGCAGCCAGGCCATGACGTCAACGGGAGCACGATGACCCACCAGCCAATCCCCGACGGCGCCGACCGGACGCCAGTTCCGCCGAAGCCAAGTTCAGCCAACGGCACACGGCCGCGTTCGGCGCTGCTGGTAGCTCACGAGAGCCCGGCCTTGGACCCAACCGTACGTCAGGCCGCGGACCAGGACGGGGTGCAGCCCCCCATCGACGTGAACGGGGCGCACCTGGCTGCGGACGTGGACGGGGGGCAGCGCGTCGTCGATCTGGACGCCGCGGAGCGGGCCGCCGCGGACTTCCTCGCCGCGCTCGGGATCGACCTCGACCGCGAGGAACGGCGAGCCACGCCTGCCCGGATGGCCCACGCCTACGCAGAGTTGCTTGCCGCGCAGCCGTTCCGGCTCACCACCTTCCGGAACGACGAGGGCTATGACGAGCTGGTGCTGGCTCGCGCCATCCCGTTCCGGACTCTCTGCGAGCATCACATGCTGCTCTTCTCCGGCGTCGCGCACGTCGGCTACCTGCCCGGGGAGCGCATCCTCGGGCTGTCCAAACTGGCCCGCCTGGTGGAGCACTTTGCCGCCCGGCCGCAGACCCAGGAGCGGCTGACCATGCAGGTCGCCAAGTGCCTCGACGCGAATCTTCACCCCCGGGGTGTCGGCGTGGTGATGGAGGCCGAGCACACCTGCATGACCCAGCGCGGCTCCGGCCCTCGGCGCCACAACAGTCACCTCCGCCCGCTCGGCACCGCGTACTGACCGCGCTCCCGCGCGCGGCCCAGGGGTCCAGGGGTCGGCGGGAGACTCTTTCAGGTACAACGGTGCACGCGCGAGGTACCGACCGGGGACGGACCGGTCGGCTCAGGCAGGTACGGCGTGTGTCCCTGCCCGGCCGGCGCGTCACCGGCGTCTGCGGAAGTTCCCATGGCGCCAATCATCACCGGCCAGCCGCTGCCCCGCCATCCGGAAAGCCCTGATCGGCGCTGAAGGCGCCTGGCGGGAGCTGATTCTGCCGGACACCGGGGGTACCGGGGAATCGGCGGTGCCCGCTGATCCGGCGACCTACCGCTGTGACCGGCGGTGGTCATCTCCGACGACAGCTACTTGCATTTCCCGATCGAGCGGCAGAATGTACTGCGTGGCGGAGCGAACCAGCGGGAACCCGATCGTGATTGTCGGCAGCGGCCTGGCGGGCGGCAACGCCGCCGCGACCGTCCGGGAGGAGGGTTTCCCGGGACCGGTGGTGCTCATCAGCCGGGAACCGGGCGTCCCCTTCGGCCGTCCTCCGCTGTCCAAGACCTACCTGCGATCCGAGGAGGATCTCGACGGCTGGTACGTGAGACCGGCGGGGTGGTACGCCGATCACGACGTCGAGCTCCGCAACGGGCCCAGCGTCGTGGCTGTCGATCCCGCCGCGCACACGGTGACCCTGGACTCGGACGAGCAACTCACCTATCACAAGGTCCTGATCGCTACCGGCGGGCGCAACCGGCAGCTCGGGATCCCCGGCGCCGGCCTGCCCGGAATCCACTACCTCCGGACCAAAGCGCAGTGCGACGCGATCAAGCGGGAGGCGGTGCCGGGCCGGCGCGCGGTCGTCGTGGGCTCGGGATTCATCGGCTGCGAGGTCGCGGCCTCGCTGACTCAGCTCGGCGTCCAGGTGACCGTGGTCTTCCCCGGCCGGGCTCCGCTGGAAAGCGTCCTGGGCGGCGAGGTCGGCGGGCTGATCGGCGCCATCCACCGCGCGAAGGGCGTCGACCTGCGGCCCGGAGAGCAGGTCACGGCCTTCGAGGGCAACGAACGCCTGGAAGCGGTCGTGACCGCCGCCGGTCACCGCTTCCCGTGCGATTTCGCCGTAGCGGGCATCGGCATACAGCCCGATATCCCGCCCGTCGCGGTCGCGCAGGAGAACGGGATCCTGTCCGACGAGTTCTGCCGGGCCAGCGCGCCCGATGTCTACGTGGCCGGTGACGTGGCGAACCAGCTCCACCCGCTGTTCGGGCGGGTCCGGGTCGAGCACTACAACAACGCGGAGAAACAGGGCGCCGCCGCGGCCAGGTCCATGCTCGGCTCCACGGCCCCCTACGACTACCTCTACACCTTCTGGTCTGATCAGTACGAGCACAAGATCGAGTACGTCGGCCATGTCACCAAGTGGGACGAGTTCGTGGTCCGCGGCAGCGTGGCCGACGCCAAACTGATCGGCTTCTACCTGGTCGACGGGGTAGTGCGGGCCGCTGTCGGCCTCGACCGCGGCGGTGATCCCGAACTGGACCTCGACGGCGAGATGGCCGCCTGCTCCCGCCTGGTATCGGCGCGAGCCCGGCCGGCTCCCGCCGTGCTCGCCGACGACCGCACCGACCTATGGTCACTGGCCCGGCGCTGAAGCGCGAGACTAGGCGTTGGAGAACAGCGGGATGTTCGCCCCGCTGACCGGAGCCAGCGGGCTGTCCAGCAGCGCGACGATCAACTCCGCGACGTCGTCCGGGGTCAGGCCCGGCCGCAGCGCCGGATTGGCCCGGCGCAGCATCTCGGTGTCAACGGCGCCCGGGCTCAGGCAAATGGCGCTGATGCCGTGCTCTTTGCCCTCGACCGCGATCGCCTCGGTGAGGCCGATGACCCCGTACTTGGACACGTTGTACGCGGCCAGCCCGGGGAACTTCTCGGTGGCGTACACGCCAGACAGCGACGCGATGTTGACCATCCGGCCCTCACCGGC
Source organism: uncultured Actinomycetes bacterium (assembly GCA_963849595.1). Lineage (GTDB taxonomy): Bacteria > Actinomycetota > Actinomycetes > Streptosporangiales > Streptosporangiaceae > Palsa-504. The sequence goes on from CAWKIB010000017.1 coordinate 11,695, forward strand.
GGGAACCATGGCGGCGAACGCCGCACGGCAGCACAGGAAGGCACCCGTCAGGTTGACCTCGAGCGTCTCGTGCCACATTTCCGACGTCGTTTCAACGAACGGCGCGGGCGTGAGCACCCCGGCCGCACAGACGAGCGCGCCGAGCGGGCCGACCCGCTCGGCGCAAGCGAATAGGCGCTCGACCGCTGCCTCGTCGCTCACATCCGTCGGCACCGGAGTGGCCTGGCCGCCAGCCCCGCGGATCCGGCCCGCCACGCGATCGAGAGCTTCGCGGTCACGGGCGGCCAGGACTACGTGAGCGCCGGCCGCCGCCATCGCCGCGGCGGTGGCCGCCCCGATCCCGCGGCTGGCCCCCGTGACCACCGCCAGCCGTCCTTCTAGCCAGTGCACCGGCTCACCCACCCGTCACTTGCCGGTAGAGCCGTTCGTGAGCGTCCAGGCTGAGTTCGAGGTCGAGTTGGCCCTCGGCGTGCTCGCGGCAGGCCGGCCGCGAAATCCCGGCCGCCTTTGACACCGCCTCGGCCGCAGCCTGGATGTCATCGGCCGGCACCAGGAAACCGGTCACGCCATTCACGACCACCTCACCGAGTCCGCCGCGCCTGAACGCGACAACGGGAGTCCCGCACGCCTGCGCCTCGGCGGCGGCCAGCCCGAAAGGTTCGTCCCACCTGGCCGGGTACAAAACCACGGCCGCGCAGGTCATGGCCTCCCACAGCGAGGTCCTGGGTATTCCCTGGTGAACCGTCACGTCTGGCCAAGCTCGGCGCGGGTCGATCTGTTCCCGGCTGTACTCGGCATCGTAGACGTCGCCGTAGACGTCGATCGGCACTCCGGCCGCGCGGGCGATGTCGATGGCTTCGGCGGCGCCCTTCTCCGGGCTCAGCCGGCCCGCGAACAGGGCGCCCCGCCCGGCCGTCCCCGACCAGGGGATGACGCTCGTGGGCGGGTACGGCGGGAGGATCGCGTCGACGGGGACGATCCGGCGCCAGGTATTCGCCTGGAAGGCAGACACGACGGCTACCGCCGGCGGTCTGCTGCCCCGGGCTACGTGACGAACCGCCGCCGCCACAGCCTGGTCCGGAGGCAGGTGGAGCGTGTGCACCACCGGCGCCTGCAGGGCCGCCGCGAGCCGGACGGCGGGCGCGTCGAAGGCGTGATTGTGGATCACGTCGTACCGGATCATCTGCATGGCCGTGTAGGCGGTGGTGAAAGCGGCCTCGGCCGCCGCAGACGCTGCCGCCGCAGGTTCGCCCGCGGCTGATCCGGTCCGGTAGAGCGTGCCCGCCAGAAGCCGGGGATCGACTCCAGTGTCGATCACCTCGACCCCCGGGATCTCCGATCCGGAGGCGGCGTAGACGTGCACCTCGTGCCCCCGCCCGGTCAGGCCGAGGGCCAGATCGGACACGAACGCCTGCGAGCCACCGCGCTGAGGCTCGCGGATGGCCGTCACCAGCGGCGCCATGATGGCGATCTTCACTGTGCCAGCCTCACTGTGCCAGCCTCACTGTGCCAGCCTCACTGGGCCAGCACCTTAAAGGCCAGGTCGCGCGGCGGGTTGATGCCCAGCACCTCGAAGGGAACCGTCCGCCGGCCGCGCCGCCGGACCTCTTCGGCCGCCCTGGGATAGAAGATCCCGGCCAGCTCCACCGCCTCCCGATAGCTACCGAACTCCACAGACATCGGTCCGGGGAAGCTGACGTACTTGTAGCCACGGGCGGCGAGCCAGTCCAGGTGGTTCGGCCAGATTATGGCCACGCGCCCGCCCGGTCGACAGACGCGCTCCATCTCGGCTAGGCCCGCGGCGCCGCCGTGCCCCGGGGCGGGAGTGAAGGCCGAGCAGGCGACGACCAGGTCGGCATAGTCGTCGGGAAGCGGCAGCTGGTCGAAGAACCCGCGGATCACCCGGACCCGGTCGCCGTGATCCGCGGCCGCGAGCTTCCGCCTCAGAATCCGTCGCAACGGCCGCGCGGGCTCCACCGCCATGACCCGCTGGCCACGCTCGATGAGCTCGAGCGTGAGCCGTCCGGTGCCCGCGCCGACCTCGGCGATCCGGTCCACGTCGCGCGGCAGCCAGCCCACGACACCGGGATGGAGCCGCTCGGCACCGGCCAGCCGGTCATAGAGCTCCGGTTCCAGCCGGTACAGCAGTTCCCAGGCCAGGACCACGTTGGTTTGCGGATCACCGTCCCCCTGCGGGACAAACCGGCTCGCCTCATCGCAGGTGAACACGCCTAGGTCCGCGGCTGTATAGCGGCGGCGCAGTTCCCGGCCCGCACCGGCCGGAGCCTCAGGCCTGGTCACCGACTTCAGCCCAGTTCTTGTCGGTCTCCCAGACCCGGACCGACCGCAGCAGCCCGTCGGGAAGCTCGGGCTGAAGCCGTTCCCAGAAGGCCAGGGCCAGGTTTTCCGTGGTCGGGATGCGCCCCTTGAGCCAAGGGACGTCGGTGTTCAGGTTGCGGTGATCCACGTCGTGAATGACCAGCCTGTTGATGACGTCCGACAGTATCTTCAGGTCCAGGACGTAACCGGTGGCCTGATCGATCTCGCCGGCCACGATCACCTCCAGGACGTAGTTGTGCCCGTGCAGATTCGCGCATTTCCCGAACAGGCGCCGGTTCTCGTCATCGGACAGGCCCGGGTCGCACAGCTGGTGCGCGGCATTGAACGATTCGCGGCGGCCGACCAGAACAGTCATAAGCCTGGTCCTCTTTCGCGAGCTTTTGCTAGCGATAGACTACATGAGCGAGCTTGTCGCAGAACGAGGCAGACCTGGCCTCGCTGAGCTGTCTGGACGAAATGAACCTCGGGCTGATCCGGGGCCCGGTCGCGGGCGCGGCGCCGACGGACTGAACCCGGTCCTTGAACCGGAACCCGGGCACTGCCGCGTCGCCATCCCGGCAGCCAGGCCATGACGTCAACGGGAGCACTATGACCCACCAGCCAATCCCCGACGGCGCCGACCGGACGCCAGTTCCGCCGAAGCCAAGTTCAGCCAACGGCACACGGCCGCGTTCGGCGCTGCTGGAAGCTCACGAGAGCCCGGCCTTGGACCCAACCGTACGTCAGGCCGTGGACCAGGACGGGGTGCAGCCCCCCATCGACGTGAACGGGGCGCACCTGGCTACGGACGTGGACGGGGGGCAGCGCGTCGTCGATCTGGACGCCGCGGAGCGGGCCGCCGCGGACTTCCTCGCCGCGCTCGGGATCGACCTCGACCGCGAGGAACGGCGAGCCACGCCTGCCCGGATGGCCCACGCCTACGCAGAGTTGCTTGCCGCGCAGCCGTTCCGGCTCACCACCTTCCGGAACGACGAGGGCTATGACGAGCTGGTGCTGGCCCGCGCCATCCCGTTCCGGACTCTCTGCGAGCATCACATGCTGCTCTTCTCCGGTGTCGCGCACGTCGGCTACCTGCCCGGGGAGCGCATCCTCGGGCTGTCCAAACTGGCCCGCCTGGTGGAGCACTTCGCCGCCCGGCCGCAGACCCAGGAGCGGCTGACCATGCAGGTCGCCAAGTGCCTCGACGCGAACCTTCACCCCCGGGGTGTCGGCGTGGTGATGGAGGCCGAGCACACCTGCATGACCCAGCGCGGCGTCCGCGCCCTCGGCGCCACAACAGTCACCTCCGCCCTGCTTGGCACACTGCGCACCGACCCGCGCTCCCGCGCCGAGTTCTTCGCCCTGGCCCGCGTACCTAATCCTCCTGCCGGATAGACCGGAACCAGTTCTCGCGGCTAGCTCCTGCGCAGCACCGCGGCCTGTTTCTCCAGCGGGAGGATCTCGGAGCCGAAATCGGGATACGCGTCAAGCCAGAGCCGCAGTACTTTCTGCATGTCCGGCACGACGAGGTCGTCCAGGACATGCGGTGGCAACCGGGCTCAGCAACCCGCTCAGCAACGGCAGCGCCGGATAGCGGGCCTGGTGGCCGGTGGTCGCGGGCGGCCCGTCAACGAAGAGGAGATCGATCCCCTTCAGGTCCTCCCAGGCCCGCCTCGCGTACCACGAGTAGGTCTCGCCATCAAGGCTGAAACTCTCCAGCGGGGCGTCCCGTACCTCGGCGAGATCGCGGACGTTATGCCTGGCCAGGAGGTCGCGGGTCTTGGCGGCGAAAACCGGGTCGTGATCGAGCGCGATGATCCGGCCGTCGATCTCGAATCGCCGCATCGCTAGTGCGAGCCACAGCGTGGACGCGCCGCTGCCGCATTCCACGACGAGCGACGGCCGTTCGGTGATAACCAGGTCGACCAGCACCATGAGCAGGTCTGGCGACGCTGCCCAGCCCCGGGTGGCGGGCAGCACGTCGTTGGCCGGCAGTACGGCGCTCAGGTTCTGCAACGCTTCCAGCTGGCGGAATGTCTGCTTGATCTCTGTCTTGACCTCTTTCTCGACGCGCGCTCCGAGGCGCCGCACGGTGTCGAGCGTGCGCTCGGATTGGCTGGCCAGGTTGCCGATCCGGCTGGCCAGGTCGAGGTTGTGCCTGATCAGCAGGAGCAGGCCGCCAAGCAGCGGCCCCAGCGCCATCAGCGCTACCGTCGGCACCGCGCCCGCGCTTGTGGCCAGCCCCAGCCCGAGCGCGCCAGCCAGCCACGCGACGACCAGCACGGCTACTGTCTCGGTGCGCGCGAGCCGCCGGATCAGTCGGCGCATGGCGGACTCCTTATCCTGCGGCGTTTCATGCGGCCTGCCAGCCTCCTGGCGAAACTGCCCTTACCTTACTGTGATCCGCCTCAGCTCCTCGGCCTCCGACCGGCCGCGCGCCGCGCCGCGGGCGCCGATATACACGGTCTGCCTCAGCTCGACGAGACGGCGCGGGCCGTGGCCCCGCAGTGGGGTTGCGGCTTACCCGAACTGGCCGGGCTGGTAGTCGCCGGCGGGCTGCTGGGTGATGACGTTCATGCGGTTCCAGGTGTTGATGAGGGCGATGAGGGACACCAGCGCGGCGAGCTGGTCGTCGTCGTAGTGCTTGGCCGCGTTCGCCCAGGCCTCGTCGGTGACGCCGCCGGCGGCGTCGGCGATCCGGGTGCCCTGTTCGGCCAGTTCCAGGGCGGCCCGCTCGGCCTCGGTGAAGACCGTCGCCTCCTGCCAGGCCGCGACCAGGTTGAGGCGCACGGAGGTTTCCCCGGCGTGCGCGGCGTCCTTGGTGTGCATGTCGGTGCAGACGGCGCAGCCGTTGATCTGGCTGGCCCGGATCTCCACCAGCTGCTGGGTTGCGGCCGGCAGCGCCGAGTCCGACACGACCTTGCCCGCCGAGACGAGGTACTTGGTGAACTTCGCCGCAGCGGGGTTGTCGTAGTAGCCGAAACGGGCGTCCATGGTGATCTCCTTACCGTGAGAGCTGTTACGACCTCACAGACCGAACAGCCCGGCGCGCTGTGACAGCCCGGCGACCCAAGCCAGCGCACGCGCTGGCCGCCACCTGACTGAGGGTTACCTGCAGATTCGCCGCGAAGCTGGTCAAGTGCGGGGCTAGGGGCGCGGGACCGCCCTAGAGTAGGTCCCCGTGCCGAGGCCGTCGATTCCGAACGCAATCCGGGCGCTGCTGATCATCCTGGCGAGCCTGGCGATGGCGGGCGTGGTGGCCGGCCCGGTCTCGGCCAGCACGATGGCGCCGAACACCGCGGCCGTTTCCGGCGGGACCGCGGCCGGTTCCGGGCCGACCGGGATCCGGATCAAGGCCGGGGCGCTGGCCAACGCGGCGACCGGGCAGATCCTGTGGAGCGAGGGCCTGGATACCGAGCGGCCGATCGGCAGCATCGTGAAGGTCATGACGGCGCTGGTGGTGATCCGGGCGGGAAACCTGAACCAGGTGATCACGGTGCCGAAGTCGGTGATCGGGTACCTGAAGAAACAGGATCAGCCGAGTACGGCGGGGCTGATCCCGGGGGACAAGCTGACGGCCAGGGAACTGCTCGAGGCGATGCTGCTGCCGTCGGGCTGCGACGCGGCGTACACGCTGGCCATGGCGTACGGGCCGGGGCTGGACGCGTTCATCGCCAAGATGAACGCCGAGGCCCGGCAGATGGGGCTGACCGACACCCACTTCTCGAACTTCGACGGGCTGCCGTGGCCGACCGAGCACTCCACCTGGTCGACGCCGGCCAACCTGATCACGCTGGGGCGGCACGCGATGAGGTACGGGGTGTTCAAGAACATCGTCGGGCAGGCCAGCTACTCGCTGCCGGCCGGGAACGGGCACCACGCGTACAAGTGGCAGAACACCGATCCGCTGATCGGGAAGTACGCGGGAGCGATCGGGATCAAGACCGGTGACACCAAGGCGGCGGGGAACTGCCTGCTATTCGAGGCGACCCGGGGCGGCCTGACCCTGATCGGGGTGACGCTGGGCACTCCCGGCGACGACATCTCCGACACCGGGCCGGTCGCGACCAAGGTGCTGAACTGGGGCTTCGGTCAGCACTAGGCGGAACGTCCGCCGGGATGCCGTGTCGGTATTGAAGATGCCGATGAACCACGTTCCGTTCGGCCCAATTTTTGCGAAACCTGGTCGCGGCCGGCGTCCAGGCTTTAGGCCTGCCACGTACCCCAGCGGAGGCTGGGCTCGGGCAGCACCGGGGGCTCGAGGAACGCGGGCTCGCCGGTCAGGTCGAGCGCGTCGAGCGGCGCCCGGGCCGCGGCGTCCCGCGCGGTCAACGCGGGCAGGTTCCACTTCTGCTCGACCAGCTTGAGCACCGAGGTGTGGTCGAAGGTCTGCGAGCTGACGTAGCCGGGCCGCGCATACGGCGACACGATCACGGCCGGGACCCGGAACCCGTACCGGTCGTACCGCTGCGGCCCCTGGTTCAGGTTCTCCTTGCTCTGGACCAGGCCGGGGGCAACCACCCGCAGGCAGCTGGTCAGCACGTTCGGGCTGCCGATGGCGCTGCGCCCCTCGACGTCGTCGGGCGGGATCGCGGGCGGCGGCGGCACGTGGTCGTAGTACCCGCCGTGCTCGTCATAGACCCAGATCAGCACGGTGTGCGGCCAGCCGGCGCCGTGCATGACCTGGTTGATCACCTCCGCGGCGAAGCTCTCGCCCTTCCTGATGTCCTGCGGGTTCTCCTCCGAGTAGGCCTCGAAGTCCGGGTCCACGATGCTGACCGCCGGCAGCGTGCCGCGGGCGGCGTCGGCGAAGAACTGGTCCAGGCCGTGGACGTGCTGCATGTACCGGCCGATCCCGAGCGGGAAGACGTCCGCGGTGAACTGGATGTCCTTCTGCACGCCCTGGGACACCGCGGGCACCGCCCGGGCCGCGGAGCGCAGGCGGCGCCTGGTCATCTTGCGGCTGTGCCGGGCGTAGTGCCGCCACCGGGGCTGCTCGCTGGCCATCGGGTGGTAGTTGGCCCACGAGATACCGTGCTCGGTCAGCAGGTCGAAGATGGTCCCGGCCGGCGGATAGTCGAGCAGGTCGTAAGGCGAGTCGTCGATCAGGCCGTGTGCCGTGCCCGCGATCAGGAACCGGCGGTTGGGGAAGGTCGGGCCCAGGCACGAGCTGAACCAGTGGTCGGCCAGCGGGAACGTCCGGGCCAGCCCGTAGTAGAACGGCAGGTCGCGTTCGGACCAGTAGCCCAGGCCGACCGTGGCCGTTTCCGGCGCGGTATCGACGGGGTCCGCGGCGGTGCCGGCCCGGGCCGCGGCCTGCACCTCCTGCGCGCTGGTCACGAACCCGTCGCACTTGCCCTCACCCCACTGCTGGTGGGTCGCGTGCCAGCTCTGGCACGGCACGCCCTGGTGCTGGACCGTGGACGGCAGCGGGAAGGCGCGGACGGCCTCGCCGTCGGCCGTGTCGTTGAACACGTCAGGCCGGCCGTCGGGCGCCAGCGGGAAGCCCTCGCCCCGGCCGGGCAGCATTCCGAGGTAGTTGTCGTAGGAGTGGTTTTCCATCATCAGCACCACGATGTGCCTGATCTGCGGGAGCAGGTCGATCCCGGCCGGCCGGGCGGGCTGCGGCCGCGGTCCGTACCGGGCCGCCGCCCGCCCGCGGGCCAGGCGCTTCATCTCACGGTGTTCGAGCACGTGCCACATGTCGCTGCCGCCTTAGGGTGATCGTCTTACCGTGGCGTCCGACTACCCCGGATTCCGCGGTTGACGCCAACCCTGCGGTCCTACCCGAGGGCCAGGTACGACGTGACCGCGGCCGGGGTCACGCTGGCCTGCGGCAACCTGACCCGGATGGCCATCCCGTCCGGGGTGCGCTCGACCCGTGCCGCGGGCCAGTGCCCGGTGACCATGGCCAGGACCTGGCGGTTGCCGTCCAGCACGTCCATCTCCAGCACGGCCACGCCCCGGGCCTGGGCCCCGGTGACGATCGCGCGCATCAGCGCCGCGCCGACGCCGCGGCCCTGCCAGGCGTCGTCCACCACCACGCCGATGTCGGTCACCCGGGTGCCCCGGGGGTCCTTGGGCTCGAGCCGGTCCACGGCCATGGCGTGCCCCACGATGACGCTGCCCCGGACCGCGACCAGGGCGTCGACGTTATCGGCACAGCCGGCCAGCGTCCGGAGCAGGGCCGCGCCCGGCGTGACGGGGCCGAAGAAGCGCAGGTAGCGGCTGTGCGTGGAGAGCCCGGCGAAGAAGTTGCTGAGCGCGGGCAGGTCCTGCTCCGGATGCACCTGCCGGATCGCCACGGCGGCGCGGCCGTAGGCCCAGCCCGACCCGGATGCCTGGGTTCGGTTCACGAACTCAGCATCGCCCGAGATTGCTGAGTCTGTCAAATAGATTTAGCATGGCGGTATGGGACGTGCCTGGATCCTGGACTATGACTCGGCCAACTGCGCCATCGGCGCGACCGTGGGGCTCATCGGGGAGCGCCCGACGTTCCTCGTGCTCCGCGAGGCCTTCAACGGCGTCCGCCGTTTCGCGGACATGCAGCGCCGCACCGAGATGCCCCGGCAGGTGCTCAGCGACCGGCTGGGCCGCCTGGTCGGGGAGGGCCTGCTGCGCAAGGTCCCCTACCAGGAAAGCGGTCAGCGCGTCCGGTACGAGTACCGGCTCACCGAGAAGGGCCTGGACCTGTATCCGGTGCTGGTGGCGCTGATGGAATGGGGCGACCGGCACGCGCTCGGCGCGGCGGGCCCGCAGGTCCTGCTCGAGCACCGTGACTGCGGGGAGCCGGTCCAGCTGCAGTTGGCCTGCCGGGCCGGGCACGTGCTCGGCTCAGCCCGCGAGGTCACTCCGGTGCCCGGCCCCGGCGCGCGCAAGATCGCCTGACGGCTCAGGTTTCCCGGACCGCGTAGACCAGGGTGTCGACGGCGGTCGCCGGGCCGTCCTCGCGCGCCACGGTGCGGCGCACCCGCTCGGCCCGCAGGATGCGCAGCCCCGGCAGCTCCGCGCGGACGGCCTCGGGGGTGTACAGGACCTCCGGGTCCTGCGGCCCGCCCGTGCCCTCGCTGAGGTTGGCCAGGTCGTGGGCCACGATGAACGCCGTGCCGCCCGGGGCCAGCGCGGCGGCGGCCCGGGCCAGCACGGTGGCCCGCACCTTCGGGCTGACCTGGAGGTAGGCGATGAGCGCGAGGTCGTAGGCGCCGGGTTCAGGCTGGTAGTCGCACAGATCGGCGAGGATCCAGTCGACCCGCTCCTCGGTCACGCCGCGGGCCGCGCTCAGCGCGCGGCCCTTGTCCAGCCCGACCCGGGAGAAGTCCACGGCGGTCACCCGCCAGCCGCGCTCGGCCAGCCAGACGGTGTTGCGGCCCTCGCCCGCGGCCAGGTCGATCGCGCGGCCGGGCGGCAGGCCGGCCAGTTCGGCCGCGACGAACTGATTCGGCCCGGTGGCCCACACGAACCCGGCCGCCGAATAGCGTTCATCCCATTGCTGACTGTCCACGTCGCCACTCTCGCTGATCAGCGCCGTTGTCGGCAACCTCAGGCCGCGAGCTGGCTCCGCTGAGGCCCAGCCGCTGCGC
>CAWKIB010000018.1:0-34997 GCA_963849595.1 uncultured Actinomycetes bacterium
AGGAGTGCGCAAGCCAAATAACGCAGGGGATATCAGGCCTAAACGGCGCGCCTGCTTGCCGGCACCAGGCCTAAGCCCTAGAGTCCGTACCCAGGTTCCGTGGGCAACGTCGCGGCCATAGCCCAGGAGGTTAGTGCTTGTGGCAGCATCGCGTATGACAGAGCCCCAGGCAGGAGCGCTGGGTCCGACCGGGAGGCCGTTCTCGCGCTTCCCCGACCCAGAGCCGCTGATGGAGCACGGTCCCGCTCGCACGGTGGCCGTCTGTAACCAGAAGGGTGGCGTCGGCAAGACCACCACCACGATCAACCTCGGCGCCGCCCTGGCCGAGGTGGGGCGCCGGGTCCTCCTGGTCGACTTCGACCCGCAGGGCGCGCTCTCGGTCGGGCTCGGCATCCAGCCGCACGACATCGACAACACCGTCTACAACCTGCTCATGGAGCGCGACGTCACCGCGCACGACGTGCTGTACAAGACCGGCGTCAACGGCATGGACCTGCTGCCGAGCAACATCGACCTGTCCGGCGCCGAGGTCCAGCTCGTCCACGAGGTCGGCCGGGAGTACGTGCTCGGCGGGGTGCTCGAGCCGCTGCTGCCGGACTACGACGTGATCATGATCGACTGCCAGCCGTCCCTGGGCCTGCTGACCATCAACGCGCTCGCCGCCGCGGACGGCGTGGTCATCCCGCTGGAGTGCGAGTACTTCGCGATGCGCGGCGTGGCCCTGCTGATGGAGACCATCGACAAAGTTTCGCGCCGCCTGAACACCAAGCTAACAATTGATGGCCTTCTGGCCACCATGTACGACTCCCGGACACTTCATACCCGCGAGGTCCTGGCCAGCATGGTCAATGGTTTCGGCGACCAGGTTTTTCATACTGTAATCAACCGCACGGTGAGGTTCCCGGACGCTACGGTGGCTGGAGAGCCTATTACCAGCTTCGATTCCGGGTCTATGGGGGCGAATTCCTACCGGGAGCTGGCCAAGGAGGTACTGGAGCGGTGGCGGCAGGCAGGGGTCGATCACGGAGGGTAAGCCTGCCCGGGGTCGCGGAACTCTTGCGACCCTCTACTCCCGGTCCGGACGGCGGCGACCTGCGCCTGGCCAGCGGCCGGGAGAAGCACACCCAGAAGATCACCGTCTACCTGTCCGCCGAGGAACTGCTTGACCTGGAACGTGCCCGGCTCGCCCTGCTGCGTTACGGCGCCGCCGCCGACCGCGGCCGGATCGTCCGGGAGGCGATCGCCGTGCTGCTCGCCGACCTGGACGCGCGGGGCAAGGACAGCCTGCTGGCCCGGCGCATCGTCGCCGCCAACCAGGCCGCGAACACCGCCAGCGAGGCCAGCGTCGACGCCGCCGCCAGCGGGACCGCCGAAGAAGCCGGCTAACCACCGATCGGCACGGCAACGCGCCGGGACCGCGCTACCGTCATGACTGTGAACGTGGACGACACGGTGGACGAAGGCAGCAGAGCAGCAGGCCCCGTCCAGCACGCCCGGCTTCGAGGTCCACCTGGACGTGTTCGAGGGCCCGTTCGACCTGCTGCTCGCGCTGATCTCCAAGCACAAGCTGGACATCACCGAAGTCGCCCTGTCCCAGGTCACCGACGAGTTCATCGCCTACATCTCGGAGCGTTCCGACGGCTGGGATCTGGACCAGGTCAGCTACTTCCTGGTCGTCGCGGCCACCTTGCTCGACCTGAAGGCCGCCCGCCTCCTCCCGAGTGGCGAGGTGGAGGACGAGGAGGACCTGGCCCTGCTCGAGGCCCGGGACCTGCTCTTCGCCCGGCTGCTGCAGTACCGGGCGTACAAGGAAGTGGCGGGCGTGTTCGCCGCCCGGATGACCGCCGCCGCCCGCCGCTTCCCGCGCCGGGTCCCGCTCGAGCCGCGCTTCGCCGAACTCCTCCCCGAGGTGCTCCTCGGTCTCGGCGCCGCCGAATTCGCCCGGCTCGCCGCGCTGGCGCTCGCGCCCAAGCCGCCGCCGAAGGTCTCGACCGAGCACATCCACTCCCCGGTGATCAGCGTCAAGGACCAGGCGCGGATGCTCACGGCGATGCTCAAAGAACTGGGCCGCGCCAGCTTCCGCCAGCTCACCGCGAACGCCCAGGGCAGCTACGAGGTCGTCGCGTCGTTCCTGGCCCTGCTCGAGCTGTACCGGGAGGACGCGGTGTCCTTCGAGCAGGTCACCCCGCTCGGCGAGCTGTACGTGACGTGGACCGGCCACCAGGATGCTGCTGATAGCGTCAATGAGCTGACGGAAAGCGACGACGAAGACATATGAGCGCGGAACCAGAAGACACCCAAGAAATCCAGGGCCCAGGCCTGCGCGCCAGCCTGGAAGCGATCCTGCTGGTCGCGGACGAGCCGGTGCCGGTGGTCGTCCTGGCCCAGGTGCTCGAACGGCCCAGGAACGAGGTTGCGGCCGTGCTGCACGACCTGGCCGAGGAATACCAAACCGGGGGCCGCGGCTTTGACCTGCGCGAGATCGCCGGCGGCTGGCGGTTCTACACCCGTGAGGACTGCGCGCCGCTGGTCGAGCGGTTCGTCAGCGACGGCCAGGAGGTCCGCCTCACCCAGGCCGCCCTGGAGACCCTCGCCGTGGTGGCCTACCGCCAGCCGGTCAGCCGGGCCCGGGTGTCGGCCGTCCGCGGGGTCAACTGCGACAGCGTGATGCGGACCCTGGTGCTGCGCGGGCTGGTCGAGGAGACCGGCACCGACGCCGAGACCGGCGCCATCTTGTACCGCACCACCGGATACTTCCTGGAGCGGCTCGGCCTGGCCAGCCTGGAGGACCTGCCCGACCTCGCGCCGTTCCTGCCTGAGGACATCGAGGACATCGAGAATGAGAACGCCCGACCGATGACGACGAAGACGACGATTTCGGCTACCCAGACGGCGAGGACCGCGACAGCCTGACCGACGTTCCCGGCGGCGTCCGGCTGCAGAAGGTCCTGGCCGAGGCGGGGATCGGCAGCCGTAGGCACTGCGAGGAGATGATCGGCGCGGGCCGGGTCGAGATCGACGGGCAGACGGTCCGCCGGTTCGGCGCGCGGGTCGACCCCGACCACCAGGTGATCAGGGTCGACGGGAAGCGCATCCCGGCCAAGCCCGGCCTGGTCTACCTGGCCTTCAACAAGCCGCCCAAGGTGCTGACCGCCATGTCGGACCCCCGCGGCCGCAAGACCGTGACCGACTACCTCGGCGACCGGTCCGAGCGCCTGTTCCACATCGGCCGCCTCGACTACGACACCGAGGGCCTGATGCTGCTCACCAACGACGGCGAGCTCGCGCACCGGCTGGCCCACCCCAGCTTCGAGGTGGCCAAGACCTACCTGGCCGAGGTCACCGGCCCGGTGCCGAAGGACCTCGCCCGGCGCCTCCAGACCGGCGTCGAGCTGGACGACGGCGTGGCCGCCGCGGACAAGTTCCGGGTCGTGGACCGGTCCGGTAACCGCGCGCTGGTCGAGATCACCCTGCACGAGGGACGCAAGCACATCGTGCGCCGGATGCTGGCCGCCACCGGGCACCCGGTGACCCGCCTGGTCCGCACCGACGTGGGCCCGATCCGGCTCGGCAACCTCAAGCCGGGCGTCTCGCGCGACCTGACGACCAGGGAAATCGGCGAGCTCTACGCCGCCGTGGGGCTGTAACGTGTCCCCGAGGAGGGAGAACCCAGGATGACGGTCAGGGCGGTACGCGGCGCGGTGCAGGTCGACACCGACGACCGCGACGCGATACTCGAGGGCACGGCCGAGCTCGTTACGGAGGTCATGACGCGCAACGAGCTCTCCACCGACGATGTGATCAGCGTGCTGTTCACCGCGACGCCGGACCTGACCGCCGAGTTCCCCGCGCTGGCCGCGCGCAAGATCGGCTTCCACGACGTGCCGCTGGTCTGCGCCTCGGAGATCGCCGTGCCCGGAGCCATGCCCCGCGTCGTCCGGCTGCTGGCGCACGTCGAGACCGACCGCCCCCGGTCCGCGATCCAGCACGTCTACCTGCGGGGCGCCGCTGCCCTCCGGCTGGACATCGCCCAGTGAAAATCGCCCAGTGAAAATCGCCGTCATCGGCACCGGCCTGATCGGCACCTCGATCGCCCTGGCCTTGCGCGAGCGTGGATCAACGGTCTGGTTGACCGATTCGGACCCCGCCGCCGCCCGGCTCGCCGCTGACCTCGGTGCCGGGGAACTGCTGCCCGACGCAACGAACGACCCGGCCGACGTCGCCGTCATCGCCGTCCCCCCGGCCGCCGTGGCCGCCACCCTCGCGGAAGCGCAAACCAGAAACCTGGCGCACTCCTACACCGATGTGGCCAGCGTGAAACAGCTCCCCGTGGCCGACGCCAGGAACCAGGGCTGCGACCTGACCCGCTACGTCCCCGGCCACCCGCTGGCCGGGCGGGAGAAGCACGGCCCGGCCGCGGCCCGCGCCGACCTGTTCCTCGGCCGCACCTGGGCCCTGTGCCCGCTGCCGGAGACCTCGGAGGCGGCCATCCAGGCCGTCACCGACCTGGTCCGGACGTGCGGCGCGGTCCCGGTCCGCACCGACCCGGCCGCGCACGACCGCTGGGTCGCGCTCATCTCGCACGCCCCGCACCTGGTCGCCGCGGCCATGGCCGCTCGCCTGGAGGAGGCGCCGGGCGAGGCCCTGGACCTGGCCGGGCAGGGGCTGCGCGACGTGACCCGGATCGCGGCCGGCGACACCGCGCTGTGGACTCAGATCCTGTCGGGCAACGCCGCTCCCGTAGCCGAGGTGCTCGCCGCGGTGGCCGCCGACCTGGCCGAGGCCGCGCGCGTGCTGGCCGAGGACGACGACTCGGACAAGACCGTCGCGGCGCTGCTCTACCGCGGCCAGGCGGGCGTGGCCCGGATCCCGGGCAAGCACGGCGGCGCGCCCCGCGAGTTCGCCGTCGTCCAGGTGGTCATCCCCGACCAGCCCGGCGAGCTGGCCCGGCTGTTCGAGGCGGCCGGCGCGGCCGGCGTCAACATCGAGGACGTGCGGATCGAGCACTCACCCGGCCTCCCGGTCGGCGTCGCGGAGCTTTCCGTGCGCCCCGCCGAGGCGGGCGTGCTGCTCGATGCCCTGGAGGCAGGCGGCTGGCCGGTCCGCCGCTAGAGCGAACCGGCCCGGCGATCTTCGGCGCCGCCTGCGCCATCGTGATGTGCTGGGCGCTGCCCCGCTCGAGGGCGAGCAGCGCGGCGGGCAGGATCAGTCCGGCCGCGATGGCGCGGGGATTACGGCCCAGCAGGGTCAGCTGATAGCGGAGCTGGCTAGCCAGGATCGATCCCGCACCCGGCAGGCGTGGCACTCGCAGTGCTTGCCCGGGGGGACGCCCCCCAGACCCCCCGCCGGGGCAAATCTCAGACATGGCACGTCAACCACATGCTGCCCAAGATCGGCGCCCGCGACCGGGCGCAGGCGGTGGGCTACGCCTACCGGCACGGACTCGTTCCTCCAGGTCCCGTCCGCCGGTAGCATCGACCGTTCCTCCAGGTCCCGTCCGCCGGTAGCATCGACCCGGTCCTCCACCCCCGTCCGCCGGTAGCATCGACCCGTTCCTCCACCCCCCGTCCGCCGGTAGCATCGCACGAGTGAAGATTTCGGCGGACCTGGACGGCGGCACCGGCGAGGAGAGCGACACGGGCAGTGTAGCCCGGGGGGGCGACCCCCCCAAGCCCCCCCGCGAGCAAGCCAGGCTCGTCGTGGCGGTCGACGGACCCTCGGGCGCGGGCAAGTCCAGCGCCTCCCGGGGCGCGGCGATTGCCCTGGGCGTGCGGTACCTGGACACCGGGTCCATGTACCGGGCCCTGACCTGGTGGCTGCTCGAGCGGGGCGTAGCCGTCAGCGACGCCGGCCTGGTCGGCGAGTTGGCCGCCGAACCGGTCATCGAGGTCGGCACCGACCCGCGCGCGCCGTGGACCCGGGTCGACGGTGCCGACGTGTCCGCGGCGATCAGGACCCTCGAGGTGACCAGCGCGGTCAGCGCCGTCGCCGCGGTGCCGCGGGTCCGTGCGCACCTGATCGCGCAGCAGCGGGACATCATCGCCAAGGCGGACGGGATCGTGGCCGAAGGACGCGACATCGGCACCGTGGTCGCGCCCGATGCTCCGGTCAAGGTGTTCCTCACCGCCAACAGCGCCGCCCGGGCCGACCGCCGGGCCGCCGAGATCAGCCGGTCGGCCGCCTCCACCCAGGTCGAGCAGGACCGCCGCGATCGCCTGGACGCCGCGCAGAGCGGTAAGGCCGACGACGCGGTGGAGATCGATTCCACCCAGCTGGACCTGGACCAGGTGATCGACATCATCGTCCGGCTGGCCCATGAGCGCGGCGGCGTGCCGCACCCGCGCCAGCAAACCCGATAGCAAAGAGCAGACACCGATGACGAGCGAGACTTTTTCCACTCCCGTGCCCGTTTCCGTGCCCGTGGTGGCCGTCGTGGGCCGGCCCAACGTGGGCAAGTCCACGCTGGTCAACCGCATCCTAGGCAGCCGGCAGGCGGTCGTGGAAGATGTCCCGGGGGTGACCAGGGACCGGGTCGCCTACGACGCCCTCTGGCGTGGCCGGGCCTTCACCCTGGTGGACACCGGCGGCTGGGAGCCCTCGATCGAGGGCGCCGAGAGCCTGGCCGCGCGGGTCGCCGGCCAGGCCCGGGTGGCGGTGGACGCCGCGGACGCGGTCTTGTTCGTAGTCGACGCCACCGTCGGCGTCACCGACGCCGACGCTACGGTGGCCGCCGTGCTGCGCCGGTCCGGTAAGCCGGTCGTGGTCGCGGCCAACAAGGTCGACGACACCAACGCCGAGCCGGAGGTCGCGGCGCTGTGGTCGCTGGGGCTCGGTGAGCCGGTGCCGGTCAGCGCGCTGCACGGGCGGGGGAGCGGCGACCTGCTCGACGTGATCCTCGACGCGCTGCCCGACGCGCCGAAGGAAGCCGACGAGGACGAAGGCGGTCCGCGCCGCGTCGCGCTCCTGGGCCGCCCGAACGTCGGCAAGTCCAGCCTGCTCAACAAGCTGGCCGGGCATGAGCGCTCGCTCGTCGACCCAGTGGCGGGCACGACCCGGGATCCGGTCGACGAGCTCATCGAGCTGGGCGGCACGACGTGGCGCTTCGTGGACACGGCCGGCATCAGGCGCCGGTTCCGCGAGAACCAGGGCGCGGACTACTACGCGGCGCTGCGCACCGCCGGGGCGCTGGACCGGGCCGAGGTGGCCGTGGTCCTCGTCGACGCGAGCGAGCCGCTCACCGAGCAGGACCTGCGGATCGTCTCGATGGTCATCGAGGCCGGCCGGGCCCTGGTCATCGCGTACAACAAGTGGGACCTGGTCGACGAGGAGCGGCAGCATTACCTGGAGCGGGAGATCGACCGGCAGCTGCACACCGCCCGCTGGGCGCCGCGGGTCAACATCTCCGCCGCCACCGGACGGCACACCGACCGGCTGGTGCCCGCGCTGGAGAAGGCGCTGGCCGGCTGGGAGACTCGGGTCCCGACCGGCAGGCTCAACGCCTGGCTGACCGGCCTGGTGGCCTCGACCCCGCCGCCGGTGCGCGGCGGCCGGCAGCCCAAGATCCTGTTCGCCACCCAGGCCGGGATCCGGCCGCCGCACTTCGTCCTGTTCGCCTCGGGGTTCCTCGAGGCCGCCTACCGGCGGTTCGTCGAGCGGCGGCTGCGCGAGGAGTTCGGCTTCGAGGGCAGCCCGATCCAGGTCTCGGTGCGGGTCCGGGCCAAGCGCGAGACCCGCCCCGGCCGCCGGCGGCCACGCGCACCCGCGCCGCCGCTAACACCGCGAAGGCATCGCCGCGCGCGCGCCGCCGCTAACACCGCGAAGGCGTCGGCCGGCGGCTCGGGGGAGGGGCTCGCGTTCGCGTCGGTGACCGGCTTGGCCCCGGCCGCGAACCGGGTCAGGTCCTCGTCGTACAACACCCGGCCCGGCATCGGATCCGCGGCCGTCAGCCGGGTCAGCGCGCCGGATCGGCAGCGGCTCCGGGCTCGCCACCAGGACCAGGTTCCCGAACCTCCGGCCGCGCAGCACCGCCGCATCGGCGATGAGCGCCACCTGCGGGAAGACCGCTCGCGCCGTCGCGACCTGCACCCGGGCGTGGGCCAGCGGCGCCCCGTCGGCCACGTTGGCGGCGAATACCCCGCCGCCGCGCATGACACGCCGAACGGCCGTCATGAACTCGACCGAGGTCAGATGGGCCGGGGTCCGCCCCCCGGCGAACACGTCCGCGATCACCACGTCGAACGAGCCGGCCCGCAGCCGCTCGAGCACCGCCCGGGCGTCCCCGATCCGGACCCGGACCCCGCGCAGCGGCAGCCTGCGCCGGACCAGGTCCACCAGCGCGGCGTCGACCTCGACGGCCAGCTGTGTCGAGCCCGGCCGGGTCGCCGTCACGTACCGGGCCAGGGTCAGCGCCCCGGCGCCCAGGTGCAGCACCCGCAGCGGCTGAGCCGCCGGCGCGGCGGTGTCGATCACGTGCCCCAGCCGCCGGACGTACTCGAAATCCAGGTAGCCGGGGTCGTCCAGGTCGACGTGCGACTGCGGGACGCCGTCGACCAGCAGCATCCACGCCGCCCGCCGGTCGGCATCCCGCAACAGCTCGGCGCGGCCGTGTGCTCCATCGACGCTGTCGGCCGACGTGGGCGCCGGCCGCCTCCCGGTCGCTCGGGTCATAGCGCCAGTATGGTGGTAGGTACGTCTCACGCCCAGGGAGGTCCGCATGGCTGTCGAGCAATCCGGAGCCGAGGCCGCGCATCAGGATGACGCGCCGCCCGGACCCGAGGGAAAGACCGAGGACACCGAATCCGACCTCGACGACCTGAAGCGCAGGTTCCGCGAGGCGCTCGACCGTAAGCGCGACGCCCACGCCAGCGCCGAAGGCGCGAAGGACACCGGCCGGGTACACGGCTCGCACGGCCCCGCCGTCAGCCGCCGCTCGTTCCGCCGCAAGAGCGGCGGCTAGCGCTACTCGTTCCGCCGCCAGACCCGACGGCTCGCGCTGCCCGTTGCCCTCGCCAGAGCGGGGGGCTGGCGCTACTCGTTCCGCCGCAAGACCCGGCGGCGAGCGCTGCTCAGCCCTCGGCAGCCGTCGGGACCGCGCGGAATCAGCTGCGCGCATCGCTCAGGCCGTGGCCACCGGGACCGCGCGGAACCAGCCGCAGTCCTCGGTCAGGTAGCGGTCCAGCCGCAGTCCCGCCGCACCGAGCGCGGCGGCCAGCGCGGCCTCATCCAGCCGCTTGGTGGTGAACGTCTGCGTCCAGCACCGGTCGCCGACCACGTACTCGACGGTCGCCGAGACCAGGTCCGGAGCCGGCCGGGACACGTCGCGCAGCCGGTAGATCACGCCGTCCCGGGTCACCTCGCTGTCTTTCGCGGCGGCGAACCACTCCGGGCTGTGCTGCTGGACGATCACGCACCCGTCGTCGGCCACGTGCCGCCGGCAGGCGTCCAGGAAGATGCTCCTGGTCTCGTCGTCCGCGTTGATCAGGTGCGAGGCCAGCAGCACCGCGCCGAACCGCCGCCCGAGGTCCAGATCCTGGATCCGCGCGCACACCGTCTCGGCCCCCCGGACATGCGCCAGCATCTCCGGCGACTCGTCGACCGCCACCACCGGATGTCCCAGCGCGACCAGCGGATGGGTAACCCGTCCCGCCCCGCAGCCAAGCTCGAGAATCGACGCTCCCGCCCCCGCCGCCTCATGCACGATGCCCGGCTCCCCGAAATCCGGCATCAGCGCATAAAAGTCCACCGCGCACCCATCCGGCGTAATAACCCCCGGCCCCGACCCAACCGGCTGTCCCAAAGAACTCATCCCCCCATTCTGCCCAACAAGCCCACCAGCTCCGCGCTGGCCTGCTCCGCCCGTACAACGCGCCACTCCCGCCACACGCGCCATCGTTCGACCACCCATGCAAAAGATCGTGGAGGATCCGGCTTTCGTGGAGGATCCGGGCAACAATAGCTACCCAAATACTCCACTAAAGCCGAATCCACCACGTAGATATTCATATCTTCGCATACGTATTCGATGGCGAGTTATGGATGGGGTTTGTGGGGCCAGAGAGGCAGAGAGGCAGAGAGGCAGAGAGGCAGAGAGGCAGAGAAGCGGAGAGAGGCAGAGAGGCAGAGAGGCAGAGAGGCAGAGGTTCTCGCGTTGGTGCGCGGCCTGGAGGTGGCGGCGCCCGGTCTGGTCTGGACGCCGGAATGGCGCCCCGAACCCAGTGAGCAGGTCCTGGCCCGCCGAGCGACTGTTACTACTACGCGCTCGTGGCCCGCAAGCCGTAGATACGCATGGCAGGGGATAACTACGGTCCGTTCCGTCGTAGTGGTGGTCTTATCGCCCGCAGGCATAGGTGGGCAGGTATCCATAAAATAGGCCCATGCGCTATAGGCCGCTTGGCGAATCAGGACTCGTGGTATCGGTGGCCGGGCTCGGCTGTAACAACTTCGGCGGCCGCCTGGACCTCGACGGGACACGCGCGGTGGTGGACGCGGCCATCGACGCCGGCATCACCTTGTTCGACACGTCCGACACCTACGGCGGAGGCGGCGGGTCCGAGCGCGCGCTCGGCGAGATCCTCGGCCGGCGCCGGGACCAGATCGTCCTGGCCACCAAGTTCGGCCACCAGAGCGCTGACATGGGCTACGGGCCGGCCGCGGGGGCCAAGGGCGGCCGGGCCTACATCCGGCGGGCCGTGACCGAGTCGCTGCGGCGGTTGCGCACCGACTACATCGACCTGTACCAGCTGCACACGCCGGATCCGGTGACCCCGGTCGAGGAGACCATCGCGGCGCTGCACGAGCTGGTTGCCGAGGGCAAGGTCCGGTACCTGGGCCACTCGAACTTCTCCGGCTGGCAGCTTGCCGACGCCGCGCACCTGGCCACGATCGGCGGCCACACCCCGTTCATCTCCGCCCAGAATCACTGGTCGCTGCTCGAGCGTGCGGCCGAGGCCGAGGTCGTGCCCGCGGCCCGGCACTTCGGCGTGGGCGTGCTGCCCTACTTCCCGCTGGCCAACGGGCTGCTGACCGGCAAGGTCCGGCGCGGCCAGCCGGTTCCGGCCGGAAGCAGGCTGGCCAGCCGCGCGGGCTACGTCACCGAGGAGAAGCTGGCCAAGGTCGAGGCGCTGATCGCCTGGGCCCAGGAGCACGGCGTCACGGTCCTGGAAGTGGCCATCGGCGCCCTGGCCGCCCAGCCGGGCTGCTCGTCGGTGATCGCGGGGGCGATGACCCCCGAGCAGCTGAAGGCGAACGCGACGGCGTCGGAGTGGATCCCGTCCGCGGCCGAGCTGGCCGAGATCGACCAGATCGTCCCGCCCCCGCCCGCCAGCTAGCTACGCGGCGGGGATCAGCCGCCGGCCACCGCCTGCCGGTACAGGGCCGCGACGTTCGCGCCGAACATGGACGAATAGGAGACCTGCGGGGTAAGGCCACCCTGCTCGTAGCCGCCGATGACCCCGATCACCGTGCCCTGCCCGGTCAGCGGGTTGACGCTGGCCAGGAACGGCCCGCCGCTGGTCCCGTCGGTGTAGCCGCCGCAGTCGAACTCGAGCTGCTCCGACATCGGCTCCCGGGTCCAGTTCCGGCAGACGATCGGCTGGCTGCCGGAGTCCGGGTAGCCGATGACCTCGACCAGCTGCCGGGCCGGCGTGCCGGTCTTGAGTGCTTCGGCTCCGGTCACGTCCTCGATCGGCACGATCGAGCCGGCCTGGCTCACGCGCAGGAAGGCCACGTCGTCGTCCGGATTGGAGGAGGACGTCCATGACCGGTCCACGTAGATCTTGGTCACGGTCCAGATCCCGTACGGGGCCGCGCCGCGGTCGTAGCCGGGCACGAAGACGATCCCGGAGGTGCCGGTCACGCAGTGCGCGGCGGTGATGACCAGGTCGCCGTGCGGGCTGCCGATCACGCTCGCCGTGCAGAAGTGCCGACCGAGCTTGCCCTTGGACATGGTGAACAGGGCGCCGACCGCCGGGGTGCCCGCGAAGTCCTGCCCGTTCTGCGAGGTTGAGACCAGGTGCCGTACCGCCCGCGCGAAGCTGGAGGCGATGTCGCCGGCGGCGCCCTCGGCCGGGGTCACCGTGACCACCACGCCGACGGTCAGCGCGGTGACGATCGCGACCGCGGCCGGCGTCCGGGGGAACCAGCGGGCCCGCTTGCGCGGGCCGTTATCGTCCCCGGGCCGGGACTCCTCGCCGCCGCGGAGCCGGGCTTGCCGCGCCGCTCGCAACCGCACCTGCTGCCGACACCTGCCTCGCTACGTCACGAATTCTGCGACTCTCGGACCTAGGCTGATACCTAATTGTGATGGACAGGGTGCGACAGTACCAGAGGTAAACCTGCAAAGTCGGTCAGAAGCCGCCCGATCGAGCTGGGGATTTCCTGTGAGGAGCCTGCGGGGTCATCTCGGGTCGGGACGGTCGATGTTCCAGTGACGGCTGGCCGTGGCCAGCCAGCCCAGCTCCGGGGCCCGGTCCGGGCTAACGTCCGGGCTGGCGGATGAGGCTGCGGCGGATCGAGGCTGGCGGATGGGCTGGCGGATGAGCTGGCGGGTGGGTCCCTCATCGGCAGCATGGTGAACCGGCTGACCACCCGCTGTCCCGCCCTCGTGGTCGCCGTAGAGCAGTTCCACCGTCCACGGCTCGCGGGCCTCGATGACCTTGCGCGCCTCGTCGTACCCGGCATGCTCGGTGTCGCGGAACGCCCCCTGCCAGAACCCCACGTCGCCGACCGGAATGTACAGGTCCCGGTTCTGCCGCTCGAACTCCTCCAGCGGCGCATGCTCCTGGTCGCGATGCCAGTCCGGGAAGAAGCGCCAGCCGTGCAGCACCGCGATGCCGTTGCCCGCGTTGCGCAGCGCGATGGCCAGGTAGACGACCGGGGTGTCCGGCCCCATCGACCCGTCCCCGGGACCGACCTCGCCGACCGCGCCGCCGCCGGGGATCCGCACCCACTTCGTGTCGCCGAAGTTGACCTTGAGCGTGGGGTCCTCGCGGCGGGAGGTGGTCAGCACCGGCCGCAGCTGGACCAGGAACTGCTCCTGAGCGATCTTGGCCATCAGGTTCGACGACCTGACCGCCGAGAAGGTGGCCACGGCGAGGACCAGCGTGCCCAGCGCGGTGGCCAGGCTGGCGATCGTGCTCCACGCGCTAGCGCTCATCGGTACCTGCCTGCGGGCCGACGGCGCTTCGGTAAGCGCCGGGGGTGATCCCGTAGTAGCGCCGGAACCAGCGGGTCAGGTGGGCCTGGTCGGCGAACCCGGCCTCGGCCGCGGCCACCGCCGGCGGCACGCCGCGGGACAGCAGCCCGCGCGCGGCGCGGACCCGCAGCTGCCGCTGGTAGTCACTGGGCGCGAGCCCGTAGGCCTGGTGAAAGGCCCGGTAGGCCGCGTACCTGCTGCATCCGGCGGCCGCGGCCAGGTCACCTGCGGTCAGGTCCGCGGCGGTGCCCGCGTCGTGGATGAGCGCGCGGATCCGCGCGGCCAGGCCCGGATCGGCCCCCGGCCGCGCCGCGCCCGCCGCCGGGACGCGCCCGGAGGCGTGCCGGACCAGCAGCCCGGCCGCCGCGGTGAGCCGCTCGTACCGCTCCAGTTCGCTGGCGGGCCCGGTGAGCGCCGAGTGCAGTCGGCGCAGCGACCGGGCGACCACCGGATCGGCCAGCACCGGCACGCGGAACAGCGGAAGCGGGCGGCCGACCCCGGCCAGGCTGGCGAAGAATTCCGGCCAGATGTGCACCATCCGGTAGGTGAACCCGCCATCCACGGCCGCGTGGCCGTCGTGCGGATCGTCGGGATTGAAGGCCATCACCATGCCCGGACCGCTGACGTGACGCCCATGGCGGCAGGTGAACGCCTGCGCTCCGGTCTCGGTCACGCCGAACGAGTAACTCTCGTGGCTGTGCCGGTGGTACACGTGCGAGGTGAAGTGCGCGTGCATCGCCTCCACCGGCAGGGCGTCCGCGCGCCAGTACTGGGCCCAGTCCCGGGACGAAGGGGCGTAACCACCAGCCACACTCCATTATCGCAGCCCTCGCCCCGCTCCAGCGTTCAATATTCCGGAGCGCGACCGGGCCAAGCTGGGACCGATGACCATACGATTCGACACCAAGATCGCCATCGCCGTCCGCGCCGATCTCGAGCCGTGGCAGAAGCTGAACGTCACCGCGTTCCTGGCCAGCGGCATCGCCGCCGCCACCCCTGACGTCATGGGAAAGCCGTACGAGGACGGTTCGGGGAACACCTACCTGGAGCTGTTCCGGCAGCCGGTGGTGGTCTACGCGGCCGACGGCCCGGCGCTCAGCCAGGCACACCAGCGGGCGCTGGCCCGCGCGATGCCGATGGCCGTCTACACCATGGACATGTTCCAGACCGGCCACGACGACGACAACCGGGCCGCGGTGCGCGCCGTCGTAGCGGCTGACCTGCGGTTCGCCGGGCTGGCGCTGCACGGGCCGCGCAACGCCGTGGACAAGATATTCAAGGGGACTACGCTGCATCCATGATCGCAGCGTTGTACCGGAATACCGGACCCGCGGCCGACGTGCTGGAGGTCGAGGAGGTCGAGCGGCCGCAGCCAGGGCCGGGGGAGGTCCTGGTCCGGGTGCGCGCCTCGGGCGTCAACCCCACCGACTGCAAGTCCCGCGCGGGGCTGACCCCCCGCCCCATCGACGGCTTCCAGGTCCCGCACATGGACGGCGCCGGCATCATCGAGGGGGTAGGCCCGGGGGTCAACCCGGGGCGCGTGGGGGAGCGGGTGTGGCTGTGGCTCGCGGCGGCCGCTCGGCGCTGGGGGACCGCCGCCGAGTGGACCGTGGTGCCGGATCGCCAGGCCGTGCCGCTGCCCGACGGCGCCTCGTTTGACCTGGGCGCCTCCCTGGGCGTGCCGGCCATGACCGCGCACTACTGCCTGTTCTCGGACGGCCCGGTGACCGGTCAGACCGTACTGGTGGCCGGAGGTGCCGGAGCTGTCGGTCACTTCGCTATTGAATTGGCCAAACGGGCCGGGGCTCGTGTGATCGCGACCGTCAGCAGCGCCGAGAAGGCGGCGCTGGCCGAGAAGGCGGGCGCGGACCTGGTGGTGAACTACCGCACCGCGGACGCGGCCGAACAGATTCGCGCGTTCGCCCCGGCCATCGACCGGGTGATCGAGGTGGCGCTCGGCGCCAACCTCACGCTCGATCTGGCCGTGGCCCGGGCCGGGACTACGATCGTGACCTACGCGGCCGAGGCCAGCGACCCCGTGCTGCCCGTCCGGGCCTGCATGAGCGCCAACGTCATCCTCAGGTTCATCCTGCTGTACCGCGTGCCGGCGGCCGCACTTGACCGGGCGGCCGCGGACATCACGGCCGCGCTCGCCGCCGGTGACCTCACCGGCCTGCCCGTGCACAAGTTCACGCTGGCCGACATCGCGGCCGCGCAGGAGGCCGCCGAGGCAGGCGTCGTGGGCAAGGTCATCGTCACGCCTTAGGGTGGGTCCGGGGGGAAAGCAGGGTGCGCCCGGGGAAATAGGCCCGGAGGGAAAAGCAGAGCGGGCGGGTCGGCGCGCGGGCGGGGTCGCGAGCCGTCCGATCCTGGCCGCGCGCCTACTTCTTGTTGGGGAAGACCCCGCTACCCTTGGTCCCGCCGTAGAAGACCTGCGTGCCGACCCGGTCGAGCTGACCGCGCCCCTGGCACCTGCGGCAGCGCCGGTACGAGCCGGGAAAGACGGCGCCGAAGTGCCTGCCGCTCATGTTGCATCGGGGGCACTTGCGGAGCGGGTGAATTCGCAGCGACACCAGGTAGCCGACCGCGATTATGACAATAATGAGTATCAGCATCGTCGAGCTCCTATTCTGCTCGCGCGGAAACCGCCCGTAGCCCCGTGCCGTCGCACAGTCCGGGCCTGCTACCCAGCGCGAGTTGACCACCGCCGTCGGCGCCCGGGGCCGAGGATTACCCCTAGTGCCGACTCACTAGCACAGAGTAAACCATCCCGGATGAGTATGTGAAGAATTTTGTCATGGTAGTTCGCACGATGAGCGCACTTACCTTATTTTCACTGGGGCATCAGCGCGTCAGCATACATTTTCACGGAGGCATCAGCGGCGTCAGCGATACGCGCTGATGCCCAGTTTCACCGCCAGTCCAAGCCCGCACAGGCTGACGAACACGCGGAACACCCCCGCGGGAACCCGGCGGGCGATCTTGGGGCCGATCCACCCGCCGATCAGGAAGCCCGCCGCGAGCGGGAGCACGAGCTTCCACCGCACGTCGCCGAACAACGCGAAGCAGACCGCGGCCAGGGCGTTCGCCATCCCGGACACCGCGTTCTTGATCGCGTTGACCCGGACCAGCGGCTCGCGGATCATGGCGCTGAGCACCACGAGCAGCATGACCCCCGCGGCCGCGCCGAAGTACCCGACGTACATGGCCACCGCGAAGAGCGCCGCGCCCAGCGCCAGCCGATGCCTGGTGTCCAGGACCGTCAGGCGGCGTGAGCAGGCTGATCCTGGGCTGGACGAGCAGCACCAGCGACGCGCCGCCGATCAGCACCGGAACTGCCACGGTGAACACGCTCGCCGGGGTCAGCAACAGGACCGCCGCCCCGGCCGCGCCGCCGAGCGCGGTGATGGCGCCCAGCCGGAGCACCCGCCGGCCCTGGCCGGCCAGTTCCGGCCGGGACGAGGCGACCGAGCTGGCCCCGGTGAACACGAGCGAGACGGTATTTGTCATGTTGGCCGCCAGCGGCGGCACCCCCAGCGCGAGCAGCACGGGGTAGGTCACCAGCGAGGCGATGGCCACCACCGTGCTGAAGATGCCGCCCGCCGTCCCGGCGGCCAGCAGCACGAGCGCCTCGGAGACTTTCATCCGAAGCAAGGATGACGCACTCCCGGGCGGCGCAGGCCCCCCGAGACATGTGATCCGCATCGCACCGCTAGCATCACGTCATGTCCGACGCGCCGAAACTCGATACCCGGCACGCCCACTCCGCGCGCGTCTACAACTACTGGCTGGGCGGCAAGGACAACTTCGCCGCGGACCGGGACGCAGCCGAGCAGGCGATCGCCGCCAACCCAGGGATCGTGGCCGACGTGCGGGCGAACCGGGAGTTCCTGGTCCGCGCGGTGCGCTTCCTGGCCTCGGAGTGCGGCGTCCGCCAGTTCCTGGACATCGGCGCCGGGCTGCCCACGGCGAACAACACCCACGAGGTGGCGCAGGCCGTCGCCCCGGACGCGCGGATCGTCTACGTCGACAACGACCCGATGGTGCTGCTGCACGCCCAGGCTCTGCTGAGCAGTAATCCCGAAGGCCGCACCGCGTACGTCGAATCAGATCTGCGCGACACCTCGGCCATCATCAGGGAAGCATCACGCACCCTGGACTTCGGCGCGCCGATCGCGCTCATGCTGCTCATCATCGTGCACCTGATCCCCGACTCCGACGATCCGTACGGCATCGTGGCCACGCTGGTCGACGCGTTGCCGGCCGGCAGCTACCTGGTGCTCGCCCACCCGGCCAGCGACATCCGCGCCGCGAGCATGGCGGAGATGACCAAGCGCGTGAACGAGCGGATGCGCGGCTCCCGGGCGACCATGCGCGACCGGGCCGCGGTCACCCGCTTCTTCGACGGGCTCGAGTTGGCCGAACCCGGCGTGGTCCAGCCCCCGCAGTGGCGGCCCGACCCGGTCGTGATCAGCCCGGATCAGGTCACCGCCTGGTGCGGAGTCGCCCGTAAGGGGTAGCCACTATTCGGCGGGCCGGGTGGCTACCGCGAGCACGGACTGACCGAAGGGCGGGCGCCACCGCCGCTCCAGCCGCTTGAGCTTCGGAACGAAGTACCTGTCGAAGATCTTGACCGGAGTGCCGTGCGTGGGTGTGCGGCGCAGGAAGCGGGCCAGCACCAGCCACGCCACCGCGCCAACGGCGTTGACGTACCTGACGTCCAGTACCTCGTATCCGGCGTCCGTGAGCTGTTTCCGCAGTCCGGGCCTGCGATAGCGCCGGTAATGACCGATCCTCCGGTCGAAGTCACTGTAGAGAAGCGAGAATGCGGGTACCCACAGAACGACGCGCCCTCCGGGTCGCAGGAGCTGGCCGCCGAGTTCTCGCAGAGCGCCGTCGTCGTCCTCGATGTGCTCCAGGACATTGATCAGTATCACGCTGTCGAAGGGACCGTGCGCGGCGGCCGAGTCGACAGATCCGTGCAGAATCTTCACCGACTCCTCACCCGAGAACCTTTCGCGCAGCCTGCTGACGCACCGCTCCGATAGGTCGGAGGCGACGACCCGCTTGGCCTTCCTGGCCAGCATCTCGGTGAAAGTTCCGTGACCTGCGCCAATCTCCAGCACTTCGTTGCCTAGGTACGGCTCGATGAGCTCGAAGATCCATCCCGCGTAGTTGTCGGCGCCGTCGAGGTTGTCGAGCGTGGCCGCCAGTTCCGCATCCGCCGCCGAGAAGTCAGCGCGGACTCTCGTGCGCTTGCCCGTCCGAGTTCCTGCCACCCGGACGACTCTACCGGAGCAATCGCCCCCGCCCCGGGCGCGTTGGTGCTGGCGCCCACTAGGCTGCCCGTAATGATCGAGGGGCAGACCGCTAGCAAGCCGGGACGACCGGCCCGCGCGCCAGGGCGAGTGCGGGCGGCCGCCGCGCGCCCCTGGGCGCGGGAGGCGGCGGTGCTGGCCGGCTTCCTGGCTGCCGGGGTCGCGGTGACCTGGCCGCTCGCGTCCTACCTGGCCGGCAGGCTGCCGGTCAGCAGGGACGTATCCATCTATGTATGGGACATGTGGTGGGTGGCGCACCAGATTGTCCACCTGCACAATCCGTGGTCCACCACCTACCTGGCCGCGCCCGTCGGACTCCAGCTGGGCTACCAGACGCTGGTGCCGCTGCTCGGCGCGGTGATGACCCCCTTCACGCTGGTCTTCGGCCCGTCGGCCTCCTACAACCTGCTGAACATCCTCGCGCCCGGCCTGGCCTGCTATGCGATGTACCGGCCCGCCCGGCTGTGGCTGTCCACCAGGGTCGGCGCGATCGCGGCCGGGGCGTTCTTCGGCCTGTCGGCGATGCTGACGTACCAGGCCTGGTACCACATCAATATCGTGTACGGCACGGTGTTCCTGCCGCTGACCCTCGAGGCCGCCGTCAGGCTGCGCCGTGACCCTACGATCGGCCGGGGATTGATCCTGGGCGTGGTGCTGGGCGCCTCAGCGCTGGTCAATCAGGAATCAGCGGTGATGGCCGTGATCCTGGCCGTTCTCGCGCTGATCCCGTGGCTGCTGTCGGCGCGCGCCCGGTCCACGGCCCTGACCCGGCTCAGGGTGCTGGCCGTCGGTGCCGTGACGGCCGCCGTGGTGGCCAGCCCGCAACTGGTGGCCATGGCCCAGCAGGCACGCGCGGGCGGGACCGCCGCTCCGGCGACGTCCTACGGGTACACCACCTGGGTCGCCAACCTGTCCAGCCTGTTCGCGCCCTCGCCCCGGCTCGTCAACGACGGGCTGACCGGCCTGGGCCGCATCTACACCTCCCGCACCCACCTTGAGACGCTTAACACCTTCGGCGTGGTGCTCAGCCTGCTCGCGGTCCTGGGCCTGCTCGCGAGCTGGCGCCGGCGCAGCGCTTGGCTGCTCGCGCTGCTCTGGCTGGGCGGCGCCGCGCTTGCGCTCGGGCCGGTGCTGGATGTCGGCACCCACGTGTACGTGCCGCTGGCCCAGACCTGGGACGGCCTGCGGGTGTCGGCATTGATGCCGTACACCTGGTTCCTCCGGACACCTGGGCTGTCCATCTTCCGCGAGGCCGACCGGCTCGCCCTGCTCGGGCTGGTCGGCGCGGCCCTGCTCGCCGGGGCAGCGGTGGACTGGCTGGCGCGGCACCGGGCCTGGCCGGTGATCCTGGCGGTGGCGGCACTCGGCGTCCTGGAGGCGGGCTGGTCGGGCAGCCCGGGAGGTGTTCCGGTCATGCCCACCACGCTGCCCGCACTGGACCGCCCGATTGCCGCCGACCACTCCGGCTCGATCGTCGTGGACGTACCGTTCGGCCTGTACAACCTCCCCTTCTACGGCGAGCCGCCCACCACCCAGGCCATTCTCATCGCCACCGCTGACGGGCATCCCCGGGCGGCCTGCTACACGTCCTGGGTGCCCACGCGGACCGTCGCGGGGATCGCGGGGCATCCGTTTTATGCCCAGCTCAACGAGGCCCAGCAGGGCCGGAAGAGAACGCCAGCGCAGGTCGCGGCGGCCCGGGCGGACCTGCGGACCCTGCACGTCGGCTGGGTGCTGGTCTGGCTGCCGCAGCCCGGCCCGGCCCTGTCGCAGTATCTGTCCGCTACCGGCTTCAGGTTCAGCTACCGGGCCGACGGGGCGTCGGTCTACCGGCCGGTTTCTAGGGCCGGGCGAATTCCGCGAACCACTTCCGGTGGTTGCGGCATTCCGCCAGCGCCACGAGGACATCGCACTGAACCTGCCGATCCCCTCTGAGTTCCTTCACGTCATTTACGTTGTCTCGTCAGGCGGATCCGGGCCAGGATCCACATCGCCTGCACCCCGTCTCGCCAGGTGATCTTCTTGCCTGCTTCGCGGCTGCGGGCCCGGTACGTGATCGGTACCTCGAACGGGCGGATGCGGCGGGCCAGTAGCTTGCCGGTGATCTCGGCCTCCATGCCGAATCCGTCGGCGGTGATGTTCAGGCTGCGCAGCAGGTCGAGCGGCATGAGCTTGAAACAGGTCTCCAGATCTGCGATATAGGCGTTGAACAGGACGTTCGCGAACGTCGTCAGGGCCTTGTTGCCCTGGACGTACCAGAACGAATACGCCGAATGGCTGCCGAAGGTCCGGCTGCCGTAGACGACGTCGGCGTCACCGCTCAGGACCGGTTCGAGCAGTTTGGGGATCTCTTCCGGCTGGTACTCCAGGTCCGCGTCCAGCGGCACCATGAAATCACCGGTGGCCGCCGCGGTCGCGGTGCGGATCGCGGCTCCCTTGCCGCGGTTCGCCGGGTGCCGGAGCTTGATCAGCCTCTCGTCGTGAACCTGGTCGATGATCTCGGCTGTTCCGTCGGTGCTCGCGTCATCGACGATCACCACCTCCACCTGGCAGGGGAAGCTGACGTCGAGCACCCGCTTGATGACGGTCTGCACGGTCTTGGCCTCGTTGTACACGGGCATCAGGATGGAGAGTTTCACGGCGGCGCTCATCCCGCACGCTCCCGGAACCACTCGATCGTGCGGCCCAGGCCTTCCTCCAGGCCGACCGCGGGCTTCCAGCCGAGGACCTCGCGGGCCAGGTCGATTCGCGGCTGCCGCACCATCGGGTCGTCCTGCGGACGCGGGATGAAGGTGATAGGCGACTGCGACCCGGTCATGCGCCGG
The DNA here is from genome assembly GCA_963849595.1 of uncultured Actinomycetes bacterium. Taxonomy (GTDB): domain Bacteria; phylum Actinomycetota; class Actinomycetes; order Streptosporangiales; family Streptosporangiaceae; genus Palsa-504. The sequence goes on from CAWKIB010000018.1 coordinate 21,336, forward strand.
ATCATCTCCGCCAGTTCGAGCACCGTCAGCTCGCCGGGATTCCCGATGTTCATCGGGCCGGGATGCGATGATCGCAGCAACCTCAGGATGCCCTCGACAAGGTCGCTGACGTAGCAGACCGACCGGGTCTGGCTGCCGTCGCCGGACACGGTGATCGGCTCACCGCGCAGCGCCTGGCTGATGAACGTGGGAATGGCCCGGCCGTCGTCCGGCCGCATCCGCGGGCCGTAGGTGTTGAAGATCCGCACGATCTTCGTGTCCACCTTGTGGTTCTTGCGGTAGGCCACGGTCAGCGCCTCGGCGAAGCGTTTCGCCTCGTCGTAGACACCGCGCGGGCCGACCGGGTTCACGTTGCCCCAGTAGTCCTCGCCCTGCGGGTGGACCAGCGGATCGCCATACACCTCGGAGGTGGAGGCGAGCAGGAAGCGCGCGCCCTTCTCCCGGGCCAGCCCCAGCGCGTGGATGGTCCCGATCGAGCCGACCTTCAGCGTCTCTATCGGCAGTTCGAGGTAGTCGACCGGGCTCGCCGGGGAAGCGAAGTGGAGCACCGCGTCCACCGGGCCGCCCACGTAGAGGTACTCGGTCACGTCGTAGCGCATCAGCCGGAACGCGGGGTTCTCGAGCAGGTGCGCCACGTTAGCCGGGGTACCGGTGCAGAAGTTATCCAGGCATATCACCGAGCAGCCGTCGGCCAGCAGCCGTTCGCAAAGGTGCGAGCCAAGGAAGCCAGCTCCGCCGGTGATGACGATCGTGTCCAGGCCAGACATGGCGTCCCTTCCCTCCGTAAAGGAGCTAACCTACCGGGCGAGGCTTGAAGTACGGGGTGCCGCCACGCGAGCATGTCACCGACCTCGATCGTCGGCGGGCCGAACTCGGCGGTCAGGTAGCGCGCGAGCCGCGTGTTCGCGGTGGTGACGGCGACGATGGCGGCCGGATGCCAGTACGCGAGATCGGCGCGTACCTGTGCCCGCGAGGGCGCGCGCCCGCCTGGCAGCCCGGCGTAGAGCGCCCCGAGGTACTTCACGGTCGGGCGCCGGTTGTAGATGTAACTCGTAGCCTGCCCGCTCCGGTTGGGCTCGATGAGCGCGCCGCCGCCGACCATGGAGCCGGGCACGCCGGTCTCCGCCTGCCAGCCCATGCCGTTCCTTAGGTCAGGGATGACCAGGACCTCGGCGCCGGAGGCCAGCCCTAGCCTGGCGAAGGCCTGCTGCCAGCCAGCCGGGGCTTGGCTGACGCTGGCGGCAGGTAGCGGCAAAGGCACCAGGGGGAGGATGGCCAGGACCACGGCCGCGGCGGCGACGTACCCCGCCGGTCCCCAGGCTCGCCCGCGATCCGTGAAGCCGGATGGGGAGGTGATTCGGGCCGGGCCGCGCGCCCGGTCCAGGGCGAACGCGAGCAAGGCAGCTACCGCACCGTCCGCGAGAATGGAGAGCCTGTCCGGCAGAGCGTCGGCCAGCACCGGCAGGCCCTGCAGCCAGTGCCACGGCAGAAGCGCGGCCGGGTACCGGATCCCGTAGAAGGTCACGCTGGCGGCACCGAGCGAGAACAGTTCCAGCAGCGCGAAGGTCACCGCCGTCAGCCGGACCTTCGGGTCCCGCCAGAAACGCACCGCGGCCACGATCGCGACGACGAGCAGTGGCCAGCCCAGGTAGGCGAGGTATTCGGGCTGGGGCTCAGGGTAGCTGGCGGCAGCGGCAGCGCTGGAACTGGTGTGGAACAGCAACGCGCCGGACGGGGTCACGAAGGCGTACAGGTAGTTGTGGAACTCGCTGACCTGCCACGGGCTGCCGTGCGAGGCGAGCGGGCCGCGGAACTGCACCCACAGCGGGTACCCGCAGGTCAGTGCCAGGACCGCGACCGCGGTGCCGAGAGCGGCCACGGCCGTACGGGCCCGACTCCGGAGCGCCTCAATGGCTGCGCGCGGCTGACCGAGGGCGAGCACCGCAACCACGATCACAGCGGCCACGGCCGTGTCGACCAGCAGTTCTTCCCCGATGAACAGCTGGGCGGCCGTCAGCAGGCCGAGCCGGACGCCGGCCCACAGGACACTGCCGCGGCCGGTGGCAATCCGCAGCAGCGCATGGATGATCAGCGGCGGGAGCACGGCGAACTGCAGCTGGAAGTGACCCATGCTGGCGGCGACCAGCGCCGGAGAGAACCCGTATACGGCGCCACCCACCGCCGCTGCGGTGATACTGGCTCCCCACCACCTGAGCACCCAGAACAAGCTGGCCGCGGAACCGGCGAAGCCCAAGGTCAGCAGAAGGTTCAGGCTGGCCCACGGGCCTGCCAGCAGCGTCACCGGAGCCAGCAGGATCCCGGGAAGGAGCATCGACGCGTTCCACATCAGGTTGATGCCCTGCGGCGCGTTCAGCCCGGTCGTCACCAGGGCCGGGAGCCGGCCGTGCGAGACCGCGGTCGCGCTGTACCGCATGAACCACGCCACCAGGTTGACGTCTCCGGGGTTGCCGCTCACCATCCGCGCCCCGGGGTCGGCCCAAAGCCGCCAGGTCAGCGCGTAGGCGGCCAGCAGATACCCGCCCATGACCAGCCACGGAGCCCAACCGGAGGTGCGGATCCCGGGCAGCGAACCTGGCCGGCCCGACTCACCCGTGGGGGAGTGGCCGTACTCGCTCGTTACGCTGCTCACTCCGCCCTAGCCTAGGGCGGGCGCCCGGTGGAATGTGCCGCAGACTCGTCAAGGCCGACGCGGGATTTGTTTCGACCTCAAATGATTTGACATGGAAATAGCTGCGGTGGAGACTTGGCGCCGTGCACGAGATCGAAGTGGCCGGGGTGCCGCCGCCAGAGGAAACGGGACAGGAGGCCGGGTCACGGAGCGCAGCGGACGGCGAGCACAGGCCTGCCGGATGCGGTCCGGGACTGGCCGCCGGCCATGGCGCGGGATGGATCTGGGGCGATCCGGCGGACGGGATTCCCGCCGACGCGCCGCTGCATACGCTGCTGTTGGCCGCTTCCCGGATCATGGGCGCCTACTACGCCAGCACGCTGGTCCAGGCGGGCCTGCGGATCAGCCCGGCGGGGCTGGGCGTGCTCCGGGTCCTGCTGGCCGGGGACGGGCTCAAGTCGAGCGACGTGGCGGCCCGGGGCTGGTCGTCGCCTGGCACGCTCACCTCCGTGGTCAACACGCTGGTGCGCGAGGGCTACGTGGAGCGGCGCCGGGATCCCGGGGACCGGCGGGTGGTCAGGCTGTACGTGACCGGCAAGGGCCGCCAGATCAGCGAGGACTACCTGATGCTGGCCGGACCGCACTGGCGGTCCGCCTTCGACTTCGTGAGCCCGGCCGACGAGCCGGTCATCCGCAAGTTCTTCAGCGACATGATCCGTCAGTTCAGCGAGCTGACCAGGAAGGAGCGCGGCCGGTGACACGGGGCAGGAAGCGCACGTGTCAACTCAAGTTGACAGTGTGCGCTCGTCAACATAAGTTGACATCATGACAGCCACATCGGGAAATGGCACATCGGGAAATGGCACATCGGGGAGTGGCGCATCGGGGTACGCGATTCGCACCGAGGACCTGCGCAAGACCTACAAGTCGTCCCGCGGGGACGTGCCCGCCGTGCGCGGCATCGACCTGTCGGTCGAATCCGGGCAGTTCTTCGGCCTGCTCGGGCCGAACGGCGCCGGCAAGTCCACCACGATCGGCATGCTGACCACGCTGATCCTGCCCACCGGCGGCCGGGCCTGGGTGTCCGGCCTGGACGTGGTGGCCGACCCGGTCGGGGTCAAGCGCCGGATCGGCGTGGTGACCCAGAACAACACGCTCGACATGCAGCTGACCGTGGCCGAGAACCTGGAGTTCCGCAGCCGGTTCTTCGGCCTGAGCCTGCGCGAGGCCTCACGGCGCGCCGAGCAGCTGCTCGAGGTGTTCGGGCTGGCCGACCGGCGCAAGGCGATGTCCACCGACCTGTCCGGCGGGCAGGCCCGGCGGCTGCTCATCGCTCGGGCCCTGGTGCACCGGCCGGACGTGCTGTTCCTCGACGAGCCGACCGCCGGCCTGGACCCGCAGACCCGGGTGAATCTGTGGGACATCCTGCAGGTGCTGCACGCCCAGGGGCAGACCATCCTGCTGACCACGCACTACATGGAGGAAGCCGAAGCGCTGTGTGAGCAGGTCGCCGTCATTGACCACGGCGAGGTGCTCGCGTCGGGCACCGTGAACGAGCTGAAGGACGGCGCGGGCGCGGAGACGGTGATCACGGTCCGGTACGAGGACACGGTCCCCGAGGATCTCACCGCCCGGGCCGGGCTGGCCGAACGCCCTGGCGTCAGCAAAGTGGAATCCGACGGCGACTCCGTCCGGGTCTTCACCCGTGAACCCGAGGGCGTGCTCGGCGAGCTCGTCACCGCCGGATCCGCCGCTGGACTGACCGTACGTGACGCGACCCAGCTCAAACCCAGCCTGGAGACCGTGTTCCTCACCCTGACCGGAAGGGAATACCGAGAGTGACCACAACCACGCGCAGAGCACCCATCGAGGTCGCCGAGCCCGGCGGGGCGCCCTCGTCGGCGGCCATCGCTGATCTGATCACCAATGCGCCGGTGCCGCGGCCGACCCTGGTCAAGACGTTCAACGCCATGATGGCCCGGGAGTTCCGGGTGCTGCGGCGCAACGCCGTCGCCACCTTCACCCGCGCGGTCATGCAGCCGCTGTTGTTCGTCTTCGTCTTCGCCTACGTGTTCCCCAAGATCGGCGGGGGCTTCAACCTGGGCGGCGGCGCCGCCGCGGCGGGCGCGTCCGTCAAGGGCGGTATCAACTTCGCCACCATCCTGGTGCCCGGCCTGATGGCCTCCATGCTGCTCATGCAGGGCATCATGGCGGTGACGTTCCCGCTGGTGATGGAGTTCTCCTGGCAGCGCACGATCGAGGACCGGGCGCTCGCCCCGGTGCCGATCCGAGTCCTGGCCATCCAGAAGATCGTGGCCGGCGCGGTCCAGTCGTTCATCGGCGCGGTCATCGTGTTCCCGATCGTGCTGTTCGTGCACGCGGCCGGGCAGGCTCCGCACGTGCACGTGACCAACTGGGCGCTGTTCATCGTGATCCTGGCCTTCGCGTCGCTGCTGACCTCCTCGCTCGGGCTGCTGCTCGGCACGATCATGGATCCGCGCAAGATGCAGATGCTGTTCGCGGTGATCCTGCTGCCCGCCACCATGCTGGGCTGCGTCTACTACCCCTGGTCGGCGCTGCACCACATCCGCTGGCTGCAGATCGCGGTCCTGATCAACCCGATGGTGTACATGTCCGAGGGCCTGCGCGCGGTGCTCACCCCGGTGCTCGCGCCACATGCCCATGTGGGCCGTGCTGGTCGCCCTCATCGGCGGTACCGCGGTCTTCAGCTACCTAGGTACCCGCACCTTCACCAACCGCGTCCTCAACTAACCGCCCGCCCGACCTGGATCGCGGACCGTTACAGTTGCCATGGAACCAGTGACGGTCCGCGATCATGCACACGGCAAGTTGACCCTGTCCCGGCGGGAATACCGCTTCGCGTCCCGGTGCTGTTAGGGTTAGTTGTTACAGCTCGGCGTCTAGGCGCCGGGCGCGCGAAGCGGAGGACCACCTCCCACCCGGTCGGCCCGGTTACTACCGAGGCAGGCGGGTCTGGCCAGAAGTCCCAGCGGCGATACGTGCGGAACGCGCGTACGCTGCAGGTACTGGTTGGCACGGCGCATTCCCGTGAGGGGACGGCGCCGTTGTTGTGGTTGCCCCGCGAAGCGCATCGCTCGCGGGGCTTTCTCGTGTGCGGCATCCGCCTTCGCAGGCGGCCGCGGCGCCGGGAACACCCGGGGGCGAGCACATACCGCCGCCGGAGGCGCCGACGGCGGGATACAGGCTCAAGGAGGTCACATCAGCGCCGAAGCACGTATCAACGAGCGCATCCGTTCTCCCGAAGTCCGGCTGGTCGGGCCGAAGGGGGAGCAGATCGGGATCGTCTCGATCAATGACGCACTCAAGCTAGCTCAGGAAGCCGATCTCGACCTGGTCGAGGTTGCCCCGACTGCCCGGCCCCCGGTGGCCAAGCTCATGGACTACGGCAAGTTCAAGTACGAGGCCGCGGTCAAGGCCAGGGAGTCACGCAAGAACCAGACACAGACGATCGTCAAGGAGATCAAGCTCCGGCCGAAGATCGACCCGCACGACTACGGCACCAAGAAGGGCCACGTCGAGCGGTTCCTCAAGGCGGGGGACAAGGTCAAGGTGACGATCATGTTCCGAGGACGTGAGCAGTCACGCCCGGAACTAGGCTTCCGCTTGCTGCAGCGTCTCGCCGGAGACGTTGAAGAGCTTGGCTTTGTGGAGTCGCAGCCCAAGCAGGATGGGCGGAACATGATCATGGTGATCGGTCCGCACAAGAAGAAGAGCGAGGCCAAGGCACACGCCGGGCAGTCGCACAGCAAGTCCGTGCCCAGCCCGCGCCCCGCGGCGCCAGCCGTTCAGGGCAGCCCCGCGGCGCCAGCCGTTCAGGGCAGCCCCGCGGCGCCAGCCGCTCAGGGTAGCAGTGCCGCGACAGTGGCGCCCGAGCCCGCGACGAGCGAGCCCGCCGCCGACAGCGCAACGGTACCGGGTCCGGCCTAGCCGGTAGCAGCACCCGGCCGGACTGATCCCCGGCGGCCCTGCCGAAAGGGCCAGCGCCGGGGACGGTGACTGTTGTGTGCCTGGCCGACCGCGGTTAACGCCGCGGCAAGAGATAGAGAAACGGAGACGACGGCGACCATGCCGAAGATGAAGACCCACAGCGGCGCCGGAAAGCGATTCCGGCTGACCGGTACCGGCAAGGTGATGCGCCGCCGCGCCAACCGCAACCACAAGTTCGTGCACAAGTCGTCCCGCCTGACGCGACGGCTTTACGACGAAGTGACGCTCGCGCCGAGCGACGTCAAGGAGATCAAGAAGCTGCTGGGCAAGTAGCCCGGCCCGCGCGAGGGAGACAGAACAACAATGGCACGCGTGAAGCGGGCGACCAACGCCCACAAGAAGCGCAAGGTTGTCCTCGAACGGGCCAGCGGCTACCGGGGGCAGCGGTCACGGCTGTACCGCAAGGCCAAGGAGCAGGTCCTTCACTCGATGACCTACGCCTACCGCGACCGCAAGGACCGCAAGGGCAACTTCCGGCGGCTGTGGATTCAGCGGATCAACGCCGCGGCCCGGGCCAACGGCATGACCTACAACCGGTTCGTCCAGGGCCTGCGGGTCGCCGGGGTCGAGGTCGACCGGCGGATGCTGGCCGAACTGGCCGTCGCGGACGAGTCGGCCTTCTCCGCCCTGGTCGAGGTGGCCAAGAAGGCCCTGCCCGACGCGTCAGGGTCCGCGGCCGCTTAGGTGACGCAGGAGCGTATGTGACGCGGGGGCGTAGCCCCATCGCGCGGCCTCGCGGGGGCCGACGGCCCCCCAGCCGCGCGATACTACGGCGAGAACCGCAGCGGGCATGCGGGGGGTTCCAGGGGGGTCGCCCCCCCTGGGCCAATAAGAGTCCCTCCTGTAAGAGCTAGACGCCTGACCAAGCGTGCCTTCCGCCAGCGTGAGCGGGCCTTCCTCGCCGAGGGCCCGCAAGCCGTGGCGGAGGCGCTCAGCTGCGGAGCCAAGGTCAGCGACCTGTTCGTGACCGCGCCCGCGCGGAGCAGGCACGCCGAACTCGTCACCGCCGCCGAAGGCGCGGGCGTACCCGTGCACCTGGTCAGCGGTGGGGTGATGGAGGACCTGGCCCAGACCGTCACCCCGCAGGGCCTGCTGGCGGTCTGCGGCTTCGTCGACGTCCCGCTCGACGCGGTGACCCGACCCGCGCCCGCTCTGGTCGCCCTGCTGGCCAACGTCCGCGACCCCGGCAACGCCGGCACCGTGCTGCGCACCGCCGACGCGGCGGGCGCGCAGGCCGTAGTGTTCGCCGACGCCTCCGTCGACCCGTACAACGGCAAGTGCGTGCGGGCCTCGGCCGGCAGCCTGTTCCATCTGCCCGTGGTGGCTGGCGCGCGGCTCGAGGAGGCTGTCGTCGCCATGCGCCAGGCCGGGTTGCGCATCGTCGCCGCGGACGGGCGGGCCGGACGTCCTCTAGACGACCCCGACGTCCAGGCCCGGCTGAGCGAGCCGACCGCGTGGATGTTCGGCAACGAGGCGTGGGGGTTGCCGCCCGACCTGGTCGCGCTAGCCGATGAGCCGGTCGCGGTGCCCATCTACGGGAACGCGGAGAGCCTCAACCTGGCGGCCGCCGCCGCAGTGTGCCTCTACGCGTCCGCACGTGCGCAGCGAGTACACCGTGTAACGGGACAAGCTGGTACGTAAGTAGCATCTGGTGGCGTAGGGTATTTGGGCTACAACATAGAGAATTCACGTCTCAGGACTGTCACAATGACGGTTTAAGCGCTAGAGTCTGATCACAATCCGTCACCCAAACCGTGACCACATCCGGCCGCCGGACGATTGTCGTGCGGTTTCGCCGGACGGAGGCTTCGCTGAAGTGGACGAGCTCATAGCGAGCGGTGGGGCATCGCCCACACCGGACCGCGAGACCACTGACGGTCATGACGCTCCCAGCAGCCCCGTCCCGGAAGGACCCGTCCCGATCGGGAGCCTAGTCTTCGCTGATGAGTTGCCGGATGGGGTGGTCGTCGCCGACGAGGTCGGCCGCATCATCGTGTTCAACCGGGTCGCGGCCCGCCTGACCGGGCTGGACCCGGCCGAAGTAACCGGCAAGTTCGTGTTCGACGTGCTGCCGCTGTGCGACGACGACGGCCGGGACTGGTGGGTCTACGCCGACCCGTACCACGGCCTGCCGACCCGCACGCGCCACCCGGAGCGCTCGCTCTACCTGGCGGACGGCACCGAGGTCCTCGTCTCGATCGGCTACGTCCGTGAGCGCGACCTGGATCATGGGGCGAGCCGGTCGTGCACGGTACGGCGGCTGGTCATCAGCCTGCGCGGCGCCGAGCAGCGCGAGCGGCTGGACCGCAGCCGCGCCGAACTCGTGTCGACCGTCGCGCACGAGCTGCGCTCGCCGCTGACCAGCGTCAAGGGCTTCACGGCCACGTTGCTCAACAAGTGGGGCCGGTTCACCGACGACCAGAAGCGCGTAATGCTGGAGACGGTCAACGCCGACGCGGACCGGGTGACCAGGCTCATCACCGAGCTGCTCGACGTGTCCCGGATCGAGTCCGGCCGGATGGAGGTCCACCGGCAGCTCGTGGACCTGCCGGACCGTGCCCGCAAGATCATCGCGGGCCGGGTCGCGGCCGGCGACGCCGAAGACCGCTTCCGGCTCGAGGTGCACCGCGGCTTGCCCGAGACCTGGCTCGACGCCGACAAGATCGACCAGATCCTCGGCAACCTGGTAGAAAACGCCGTCCGGCACGGCGCTGGTATCGTGACCATCGTGGTGGAACCAGCACGGATGGACGGCGAGGCGGCGCTTCCGGCAGCCGTCGGCCTCGGCGTGCCCGACGCGGCCTCGGTCTCCGTGCGGGACCAGGGCGAGGGGATCTCGCCGGAGGTCGCGCCGCGGGTGTTCCGCCGGTTCTGGCGCGGCAAGCGCCGGGGCGGCACCGGTCTGGGCCTCTATATCGTCAAGGGCCTAGTCGAGGCGCACGGCGGCACGATCGGCGTGCGGCGCGCCCCGGGTGGCGGTGCCGAGTTCCGATTTATCGTGCCCGCGGGGACAGTCGCGGGCTGACAGCGTCGCCCGGCGGCTACGCACCACGGCCGGTACGGTAATGTCCCTTCGGGCTATCCACACAGCGATGGCGGGCGCTTATGCCCCTCGCGGTCTACCCGGCACTCCGCGGTTGACGTGGGCTGCCACCACCGTTCGTTCGGTAAAAAGATCCGCCGGAACCCCAGTAGAGCAAAAAGTGTTGGTACGGCCCGCAGGAAGCAGGACCTCCATGTCCGCAGAGAACGAGAATGACCAGCCGGTCCCCTCGGCCCCCGAACAGGTAGCCCGGGCCCTCGACGAGGCCCTCGCGGCCGTCGCCGCCGCCCGGACCCTGGACGAACTGAAGGCGGCGCGGCTCGCGCACGACGGCGATCGTTCGCCGCTCGCCCTGGCCAGCGCCGGGATCGGCGCGCTGCCGCCGCAGGACCGCGCCGAGGCCGGACGGCGGGTGGGCGCGGCCCGCGCCCAGGTGCGCGAGGCGATCAAGCAGCGCCAGGCCCGGCTCGAAGCCGAACGTGACCAGCAGGTGCTGATCACCGAGGCAGTCGACGTGACCCTGCCAGGCGGCCGGGTACCGCTCGGGGCCCGGCATCCCGTCACTATGCTCGCCGACCGGCTCTCCGACGTGTTCGTGGCCATGGGCTACGAGGTCGCCGAGGGACCCGAGGTCGAGGCCGAGTGGTACAACTTCGACGCGCTCAACATGCTGCCGGACCACCCGGCCCGCGATGCGCAGGACACGATCTTCATCCAGAGCCCCGGAGGGGCCGGGGCGCAAGTCGGGCATGGTGCTGCGCACGCAGACCTCTCCGGTCCAGATCAGGTCCATGCTGACCCGCCCGCTGCCGCTGTACGTGGTCAGCCCCGGCCGCACCTACCGGCACGACGCGCTCGACGCCACGCACAGCCCGGTGTTCCACCAGATCGAGGGGCTCGCGGTCGACGAGGGACTGACCATGGCCGACCTGCGCGGGGCGATCCAGGCCTTCGTGGACGCGATGTTCGGCGTCGGGCTGCGCACGCGCTTCCGGCCCGACTACTTCCCGTTCACCGAACCGTCCGGCGACGTGTCGATGGAATGCCACGTCTGCCGCGGCGCTTCGGCCAAGCCCGGCGGCGATCCGTGCCGGGTGTGCCGGTCGCAGGGCTGGATCGAGATCGCCGGCTGCGGCATGGTCAACCCCCGCGTGCTGGTGGCCTGCGGGATCGACCCCGACCGGTACAGCGGGTTCGCGTTCGGGCTCGGCATCGAGCGCAGCCTGATGATCGCGCACGGGCTGACCGAGATCAGGGACGCGGTGGACGGCGACGTCCGGTTCAGCCGGGCGTTCGGGATGGAGATCTGAGATGCGAGTGCCGCTTTCCTGGCTGCGCGAGTACGCGCGGCTGCCCGAGCCGGTCGACGCGACCGAGGTGGCCCGGCGGCTGACCGCCGCGGGCCTTGAGGTCGAGTCGCTGGAGTCGGTCGGGCACGACATCCGCGGCGTGGTGATCGCCCAGGTGCTCTCGATCGAGGAGCTGACCGGGCTGAAGAAGCCGATCAGGTACTGCCGGGTGGCCGTCTCCGAGGCGCAACTCGACGCTCCGCCCGACGAGGCGTCCGGGGTGATCTGCGGCGCGACCAACTTCGCGGTCGGCGACCGGGTCGCGCTCGCCCTGCCCGGGGCGATGCTGCCCGGCGGGTTCGAGATCGGCGCGCGCAAGACGTACGGCCACATCTCCGAGGGGATGATCTGCTCGGCCAGCGAGCTGGCCATCGGCGATGATCACACCGGCATCATCGTGCTGCCGCCGGACGCGCCGCTGGGCGCGGACTTCGTGGCCTACGCGCACCTGCGCGACGAGGTGCTCGAGATCGCGGTGACGCCCGACCGCGGCTACGCGGTGTCCGTGCGCGGCCTGGCCCGCGAGCTGGCCAGCGCGTACGGCGTGGCCTTCACCGATCCGGCCTCGACCGCGCTGCCAGACGCGACCCTGCTGGGCGGACCGCTGGACTTCATCGGCCCGGATGTCTACCCGGCCCGGATCGACGACCCGACCGCCTGCGACCGGTTCGTGCTCCGCGAGGTGCAGGGTTTCTCGCCGCAGGCCACCACCCCGCTGTGGATGCGGGTCCGGCTGGCCCGGTGCGGCATGCGGCCGGTATCGCTCGCCGTGGACGTGACCAACTACCTGATGCTGGAGCTCGGCCAGCCGCTGCACGCGTTCGACCGGTCCAAGCTGGCCGGCGAGATCGTGGTGCGGCGGGCCCGGCCGGGGGAGCGGCTGGAGACGCTGGATCACGTGGTCAGGACCCTGGACCCGGCGGACATCCTGATCACCGATTCCTCCGGGCCGATCTCCATGGCCGGGACCATGGGCGGCCTGTCCACCGAGATCGACGACGCCTCTACTGACCTGGTGATTGAAGCCGCTCATTTCGATGCCCGGGGCACGGCCAAGATGAGCCGTCGGCACAAGCTGCACACCGAGGCGTCCTACCGGTTCGAGCGCGGCGTGGATCGCGAGCTCCCGCTGCGCGCCACGGCCAAGGCGGTGGCCCTGCTGGCCGGGCTGGGCGGCGCGCGCGTGGTGCCGGGCTGCACCCACGCGCAAGTCCGACGTGCCGACCGCGGTGATCTCGATGGCGGTGGACTACCCGGACCGGGTGGCGGGCGTGGTGTACGGCCGGGACACCGTCGTCCGGCGGCTGCGCGAGGTGGGGTGCACGGTGGTCCAGACCCGCGCCGCCTCGCCCACGGTCGCGCCGTGGCGGTCCGGACCGCAGCCGGATGAGGACGCCCCGGAACTGTCGCCGGCCGCTCCGCCGGCCTCGGTGTCGGTCCTGGACGTCACGCCGCCGTCCTGGCGGTCCGACCTGACCGACCCGGCTGATCTGGCCGAGGAGGTGATCCGGCTGGAGGGCTACGAGAGCATCCCGAGCCGGATGCCCCGGGCGCTGGCCGGACGGGGGCTGACCCTGCGGCAGCGGCTGCGCCGGTCGGCGGGCCGGACGCTGGCCGACGCCGGCTACGTCGAGGTGCTGTCCTGGCCGTTCGCGTCGCGGTCGGACGCGGACCGGCTCGGCTGCCGCCCGAGGACCTGCGCCGCCCCGCGGTCGTGGTGGCGAACCCGCTCAACGAGGACGAGCCGCTGCTGCGGACCACGCTGCTGCCCCGGGTTGTTCCGGGTCCTGGCCCGCAACATCGGCCGGGGTTTCGCCGACACGGCGCTAGTTCGAGATCGGACTGGTCTTCCGGCCGCGGCCGCCGCCGCTCCCGCGGCCCCGATCCTGGCCGTGGACGGTGGCCCCACGGTGGCCGAGCTGGCTACCCTGGAGGCCGCGCTGCCGGACCAACCCCAGCGGATCGCGGCGGTCCTGACCGGCGCTCGTGAGCTTGACGGCTGGTGGGGGGCCGGGCCGCACGTCGTCGTGGGAGGACGCCGTCGAGGCCGCACGCGCAGTCGGGCGGACCTGCCGGGTCCCGCTGGACATCCGAGCCGACAAGTACGTGCCCTGGCATCCAGGCAGGTGCGCGGCGGTGCACCAAGGGGTGGACGGGCGAGCAGGGCAACGGGCAACCGAGGGAATGGCTGGCCGGGCACGCCGGCGAGCTGCATCCTCGGGTGATCGAGGCCTTGGGGCTGCCGGAACGGACCTGCGCCATGGAACTCGACCTGTCGGTCCTGTTCGCCGCGGCCGAGAGCGTCGGCCCCGTGCAGGCCCCGCAGCTGTCGGCCTACCCGCTGGCCATCCAGGACGTGGCGCTGATCGTGGACGCCGCCGTGCCCGCCGCCGACGTGCAGGCCGCGCTGGTGGCCGGCGCGCCCGCGGACCTGCTCGAGGACGTGCGGCTGTTCGACGTCTACACCGGAGCCCAGATCGGCGAGGACCGCAAGTCGCTGGCCTACACGCTGCGCTTCCGCGCCCCGGACCGGACGCTCACGGCGGCCGAGACCGCCGACGCCCGCGACGCGGCCGTGGCCGAGGCGCAGCGCCGGGTCGGCGCGGTCCTGC
>CAWKIB010000019.1:0-65885 GCA_963849595.1 uncultured Actinomycetes bacterium
CCGAGCGGGCGCTGGCCCCGCCGCAGCCGGACTCCCACGCCGCCTGGGCCCTGGCCACCCTGGCCGCGCTGCTGTCGGGCGACTGGCTGAACGCCCGCGGCGGTAGCGAGGTCAGCCCCGGCCGTAGCGCGTCTCGGCCTGCCAGAAGAACACCACTCCCACCGCGAGCGTGACGACGGCCCAGCCGAGCCCGGCCAGCCACAGCTCGCTGATCGTGGTGGTCGGATGGCAGTACGCCTGCAGCTCGGGGATTTTCTTTGCGTTGAAGATGGCGCACTTCGTCGCGTTGAACGGCTGGGCGCCCGGCGCGTTGGTGCGCTGCGTGGCCATGATCGAGTACCTGGTCAGCGAGATATACACCGCCGCCGGGTTGAGCTGCAGCACGTTCTTGGCCCATAGCGGCAGCGAGGCGGGCAGCGAGGCGATGCTGTACATGACCCCGCAGAAGTACCGCCAGATCCGGGTCAGGAACGGGATCAGCTGGCTGACGTCCTGCGCGCCGGCGCCCAGCCGTCCCATGATCAGCGCGGCGCCCATGTTGAACGTCGCCTGCAGGACCATGACCGGCGCGAGTAGCAGCCAGTACCACGTGAGCGGTTCTCCCGTGCCAGCACGATGGTGAACAGCACCAGCAGGGACAGCAGCAATTGCTGGAACTCCACCAGCACGTACGCCAGCGGCAGGCAGGCCCGCGGGAAGTGCAGCGCGCGGATCAGCGCGATGTTGGCCCGCATCACGGTGGAGCCGACGACGATCGACCGCTCCGTGAAGCCGAAGATGAACACCCCGGTGACCAGGATAGGCGATGTAGTGCTGGATGCCGCGGTTGGCCTGGAACAAGATCCCGAAGACCAGGTAGTAGACCGCCGAGTTGAGCAGCGGGGTCAGTACCTGCCAGAGCTGGCCGAGCCTGGCCTCGGTGTACATGGAGACGCTGCGCGCCGTGGAATAGGCGACGATGAAGTGCCGCCGCTGCCAGACCAGGCGCAGGTAGGAGACCAGGCTGGGCCGCGCGGAACTGGGCCGCAGGCCGTACCGGGCGGCCAGTTCGGCCAGGCTCCCGTCGCCCTCGGGCGGTGCCTCGTCCCCGGGAGCGAGCACGGTCCCGTTCAACAAGCTGCCTGGAGCGGTCAGCCGCCCGCGGTCGTCCATGACGTGGAGTCTATTGATCAGGACAGGTGGCTGGTGTCATTGAACGACCGGAGCACGGCCGGCCCGTCGGCGTACCAGTCGATCTCGCACAGCGCCGCGACGTCCAGGTGCATCCGGTACAGGGCGGCCGGCGGGGCTAGCAGGGCCGCGGCGACCAGCATCTTGATCGGCGTGACGTGGCTGACGATGAGCACGGTCTGGCCCGCCCGCGCGGCCAGCACGCGGTCCAGCGCCTCGGTGACCCGCGCGCTCACGTCGGTGAAGCTCTCCCCGTCGGGCGGGGCGACGTCCGGGTCGGCCAGCCAGGCGCTGATCTCGGCCGGCCAGCGCTCCCGCACCTCGGCGAAGGTCAGGCCCTCCCAGGCGCCGAAGTCGGTCTCCCGGAACCCGTCGTCCGTGACCACGGCGGCGCCGGTGACGGCCGCCACCGCCTGCGCCGTCTGCACCGTCCGCAGCAGCGGCGACGTCACGATCACGCCGAGGCCGGCCGAGGCCAGCCGCTTGGCCGCGGCGGCGGCCTGCTGGGCGCCCACCTCGGTGAGCGGCGCGTCGGTCCGGCCCGCGTACCGCTTCTGCACGGACATCGGCGTCTGCCCGTGCCGCAGCAGCGCGGTGACCGTGGGCTCGCCCTGGGCGGGCCGCCAGTGGGTCGCGGGCCGCACCTAGAGGCCAGACTCGGGGGTGCGGACCAGGATCCGCCGGCACTCCTCGCACCTGAGTACCTCGTCGGGAGCGGACGCTCGGATCTGGTTCAGGTCGACCGTGTTGAGGGACAGGTGGCAGCCTTCGCAGCGGCCCGCGCGCAGCGCGGCCGCGCCCACACCCCGTGCGTCGCGGATCTGTTCGTAGAGCTTGAGCAGGTCGGCGGGCACTTCGGCGGCGATGGCGGCGCGCTGCTCGGAGGCCTTGCCGGCCTGCTCGTCGATCTCCTTGAACGCCGCGTCGCGGCGCGCGGCCACCTCGGCCGTCTCGGTGCCCAGGCTGTCGCGTTCGGCGGTGAGCTCGTCTCGCCGACTGACCAGGCCCTCACGGCGCTCCATCAGCTCGAGCACGACCTCCTCGAGATCGCCCTGCCTGCGGCGCAACGACTCGATCTCGGACTGCAGGGTGGCCAGCTCGCGGGCGGCGGACACCTGCCCGGCATCCAGCCGGACGCGGTCCCGGTCGATCCTGGTCCGGACCTGCTCGACGTCGCGCTCTGACCGGTTCTCCTCCCGGGCCAGGTCGCTGAGCTCGGTCTCGGCCACGACGATCTCGTCTTTGAGCTCGCTGGCCCGGGCCTCCAGGCGGACGAGCTCGGCGACTTCGGGCAGGCTATGCCGGCGGTGGTCGAGGCGAGCGAGCTCGGCGTCGAGGTCGGCCAGTTCGAGCAGCCGAAGCTGGCTCTGCGGTGATGCCTTCACGGCTCCCAACGTTAGTCCCCCCAGGGGACTGTGTCGCATGGTAGACCTTCGCCATGGAGATCCCTCGGGTTAGCCGGCCCTATATGCCTGGGTACGGCATCTCCGGGCCAGCAGAAGGAAGCGGGCTCCTGCACTGGTCCTGGGCCGCGGAGCGGCTGACCGCGGCGCGTAACTACTGGGTGGCCACCGTCTGGCCGGACGGGCGGCCGCACGTCATGCCGGTCTGGGGCATGTGGGACGACAGCACGCTCTGGTTCACCAGCGCGGTCGGCTCCCGGAAGATCCGCAACCTGACCGCCGACCCGCGCTGCTGCGTCACCACCGAGGACGCCTCCGACCCGGTGGTCATCGAGGGCAGGGCGGATATCACCACCGAGCCGGCCGTGCTGCAGCGGGTGATCGACCTGATGAACGCCAAATATCACACGGACTTCGGCGTGGACTTCCTGGATCCGGCCACCAACGCGACCGTGGGGGTGCGACCGCGCCGGGTGTTCAGCCTGCGGGCCGGGGACTTCACCGGCTCACCCACACGCTGGATCTTCGAGGACTAGTGGTTAGCAGAAGACAATAATTGCGCGGTCGGCGACCGCCGCCCGGCGGGTAGCGTGGAGGCAGCGTTTACCTGCGAATCCGCCATGACACACGCCGCCCGCCACCACCGCTGGCCCGCCCCCGCATCCGAGCGCGCTCGCCGGGGCGGCCGCCGGGGTGCTCACGGCGGCGGTCGCGATGGGCGTCGGCCAGCTCGTGGCCGGCCTGACCGTGGCGCAGGCCTCCCCGGTACTGGCGGTAGGCCAGGCCGCTATCGATCTCACGCCGCTGCCGGTCAAGGACTTCGCCATCTCGACGTTCGGCGCCAACGACAAGAACGCGCTGCTGGTCGGCATCCTGGTTATCCTGGCCGCGTTCGCGGCGGTGATCGGGATCCTCGCGGTCCGCCGCCTCGCCCTCGGGCTGGCGGGCCTGGGCGTGTTCGCCTGCATCGGCCTGGCCGCCGCGCTGACCCGGCCGACCGCGACGGCCGCATACGTGATCCCGACCCTGGTCGGCGCCGCGGCCGGGGCCTTCGCGCTGACCCGCCTGGTCCGCGCGGCGCACGGGCTCGATTCCCGGCCGAGCAGGTCCACGGGGGCCAGGACTTCAGCTAGCGAGCTCAAGCCACCCGACCTTCCGGGGCCTGCCGAGGTCACGCCCGCGTCCTCGTTCACCTACCTGCCCAACCCCGATGACCGCGGCGCCTCCCGGGGGCCGGCGCGGCGGCGGTTCCTGACCACCAGCGGGGTCGCCGTGGTGACCGCGGCGGCGGGCGCGCTGGTCGGGCGTGAGCTGATCACCCGGCACAACGTCAGCGCGGCCCGCGCCGCGCTGCGCTTCCCCAAGCCGGCGGTCGCCGCTCCCCCGCTCCCGCCCGGCGCCAACCTGAACATCCCGGGCCTCAGCTCGTTCATCACCCCGAACGGCAGCTTCTACCGGGTCGACACCGCCCTGCTGCTGCCCCAGGTCGACCCGGCGACCTGGCAGCTGCGCATCCACGGCATGGTGCAGCGCGAGGTGACCCTCACCTTCGACCAACTGCTGCGGCGGCCGCTCATCGAGGACTACCTCACGCTCACCTGCGTGTCCGACCCGGTCGGCGGACCCTACGTGGGCAACGCCCTGTGGCTGGGCGCGAGCCTGGCCGACCTGATCCGGCAGGCCCGCCCGCTGGGCGGCGCCGATCAGCTGTTGTGTACCTCGGTCGACGGGTTCACCTCGGGCACCCCGCTGCAGATCGTCCTGGACGGCCGCGACGCCCTGCTCACGGTCGCGATGAACGGCCAGGCACTGCCCGTCGAACACGGCTTCCCGGCCCGGATGGTGGTGCCCGGGCTGTACGGCTACGTATCCGCGTGCAAGTGGGTCACCGACATCGAGGTGACCACGTTCGCGTCCGCCTACGCGTACTGGGCCACCCGTGGCTGGTCGCAGCAGGGGCCGATCAAGACCGAGTCCCGGATCGACGTGCCGGTCAGCAACTCGACCATCGCCCCCGGGCGGACCCCGGTGGCCGGGGTGGCGTGGGCGCAGCACAAGGGCGTCGCCGCGGTCGAGGTCCGGGTGGACACCGGGCCGTGGCAGCAGGCGCGGCTGGCCGCGGTGCCCGACATCGACACCTGGCGGCAGTGGGTGTGGGAGTGGGACGCCACTCCCGGCACTCACGTGCTCGAGGCCCGGGCCACGGACGCCACCGGCTACACCCAGACCGCCGTGCAAGCCCAGCCGCCGCCGAACGGGGCCAGCGGCTACCCGTCCGCGGCGGTTGTCGTGCGCAGCTCCTGACCGCGGAGCGAGACGGGGCAGGACGGGGGAACCACGGACCGTTCGGCCGAAAAGTCTTTAAGAAGGTCCGGTCCGGAAGCGGCACGCACACCCGTTAGGGTTCCTGGAGCGGTGAAAGGAGGCTCGATGGACGGCGAGGCCGATCGGGAGTTCGCGAGGCTGGCTGGCGAGTACCTCGACGACCGGGCGGAACGGCATCCGGAGCTGGCCACCAGCCTGGGCGACCACCGGTTCGACGACCGCCTCAGTGACCCGTCCGAGGCCGCCCGGGCCGACGAGCGGCGGTCCCTGGACGGCTGGGCCGCCCGGCTGGACGCCCTGGATCTGGGCGCGCTGTCGGCCGAGCACCGGGTCGACGCCGCGATGATGGCCGACAGCGTGGCCCGGCGGGTGTTCGAGCTTGACGAGCTGGCCGAACACACCTGGAACCCGCTGCTGGCCAACCCGGGGCGGGCCATCTATCAGCTGCTGGCCCGGGACTTCGCCCCGCTGCCCGACCGGCTGGCCTCGGTGGCCGGGCGGCTGGCCGAGGTTCCCGCGGTGCTGGCCGAGGCCCGGCGGCAGCTCGGGGCCATGCCCAGGGTGCACCTGGAGACCGCCATCGGGCAGTTCGACGGCGCGATCGTGCTGGTCGGCAAGGAGGTCGACGGCGCGCTCGCGGCGGTGCCGTCCTCCGGGCCGTCCTCCGGGCCATCCTCCGGTCAGCGGCTGGCCGAGGTCCGCCCCGCCGCCCTGGAGGCTCTGGCCGAGCACCGGGCCTGGCTGTCCGCGCGCCTGGCCGCGGCGGCGCCCGGGCCGGACGGCGACCGGGACCCGCGGATCGGGCCCGAGCGGTTCGCCCGCAAGCTCTCGCTCACTCTGAGCGCGGCCGCCGACGCGGACGCCATCCTGGCCCGGGCCCAGGCCGACCTGGACCGGGTCAGCGAGCAGATCGCGTCGCTGTCCGCTTCTATGGCTGGTTCCGCGGCGGCTGGCCCATCGGTCGTGCGGCAGGTGCTCGACCGGCTGGCTCAGGACGTGCCCGACGACGCGACCATTCTCGGCTTCTGCCGCGACGCCCTCGCCGCTCAGATCGCCTTCGTGACCGACCACCGCCTGGTCACGGTCTACGACGATCCGGTCGAGGTGATCCCGATGCCGGAGATCGACCGCGGCGTGGCCGTGGCCTACTGCGACTCGCCGGGCCCGCTCGAACCCGCGCCGCTGCCCACGTTCATCGCCGTCTCGCCGACGCCGGCCGACTGGACGCCGCAACGAGTGGCCTCGTTCTACCGCGAGTACAACCGGCACATGGTGCACAACCTGATGGTCCACGAGGCGATGCCCGGTCACTACCTGCAGCTGCAGCACTCGCGGCGTTTCGCCGGTTCGCGGACCGCGATCCGGGCCGCGCTGCGGTCAGGGTCGTTCGTCGAGGGCTGGGCGGTGTACGCCGAGCGCATCATGGCCGAGCAGGGCTACCCCGGCGACGGTGATCCCCGGGCGGTCCGCATGCAGCAGCTCAAGATGCAGCTACGCACGATCATCAACGCGATCCTGGACGCCCGGATCCACGGCCACGGCATGACCGAGGCCGAGGCGATGACCCTGATGACCGGACGCGGCCACCAGGAGGAGGGCGAGGCGGCCGGCAAGTGGCGCCGGGCGCTGCTCACCTCGGCCCAGCTGTCCACCTACTACGTCGGCTACACCGAGGTCTCCGACCTGTCCGCCGCGCTCCGGGTCTCGGATCCTGGCCTGAGCGAACGGGAAGCGCACGACCGGATGCTGGCGCACGGCTCACCGCCGGCCCGGCTGCTGGCCACCCTGGTCATGCACGGGTGAAGTATCGCAGCATGCCCGCCCAGTCCCAGACCTGAATGGTCGGCGCCGGGATCTCCACCGACCGGTCCAACGCCACCCGGATCCCCTCTGACACTGCCTCAACTCCCTTCACCGTCGCCCCGGACACGCGGCTGCCGCATGAGCCGTGAATTCACCCAGCCGCGCGCACCTGGCAGACCCGAGACCGGAACGCGGGAGACGCGGCAATCGCGTCGTTCGGGTGATCCGGGACGCGGTGAATCCTCCTCTGTCCGGACGCGGCCGCCCCGGCGGTGAATGGCTGAGGGTGCCGAGCCATTGCGGGTCCGTTCGGATAATTTCTTCGATTTTCCCGAACGGGCCGTGGTGACTCCCGCTGAGCAAGCCGGTGCTCGCCCGCCCGCGGGCGCCCAATCCCGTCAATCGGGTGACGCCCGCTCACCCTGCCGGACGGCATCCTGGCCCCGAACCGGCACATCAGCGCCTAAGGAGGAGATCATCGTGTCGACTGAGACACCGGACACCGCGGCTGTCGCCGCAGAAAGAGGCACCGCGCCCGCCGCGCCGGCGCCAAGGCGGCTGGGCCTGGTGCTGGCCGTCATCGCGACGGCCCAGCTCATGCTCGCGCTCGACCTGACCATCGTCAACGTCGCCCTGCCGCATATCCAGGCCGCGCTCGGCTTCTCCGGGTCCAACCTGGAGTGGGTCGTCAACGCCTACGCGGTGGCGTTCGGCGGGCTGCTGCTGCTCGGCGGCCGGGCCGGTGACCTGCTGGAGCGCCGCCGGGTCTTCATCGCCGGCCTGCTGGTCTTCGTCGCTGGCCTCGCTGCTCGGCGGGTTCGCCACCGACCAGGCCTGGCTGCTCACCGCCCGCGCCGTGCAGGGCGCCGGCGCGGCGATGGCCGCGCCCACCTCGCTGTCGCTGATCGCCGTCACCTTCCCCGAAGGCCGGCCGCGCAACCGCGCGGTGGCGGTGTACACGGCGATGTTCATCGTGGGCCAGGTGGTCGGGCTGCTCGTCGGGGGCCTGCTGGTCACCTACGCCAGCTGGCGCTGGGTGTTCTTCGTCAACGTGCCGATCGGGCTGGTCGTGGCGGCCCTGGCCACCCGCGTGCTGCCGCAGACGGGGCGGCGCGCCGGGCGGTTCGACCTGCCCGGCGCGATCACCGCGACGGCCGGCGTCGCGTTGCTGGTGTACGGGCTGTCCAACGCCGCGACCACCCCGGACGGCGTCTCGCACTGGGGCGACACCAAGGTGGTCGTCTCGCTCGCGGCCGCGGCGGTGCTGCTGGCGGCGTTCGTGGTGATCGAGACCCGCAGCAGGTACCCGCTGCTGCCGATGCGGCTGCTGCGCAGCCGGGACCGGTCCGGGGCGTTCGGCATCAGCTTGTGCGTCGGTACCGCGATCCTCGGCATGTTCTTCTTCCTGACCGTCTTCATCCAGGAGGTGTGGGGGTACAGCCCGCTGCGGACGGGGGTCGCCTACCTGCCCTACGTTCCCGCGATCTTGGTAATGACGGTGGTCGCGCAGCGGGGAGTGAGCCGGATCGGCGCCCGGCCGCTGCTGATCGCCGGCAGCGCGATCGCGGCCGGCGGGATGTTCTGGCTGTCCCGGATCACCGAGCACAGCACCTACGCCGGCGGGATGCTCGGCCCGGCGCTGGTCCTCGGGGCCGGGCTGGGCCTGGTGTTCGTGCCGACATCGCTGCTCATCCTGACCAAGGTGGACAACAAAGACACCGGCGCGGCGTCCAGCCTGTTCAACGTCGGGCAGCAGGTCGGCGGGTCGATCGGGCTGGCGGTCGTCGGCACCGTGGCCTGGAGCGCGGTGGCCAGCAGCCTGCGATCCCAGGCCGCGGCAGCGGCCAGGGCAGGCGGGCACGCGACTGGCGCCCGGGCCGCCGCGCTGCAGACCCAGATCTACCACCACGCGCTGGCGACCGGGTTCTCCCGGGGCTACCTGGTCTCGGCGGCCGTCCTGGCGCTGGCCGCGATCATCGCGATAGCCGTGATCCGGGTCAGGCGCCAGGACCTGTCCGGCGCGACGCCGGAGCCGGAGGCGGCTGGTGACGCTCCCTCACCAAGCCGGTTGTGAGGCCCCTCCCGGCGGCCGCCTTCGGACCGGGGCTGGCAACCGCCGTCGGCGGCACATTCATCCTCGGCTGACCACCGGCGCGGAGAGCGGCAGGTCACGCGAAGACCGGCCGACGTGCGCGGTGAATAGACCGCAGGGTATTCGGCGAGCTCGGCGGGGGTGAGCCTGTACCGCTTCGGAACTCGATGCAGGGTTAGCGGCTGGCCGGACCTGTTCTGGAGGGAGCGAGCAGGCCGAGGGCGCGGGCGAGGTCAACGGCTTCGGCGCGGTGGTGGGTGCCGAACTTTGCGTACAGGTGCCGGATGTGGGTCCTGACGGTGTTCGGGGAGACCGACAGCTCGCGGGCGATCTCCGGCGTGCTCAGGTGGGTGGGCAGGTAGCGCAGCACGCGGACCTCGCTGGCGCTCAGCGGCTCCAGAAGCGGCTGTGTTGGCCTCGGGGGGATGATCCCCCCCAGACCCCCCCTGCTCATGGGGGGACTACCCGTCCCCCCCTGCCCCCCTGGCCCTGGCCCGGCGAGCAGGCCGCGGATCTCGGCGACCAGGGCAGCGTGGGCGGTGCGGTGCCCGGCATGACGCTCCAGCAGGCCCGAAGCGGGATACAACAGGAATGCGGTCAGGTCGCCGCTGCGCTCGGACAGGTCCAGTGCGCGCTCGACGGCGGCATCAGCGGCATCCCGGTCACCGAGCGCGTCCCGGGCGAGCGCCTCAAGCACGTCCGCCCGGGCCCGCCAGAATCCCCAGTAGCCATCGGCGACGGGGCCCTGCTGGATGGGGGCGAGCGCGGCGAGTGCGGCCTGCGGGTCGTCCTGGGCCAGCCGCAGCGTCGCGGCGGCGACGCGGATCTCCCCGCGTTCGCGGTCCTGCTCGCCGAGCCCGGCCAGGAACTGCTCGGCCCGCTCGGCCTGGCCGAGGCGGATCAGGGAATGCACCAGCAATGCCCGTAGCCGGGCGACGTTCGGCCCGGCGAGCCGCCGGGCCAGCGGCTCGCCGGCCTCGAGGGCGGCCAGCGCCGCGGCGTTACCGTCTCGCTCCAGCTCAAGCGTCCCGCGGATGATGCGGATCGCCAGTACGGCCACGGGCTGGGTGTCGGCCGTGAGGGTGCGCTCGGCGCGCTGGACCCACGGCTCGGCCTCATCCGGTCGTCCCTGCAACACCAGCACGAGTCCGACGACCATGCAGGCAATACCCGCCGCCGGGTCGCCGGTCCAGCCGTGCCGCTCGGCCAGCTCCACCGCCTGCATGCCGCGCTCGGCCGCCCGCGCGAACGAGTGATAGGCCTCGTGCAGCGCCTGGTGGGCCAGGCCGGTGAACTCCAGGTAGGGCCGCCCGCCCTGGCGGGCCAGCGCGATGCCACGGTCCAGGTAGCCCTCGGCGTCCTGGGACGCCGTCGCCCAGAACTCGGTGCTGCCCAGGCTGATCAGCGCCAGCGCGCTCAGGTCCGCGCCCAGGCCGGGCTGCGCCGCGTCCGCGACCTCGGCCATCGCCTGCAGGTCCCGCGCGCCGGCGGCCACGGCCGGCAGGTTCCCCCGCTGGCGGTCCAGCAGCAGCCGGACCACCCCCAGCAGAAGCCGGACGTAGTCTCCCCGGCCGGCCGGCACCGATGCCGACTGCCGTTCCGCCACAGTCAGGTACCGCTCCGCCGCCTCCAGCGATCCCCGCGCCAGCTCATCCGCCGCGGCCACCACCGCCAGCCCGGCATCCGCCGCGGGCAGGCCGGCCGGGAACCCGGCCACCAGCTCATGCACGGTCCCGGCCTGCCCGTCCAGATGCAGGCCTGGCCAGTGACCGGCCAGCAGCCGGGCCGCCAGCTCCCAGTCCTGCGCCGCCTGGGCGTGCCGGACCGCCTCCGCCGCGAACCCTTGGTCGGCCAGCCAGCCGGCGGCGGCGGCGTGCAGCCCGGTCACCTCACCGGGCGCGGTGCGGCGCAGCTCCAGCCGCAGCAGCCCGGCGAACATCTGGTGATAGCGGAACCACGACCGGTCCGCGTCCAGCGACACCACGAACGCGCCGGCCGCCTCCAGGTCCTGCAGCACCCGCTCCCCGCCCTCATCCCCGGTCAGCAGCCCGGCCAGCTCCCCGTTGACCCGCTCCAGCACGCTGGTGCGCAGCAGCAGCCGCCGCACCGGTTCGCTCTGCCGGTCCAGCACCTCGGCCAGCAGGTACTCCGCCACCGTCCGCTCGCTGCCGGAGAACTCCGCCGCGAACCGCGCCGGATCCGGATGCCCGGCCAGCGCCAGCGCCGCCAGCCGCAGCCCCGCCGCCCACCCCTCGGTCCGCTCATTCAGCACCGCCAAGGCCGGCTCGTCCAGCTCCACCCCCGCCGCGGTAAACAGCTCCCCCGCCTCGGCCACGGTGAACTTCAGGTCGGCCGCCCGGAGCTCGGCCAGCCCGCCCTCCAGCCGCAGCCGGTGCAGCCCCAGCCGCACGTCATGCCGGGCCGCCAGCACGAACCGCAACCCCGGCGGGGCCCGCATCACCACCAGCTCCAGCTGCCGCAGCGCGTCCGGGCCCAGCTCATGCACGTCATCGATCACCAGCCAGACCGGATCCGCCAGCGGCGCCAGGTCGCTCAGCAACTTCTCCGCCAGCGCCCACCCGTCCAGCTCCGGCGCCGCCGACACCGCCCGCACCAGCCCGGCTCCCGGACCCGTCTGGCGCAGCGCCTCGAGCACCGACAGCCAGAACCGCTGCGGGTCCCGCTCCTCCCGCCCCGCCGCCACCCACGCCGCCCGCCCCGCCAGCCCCGCCTCGGCGATCCAGGACCGCAGCAAAACGGTCTTGCCGCTTCCCGCAGGCGCCGACACCACCGTTACCCGAGCCGACCCCCCCAGCCGCCCAAACAAGACCGGACGGCCAACCACCCCGCCCGTGTCACCGCCACCACCGGCCACCGAGCGCGACCCCGTCGGCGATCCCACACCCCGATCATCCCACCGGGCGGTTCGGCGCCGTCATGAGCCTCACCTCATCCCAGACGACGTGTCCTCACCGGCTGCCAGGCGTCATTAGCGCCGCGCCGATGCCCGGCAGGAGCCGGGTGATGATCCGGAACGATGCGGCCCGGTGATCCCCCGGCATCTCAGCCGGCCAAAGGCGGGTTGTTCAGGTACCCACAGGGGAGTCCGCGAGTGCGCCCCTCAGTTCCGCCATCGACTCGCGGAAGATGCCCGGCAGGTCCGGCTGAGCTGGGTCGCTGACCCAGCGCGCGAAGGCGACCTTGAAGACAGCGACCCCCGTCTCGGCGGCCAGGCTGGCGGCCGGCTCGGGGATACCGCGGTCGCGCAGCGCGCCGGCCACCGCCGAGGCCATCGCAGCGAGCTTGATCAGCTCGCGTTCGCGTAGCTCCGCGTTCGCGGACACGATGGCGTCGCGCAGCCTGACCCGTTCCGGGTTCTCCTGGAAAATGGCACCCGCGGCTTCGAATGCCGCGCCCACCGCGTCCATCGCTGTCGCCGAGGCGGGCGCGTCGGCGACGGCGCGGGCTAGGAGGTCCCGCAGCCTCTCCATGCCGTAGAACAGGACCTCGCGCTTGTCGGCGAAATGCCGGAAGAACGTCCGCTCGGTCAATCCGGCCCGCGCGGCGATCTCGGCGACCGTGGTCTGCTCGAACCCCTGCTCGGCATAAAGCTCCATGGCTGCCTTCGCCAGCCGACCGCGCGCGTCCGGCTCCCATCGACCCATGGCTTGATGTTACTTGATGACAGCAACTGTCATCGGCGTGCTAGGCTGATGACAGCAACTGACATCAGGAGGTTTTCATGCGGGTATTCGTCACAGGCGCGTCCGGCTGGATTGGCTCGGCTGTCGTCCCCGAACTCATCGACGCGGGTCACCAGGTCCTGGGCCTGGCCAGGTCGGACTCCTCGGCCGCCGCTATCGCCGCCGCCGGAGCCGAGGTGCTCCGCGGTGACCTGGACGACCTGGACACGCTGCGCGCCGGGACCGCCAGCTCCGACGGGGTCATCCATCTCGCGTTCATCCACGACTTCACCGACATCGAGGCGTCGGTAGGCGCCGACCGGCGCGCCATCGAGACGATGGGCGCCGCGCTCGAGGGTTCAGGCAAGCCCTTGGTCATCGCCTCCGGGACGCCCGCGGTGCCGGGGCGCGTGGCGACCGAGCGTGACGAGGCCGGTCCCACCTCACCCATGGCGGGCCGGGCCGCGACCGCCCAGGCAGCTCTTGACATGGCGGCACGAGGCGTCCGGTCGTCCGTGGTGGGACTGCCCCGGACGGTGCACGGCGACGGCGATCGTCACGGATTCATCGCCCGCCTGGTCGGGATCGCCCGCGACAAGGGCGTCTCCGGCTACGTCGGCGACGGGTCCAGCCGCTGGCCCGCGGTGCATGTGCTAGACGCCGCGCACCTGTTCCGCCTGGCGGTGGAGCAGGCCCCGGCAGGATCGAGGCTGCACGCGGTTGGCGACGAGGGCGTACCGATCCACGACATCGCCGATGTGATCGGCCGCCACCTGAACCTGCCGACAGCTTCCGTTCCGGCCGAGGATTTCGGCTGGATGGGACGGATCCTCGCGATCGACCAGCCGGCCTCCAGCACCCTGACCCGCGAGCTGCTCGGCTGGCGGCCGGTCCAGCCCGGACTCCTCGAGGACCTGGACAAGGGCCACTACTTCGCCTGAGGGAAAAGCTGAACCGCATCCGTGCGCGGTCCGTTCACGGGGTGGGTGGGTGTCCTAGTGAACCTGCCGTGTGGCACGGCCTGCCGCGCTCCGGCCAGCGCGGCGGTGGCTCGCGGCATCCCGGCCGTGACCCGCATAGTCGCGGGTCACGGCCGGGCGTGAGCTCCGGGCCTAGTTACGGGCGGCCACCGCCGGTTTCGGCGGGGTCGGGGCCGCGCCCGAGATGCGGCCGGTCCGCCAGAAGAAGCTCCGCTCGGCCAGGGCCCAGCCGGTCGAGGTGAGCAGGTAGATCCCGGCTGCGAGCGGGACGAACGCGGCGATCACCACGGTCAGGTACGGCAGGACCCGGATCAGCGCGCCACCCGGCGCGTCAGCCCCGGCCGGCTGGGCCGCCGTCATGAGCCGCCCGAGGCGTACCGACAGCCAGCACAGGCCGGCCAGCAGCGCGAAGACCCCGAGGAACACCAGGCCGTGCATGCTCACCGCTCCGGCGCCGGCCAGCCAGTGACTGCCCAGCGGCACGCCGAACAGGTCACGGCTCAGCAGCATGTTCGCCTTCCCGCCGATCTGCGTCGAACGGAACAGCAGGTACATGACCGACAGCAGCGGCCACTGGAGCAGAAGCGGGGTGAGGCCGGCGAACATGCTCGTGCCCTCCCGCTTGTACAGCGCGGTCATCTCGCGCTGCAGGCGTTCGGGCTGTTTGGCGTACCGCTTGCGCAGATCCTGAAGCTGCGGCGCGAGCCGGGCCTGTGTAGCCTGCCCGCGCAGGCCGCGCAGGGAGAGCGGCATCAAGATGAGCCGGGCCGCCGCGGTGAACAGGACAATGGCGGCCACGGCGGCTACTCCGCCGAGAACCGGGGTGAGGAGACTGGTGAATCCGAAGACAAGGTGGTAGGCGGCGTCCACCGGGACGCCAAGAATGCTTGACATGCTAAAAATGAGCCCTTCCAGCTGGGACGGATGAGGTGCTGGAAGCGGCCGCGATATCCGCGTACCTCCGGGGGGACGACCCCCCGAACCCCCCCGAGCCTTCGGCGGCAGGGTCAGCGGGAAGTGGCGGCCGCTGGGGCCGCCGTGGGCGCTCTGGGTCTGGTCCGGCCCGCCGCGTCCGGATCACGCTGGCGCAAGAACGCCGCCCGCCAGGACTTCTCCCGCAGCGCGCGGGCGCGGCGGATCAGCGGCAGGGCGGCGGCGGTGCGGGAAACCCCGGCCACCGAGGTGAGCAGGGCCAGCGTGGCGGCGAACATGGCCCCGGCCAGGACGGCCGCGGCCAAGGCGGTCAGGCCGGAGGGGCTCACCGCAAGCTGGGCAAGGTCGCGCAGCAGCCCAGCCAGCATGGCCAGCAGGCCGCCGAGCGCCGTCATCGCCATCGCCATGCCCCGAAACCTCCGTGACCCGTCCCCGCGGAGAACTACCTGTTAGCGTACGCCGTCGGGAGTCGTCGGGTCGAGCTCGGCCACGGCGGCCAGCAGCCGGTCAACCTCGGCCTCGTCGTTGTAGTGCACGAGCCCGGCGCGGACCGCACCGCCGCTCTCCCGCAGGCCGAACGCCCCGGCCAGCTCCCACGCGTAGTTGTCGCCGTTCCACACGTTGACCTGGCGCGCCGCCAGCCGGGCCGCGACCTCGCCGGGCGTGTACCCATCCACGGTGAAGAAGGCGGTCGGCGTGCGCCGGGCGGCCTTGCCGTACAGGGTCACGTGGCCCATCGCGCCCAGGCCGTCGAGCAGGCGGGCGAACAGCTGCCCCTCGTACCGTTCCACGGCGGCCATGGAAGCCAGCAGGCGCTCCCGCCGGCTGCCGATGGCCGAGTCGTCCAGCGCGGCCAGGTGGTCGACGGCCGCGGCCACCCCGGCCAGGTCGGCGAACGCGGCGGTGCCGCGCTCGAACCGGCCCGGCACGCCGGACGGGGCGGGCGCGAGCTTGTCCGGGTGCAAGGTCTCCAGCAGCGCCGGGTCGGCCACCACGGTGCCGATGTGCGGCCCCGACCACTTGTAGGCGCTGGTGGCGTAGAAGTCGGCGCCGAGCGCCCGCACGTCGACCGGCACGTGCGGGGTGGCGTGCACGCCGTCCACGTAGCACAGCGCGCCGACCGCGGTGCGCGGCGGCGGCGATGACGGCCACGTCCGGCCTGGTGCCGACGATGTTGCTGGCCGCGGTGACCGCGACCAGCCGGGTCCGCTCGGACAGCAGGTCGCGGTACTGGGCGGCGGGGAGCTCGGCGGTCGAGGAATCGACTTCGGCCCACCGCAGCGTGGCGCCGCTGCGCGCGGCGGCCTGCACCCAGGGCCGGACGTTGGCGTCGTGATCGAGCCGGGACACGACCACCTCGTCCCCGGGGCCCCACTGCCGGGACAGCGTGTCCGCGAGCCGGTAGGTGAGCGTGGTCATGTTCGGCCCGAGGATCACGCCGTCGGGTTCGGCGCCGGTCAGGTCGGCCACGGCGCGGCGGCACTCGGCCACGATGCGGTCCGCCCGCCCACTGGCCGGGAACGCGCCGCCGGCGTTGCCGATCCCGGACCGGTAGGTCTCGGCGATGGCCTCGATGACCGCCGCGGGCACCTGGGTCCCGGCGGCGCCGTCGAGGTAGGCATAGCCATCGGTCAGGGCCGGGTACGCCGCCCGCACGCGATTGACGTCAAAGGTCACAAACCAAAGACTCTATCCTGAGGGCTCTCTAACAGCTGAGCCCAGGCCGGATCGCGTCCCGACGCGAGAAGCAGGAAGTACCACGGATCGTCGCCGCCGGACTCGGCGGTCAGCACGGGCCACAGCTGGGGCGTGCCGCCCTGCCAGGTGGCCAGCACGAGTTCGGGATCAGCGGGACGGTAGTCCTTGCCGAGCGACCGGGCCAGGTCCCACGCGTGCAGATGCCACTCGGCGCAGGCCGCGCCCGCCATCGCGCCCACCGTGACCTCGGTGCCGCGGTGGCGGTGGTGCGGCAGGTCCCAGGACGGCGCCAGCCGGCGTCCGTAGGCGCGGGCCGAGTCGGCGAACGCGGCGATGTGCTCGGGTCCGGGGGCGTCCGGCAGCGCGGCCAGCTCGGCCGCGTTCTGCCGGGCCAGCTTGCGGGCCAGCGAGTCCGCGGGCACGTTGGTGGCCAGCAGCCGGGCGAGCCGGCTGGCCGGAGCGTCGTCGAGGTACTCGTGGTAGTCGTCGGCCACGCACCGCAGGTGGCCGGCCAGGTCCACCGCCCGCCATTCCGAACACGGCGTCGCCGCCAGCCACGTTGCGTCGGCGAACTGGCCCGCCAGTTCACAGATCACGGTCACGCCATCGCGGTAGGCGGCCAGGACGCCCGCCCGCGAGACGCGGCTCACGGATGTCCGAGGCGGATGGTGCTGCTGCGCTTCACGGTTCCTCTCCCTGCCGGTAACTCCCGGCAACCGGTTCGCGAAGCCTCCGGGTGAGCCAGCGTGCCAGAGTTATGGCCCGCCGACAAGGCGTACGCCACAAGAAAAATCAGATGACAACTTCTCGCCCGCCCGGTTAACCTCCCGATAATGCCCCCTGTATCCCCTTTGCTGGTCACGCGCGCCTCCGCCAGGGTCCGGCCAGTCGGGGCACTGTGGCGGCTGCGAGGCTATCTGAAGCCGTTCCGCGTCCAGATGGTCGTCATGCTCGCCGCGGCGCTGGGCGCGGTCGCCGCCGAGATCTGCATCCCGCTGCTCACCGAGTCCGTCGTGAACGATGCGATCGCGCACGACGACCGGCGGCTGCTGATCCCGCTGGCCCTGGCGGCCATCGGTCTCGGCACGGCCGAAGCGCTGCTGAACCTGATCCGCCGCTGGATCCAGGCCGACGCGGTCGCGTCGATGGAGAAGACGATCAGGGACGACTTGTACGCCCACCTGCAGCGGCTGCAGGCCTCGTTCCACGACAACTGGCAGTCGGGCCAGCTGCTGTCGCGGGCCACCACCGACCTGTCCGCGATCCGCAGGTTCGCCGGCTTCGGCCTGATCTTCTTGGTCACCAACGTGATGACGTTCGTCGCGGTGGTCGCGCTGCTGATCCACCTGAACTGGTGGCTCGGCCTGATCACCGGCGCGGTGTTCGCGCCCGTCCTGCCGGTCTGCTTCCGGTTCGAGAAGCGCTACCGGGTGCTCTCCCGCCGGGTCCAGGACCAGCAGGGTGACCTGGCCACGCTGATCGAGGAGGCGGCAACGGGCATCCGCGTGCTGAAGGCGCTCGGCCGGGGCCGGCAGGCGGGGGTCCGGCACGACGCCGAAGCCACGAAGGTCTACCGCACGCAGGTCGAGAAGGCGGGCCTGCTCGGCTCGTTCTGGGCGCTGCTGGACCTGATCCCCAACGCCGTCATCGGCATCATCATCGTGCTCGGCGTGCTCGCGGTCAGCACGGGCTCGCTGACCCTCGGTGGCCTGGTGGCGTTCATCACACTCGCGCTGCAGCTGGTCTGGCCGGTCGAGGCGCTCGGCTACATCATCGCGTCCGGTCAGGAGGCGGCCACCGCGGCGCAACGGGTCCTGGAGGTCTTCGACGCCCAGCCGGAGATCACCGACAAAACCCAAGACCTTGATACCGAACGGAGCGCGGTGGGCGCCCTCCGCCCGGCCGCGACGCGCGGCCCCGCGCAGCGCCGCTCCCGGGGTCACCTGGTGTTCGACCACGTGACGTTCCGGTACCCGGGGGCGGCCGAGCCGGTGCTGCGGGACATCGTGCTCGACCTGCCGCCGGGCCAGACGGTGGTGCTCACCGGGGCGACCGGCTCGGGTAAGTCCACCCTGCTGCAGCTCGTGCCGCGGCTGGCCGACGCCACGTCGGGATCGGTCCGGCTGAACGACACGGACATCCGCGACATCCCGCTGGCCCGGCTCCGCGCGGCGGTCGGCTGCGCGTTCGAGGACGCCACCCTGTTCTCGGCCAGCGTGCGGGAGAACGTCATGTTCGGCGCGCCCGACGCGGACGAGGCCGCGGTCGAGGCCGCGCTGACCGCCGCGCAGGCCCGGTTCGCCTACGACCTGCCGTGGGGCCTGGACACCAGGATCGGCGAGCAGGGCATGGCCCTGTCCGGCGGGCAGCGGCAGCGGATCGCGCTGGCCCGGGCCATCCTGGCCGGGCCGGACGTGCTGATCCTGGACGACCCGCTGTCCGCGCTCGACGTGCACACCGAGGAACGGGTGACCCGGGCCCTGCACGAGATCCTGGCCGGCGCGACGGCCCTGGTCGTGGCGCACCGGCCGTCCACGGTGGCGCTGGCCGACACGGTGGCCCTGCTGTCCGGCGGCGTGATCGCGGCGACCGGCAGCCACCGGCACCTGCTGGCCAGCAACCCCGAGTACGCGGACCTGATGGACGTGGAAGACCTGGAGGAGAGCGCGTGAGCACCGACGCCAGCGCTTGGCGCGGCGTCGCGGCGGAGAAGGCCGACGAGGTCACCGCCGGCCTGGCCGCGCTGCTGCGCGAGCGCAGCCGGCGGCTGCTCGGGGACCTGCTGCGGCCGCACCGCCGCGCGGTAATCGCCACCATCTCGCTGATCGTGGTGGAGAGCCTGGCCGCCCTGGCCGGCCCGTGGCTGGTCGGCCTGGCCATCGACAACGGCCTGCCGCCGCTGCTGCACGCCCACGACGCGGCGCCGCTGCTCGTCATCGCCGCCGCCTTCGCCTGCGCGGTCGCGGTCCAGGCCGTCACCACCCGCATGTTCGTCACCATGACCGGCCGGGTGGGCCAGAAGGTGGTGCTCGAGCTGCGCAACCGCCTGTTCGCGCACTGCCAGGCCCTGGACGTGGCCTTCCACGAGAGCTACACCTCGGGCCGGGTCATCTCCCGGCAGACCTCGGACATCGACTCGATCTCCGACCTGTTCGAGGAAGGCCTCGACTCGCTGATCGCCGCGATCTTGACCCTGCTGCTGGTCGGCACCGGCATGCTGCTGCTGGACTGGAAGCTCGGCCTGGTGGTGCTGGGCGGCTTCGTCCCGCTGACCTGGATGACGGCCTGGTTCCGGCGTGAGTCGGCCCGAGCCTACCGCCGGACCAGGGAATCCATCGCGCTGGTCATCGTGCAGTTCGTGGAGACGTTCGGCGGGATACGCGCGGTGCAGGCGTTCCGCCGCGAGCCGCGGAACTCGGCGATCTTCTCCGACCTGGGCCAGGACTACGCCGAGGCGAGCCGGCACGCCTCCCGGCTCTACGCGATCTACGGGCCGAGCATCTCACTGGTCGGCAACATCATCACCGGCGTGGTTCTCGGCTACGGCGGGCTGCTGGTCATCGACGGCGACATCAAGGTGGGCGTGCTCGCCACCTTCCTGCTCTACCTGCAGCGCTTCTTCGACCCGCTGCAGGACGTGTCGCAGTTCTACAACACGTTCCAGTCCGCGGCCTCCGGCCTGGAGAAGATCTCCGGCGTGCTGGACCAGGAGCCTTCGGTGCCCGAGCCGGTGTCGCCGCTTTCGCTGCCCGGGCGTGAGGCGGTTTCCGCCGAAGGCTCGGGGGGCCAGGGGGGCACGGGGGGCGGGTAGCCCCCCCGTACGGGGGGTCACCGGGGGGTCGCCCCCCGGGGGAAATACAGTCTGGGCGGCGGGTGCGGTTCGAGGCGGTTACCTTCGGCTACCGGGACAACCTGGTGCTGCCCGGCCTGGAGCTGGACATCCCGGCCGGGCAGACGGTCGCCCTGGTCGGCGAGACCGGCGCGGGCAAGACCACGATCGCGCGGCTGCTCGGCCGGTTCTACGACCCGCGCTCGGGCCGGGTCACGCTGGACGGGACCGACCTGCGGCAGCTGCCCGATTCGGTGCTCCGCTCCGAGGTGATCGTGATCACCCAGGAGAACTTCCTGTTCGAGGGGTCGGTCGCGGAGAACATCCGGCTCGGTCGCCCGGACGCGCCGGACGCCGACGTGCGCCGGGCGGCCCAGATGATCGGCGCGCACGACTTCATCGACGCGCTGCCCGAGGGCTACGAGACCCCGGTCGGCAAGCGCGGCGGCCGGCTGTCGGCCGGGCAGCGCCAGCTCATCTCGTTCGCGCGGGCGTTCCTGGCCGCCCCGGCCGTGCTGGTCCTGGACGAGGCCACCTCGCTGCTCGACATCCCGAGCGAGCGGCTGGTGCAGGCCGGCCTGCGCACCGTGCTGGCCGACCGGACGGCCGTCATCATCGCCCACCGGCTGTCCACGGTGGCCATCGCCGACCGGGTGCTGGTCCTGGACCACGGCCGGATCACCGAGGACGGCCCGCCCGGCGAGCTGATGACCGGCGACGGCGAGTACGCCGCCCTCCACTCCAGCTGGGCCGCCAGCCTGGCCTGACGCCTAGACGTAGTGGAGGTCGGGGTGGTCCCGCTCGTCGTCGACGAGGCGGTCGCAGGTCGGGCAGTACCAGCGGGCCTCGACCGGGGTCCCGCAGACCGGATGCCGGGGCGCCTGCGCCGGGTCGGCATGCCCGGTGCCCCAGTAGGCCAGCAGGCGGAGCGCCCCGGCGAGTTCCCGGCCCTCGGCGGTGAGCTGGTAGGCGGCGCGCGGCGGGTGCTCGGAGTAGGGCCGGGCCACCAGCAGCCCCTCCCGTTCGAGCCGCTTGAGGCGCTCGGACAAGATGTTCGCCGCGATCCCGGGCAGCTCGTCGAGCAGGTCGTTGAACCGCCGCGGTCCGGCCAGCAGCGCCTCCACCACCAGCAGCGTCCACCGGTCACCGACCCTGGCCAGCGCCTCCGCGAGCGGTGAGGCGGCTGTATCCCGCTGAGCCATGAGCGAAATCGTAGCCCGTCGCATTGACACTCCTCGAGTCAGTAGTAACTTGCAAATTACTACTAACCCTCAAGGGATGTGAGCAGACATGACAATCCTCGACGAGATCCAGGTCAGCATCGCGCGGCTGGCCGAAGAGGGCGGCTCCTCGGTGGTGGGCATCGGGCAGCGGTGGGGCGTGGGCTCCGGCATCGTGCTCGGCGAGAACCGGGTGCTGACCAACGCGCACAACGTCCGCGGCAGCCAGGTGACGGTGACCTTCGCCGACGGGCACACCGCCGAGGGGACCGTGGCCGGGTCCGACTTCGACGGCGACCTCGCCGTGGTCGAGGTCGAGACCGGTCAGGCTCCGGTCCTGCCGTGGGCCATATCTATTTCCGGCGACGCACCCGCGATCGGGACGCCCGTCTTCGCGCTGGCCAACCCGGGCGGGCGCGGCCTGCGGGTGACGTTCGGGTTCGTATCCGGCATCGACCGGAGCTTCCGCGGCCCCCGTGGCCTGCGCATCACCGGCAGCCTCGAGCACACCGCCCCGCTGCTGCCCGGCTCCTCGGGCGGGCCGGTCCTGAACGCCGCGGGCCAGCTGCTCGGGATCAACACCAACCGCCTGGGCGAGGGCTTCTACCTGGCCATTCCCGCCGACGAGGCGCTACGCGGCCGGGTCGACGCGCTGGCCCGCGGCGAATCGGTCCAGCCGCCCCAGCTCGGCATCGCGATCGCTCCCGGCCACGTGGCCCGGCGGCTGCGCCGCGCCGTCGGCCTCCCCGAAGCCGACGGCCTGCTCATCCGCGAGGTCGCCGAGAACAGCCCGGCCGCCCGGGCTGGCCTGGCCCGCGGCGACCTGATCGTGGCGGTCGGCGGCCAGCCCGTCGGCAGCGTCGACGACCTGTCCGGCGCGCTGCGCGCGGCGGCGCTCGGCGGCACCGTCGACCTGACCGTCCTGCGCGGCACCGAGGAGCGCGCCGTCCACGTGGTGCTCGGCGAGAGCGGCCAGCCCGCCACGGAGGCGTAGGCGCCCAGGGTCAGAACGCGATGAACCCCGGGTTTGCACCCGGGGTTCATCTCGGCGGGTCCGCGCGTCGTCCTGGGCGCAGGCCTGGCCCGCCTTCCGCAACTATTCCTGAGCGCTTGTAACCTATGGCCATGAGACCTGGGGTCATGAACCGGTACAAGCCCAGCAGTGAGGCGGAGCAGAGCTACGCGGCCGACCTGGCGCTCGCGGGCCGGCACGCGGAACTGCTCGACGCGGCGGGCGCGGCCGAGACCGAGTTCCGGCAGGCGCAGGCCCGCCGCGCACCCGACGCCGAGCTGCGCCGGCTCGCGCTGGCCCTGGACTCCGCGCTGACCGACGCCATGCGCGCGGCCTACGCGGTGCAGCGCGCGGAGATCGGCGTGCGCGGCTACGACGACCGCATCTACCGGCGCAAGGCCAAGGCCAAGCCGCACATCCACGCTCTCACCGCCGACGCCGAGCGCCTGCTCACCCTGCGCGAAAACCATCGCCTCAACGACATCCCGGCAGTGACGTTCGAGCCCAGCCCGCTGATGGCCCCGATCATCAAGGCCTGAGCCTCCCGTTCCCCAGGAATTCTTGCCCCGGCCGCGGTGAACTTTCCGGGGTGCTGTGACGTCTCCTGATAGAGGGGACCAGTCCGGTCGCGGCTCTGTGTACGCCCGGGCGGTCCGCGGAAATGTATACACAGCAATCGATTGTTGTAATGAGGCGTGTCGCTTGCGCCAGGGGATCGGGAGGGGCACAGTTGGTCTAGGCCACTTAGTTCGGTCTAGACCGTAAAATGGTCTAGGCCACTTGGTCAGCAGGGCCCGAAAACTACATAGAAGCACCATCTAGTTACACACAGTGGATCCAAGTAGTGACAAGTAGTAGTCAATCTGTGCCAGACAGAAACTAGCGGAACGCTACAGATGGCCAGTGAGAAAACGATTCGCCCGAGCCATATAACGATCGAGAGAGCTGCGACACACTAGCAAGTGTTCAACAACACACATGATGAACCAACCAGGAGGCACTGATATGTGCCCACACTCGCCGCCCTGTCCGGAGGCGTCAGCCCCGGACCGGGAAGCGGCGCACACCGTTGTCAGTCACCCCGAGCAGGGCTGGAGCCTGCTCTGCAATGGCATCGTGATCTTCGAAGACACGGGGGAACTCCTGCCTGACGGCGCGTCCATCGCACCGCACCGGCCCACGGACTGGGCCTTCGACCGCCCGGCCCGGGTCGTACCGCCGCACAGCGGGCAGGCGCCGGCGGCGTTATCCGCCACCGGCGGCACCAAGCGGGGTGCCTGATCGAACGACCTCTTTTGCTATCCCTCAGTTGAAACCCTCGAGCGCAGCACGCCGGGCAGCCAGTCGGCCACGGCCCCGGCGATGACGGCGCGGTGACCCTTCAGCGCGTGCGTCTCCCCCGGCACCACGACGACCCGGTCCGCGTCCTTGGCCCCGGGAATCCCGAACGGGTCACGCTCCCCGTTGACCACCAGCACCGCGGCCCCGCCCGTCCCCGCGGCCCGCAGCTCGGCCAGCCGGCTCTGTCCCGTCGGGCCCGGCGGCTTGAGCGGGAACGCCAGCGCGATCACGGCCCGGGCCCCGACGGCGGCCGCCGTGCGGCACGCCACCCGTGCTCCGTTGCTCCGCCCGCCCTGGACGAGCGGGACGCCGGGAACGAGCCCGGTCAGCGCGGCCACGATCTCGACCCAGGCGGCGTCCTGACGGGCTGCCGAGCCGGGCGCGCGGGCTCCGTTGACCCGGTACGGCTGGGTCACGCGGGCCACCAGCCCGCCGAGCCCGAGCGCGGCGTCACGGGCCGCCAGCAGGTCGGGTGAGCCCGCGCTGCCGCCCGCCCCGTGCGTGAGCACGAGCAGGAACCGGACCGCACCGGGCTGCGCCGGGCCGTCTGGGTCCAGCTCGGCCCGGGCCACCCCGCTGCCGGTCATGATCTCCACCGCACGCCCCCTGTCCGCGAGCTTGTCGCGCAGGTCGAGCGTATAGTCGCGGCGCGGATGTCCGGGATGGGCCGACCGCCTCGACGTCTCAGGTGAAGCACGCGTCATGACTTAGGCGCTGAACCGAGAGGAGCGATCATGAAGTACATGATCTTGGTGTACGGCTCGCAGCGAGACTACGACTCCATGGCCGGCCAGGCCGCGGAGGGCAGGCCGACCTGGTCCCAGGAGGAGTTCGCCGCGCTCGGGGCGTTCATGGAGGGGTTCAACAAGGACCTGGCCGAATCCGGCGAACTGGTGGACACGCGGGGGCTGACCGCCCCGGTCCACACCCGGAGAATCCAGCTGCGCAACGATGTCCCGGTCGTGACGGACGGGCCGTACGCCGAGAGCCAGGAGGTCCTGGCCGGCTACTGGATCGTGGACTGCGACAGCTTCGACCGGGCCACCGAGATAGCCGCCCGGCTGACCCGGATTCCCGGTCCGCGGCAGCTCGGCGAGCACGAGGTGATCGACGTGCGGCCGATCGCCGAGTCCCGGGACGAGCTCGATGTCTGAGCCGCGACGCTGACCGGCCATGCCCGAGATCGAGGTCGAGGACCTGCTGCGCCAGCTGGCGCCGCAGGTCCTCGGCGCGGTGGTCCGGCGTTACGGGCACTTCGAGGAGGCCGAGGACGCCACCCAGGAGGCGCTGATCGCGGCGGCCACGCAATGGCCGGCCGAGGGCCTCCCGGACCACCCGCGAGGCTGGCTGATCACGGTCGCCTCGCGCAGGCTCACCGACCTGCTGCGGGCCGACCAGGCCCGCCAGCGCCGCGAAGACACCGTGGCCCGCTGGGTGCTGCCCGACCACTGGCTGGCCCCGGCGGCCGACCGGCCGCCCGCGGACCACGACGACACGCTGATCCTGCTGTTCATGTGCTGTCATCCCGCGCTGACCCCGGCCTCGCAGATCGCGCTGACGCTCCGCGCGGTCGGCGGCCTGGCCACCGCGGAGATCGCCCGGGCGTTCCTGGTCCCCGAGGAGACCATGACCCGGCGCATCAGCCGGGCCAAGCAGCAGATCAAGGCCAGCGCGGCGCCGTTCCGGATGCCCGCCGCCGCCGAACGCGCCGGACGGCTCGCGGCGGTCCTGCACGTGCTCTACCTGATCTTCACCGAGGGCTACGCCAGCACGTCCGGGCCGAGCCTGCACCGCACCGAGCTGGCCGCAGAGGCGATCCGGCTGGCCCGCCTCGTGCACCGGCTGCTCCCCGAGGACGGCGAGGTGACCGGGCTGCTCGCGCTCATGCTGCTGACCGACGCCCGGCGCCCGGCCCGCACCGGCCCGGGCGGCGAGCTGATCCCCATGGCCGAACAGGACCGGAACCTGTGGAACGCCGCCCAGATCGCCGAGGGCGTGGACCTGGTCACCACCGCCCTGGCCCGCGGCCCGGTAGGCCCCTACCAGCTGCAGGCGGCCATCGCCGCGGTCCACGACGAGGCGCCGACCGCCGACGCGACCGACTGGCCGCAGATCGTGGCCCTGTACGAGCTGCTCATGCGGCTATCCGACAACCCGGTCGTGCGGCTGAATCACGCCGTCGCGGTGGCCATGGTGCGCGGCCCGCGGGCCGGGCTCGAGCTGCTGGCCGGGCTCGGCGCCGACGAGCGGATGAGACAGGACCACCGGCTGCCCGCGGTCAGCGGGCACCTGCTGGAGATGGCCGGCGAGCGCGCCGCGGCCCGCGCCGCCTACCTCGCGGCGGCGCAGCGCACGGGCAACCTCCCGCAGCAGCGCTACCTGCACGCCCGGGCCGCCCGCCTGACCGGCGACCGGTGAGTGACGCGACCCGGAGTTCGGGGTAAGCGGGGGGAAGGTCACTCATGGAAGGATCACTCGATGGCAGACAACACTTACTCGATCACCGAGATCGTCGGCTCCTCCACCGAGGGCATCGACGACGCGATCAAGGGCGCGGTCAGCCGCGCCTCGAAGACCCTGCACAACCTGGACTGGTTCGAGGTCACCGGGATGCGGGGCCGCA
Source organism: uncultured Actinomycetes bacterium (assembly GCA_963849595.1). GTDB lineage: Bacteria > Actinomycetota > Actinomycetes > Streptosporangiales > Streptosporangiaceae > Palsa-504. The sequence goes on from CAWKIB010000019.1 coordinate 26,113, forward strand.
TCGAGGGCGACGGTCGCTGCCACTTCCAGGTCACCGTGAAGGTCGGCTTCCGGCTCGACGAGCAGCCCACCTGACCGGCACTGCCTACCGGCGCCCGTCAGGCGACACGCGACCGCAGCGCTGATCCGGCCTCGCGCCAATCCGGTCCGGGCTCATCGGTCCCGGCGGTGCGCTTAGGCTCAAGGGGCCGGGCGAGACGGAGAGGCCGAATGGACAAGGGCGGGGTCGGAGGGCTGATGGCCCCGCAGCGGCGCGCGCTGACCGTCGGCCTGGTCCTGACCATCACGTTCGTGGCCTCCGAGGCGCTGGCGGTGGTGACCGTCATGCCGGTGGTGGCCCGGGATCTGGGCGGCCTGCGCCTGTACGGCTGGGTGTTCAGCGGGTTCATGCTGGGCAGCGTGATCGGCATCGTGGCGGCCGGCCGGGAGGCCGACCGGCGTGGGCCCGCGGTCCCGTTCGTGGCCGGGGTGGTGCTGTTCGGCGCCGGCCTGGCCCTGGCGGGGCTGGCGCCCTCGATGGGCGTGCTGGTCGCGGGGCGGGTGCTGCAGGGCGTGGGCGCCGGCGCGGTGCCCTCGGTGGCATACGCCACGATCGGCCGCAGCCTGCCCGGGACGCTGCGGCGCCCGCATGATGGCGGTCCTGTCCACCGCGTGGGTGGCGCCGGGGCTGGTCGGGCCCGCGGTCAGCGCCGAGGTGGCGCGCCTGTTCGGGTGGCGGTGGGTGTTCCTCGGCCTGCTGCCGATCGTGGCGGTGGCCGGCACGATCGCCGTGCCCGCGCTGATCCGACTCGGACCGCCTGCCTCCGGCGGGGCCGAGGAGCACCGGATGATCGACGGCTTCCGCACCGCGGCGGGCGCCGCCATGATCCTGGCCGGCCTCACGCTCGCGGCCGGTTCCGGCACCGGCCCGGACCGCCTGGGCGCCATCTTGGGCGGCGTGGCCCTGATCGCGGCGGGCGGGGCCGTCGGCCTGCCCGCGCTGCGCCGGCTGGTCCCGCCCGGCACCTTGACCGCGCGTGCCGGGCTGCCCGCCACGATCCTCAGCCGGGGCCTGCTGACGTTCACGTTCTTCGGCGCGGACGCCTACGTGACGCTGACCGTGACCGCGGTACGCCATCGCACCCCGGTGGTGGCGGGCATCGCCGTCACCGGCGCCACGGTGGCCTGGACGGCTGGCGCCTGGATCCAGGCCCGGCTGAGCGGTACCTGGGAAGGGCGCCGCCTGGTGCGCAGCGGGCTGGTGATCGTGCTGGCCGGCATCGCCGGGATGGTCCTGGTCCTGCTGCCCGGCGTGCCGGTGGCCGAGGGCCTGGCCGCCTGGACCGTGGCCGGCCTCGGGATGGGCCTGGCCTACGCGCCGATCTCGCTGATGATGCTGCAGAAGGCGCCGCCCGGCCAGGAGGGCCGGGCCTCGGCGTCGCTGAACCTGGCCGACGTGCTCGGCACCGCGATCGGCATCGGCGTGGGCGGCGCGGCGGTGGCCGCCACCGCCGGCCGTGACCTTCGGCTAGGCATCATGGCCGCCTTCTGCGCCGCGGCCGCGGTCGGCCTGGTCGCGCTGGTCGTGACCCGCCGGCTGCCGTCCGGCCTCAGTTCGGCTCCGTCGCCGCCCGCACAACCAGACACCGCGCAACCAGACACCGCGCAACCAGACCGGGCCGAGCTCAGGCCTCGAGGATCTTCTTGAGGAACTGGCCGGTGTAGCTTTCCTCGACCGCGGCGATCTGCTCCGGCGTCCCGGCGGCGACCACCGTCCCGCCGCCCGCGCCGCCCTCCGGCCCGAGGTCGATGACCCAGTCGGCGGTCTTGATGACGTCCAGGTTGTGCTCGATCACGATGACCGTGTTGCCCGCCTCGACCAGCCGGTTCAGCACGCCGAGCAGCTTGCGGATGTCCTCGAAGTGCAGCCCGGTGGTGGGCTCGTCCAGCACGTAGATGGTGCGGCCGGTGGCCCGGCGCTGCAGTTCGGAGGCGAGCTTGACCCGCTGCGCCTCGCCGCCGGACAGGGTGGGGGCGGGCTGACCGAGCCGGACGTAGCCCAGGCCCACGTCGACCAGCGTCTTCAGGTGCCGGTGAATGGCGGGCACCGCCTCGAAGAACTCGGCCGCCTCCTCGATCGGCATGTCCAGGACCTCGGCGATCGTCTTGCCCTTGAAGTGCACCTGCAGGGTGTCGGTGTTGTAGCGGGCCCCGTGGCAGACCTCGCACGGCACGTAGACGTCGGGCAGGAACTGCATCTCGATCTTGATCGTGCCGTCCCCGGCGCAGGCCTCGCACCGGCCGCCCTTGACGTTGAACGAGAACCGGCCCGGCTGGTAGCCGCGGATCTTGGCCTCGGTGGTCGCCGCGAACAGCTTCCGCACGTGGTCGAACACGCCGGTGTAGGTGGCCGGGTTGGATCGCGGAGTGCGCCCGATCGGACCTTGATCAACGTGGACCACCTTGTCCAGGTGCTGGATCCCGGTCACCCTGACGTGCTTGCCCGGCACCGTCCGGGCCCCGTTCAGCTCCCGGGCCAGCGCCTTGTACAAGATGTCGTTGACCAGGGTCGACTTGCCCGAGCCCGACACCCCGGTGACCGCCACCAGGCAGCCGAGCGGGAACGCCACGTCCACGCCGCGCAGGTTGTGCTCGCTGGCGCCCTTGACCGCGACCTCACGGTTCTTGTTCCGCGGCCGGCGGGTCGCGGGCAGCGGGATGGCCTGCCGTCCGGTCAGGTACGCGCCGGTCAGGGAGTCCGGGCTGGCCAGCAGGTCGGCGACGGTCCCGGAGACCACGATGTGGCCGCCGTGCTCCCCGGCCCGCGGCCCGATGTCCACCACCCAGTCCGCGGCCCTGATCGTGTCCTCGTCGTGCTCGACGACGATCAGCGTGTTGCCCAGGTCGCGCAGCCGCAGCAGCGTCTCGAGCAGCCGGTGGTTGTCCCGCTGGTGCAGCCCGATGGACGGCTCGTCCAGCACGTACAGCACCCCGACCAGCCCGGAGCCGATCTGGGTGGCCAGCCTGATCCGCTGGGCCTCGCCGCCCGCCAGCGTGGCCGACGCGCGGTCCAGGGTCAGGTAGTCCAGCCCGACATCGAGCAGGAAGCCCATCCGGGCGTTGACTTCCTTGACGATCCGCTGGGCGATCTGCCGGTCGCGGTCGGACAGCTCCAGCGTGAGCAGCAGCTTGGCCAGCTCGCCGACGGGTAGCGCGCACAGCTCGGCGATCGACCGGCCGTCCACCGTGACCGCCAGCGACACCGGCTTCAGCCGGGCCCCGCCGCAGGACGGGCACGGCACCTCGCGCATGTACGCCGGCGAACTTCTCCCGGCTCGAGTCCGACTCCGCCTCGGCGTGCCGGCGCTCGACCCACGGGATCACGCCCTCGAACGTCGTGTAGTACGAGCGCTCCCGGCCGTACCGGTTCCGGTACCGGACGTGGACCTGCCCGTCGAAGCCGCGCAGCAGGGCCTGCCGGGCGGCGCTGGGCAGCTTGGCCCACGGCGTGTCCATCCGGAACCCGACCGTCTCGCCCAGGGCCTGGATCAGCCGCTCGAAGTAGTCGCTGAGGTGGCCGCTGCTCCACGGCGCGAGCGCGCCGTCGGCCAGCGACTTGCTCTCGTCCGGGACGATCAGCTCCGGGTCGACCTCGAGCCTGGTGCCCAGCCCGGTGCAGTCCGGGCAGGCGCCCCACGGCGAGTTGAACGAGAACGAGCGCGGCTCGAGCTCGTCGAACGACAGGTCGTCGTACAGGCAGGCCAGGTGCTCGGAGTACATCCGCTCGCGGTGCTGGTCGGTCTCCGGCAGGTCGATGAAGTCGAGGATGACCACCCCGCCGGACAGGCCGAGCGCGGTCTCCACCGAGTCGGTCAGCCGGCGCCGCGCGGTGTCCTTGACCGCGAGCCGGTCGACGATCGCCTCGATGTCGTGCTTCTCGTACTTCTTCAGGGCCGGCAGCTGGCCGGCCAGCGCCTCGTCCAGCCGGACGATGGTGCCGTCCACCCGCGCCCGGGAGTAGCCCTTGATCTGCAGCTCGCGCAGCAGCTCGCCGTACTCGCCCTTGCGCCCGCGCACCACCGGCGCGAGGACCTGGAACCTGGTCCCCTCCTCCAGCTCCATCACCCGGTCCACGATCTGCTGCGGGGTCTGCCGCGCGATCGGCCGCCCGCAGATCGGGCAGTGCGGCTTGCCGATCCTGGCGTACAGCAGCCGCAGGTAGTCATAGACCTCGGTGATCGTTCCCACCGTGGAGCGCGGGTTCCGGCTCGCGGACTTCTGGTCGATGGAGACCGCCGGCGACAGCCCGTCGATGAAGTCGACGTCGGGCTTGTCCATCTGGCCGAGGAACTGCCGGGCGTAGGCGGACAGCGACTCGACGTACCGGCGCTGGCCCTCGGCGAAGATGGTGTCGAAGGCCAGGCTGGACTTGCCCGAGCCGGACAGCCCGGTGAACACGATCATGGCGTCCCGCGGCAGGTCCAGCGAGACGTCCTTCAGGTTGTGCTCGCGGGCGCCGCGAACGACGAGTCGGTCAGCCACTGCGCCTCTCTCTACGGGCTCGGGAAACGGGTACACGGATCGCTTGGCGATGGTAGCCGGGGGGTCTGACATTTTCCGGGGGCTCCGGGGTCGCCCCCCGGATTAGCACTGTGGTCACCGCGCCCGGGGCCCTCCCCGTTCCGTCTTACAAGCAATCAATCGGCCGCCGTTATGCCCGCCCCGCTACCTCCACGATAGCGCTCGGCCTGGCAGCGTGCCGCCTAGAAATCGGCCGCGGTGCCGGCGCCCAGGCGGGCGGCCTTCTGGTACAGGTAGGTGGCCGCGGCCAGGTCCTCGGCGGCCAGGCCGAGCGACTCGAACAGGGTGATCTCGTCGTCACCGGCCCGGCCTGACCGCGGTCCCGGTGAGCAGTTCGCCGAGCTCGGCCCGGACCGGGTTGTCGGCGCCTTCCCGGGCGGCCAGCAGGTAGTCGCCGGACTCGTTGCTGACCGACTCGCGGCTGTCGGCGAACACGGCCGCCTCGGCCATGGTCGCGGTGTCGATCTCGCGGTCGCGGGGCAGGCACGCGCCGACCGCGTTGACGTGGGTTCCCGCGGCCAGCCATTCGCGGCGCAGCACCGGTTGCGCCGCGTTGGTCGCGGTGACCACGATGTCGGCCCCCTCCACCGCCTCGGGCACCGAACCGGTCGCGGTGACCGGCACGTTCAGCTGTTCGGTCAGCTCCGCGGCGGCCTCGCGGGCCCGGGCCAGGTCGCGTCCGGTGATGCGGATCCCGGTCAGCGGCCGGGTCGCGGCCAGGGCGTGCGCATGCGCCCGGCCCTGGACGCCGGTGCCGACGATGGCCAGTTCGGCCGCGCCGGGCCGCGCCAGCAGCCCGGTGGCGACGGCGGAGACCGCCGCGGTGCGGATCTCGGTGACCGCCGACGCGTTGACCATGGCCAGCGGCTCCCCGGTGTCCGCCGCGAACAGCAGCACCCCGCCCTGGTGCGCGTCCTTGCCGATGGCCGGGTTGCCGGGGGTGATGCAGATCGCCTTCAGCCCGTAGCCGGCCGGAGAGTAGGCGGGCATCAGGCCCATGAACCCCGCCGCGTCGCGGGGCTTGACCACCGTGCGCAGCGGCTGCTGGATCTGACCGCGGGCCAGGTCGGTCAGCGCCTGGCGCATCACGTCCGCGCACTCGCGGTATCCGAGCAGCTCACGCACATGGTGACCGGCCAGGACGAGGATCTTCACGCGGCTCTCCAGATAGTTGAGGCGAAACCCGGGGCGGCAAGACGCCGGATCGGGGCGGGTGGCCGGGTCCGTTCGGTATAAGTTTTGAAGGTGACTTACTCGGGAGAGGTTCATGTCGGCGGCCCGCCCGACACTCGTGAGATCGACGGCCTGACCGTGACCAAGATAGCGGTGGGCCCGATGGACAACAACGCCTACCTGCTGCGCTGCACCAGCACGGGCCAGGGCTTGCTCATCGACGCGGCCAACGAGGCGGGCCGGCTGATCGAGATGATCGGGGATACGCCGGTCGAGACGATCGTCACCACGCACCGGCACTTCGATCACTGGCAGGCGCTGCCCGAGGTGCAGACCCGGACCGGCGCGGTGGTGGTCGCGCACCCGGCCGACGCGGACGAGCTTCCGGTCCAGGTCGGCCACCGTGCCGAGCACGGCGAGGTGCTGACCTTCGGCGACTGCGCGGTGTCACACGCCGGTCGGGACGATCGTCACCACGCACCGGCACTTCGATCACTGGCAGGCGCTGCCCGAGGTCCAGACCCGGACCGGCGCGGTGGTGGTCGCGCACCCGGCCGACGCGGACGAGCTTCCGGTTCAGGTCGGCCACCGTGCCGAGCACGGCGAGGTGCTGACCTTCGGCGACTGCGCGGTGTCGCTCATCCACCTGCGCGGGCACACGCCGGGCAGCCTGGCCGTGCTGTACGACGCGGGCGGCCGCCTGTCGGACACGCCGCACGTGTTCACCGGGGACTCGCTGTTCCCCGGGGGCGTGGGCAAGACCAACTCCCCCGCGGACTTCACCTCGCTGCTCACCGACGTTACCGAACGCCTGTTCGGCCCGCTCCCGGACCCGACCTGGGTGTATCCCGGGCACGGCAACGACACCACGCTCGGCGCCGAGCGGCCCCACGTGGACGAGTGGCGCGCCCGCGGCTGGTAAGGAGGTCCCTGGCCCGGTTCGAGCAACTGTGCCAGGGCTAGCGGCCGGGACGGCCTTATCTGACCGGCTGAACAGGGGCACGAAGATGTGGGCCAGCGGTCCGATACAGACCGCGTAGGCCACGGTGCCCACGCCGACCGTGCCGCCGAGCAGCCAGCCGGCCAGCAGCACGGTGGCCTCGATCGCGGTGCGCACCACGCGCAGCGAGTGGCCGCGGGCCGCGAAGCCGGTCATCAGCCCGTCGCGCGGCCCGGGCCCGAGGCCCGCGCCGATGTACAGGCCGGTCGCCACGCCGTTCAGGACCACGCCCGACACCATCACCACCGCCCGCACCGCGAGCGAGTGAGGCGGCGTGATCAGGGCCAGCATCGCGTCGATGACCGCACCGATCAGGATTACGTTGCACAGCGTGCCGAGACCGGGCCGCTGCCGCAGCGGGATCCACAGCAGCAGGACGAGCGCGCCCACGATGATCGCCCAGGTCCCGACGGGGATCCCGGTGTGCCGGGACAGGCCCTGGTGCAGGACGTCCCACGGGTCCACGCCGAGCCCGGCCAGCAGCAGCATGGAGTCGCTGATCCCGTACAGCAGAAGGCCCGCGAACAACTGGAGGAGACGGCGCGGCATACACTCAGAATGCCAAGATTGGCTCTTTGCAAGTAGTGCCAGTTCGCACTTCTTTGGCTTTATTTGGCCGAACGGAGCGTGGCAATCGCGGCCATCTCCGCTCATGACCCGCGGAGGATACCCCGGGGGTCGAAGGCCACCCTGATCCGGGTGATCTTGCCGTCCTCGATGTGCATCCAGTTCGCCACCGGCACCGGGTCGGCCACCGTGGTGGCCATGTCGTACCAGGTCAAGACGTCTGATCCGGCGCTGAAGACCTTCTGGACATCGATGCCGGTCATGATGGTGGCCAGTCCTTCCAGGCCGCGCAGGCACTCGTCACGGCCCTTGACCTGCCCCATCGGCCCGGCGAAGTCCACGTCGTCGGCGAGCACCGTGCCCAGCCGGGCGAAGTCCCTGGCCAGCCAGGCGTCGAAGTAGGTCGCGGCCGCGGCGGTCGTGCTGTCGTCATGAGTCATGGTCGTCGTACTCTTTTCCGTTCTGGTTTCCAGCGGCGGTCAGGGTGCGCCGGTAGCGGATCTCGGCGACCCCGCCGAGGTCATCGAGCAGGTGACGGGCGCCGTCCGGGGCGAACCCGGCGCGGGCGTAGAACCGCCGCGCGCGGGCGTTGGCCTCGAGCACCCACAGCGTGATGCTCGCGTACCCGGCCGCGCGGACCTTGGCCAGGACCTGGTCCATCAGCGCTCGCCCGATGCCAGTCGACCACCGGGCCGGGTGGACGTAGAGCGCGTAGAGTTCCGCGACCTCGTGCTCCGAGCCCGCCGAAGTCAGCGGATACGGCCACGGCATGTCCAGCACGTCCCGCTCCGGCCCGAAGGCCGCGTAGCCGACGATGCCGTCTTCGACCGCGACGATCATCCGCTGCCAGGGCCGGGTCCGGAACGACTGCCGGATGCGGGCGCCGCCGTCGGGAGCGGTGGCCCGGTCGAGGATCGCGGGGGCGATGATGCCGTCGTAGGCGGCGCGCCAGCTGTCCCGCATCACGGCCGCGATCTGCGCCGCGTCCGCCGTCGAGGCGGATCGGATCACCATATCTATTTCCGGCATCCGGACAAAGTTAGCGAATGCGCAGAGCGAGGAAGAAGTCCACCTGGTCATCCAGGCAGGACAGGTCGCGCCCGGTCAGCTCCTCGATGCGCCGGATCCGGTATCGCACCGTGTTCACGTGGACGTACATGCGGGCCGCGCACGCGTTCCACGAGCCCGAGCAGGCCAGGAACTCGCGCAGGGTGGGCAGCAGCTCGGCCCGGTGCCGCTCGTCGTAGGCCAGCAGCGGGCCGAGCAGCCGGTCCCGGAACGAGCGCAGCACGCTGCCCGGCACGCTGGCCAGGAGGAGCTCGTGCGAGGCGACCTCGTCGCTGGTCACCACGTAGACGGCGGGCACCGGGGCCGGGGCGGCGGCCGCGCGGATCGTGGCGAGCCGCCGGGCGCTCTGCGCCTCGTGCAGCGCGCCGGACAGCGCGGCCACGCCCTCGGCGGGTGCGCTGATGCCGATGGTGAGCCTGATGCGGGACCGGTCGGACTCCAGTACCGGCTGGGCGTCGCGCAGCCGGGCCGCGAACGCGTGCGCGGCCGGACCTGCGCCCGCTCGCGGGGCGTCCTGGGAGTCCGGTCCCTCGGCCAGGGCCCGGGCCGGGGCCCGCCAGCAGCGGGATGAGGGTCACGATCTGATCGCCGAGGGCGGCCACGACCAGGCCTTCGGCTCTGCTCATTTCCGGGCTCATTTCCGGGCCCATTTCCCGGCCCCTCGACCGGGGGCACGGCCAGTTCCTCGGCTAGGTCACTGCGCCAGCGCTCGGCGTTCGGGCCGGTCATCCGGTCGGCCTCCGCGGTCATCGCGGCCACCAGGTACCGCCCTTCGGGCGGCATCCCGGCCGCGCGCATCAGCGAGGCGATCTCGGCCGGCGCGGCGCCCTCGCCGCCCTCGGCGGCGAGCATGGTGACGATCGCCTCGGCCAGCTTGCGGTCTCCGGCTCGTCCGGCGTCGAGCCGGGCCCGCTCCAGGGCTGCGTCGGCGGCCAGCTCGGCCACGGATTCGCGCAGCTCGTGGGCCCAGTCCTGCTCGTACCCGGCGCAGGCCAGGAACCAGCTGGTGATCCTCGGCTCGCCGCCCACGGCGAACAGCGAGTACTTCCGGTCGCCCGCCGCGGGGATCTGCGGCCCGCTGACCTTGACCATGGCGGGCAGCCGGTCCGCCTTGAGGTGTTCCCCGGCCAGCCGCAGCGCGAGCGGCTCGGCCAGCGACGGCCCGGTTCCGCCGACGACCCGGCCCGTCGCGGTGAGCAGCCAGCATTCGGCGCCGATCTCGCGGCCCATCAGCCGGAACATCGCGTCCAGGCCGGCCCCCTCGGCCACCGCGGACAGCAGCAGCCGACGCCGGCCCAGGACCCGGGTCATGGCCGTGGCCCGGTCGCCGTTCAGGCGGCGGCCCACCTCCTCGGTGACGGCCGCGAACGAGGTCTCGGCGGGCACCGCGAGCAGGGTGATGCCGTGCCGTCCGCAGGCCTGGATCACCTCCGGCTTCACCTCGCCGAGTGCCTCCCCGGCGCCGAGCACCCCGGCTCCGGCCCGGGCCAGGGCCCGGACGAACCGGTCGGCGTCGCCCGGCTCCCGGCACCAGATCATGCCGGTCAGCACCAGATCACCCGGGGTCAGGTAGCGGCTGGGATCGGGCAGGTCGGTGGTGTAGACGTGCCGGATCACGCGGTCCACGCCGGAGACGTCCGTCAGCAACCTGAGGCCGAGACCGGGCACGTCGAGCAAATCCCGTACTCGCAAAGGGATCACCTCCTGCGGACGAACCCTTCTCGCGCACCATAACCGTCCCCGTTTAGCGAAAGCTACAAAACGGCTGGAGCCAGGTTAGCCGTGATTGATTCGATAGGCGGCTATCACGTGCGCGGGACCGGCTGATTGGATGTTCGCATGGTGAGCATCGACCCGCAGGCCGGCACGCTGGCGGCGTTCAACGCGGCATCGCCGGAGGCCGCGGAACGGGACGTGCTCGCCTGCTGCGAGTCCAGATCGTTCGCCCGCAGGATCGTCGGCGACCGCCCGTATCGGGATCCGGCCGCCTTGCAGGACGCGGTGACCGCCGCATTCGAGGCGCTGACCTGGGACGATATCGTCGAGAGCATGAACGCGCACCCGCGGATCGGGGACCGGGTGCGGACCGGCGGATGGTCGGCGGCCGAGCAGTCGGGTGCGGCGTCGGCCGGCGAAACGGTGCGGCAGGCGCTGGCGGACGGGAACCTGGCCTACGAGGAGCGGTTCGGCCACGTGTTTCTGATCTGCGCTACCGGCCTGTCCGGCCAGGACATGCTGGACCAGCTGCGGGCCCGGCTGGGCCACGACCCGGACGCCGAACGAGCCGTGGTGCGCGAGGAACTGCTGAAGATCACCCGGCTGCGGCTGGCGAAGTTGCTGGGCCTGTGACGCCCGTGCCGACCGGCGGCCGGCGTCGAGCGCGGCGAGCTGCGCACCATCGACATGACCGTCGCGACGCGCAAGGTCCGGGGCCGCACGACGCCGCTGGAGCCCGGGACCTGACCCGCGTCCCGGCTCCAGCCGGAGCACATCACGGCGAAGTGATGCTCACTCAGAAGGCGACGAAGATCATGCCCTGCGGGTGCAGGGTGGCACCGCGCAGCGACACCCGGCTGATCTGGCCGTTGTACATGTTCAGGTGGCCGACGTAGTTGGCGGGGAACCCGGGCCCCGGGCAGGTGGCCGGCGCGTTGCCCGCGTCGCACGGGGTCACGGCCACGAACGCGGTGCCCGGCCAGAACGAGCCGTTGATCACGTCGACGTTATCGTCGTCATGGTCGGTCGCGAAGAACGCGCCGTGCCAGCTCGTCGACCAGGCCGTGTCGTCGACCGACTGCGACAGGGCCAGGACCCACAGGTGCTGGTGCTTGGAGCCCGGGGCGTTCACGTAGATCTGTTCCTTGTCGCCCTGGCTGGTCAGCATGAAGTCACCGGCGAAGCGAGGCTCGAAGCCCGGCACGACCTCGTTCGAGTCCGGGTCGGTCAGGCCCAGCTTGACCGGCTGGCCGCGGTGCGGTCCGTTCGCCGCTGTCGCGTGCGACTCATCGAAGAACAGCGCGTGGAAGAACGCCAGGTGCTTGGGCTGGTTCAGGGTCACCACGTACACCGCCGGGTAAAACGGCTTCGGCGCCGACGCCCCGGTGGTGCCCGGCGCCGACGCGCTGATCAGCATCAGGCCGTTGAAGAAGGAGATGGCGTCGGTGCCGCCGTTGTGCGGCAGCGGCCTGAAGTAGGAGTAGTGCACGACCTGGCTGGTGAACGGGTCGATGGTGTAGAGGCTGGAGTGCGCGTCCTCGTTGACCGTGGCCACGACCAGCCCGGCGGACGTGTTGGCGGTCAGTCCGTCACACTTGCCCCGGATATCCCACTGGTTCACGACCACGCCGGACAGGGTGAATTCGACGATCGTGCTGTCACGGTTCCCGTCCGTGCTGGCCTGCCCCTGCGGGCCGACCCCATTCTGGAATCCGGCGAACAAGTCGTTGCCGATCCGCGTGATGTCGTCCGGCTGGGTCAGCGGCTCGGAATGCCGTTTCTTGGATCCGGCTTTGAAGTACCAGTGGTGCAGGCTCTTACCCGACAAGATCGTCCGCACGTTGTACGTGGGATTGTCGGTTTTTGCGCTAGCGGGGAGACTGAACGCGGTCAAGCCAGCCAGAACTGCGGCCACCGCGCCGATGGTGGCGAACGTCTTAGCGACGCGCCGGGCGATACCAGGCCTATCGAGCACATGCATCGTCATCGACCCTTCTTGTGCGATGTCGTTAGTTCTAGCGGGCATCTGTAACTTACAACTGGCGATGGCGTGGCGAATAGATGAACGAACTAGACAATGATCATGCATTCTCGGGCCTCTAACCAGGCGACACGCTCACCAGCCGGCCATCTCGGTCGGCGCGCCCGGGGCGGCCGCCGTCCTTGGGGTGAAAGACTGCCGCTGTGAACTACGACCTGGTGCTCCGGTCCCGGCGGGCGGTGCTGCCGGAAGGTACCCAGCCCGCGGCCGTCGCGGTCAGCGGGTCCGCGATCGCGGCCGTGGCCGGTTACGGCGAGCCGCTGGACGCGGCCAGCGACGTGGACCTCGGCGACCTCGCGCTGCTGCCCGGGCTGGTCGACACCCACGTGCACGTCAACGAGCCGGGCCGGACCGAATGGGAGGGGTTCGCCACCGCCACCCGCGCGGCGGCGGCCGGCGGGGTGACCACGATCTGCGACATGCCGCTGAACTCGCTGCCGCCCACCGTGTCGGTCGCGGCGCTGGCCGACAAGCGCGCCGCCGCGGCCGGGAAATGCTGGGTCGACGTGGCGTTCTGGGGCGGCGCGGTGCCGGGGAACCAGGACGCGCTGCGGCCCCTGCACCAGGCCGGGGTGACCGGGTTCAAGTGCTTCCTGATCGACTCCGGGGTCCCGGAGTTCCCGCCGCTCGAGCCGGCCGGCCTGCGGTCCGTGCTGGGCGAGCTGGCCGCCATGGACGCGCTGCTGATCGTGCACGCGGAGGACGCGGCGGAGGTCAAGGCCACGTCCGGGCGGGACTACGGCTCGTTCCTGGCGTCCCGGCCGCCGGTCGCCGAGCGCCGCGCGATCGAAAAGGTGATCGGGGCCGCGGCCGCCACCGGGGCCCGCGCCCATATCGTGCACCTGTCCGCGGCCGAATGCGTGGCCATGATCGCCGGGGCCAAGGCGGCGGGCATCCGGCTAACCGCCGAGACCTGCCCGCACTACCTGTATTTCGCGGCCGAGCAGGTGCCCGACGGCGCCACCGAGTTCAAGTGCTGCCCGCCGATCAGGGACGCGATTAACCGGGAGGCGCTGTGGCGCGGGCTCGAGGCCGGCGTCATCGACTGCGTGGTGTCCGATCATTCGCCCTGCCCGCCGGAGCTGAAGGCCTCCGGCAGCGGAGACTTCGGCGCGGCATGGGGCGGCATCGCGTCGCTTCAGCTCAGCCTGTCCGCGGTGTGGACCGGGGCCCGGCGGCGTGGCCGGACGCTGGACGACGTGGTCCGGTGGATGGCGACCGCCCCGGCCCGGCTGGCCGGCCTGACGGCCAAGGGCGCCCTGGCCGTCGGCTACGACGCCGACCTGGTGGCCTTCGACCCGGACGAGGCCTACGTCGTGGAGGCGGCCCGTCTCCTGCACCGGCATCCGATCACGCCGTACGCGGGCCGGACCCTGACCGGGCGGGTCCGCCAGGCGTGGCTACGAGGTACCGCGTTGCTCGATCCTGACGGCGGTGCGCCGCGTGGTGAGCCAAGGGGACGCCTGATTAACCAGGGCTGACGGGGAAGGAACTGTCTATGGACGAGCAATATCTCCCCGACTTGCTGCGGCTGCGCGGGTCGGTCGTGGCGGCCAGCGACGAGTTCTATGCCGCCAAAGAGAACCTGATCAAGCCGGATGCGCCGGTCTTCGTGCCCGAGACGTACGACGCCAAGGGTCAGGTGTACGACGGGTGGGAGACCCAGCGGCGGCGCGGGCCCGGCGGGACGTTGCCGGATGACACGGCCCGGGACTGGGTGATCGTCCGGCTCGGGGTGGCCGGAGTGGTGCGCTCCCTCGTGGTCGACACCGCGTTCTTCACCGGCAACTACCCGCAGGCCTGTTCGGCCGAGGCGTTGTCGGTCGGCGGATATCCCTCGCCCGAGGAACTCACCGCAGACGCTGGCCGGTGGCGCGAGATCGTGCCGCGCGCCCTGCTGACCGGCGACGCCAGGCACGCGTTCAAGGTGAACTCCGGCCGCCGGTTCACCCATGTCCGGCTGAACATCTATCCCGACGGCGGCGTGGCCCGGCTGCACGTCCACGGGCAGGTGGTGCCCGATCCGGCCCTGCTGGAGGGCCTCACCATCGACTTGGCGGCCCTGGAGAACGGAGCCGATATCGCGGCCCGCAGCGACCAGTTCTACTCCTCGCCACGCAACGTCATCGCCCCCGGGCTGTCCCGGGTGATGGGTGAGGGCTGGGAGACCCGCAGGCGCCGGAAGGCGGGCTACGAATGGCTGGTCGTTCGGCTAGCCGGGCGGGGCGTCGTCCACCTCGCCGAGATCGACACGTCCTGGTACCGGGGAAATCAGCCCGACTTCGCCTCGCTGCAGATGACGGACGCCGACCCGATGGCAGGCGGGTCGCTGGCCGACGAGAGCCTCTGGCGTGACCTGCTGCCCCGGGTCAGGCTGCTGCCTGACACCCCGCACCGGTTCCGGGTGGACGGCGGGCTGGCCACACACGTCCGGCTGAACATCTTTCCCGACGGCGGCGTGGCCCGGTTGCGCCTGTACGGATCCCTTGCCGAGGACGGCCTGGCCGCCGTCCGCCGGCGCTGGGACGAGACCGCCTGACCGATTCCTGGCCGCCCCGTTCCGCGGCGGGTCCGCCACCGGCCGCAGCAGCCCAGGCGGCCGCCGCCCCGCCGCCCGCCGTCCGCCACCCCAGATAACCACCGGCACTATGGCCCGTTGTGCCGGTTATGACCGGCTCGATGGCCCGTTGTGCCGGTTGGAGCTGGCGCCGCCGTGGTGGTGGGGCGCACCACCAGCCACATGGGTAACGATGTCGGTTAGAACCGCTGAAGGTCAGCCGCGGAGCTGGGCGACCAGGGCGTCGGATTGCTCGACGGTCCGTACTCGCATGGCACTGGCCAGGGGCAGGACACCGCGTGCCGCCGACCAGGAAGACCACCTGGTCCCTGAGGCACGCCCGCAGGTCGGGATGCCGCTGGGCGATCGCCACCCGGTCGCTCAGGACGGCCTCCTGGCGGGCAGCCATAGCCGGGGCGACCCGCTCGTTGTACGCCTGGCGCATCTTGCGCCCGATCACCCGGCCGATGGCCTTGGTAGCCGCACCCAGGACCGCCTCGCCGATGGCGTCCTCGAAGGTGTCCGCGGCGCTGCCGGTGTCCCAGACGCGGCGCCTGGGCGGTGGCTGACTTTGCCACGACTCCGGCCCGGCCAGCACCTCCGGCTGCGGTCCGGGCTGGTATCCGGGCGGCTGGGCCGGCGGGGGCCCGCCCTGGTAGCCCGGCTGCTGACCGGACGGCGGGCCGGCCTGGTAGCCGGGCTGCTGGCTGGGCTGCGGGCCGGCCTGGTAGGTGGGCTGCGGGCCGGCCGGGTAGGTGGGCTGCGGGCCCGCCGGGCCCGCGGGCTGCTGCGGCGACCCGGCTGGAGACCCAGGCTGCTGGTACTGCGACGGGTCGGGGAACCCGGACTGCTGGTACTGCGAGGGATCGGGGAACGCGGACTGCTGGTACTGGGACGGGTCGGGGAACCCGGACTGCGCGCCCGGCCCCGGTTGCGGGGCCGGCGGGTACGCGGGCTGCGGCGCCGACGGGTATCCCGGCTGCGATCCCGGCGCCGCCGGGTATCCCGGCATCGGCGCGCCCGCCTCCCAGCGGTGGCCCATATTCGCCTGGGCCATGGCGGCCCATTCTTCGATCGAGTGCACTTGGTCGGCGCTGCCGCATTGCGGGCACATCGCCCCTGCCTGGCCATAAGTCACGCTTTATTGTGCGCCGCGGGTGGCACGCGGGGAGGGGTTTCCGGTTTTACGGCGCGACGTGGCGGTATTCGGCGAGCGCCGCGGCGACTGCCGCATCCTCATCGGGCAGGGCGCGGGCCCTGGGCCGCGGCGGCCTCGCGCAGCCGGGCGGCCAGGGCGGGATCACCGAGCACCGCTCGCACCGCCTCGGCCAGCCGCTGGGCGTCGCCGGGCGGGACGAGGATCGCGGCGTCCTCCCCGGTCAGCTCGGGGTTCCCGCCGACCCGGGTCGCCACGACGGGTACCCCAGCCCGGAGCGCCTCCTGCAGGATGAGCGCCTGCCCTTCCCACACGCTGGGCAGCACGAACACGTCGGCGGCGGCCAGCAGCGCCGGCACGTCGGGGCGGTGGCCGACGAACCGGACCGTGAGCCCAAGCGACGCCGCCCGGGCTTGGAGATCGGCCGCGAGCGGTCCCTGGCCGGCGATGACGAGCAACGGCGCGGGCCGGATGTCGCCCCAGCGGGCGGCGGCGTCGAGCAGCAGGCCGAACCCCTTCTGCGCGGCCAGCCGGCCGGCGGCGAGCACGATGGCCTGGCCCGGGTCCGCCCCGAATTCGGCGCGGAGCGCCGCGCGCGTCTCCGCGGAAACGTCACCCGTCAACGAGACCGGGACGGCGGGGACCACGGCGTGACCGACCCGGCGTGCGCCCGCGGCGCGCATCCGGTCCTCCAGGTCGGCGGACACGCACAGCACCGAGTCCGCGTTCCGCGCCACGATCAGCTCGAGCACGCGGTAGATGGCGCCGGTCACGCCGCCCGCGGAGGGCGCGTTGTGGACGGTGACGACCAGCGCCGGGCGGCCCTGCTTATTTCCGGGCTTATTTCCGGGCTTATTTCCGGCCGCGGTCCGGCCGAACGCCACGGCGATCGCGCCCAGCGCCCCGGCCCGCAGGCCGTGCGCGTGCACCACGTCAGGCCGCCAGGCCCGGAACAGACGGCGCAGCCGCGCCGATCGCCCGCAGGTCACCAGGCAGCCGCGGCCGGTCGGCGATCTCCACCGCGGTGAAGCCGACCCCCGGCGCCGCGCCGCCGAAGGCGAAGTCGCGATCGGTTTGCGCGGGGCCGAACACCTCGACCCGCACGCCGCGAGCCGCGCAGCCCGCCGCGAGCATCCTGACGTGCCGCGCGGTCCCGCCGGTGCTGGTGCCGAGCACGAGCGCGAGCTTCACGGGCGGATCACACGGCGCACGACCGCGCGGAGGTCTCCCCCGTCGGTCAGCGCCACGACGGCCAGGAAGGCCGTGAGCACGGCCCCGCTGGCCAGCAGGGTGACGCCCACATTGGGCAGGAAACCGCTGACCGGGACGCCGAACGCCACACCGAGCCCGGCGGCCGTCCCGGCTAGCGCGCCAGCCAGCCCCGCGACCGCGGCCCGGATGCAGCCGCGCAGCGCGCGGGGCCCGCGGAACCACCAGACCAGGCCGAGCAGGGCCAGCCCGGATCCGGTGAGCCCGATGGTGGTACCGACCCCGAGCCAGGCCACGACCTGGGACGACGGCACGAACGGCACGATCAGCAGATCGGCGACGATCACCAGCAGCCAGCCGCCGCTGACCGCGAGGGCCGAGGCGCTGCTCCGCCCGGCGGCGTACAGCACCCGGGACAGGTTGGCGGTCAGGCCGTACCCGACGAGCCCTGGCGCGAACGTGGCCAGCGCGATGGCCAGCATCCGCGCGTCAGCCGCCTGCCCGATGTGGGACTGGAACACGCGGGCCAGCGGCAGGCAGGCGCCGGCCATCCCGGCGACCCCGAGCCAGGAGGCCACCGTCACCGCGCGGGTCGAGGTGGCCGTGGTGGCGTCGAAGGTGTCGGCGCGCGCGGACAGCTCGGGGAAGGCGCTGGTCGCGATCGGGACGGCCAGCACGGCGTAGGGCACGAAGAAGACCGCCCACGCGAAGCTGTAGAGCACCAGCGCGCCACGGCCGCCGCGGGAGTTGGCCAGCACGATGACCACCGCCACCGAGGCGTCCTGGGCGATGAGCGTGGCGATGCCGGCCACGGCCAGGGACCGGACCCGCGCGCCGACCCCGGCCGGGAACCGCAGCACCGGCCGAAGCCGCAGGCGGAGCCGGGCAACCGGGACGAGCGGGGTGGCGACCAGCGTCGCGACCCCGGCCGTCGTCCCGACGGCCAGCACGATCCAGGCGACCGCCGGCACCGGGTGGCGCAGGTCCACTGATCCGTCCGCGAGGTGGCCGAACCAGAAGTACGTGCCGATGACGACCAGGCTGGACAGCACGGGAGCCAGCGCGGGCGCGGCGAACTTCCGGTGCGCCTGCAGGATGCCGTACAGCACCACGGCCAGGCCGTAGAGGAGGATCTGCGGCGCGAACACGATGAGCATCCGGGTGCCCAGGGCGACCATGGCCGACCGCGGGCACCCGGGCGCCGCGCCGAGCAGCACCGAAACCAGCGGCCGCGCGACAATCGCCACCACCGCGCTGACCGGGACGAGCAGCAGCACCGTCCAGCTGAGCAGGGCGGCCGACGTCCGCTCCACCTGCTCGCGATCCGTGGCCCGCGCGCGGGCGGGCCCGGCCAGCACGGGCACCACCACGGCGGTGAGCGCACCGCCCATCACGATGTCGTAGATGATGTTCGGCACCATGTTGGCCGTGGTGTAGGCGGTACCGAGACACTGCGCCTGCACAGTATGGGCGAACACCACCTGCCGGCCGAAACCGATCACCCGGGCCAGCATGGTGATCGCGCCGATCAGCACCGCCGCGCGGCCTATTCCCCCGACCCGTCGCCGAGCATTCCCCCGCTCGGCCACCGGGACGGTCACTCGTCTGGCGGGGCTAGGTCGGTATTTTCAGCCGAACGGAGCGTGGTGGCAGCGCCGTTGAACTTGGCTGGATCGCCGCGCTGGGCGGGAATCAGGACCTTCGGCACCGGCTCCGGGGGTCGGCGGCCCAACATATCCAGCCAGCGCAGGGCCTGGCGTACGCTCGATCACCTTGGTGAAGCTGACCTTCTCGCTGGCCGCGGTCAGCCCGGTGATCCCGGCCAGCAGCGCGATCCGGGCCGGCCGCGGCAGGCCCGCCGCGGCGGCGCCCAGCATGGCGCCCAGCGCGTTCGCTCCGCAGTCGCCGAGCATGGCCCGCTCGGCCAGGTCCTCGGGCAGCAGTGTTAGCGCTGCCGCCAAAGGCGGCAGCGGTGTCAGTCCAGCCGCCAGCCGAGGCACCGCGACACCGGCGCGGCGGCCGCTCAGCGACCCGCCGGCGGCGATCAGCGCGCCCGAGGCGACGGCGACCTTGATCGCCCGTCCGGGCCGCAGGTCGAACAGGTTGAGCAGGTTCGCTCCCCCGGCCACCAACCCGGCGTTGATGACGACATCGGCGGGCGAGCCTCCGACCATCGCGGCGCAGGCCAGCCCGGTCACGCCGATACCACCCAGCTTGATCGCGCCGGTGGTGACCTCGCCGTGGCGCAGGGCCCCCAGGTGGCCGCGGAACCCGCGCCGGTCCCCGGAACCCGCCAGGTCGTCGTAGCCGCCGAACGCCGCCGCTCCCGCCCCGGCCAGGGCCATGGCGGCACCCGATCTGGCGGTGCCGGATCGGGCTGGCCCGAGGGTGGCCTGGGCCAGCGCGCCGGCGATCGCGCCGGCCACGACCGCTGGTCCCTCGAGCAGGGTGACCGGCTCGCCGCGGTGGTTGGTCCGCGACCAGGTCTTGGTCCCGCCCGGCGGCCGCTGGTTCAGGACCGTATAGGCGAGCCTGGTCGCGCCCGCCGCGACCGCGCCCGCCGTGGCGGCCCCGATCAGCCCCCTGGCGCGGCTCACTTCTTCGGCTTCTTGCTCGTCGAAGTGGCTGAGACGGACGGGGACGCGCTCGAACTGGGCGTGGGCGCCGGGCTCGGGCCCACGGCGCTGGCGCCGTTCGCGAACCCGTAGCTGCCCGGATTGCCGCCGTTCAGCTGCATCGCCAGCGCCTGGATCACTACGCTCTGCCCGGCCACGAAGTCGGCGTCGTCGACGGTGGACACCTTGCTGGCCGCACTGCTCGCGCGGAGCACGGCGATCGGGCTGCCCGGCCCCGAACCCGCCGAGACGCCCGCCACCACGGTGGCCGAGCTCTTCGCGGCCAGTTCCTCGGCCACGGGCACCAGAAGCTGGTCGAGCAGATCCGCGCTGCCGTCCTGCGGAGCCGTCTGCGGGGTCACGATCACGGCCAGCGTGGCCGGCGCCGAGGGCTGTCCGCTGATGGTCAGGAACCCCTCGTTGGCGTACGCGGCGAGCATGGTCTGCGCGTTGGTGTCCTGCTGGCTGCCCGCCGACGCGCCGGTGCTCGGCTGTGTACTCACCTGCCTGGCCGCCGGCCTGGCCGCGCGATCGCCGAGGCCCGGGTGAGGATCTCGCTGGCGATCACCTGGGCGGCCTGCTGCTGGTAGGGCGTGCCGGTGTTCAGCACGATGTTGTCGGCCTGCGACATGGCCAGGGTGACCTGGTTCAGGCCGTCCAGCGTGGTGTCGCTGTCTGTCGAAGAACTTGGACTGCAGCGCGATCTGCCCGGTGACGGTGGCACCCGCGTCCTGGGTCGCGGCGTTGCTGATCGCGGTGACCACCGAAGCCGGAGCGCCGGGCTCGGTGATGATCAGCAGCCGCTGGCCCGCCAGCAGGTCGTGCAGCACGACCGGCTCGACCGCCTGCGCGTAGTTCTGGCCGAGGTTGGCCTGCTGCTGGGCCGCGTCACGCTGGCTGCTCGCCTGATTGAGCTCATTCTGCAGCTTGGCGGTGGTCTGGTTCAGCAGGTTGTACGTGGGCCCCTGCAGTTCGGTGGAGCCGAGCACGATCCCGATGGCCAGGGCGAGGAACACCGCCACGATGGACACCAGGTGGTAGCGAAAGTCGATCACTAGAGTCTTCCGATAAACGAGTGCCAGGTCGCTTCGAAGTACCTGGCTAGGACGGGTTCGGCCGGCGAGAACAGCACGGCCACGAGCACGGTCACGGCCGCGGCCAGCACCAGTATCAGCAGCGACCAGCCGGAAATTCGGCTCTGGTACAGCTGGTGCACGCCCCGTGCGTTGACCAGTTTCCCGGCCACCCGAAGGTGCGTGATGAAGGTACTCGACATGCCCGGCCGGCCCTTGTCGAGAAACTCCTCCAGCGTGTGATGGGTGCCCACCACGGCGATCAGGCTCGCGCCCTTGGCGTCGGCCACCAGCAGCGCGATATCCTCGCTGGTCCCCGGCGCGGGGCAGGTGATCGCGTCCAGGCCGAGCTCGTGCACCCGGGCCAGGCCGGGCGCGCGGCCGTCCGGGTAGGCGTGCACGATGAGTTCCGCGCCGGAGCGCAGCGCCTCGTCGGACACCGAGTCCATGTCGCCGAAGATGGCATCGGGCAGGTAACCCGCCTCGATCAGGGCGTCCGCGCCGCCGTCCACCGCCACCATGACCGGCTTGTACTCGCGGATGTAGGGTCGCAGGGCGGCCAGGTCCTCGCGGTAGTGGTAGCCGCGCACCACGACCAGGACATGCCGCCCGGCCATGTCCGTCTCCATCTGGGGAGCCGGGATGCCGTCGGTGAGCAGGGCGTGCTCGCGGCGGAGGAACTCCAGCGTGTTCGCCGCGAACGACTCGATCTGCACGGCGACCAGGGACCGGGCCTCGGTCAGGGCCGCCTCGATCGACTCCAGGGTCAGCGGCGTCCCCTTGGCCACCACCTGGTCACCGAGATACAGCGTCTCCTCGTCCAGCCGGACCACGGCGCCGTCGGCGACCCGGACCATCACGTCCGGGCCGACCCCGTCGATGACCGGGATACCGGCGTCGAGCAGCAGCTGCGGACCGAGGTTCGGGTAGCGGCCGGTGATGCTCATCGAGACGTTGACCACGGCCGCGATCTTCCGCCTGATCAGCTCCTCGGCGCTCACCCGGTCCAGGTCGGAATGATCGATGATGGCGATCTCGCCCGGGTTGAGCCGCTTGCTGATGACCTTCGTTGCGCGGTCCACACGCGCCACGGCGACGATGCCGGGTGGCTCCCCAGCCCGACCCCGGAACACCGGCGGAATCACGGACGGCAACTTCATCGGAGTCCATCCTGCCAGAGCCGACCGCGCGAACGGCCCCGTTGGCGCTCACGGCGTGTCATGGATCCTGCGACTGATCGTCACCGCCGATCACGCAGGGTGTGTTGCACGGTACCACCTCAACCTGAAATCCAGCGGCCAGAGGCGCTCCCCGGTTTTGTCAGACCCATCGGGTAGGGTTGAAAACGTGATCAAGAGGGCGCGCTTCACCGAAGCAGACGCCGAGGCTCACGTTCACGGGATCGCCTTCAAGACCGGCCCGCCGCAGCGGGTGGGCGTCGAACTCGAATGGCTGGTCCGCGATCCTCGCGATCCAGCGCGGCCGGTCCGGGCGGAACAGGTAGCCGCCGCCCTGGCCCCCTTTGAGGCCGATACCCCGGCCAGCAAGCAAGGCTACCCGGAACCCGAACAACGTATCGTTCGGAATCAAATTCCTGCTCTTCCCTCGGGTGCCACCCTGACCGTGGAGCCTGGCGGGCAGCTTGAGCTGAGCTCGGCGCCCGCGGTACGCTCGGTGAGCTGGTTGAGGTGACCGGGCGGGACCTGGCCGCTCTGCGTGACGCAGCCGCGGCGGCCGGTCTTGAACTCTGCGGCTACGGCCTTGATCCGCTACGCCCCCCTCGGCGCGTGCTCGACCTGCCGCGGTACGCGGCAATGGAGAAATTCTTCGACCGTGACGGTCCGTGGGGCCGCCAGATGATGTGCGGCACCGCGTCGGTCCAGGTCTGCCTGGACGCGGGCGACGACGGCACGGGTGAATCCGGGTACCGGTCGCGCTGGCGGCTGCTGCACGCGATCGGGCCGGTGCTGGTGGCCGCGTTCGCCAACTCGCCGCTGCGCGACGGGCGGCCCACCGGCTGGCACTCGGCCCGCCAGCAGGTGTGGGCCAACATGGACCCGGGCCGGACCCGGGCGCCGGCCGCCGACGGGGACCCGCGCGACGCGTGGGCGTCCTACGCCCTGGACGCCGAGCTGATGTGCGTCCGCGAGCCCGCCTCCACCGACTGGACCGCGCCGCCCGGGCTGACCTTCCGCGACTGGGTGCGGGACGGCGGGTCCGGGACGCTGCGCGCGCCGACCCCCGAGGACCTGGACTACCACCTGTCGACCCTGTTCCCGCCGGTCCGGCCGCGCGGGCACATGGAACTGCGGATGATCGACGCGCAGCCGGGCGACGGCTGGATCGTGCCCGCGGCGGTGGCCACGGCCCTGGCCGGCGACGAGCGTGCGGCAGACGCCGCGCTGGCGGCCGCCGAGCCGGTGTGGGCCGGAAATGAACAAGGCCCGGGCCCGCAGTGTTCATTTCCGGCCGACGCCCACGAACCGTGGCTGCGAGCGGCCCGTCCGGCCCGGCCGACCCGCACATCAGCCGGGCCGCCAAGCAGTGCTTCGAGGCCGCCGACGCGGCACTGGGCCGGGCGGGCGCGCCCGCCCCGATCCGCCAGGCGGTGGCCGACTTCACCGAGCGATACGTGCTGCAAGACCGATGTCCCGCCAACGATCAACTGGACGGAGTGTCATGACGGAGTCCCAGCTCGACCCGGAGATCCTACGCGGCGTGATCGCCAGGGAACTGACTGGCGCGCGGCAGCGGACGGCGCTGCTCACCGACAGCGTGGACGAGGCCGACCTGGTCAGACAGCACTCGCCGCTGATGTCCCCGCTGGTCTGGGACCTGGCCCACATCGCCAACCAGGAAGAACTCTGGCTGCTGCGCGAGGTCGGCGGGCGCGAGTCCCTGCATCCGGAGATCGACCCGCTCTATGACGCGTTCGAGCATCCGCGCTCCGAACGCCCGACGCTGCCGCTGCTGCCGCCCGCGCAGGCGCGCGCCTACGGCCATGAGGTACGGGGCCGGGTGCTCGACCTACTGGAGCGGACCCGGTTTAGCGGCACCCGGCTGCTCGGTGACGGGTTCGCGTTCGGCATGATCGCCCAGCACGAGGTGCAGCACGACGAGACGATGCTGATCACCCACCAGATCCGGGCGGGGGCCCCGGTGCTCGCCGCCGTGGCGCCCGGCCCGGCCCCCGCGGACACGCTGCGGCTGCCGTCTGAGGTCCTGGTGCCGGGCGGCCCGTTCACCATGGGCACCTCCACCGAGCCGTGGGCGCTGGACAACGAGCGGCCCGCGCACGCGGTGGACGTGGCCCCCTTCTTCCTCGACACCACGCCGGTGACCTGCGGCGCGTACGCCGACTTCATCGCCGACGGCGGATACGACGACCCCCGCTGGTGGACCGCGGCGGGCTGGGAGCACCGGCAGCGGGCCGGGCTGTCCGCGCCGCTGTACTGGAGCCGGGACGGCGGACAGTGGGTCCGCCGGATCTTCGGCCAGGTCGAACCGGTCCGGCCGGAGGAACCGGTGCTGCACGTGTGCTGGTACGAGGCCGACGCGTACGCCCGCTGGGCGGGGCGCAGGCTGCCGACCGAGGCCGAGTGGGAGAAGGCGGCCCGGTTCGACCCGGTGACCGGCCTGTCCCGGCGTTACCCGTGGGGCAACGCGGAGCCGGAGGCGGCGCACGCCAACCTCGGCCAGCAGTTCCTGCGGCCCGCGCCGGCCTCGTACCCGGCGGGGGCGGCGCCGTGCGGGGCCCGGCAGCTGATCGGGGACGTGTGGGAGTGGACGAGTTCGGACTTCGGTCCGTACCCGGGATTTACCGCGTGGCCCTACCGGGAGTACTCGGAGGTGTTCTTCGGTCCCGAGTACAAGGTGCTGCGCGGCGGGTCGTTCGCGGTCAGCAGCGTGGCCTGCCGGGGGACGTTCCGCAACTGGGACTACCCGATCCGGCGGCAGATCTTCTCCGGCTTCCGCACCGCGCGGTCCGCCCTTCTTTCCCCGGGGGGACCCATCCCCCCGGACCCCCTGGGAACTCGCCTGATGTGCAGGCACCTGGCCTACCTCGGGCCGCCGGCCACGCTGCGTTCGGTCATCATCGACCCGCCGCACGGGCTGTACCGGCAGGCCTGGGCGCCGCGACGGCAGGGGCCAGGGACGGTCAACGCGGACGGGTTCGGGATCGGCTGGTACGCGCCCGGTGACCCGGATCCGGTCAGGTACCGGCGAGCCGACGCCCATCTGGGGGGACGAATCCTTCACCGACGTAGCCGGGGTGACCCGGGCGAGCGCGATCCTCGCGGCCGTCCGGAACGCGACGGCGGGAACCAGCCACGGCCCGGCGGCCGCCGCGCCGTTCAAGCATGGCCCTGGCTGTTCAGCCATAACGGGGCGGTCGAACGGCTGGCCTTCGTCGATCGCGGCACTGGCCGCCACGCTGCCGGCCGCCGCACTGCTCGGGCTGGAGGCTCGGGTCGACTCGGCGCTGCTGTGGGCGCTGGTCCGGCACCGGCTCGGACCGCGGCCTCCCGCCGGGCCGGGCCCTGGCCGATACCGTCGCGGCGCTGCGGGCCGCGGGCGCGACCGGCCGGTTCAACTTCCTGCTCACCGACGGCCAGCTGGTCGCCGCCAGCGCCGCCGGTGACACCTTGTGGTACCGGCGCTCCGGGCCGACGCTGGTCGTCGCCTCCGAACCCGGCGACGACGAGCCCGGCTGGACCGAGGTCCCCGGCGACTCCGTCGTGACCGCGACGCCCGGGCAGGTCGATGTGACCCCGCTGCCCGCCCCAGGCCTGGAAATTCCCTCGAACGGAAGGATCGCCATCTCGTGACGTCACTTGACCGTCGGCTGCCGCCCGGCTTCCTGGCCGGATCGCTGCGCGCCGACGCGCGCCGCGGGCTCGCGTCGGACCCGAAGTCGTTGCCGCCCAAGTGGTTCTACGATGCCCAGGGCAGCGCGCTGTTCGACAAGATCACCGAGCTGCGCGAGTACTACCCGACCCGTGCCGAACGGGAGATCCTGCACGCCACCGCGACTGAGATCGCCGGGCAGACGCGGGCCCGGACGCTCGTCGAACTCGGCTCGGGATCCTCGGACAAGACCCGGCTGCTGCTGGACGCGCTGCGCGCGGCGGGCACGCTGCGCTGCTACGTGCCGGTGGACGTCAGCGAGCCGACTCTGGTCGCGGCGGGTGACGCGCTGTCCGCGGAGTATCCGGGCCTGGACGTGCGTGCCGTGGTCTCCGACTTCGAGGAGCACCTGGGGTTCCCCGCCGACAGCGAGGCGCCCGCCCCCCGGCTGGTCGCCTTCCTGGGCAGCACGATCGGGAACCTGCTGCCCGATCAGCGCGCCGCATTCCTGGCCCGGGTCCGGGCCGGGTTGCGCCCCGGCGACTTCTTCCTGCTCGGCACCGACCTGGTCAAGGATCCGGCCGTGCTGGTCGCCGCGTATGACGACGACTCCGGCGTCACCGCCCAGTTCAACAAGAACGTCCTCGCGGTGCTGAACAGCGAGCTCGGCGCCGACTTCGACCCCGACGAGTTCGAGCACGTCGCGGTGTGGGATCCGCGGAACGAATGGATCGAGATGCGGCTGCGCTCGCTGGCCGACCAGACCGTGCACCTGCCCGCCATCGGGCTCACCGTGAGCTTCGCCGCCGGGGAGGAGATGCGCACCGAGGTGTCGGCCAAGTTCCGCCGCGCCGGAGTGGAAGCCGAGCTGGCCGCGGCGGGCCTGGCCATCCGCTCGTGGTGGACGGACTCCGCCGGGCAGTTCGGCCTGTCGCTGTCCGTCCCCGCCTGACGAGCAGGCTCATCGCGCGAAGAAGTGGGTCTGGGGCCGGTCCAGGCGCTGCCCGTCCAGGATGACGTCGACCTGCTCGTTGTAGAAGGCGATCAGCCCGGCGATGGGCAGCAGCTGGCGGGTCGGGAATTCGTAACTCCAGGCCAGATCGGGATGCACCGTGCCGCCCGCCCGGACGGACCAGTAGCCGCTGGTCGTGCCCTTGTACGGGCACGCGGTCACGGTATCGCTGGAGACCAGGTGCGCGAAGTCGACGTCGGTGCGGCTCAGGTAGTAGCGGGTGGGCAGCCCGGTCTCGAAGACCATCACCGAGGAGCCCCCGTCGGCCAGCACCACCCCGTCCCGCTCCACGCGGACCGGCCGGTTGGAGCGCAGCGCGTCGACCCGGGTATAGGGACTGCGCGGATGGACGAACACCTGCTCGTCCTCCTCGAACCAGGCGTCCAGCGCGGCCCAGTCAAAGCGCACGGTGCCGCTCAGCCCGGCGACGGGTGAATCGGCCAGGACCCGGGCGGCCCGCGGCCGGTGCAGGTCTGCGACGCGGATCCCGTGCAGCGCGACGACGCCACGGCTGGTCTGCTGGGTGTGCCCCTCGGGGTCAAGCAGTTCCCGGCGCACGTCGGCGAGCGGGATGTAGTACTGCGGGTAGTTCGGCCATTCCCAGACGTACAGCGCCCGGCTGGTGTCCAGTACCTGCTCGCCGCCGAGGAAGGCCCGGATCCGCCGCGGTACCGGCTCGACGTGGTTCACCGTGGTGATCGCGACCGGATAGTCGCTCATGGCTCGGTCCTCTCCCCCGGAAATATCCAGCGGATAATGATCGTGCCATGTCGAGGACAGGCCGGCGGCTCCGACCCGGTGGTGAGAGCGCGCCGACGGGGCGCGTGACGGTGAAGGGTACGGGATGAAGTACTTGCTGCTGATCTACGGGAACCAGGAGAAGTGGGCCTCGATCCCGGCCGAGGCCATCGCCAAGCAGGACGCGTTCAACCGGAAGTACCAGGCGACCGGCGAGCTGATCGGCGCTTACGGGCTGGCCGACGCGGCGGCGGCCAGACTGGTGCGCCGAGAGAACGGCCTGCCGGCCGTGACCGACGGGCCTTACCTGGAGACCAAGGAGTACATCGCGAGCTTCTACCTGCTGGATGTTGACAGCGAGGAGCGGGCGCTGCAGATCGCGGCGGACATGCCGTGGGCGGACGTGGAGCCGGTGGAGTTCTGGCCGGTGCTGCACGAGGCCAAGCCGGATCTGTGACCGAGGACCGGGCCGTCGAGGACCTGCTGCGGGAACTCGCACCGCAGGTCCTCGGCGTGCTCGTGCGCCGCTACGGGCAGTTCCACCTGTGTGAGGACGCCAGCCAGGAGGCGCTGCTCGCGGCGGCCGTGCAATGGCCGACCGAGGGGATCCCGGAGAACCCGCGCGGCTGGCTGGTCACGGTCAGCTCGCGCCGTCTGATGGACCAGGTGCGCAGCGAGGCGTCGCGGCGGACCCGGGAGGAACTGATCGCGGTGGCCACCCCGCAGTCCGAACTGCTCGGCCCGCCCGCCGACGCCGAGCCGACGGACCGCGACGACTCGCTGGCCCTGCTGTTCGGCTGCTGCCATCCGGAGCTGTCCTCCCCCAGCCAGATCGCGCTGACCCTGCGCGCGGTCGGCGGGCTCAGCACGGCGCAGATCGCGGCCGCGTTCGGCGTACCGGAGGCGACGATGGCCCAGCGGATCAGCCGGGCCAAGCAGACGATCAGGGAGAACGGCCTCGACTTCAGCCTGCCCGCCGAGGCAGAACGCACCGAGCGGCTCCGCGCGGTACTGCACGTGCTCTACCTGGTCTTCAACGAGGGCTATACCGCCAGCGACGGAGACAAGCTGACCGTGCCCGCGCTGTCGCGGGAGGCCATCCGGCTCACCCGCTGGCTGTACCGGCTGCTACCGGAGGACAGCGAGGTGGCCGGCCTGCTGGCGCTGATGCTGCTGACCGACGCGCGGCGGGCCGCCCGCACGCTGCCGGACGGGTCGCTGGTGCCGCTGGCCGAGCAGGACAGAACCCGGTGGGACCGGGAGCAAATCGCCGAGGGAACCGCGCTGGTCAGCGCGGTGCTGCCGCGCGGCGAGGCCGGCCCCTACCAGTTGCAGGCGGCCATCGCGGCGGTCCATGACGAGGCCGCGACCATGGCCGACACCGACTGGCCACAGATCCTGTCGCTGTACGACCTGCTGGAACTTTTCGCGCCCAATCCGTTCACCACGCTCAACCGCGCGGTAGCGGTGGGCATGGTGCACGGGCCGGAGGCAGGCCTGCGAGTGCTCGCCGAGCTGGCCACGGACAAGCGGATGGCGCGGCACCATCGCCTGCTAGCCGCCCGGGCGCACCTGTGGGAACTGGCCGGTAACCAATCCGCAGCCGCCGCGGACTACCTGGAGGCGGCGCGGCACGCTACCAGCCTGCCCGAACGCCGCTACCTGGCCGTCCAGGCCGCACGGCTTAATCTTCAAGAACCTGGTCGCCGACGCTGATCGTTCCGCCGGACAGGATATCGGCCCGTAGACCCCCGCGGTGGATGAGGTCCTTGATGATGCCGGGTCGGGTGAGCTTTTGCAGGTGGAGGCACGGCTCGCAGAGCTCGACTCCCGCGCATTCCACGTCGCCGATCCGGAACCGCTTGCCGACCAGATCGTTGACGGCGACGCCGCGCACCACGACCTGGCGCCGGGACTGCGCGCCGGTGAGGCCGACGTCGCCGAGCGCCTCGGCTTCGATCAGGGTCAGCGCCTCTCCGGAGGGCGCCCCGTCCGGGAAGAAGTAGCGGTCGCCCTCTAGGCCGTGGCCGGCGATCGCGCGGACCGAGCGGACCGGGCCCAGGGCGTCGCTGGTGCCGATGTTGATCGCCTCGACGTGCATGGCGTCCATTATCCAGGACGATCGACGGCCCCGCCAACTGGGTTTATGGCCGACCCCGGCGTCCGGCGTGTCAGTACTGGGGGGTTGGCGGGATGGGCTGTCCGGCCCGGACCGCCTCGACCACCGCGGCCGCGTCGGCCGCGCGGTACTCCTCGCCGTAGACCGCGCCGGCACGGCGGGGCGCCTCCATCACCGCGCAGCCCGCAGTGCCGCCGAGGTCGACGGGCACGAACCCGGCGTCCGTGATCAGCCCCGCGACGACCTGCTTGGCGTCGGCGTCGTCGCCGCACAGCCACTGGACGACCTTCTCATCGCCCTGCCTGCCAGCCGTCTGGGCCTGGAAGGCCGAGGTGAGGGTGTTGAACGACTTGGTGTACCGCGCGCCGGGCATGCGGCCCGCGTTGAAGCGCGCCGCGGTCTGGCCCGCCGCGGGCAGCGGCGGCCCGCCGAACTGGTTAGTGGTGTCGATCACGATCTTGCCGGCCAGCGATCCGGCCTGCTCGATCGCCTGGGGCAGCATGCTCCACGGCACCGATATCACCACCACCTCGCCGAACCCGGCCGCCTCGGCCGGGCTGCCGGTGGTCGCGCTGGGGCCGATCTCGGCGGCGAGCGCCTCCAGCGACTGCGGGTCGCGGCTGAAGGACAGCAGTACTTCGTGGCCGGCGCCGGCCAGCTGGCGGGCAATGCTGCCGCCGATGCGCCCGGCCCCGATGATGCCTACCTTCATCTCTCGCGCCTCCTCGCGCCGCGTGACCGACGTTCTTGCGGTCACGCTAACACTGGGTCGGGCGGACGGGACGCGGGCTACGCTGCGGGCTTACTGGCGGGCGCGCGCCGAGAGCCGGGCTGCCCGGCCGTTACGTCGGCGGGAGTGCCGGGATCAACCCACATAACGCGGTCGCGCGAGCGACTGCCTGGATTACCCGGAGGCTTCCGCGGGAGAGTCCACGGGTGAGGTTGCTTGCCTTCTCGGCAAAGTTCTCGACGAACGTGTGCAATCCAAGCGGCCCGGGAGGAGAAGACAGAAGCTTCTCCATGAATGTCGCCGAGGTTTCGCTGAGATCATTCCAGTGAACGATGGCGAAGCCAGCGGCCTCGATGGTGGCCTGCAACTGGTCGGCGGAGACTAGGTGGCTGCGTTCGGGGCTGTCCGCCCATGGGAGCGGGTACTGGAGCTGGCCTGGTGTACCAGCAGTGACATCCCAGATCGCGAGCCGGCCATCGGTGACGAGCACCAGGCGCGCCTGTGCATAAAGCCGGGCTTTGTCGGCGATGTTCATCTGGACGTGCTGGCTGATAACCACGTCGAAGCTGGCGTCATCGAAGGGTAGGTCCGTCACATCTCCTTGCCGGACCGTAATGGCTCCGTCGAGGCCGACGAGCCCATTGAGCCACCGGGCCGTTTCGCAGTATTCCTCGGTCAGATCCAGCGCCGTGACGGTGCAGCCGTACCGATGGGCGAGAAAGCGGGACGTCCCGCCGATCCCGCTTCCGGCGTCGAGTACCCGGTCTTGCTTGCTGATCTGCGCCAGGTCGGCCAGCTGGCTAGTGGCGATCCGGCCCAGCGTGTGGAAGTCCTCGAGTATCCCGAGGTCCGCAGGTTCCAGGTTGCTTAGGTCTTTGCCCGTGGCGATGAAGGCTTGCTCGATGTTGTGCCGGGACAGGCCAGTCGAATACTGGTTGCCGATGTGCGTGTTCATGTCTCCGTCTCGCATCCCTTCAGGAGCCCGGCGACCTCATCTGGCCGGCCATGCTGTACGTAGTGCCCTACGCCAGGGATGAAGTGAACCGACGGGGTCGGGAACAGGGCGGCTATCTCGGTCGCGAGTGACGGGGTGAGATAGGCATCCGTTTCTCCCCAGATAATCGAGACCGGGACCTCCAGGCGGCCGAGGGCTCCGCTGTCGACGAGGACTTCTTGCTGGTCCAGGGCATCACGAAGGACAGCGGTCCATGCTCGGATGGATGCGATTGCGTCAGGTTGCTGGTCGTCCCCGTAGAACTGAGCCAGAATTGATTTCTGGATGGTCCCTTCCTCGACACCAAACTGCTGGCCCCATCGCGTCAGCAGCCAGAAGAGCTGGTTGGGATCCCCGACCATGTCGTCGGCGAGGGTCGTCAGCTGTGGATCGGAGAAGAGCCGGGTCATCTCGGGCATCTTCAGCGAGGGCCGATTACCGAAGATGGTGTTCATGAGTACGACGTGGGCTACTCGCTGCGGGCTGGTGAGCGCGTAGATCACGGCATCTGGACCCGAGGCGTCATGGCCGACCAGGACAGCCCGGTCAATGTCGAGAGCGTCGAGCACCGCGGTGATCTCGGCCCCGTGGTCTTCGGGCGAGAAGTGTGCGCCGTCCTTTCTTTCTGAGCGGCCGTATCCGACAAAGTCGAAGGCCACGGCTCGCCTCGGCGACAACCGCGCCAGGAGCTCGCTGTAGATCCGGTGATCGTCGGGAAAGCCGTGAAGCAGCACGATCGGAGGATCTTCGCCGGGCATCTCGGTCACGAAGACCCGGCCGTTGGGGGTTTCGACGTCTCGCTCGAGGAGCTGCGGGACGCTGCTCCCTCTGGTCTGCGTTGTCATCGGATGACTCCTTTTGTCTCAATGGTTTCGTGGGTGGCCGCCGACGCTCCGATGGCTGCGGGCCGTACAGGACGCCGCGAAACGACATCGGGAGCTGATGGCAGCTGCTCCAACGTCTCCCGCTTCGGTCGAGCGGGCAGGAACAGCGCCGCCATGATCGCGCCGGCCAGGGCGACGCTACCGGCCACAACGCAACCGCCGGCGAGGCTGTGCAGGAATGCTCCGCTCGCGCTGTTGGCCAAGGCCTGTCCCGCCTGGGTGAGGCCGGCCTTGCTGAGGATGTGCGACGCGATGAGGGCCGCGCCGACCGACGCCTTCGCCGCCGATGCCGCCTGTACCGGAAGGTGAGCCGGAGCCGTCGAGGCGAGCCGGTTCGAGTACAGCGATGCGGCGATGCTGCCGATCACCGCTACGCCGAGCGTCCCGCCGAACAGGCGGGTGGCGTCGTTGACCGCCGAGCCCACGCCGGCCTTGGCCGCGGGGACCGCCCCCATGATCGCCTCGGTCGCCGGAGCGCTCGTCAGGCCCATTCCGGTTCCGAGAATGAGCATCTGGGCGACGATGATGATGGGGTAGGAGGTCGACGCGGAGACTGTCGAGCTCCACAGGAGTGCCGCCGCGAAGAGCACGAGGCCGCTCGCCACGATCACCTTGTTGCCGACCCGGACGGCGAGCTTGGTCCCCACGACCGAGGCGACGGCGACGGCGCCCGCGACCGGGAGCAGGCGAACTCCGGTGCCGAGCGGGCTGAAGGTCTTGATGAACTGGAAGTACTGGGTGACCAGGAAGATGAACCCCTGAAGGGCGAAGAACGAGATCGCCACTGACCCGCTGGCCGCGGTGAAGCGTGGATTGCGAAACAGCCCCACGTCCAGCATGGGATGATTTGCCCGTAGCTCGAAGAGGATGAACAGGACCAGGAGCGCCACGCCCGCCGCCATGGTCGACACCGTGGCAGCAGACCCCCATCCCCAGTCGGGAGCCTCGATTACGGCCAGGATGAGGACGGCCATTGCGGCCGACGAGAGCCCGAAACCTCGCCAGTCAACTGGCGGAGTCCGTGGATCCCGGGACGTGGGAACGGCCCGCGCCACCAGGACCGCGATGGCGGCGGCGGCTGCGGCCATGAAACCGAAGATGCTTCCCCACCAGAAACGCTCCAGCATCCATCCACCGACGATGGGCCCGGTGGCGATCCCGACCCCGGTGGTCGCCCCCCAGAGCCCGATGGCCTTGGCCCGCTCTCCCCGCTCGGTGAAGACGTTCACGAGCAGCGAGAGGGTGGCGGGGAACATGAGAGCCGCACCGATTCCCATCACGCCGCGAGCCGCGATGAGTTCCGTTGTCGTGTTGACGAGCGCGCCCGCCAGACTGCCTGACGCGAACACGGCCAGGCCGGCCAGTAGCGTTCCCTTCCGGCCCTGGCGGTCACTAAGACTGCCCGCCGCCAGCACGAGAGCCGCGAACACCAGGCTGTAAGCGTCCACCACCCACTGCAGCTGGGTCGTGGTGGCACCGAGCGCGCGGACCAGGGTGGGTAGGGCGACGTTCACGATCGTGACGTCGACGCTGATCAAGAAGGCGCTCAGGCTGAGGGCCAGCACGATGGCCGCCCGCCTTCGGGCCGTGAACCGAGTTTCCATCTGCGTGCTCCTTCGAGAAGGCCGATGGAGAGATACTATAAAAAAGATACTATTTGTCAACCACTAGAGATTTGATACTCTTGGGCCGTGGCAACAAGTCCTCGGACCTACGGGCACTTCTGCATGGTGGCCAGGACCCTCGAGCGCGTCGGCGACCGGTGGGTGCTGCTCATCGTCCGCGACCTGGCTGGCGGCCCCAAGCGGTTCACGGACCTGCAAGAGCGTCTCGCTGGCATCACCCCCAAGACCCTCTCCATGCGACTACGAGAGCTCGAAGCAGACGGTGTCGTCTCCGTCGATCGAGTGCCAGGCAGGCGAGAGGTCTGGTACTCGTTGACGTCGGCGGGAGCCGACCTGAAACCGATCATCGAAGACCTCGCCTACTGGGGCCTCCGGCACGCTGTCGCCCCGCCCGAGCCAGGTGAACCCGCTCATCCCGAGCACCTGCTAATGGCCCTGCGGATCCTCCTGGAACGGGAGCACGTCTTCGTCGACGGCGCTGACTGGGTCCTGCGGCTGGTCGACGACGGCACCTACACCATGCGCGGGACTGCTGACGGATGGTCCGTTGCTCCGGGAGCCAGCGACCATCCCCAGGTGATCATCACAACGACCAAGGACGGCTGGGCGGAGTACCTGGCAAATCTGCCCGAGGCACGCGCGGGGATGGCCGAGCGCGTTCGCGTCGACGGATCTCCAGAAGCCATCGCCAGTTTCAAGGAGACAATCGCGGTGTTCCCCCTTGGGCGCGTCCAGCCCGAACCGGCACCTGCGGCGGGAGCATAGACGCATCGGCGGGACGGCACGGCGCCTCCATCACGGCGCAGCCCGCGGTGCCGCCGAGGTCGACGGGTACGGGCTTACTGGCCGTCCCCGTTGCCGTCCCCGTTGCCGTTCCCGTTGCCCTGGCTCTTGTTGTGATGGCGCTGGCCGGGCGGAGCGGTCGCGGTATCCGTGGCCGTGCCGGGGCTGCTGGTCCTGACGTCCGGGTGGACTGACGGGCCGGCCGACGGTGACACGGTCCCGGACGGCGCCGCGGTCCCGGACGGCGACGCCGTGATGGCCGGGGCGGCCTGCGAGGGCGCACGTGACGGCGTGTGTGACGGCGATTCGGCCGGATGCGAGCCGGATGCGAACCCGGTGACGCTGATCAGCACCAGGCAGGTCAGCGCGGCCAAGGTGAGAACGGCTACGGCTAGCGGCCGCCGACGGCGGCGCGGCCGGGCGGGGACATCGTCGGCGACGGTAGGCGGCGGCCCCTCCGGCGCCAGGCTCGGGACCGCTCGCTGGCTGGATCCCTGCGACAGCAGGTCGTCTCGCAGGCGGCCCGCCTGATCCGCGGCCTCGCCGGCGCTGGCCGGCCGCCAGGCCGGGTCCTTGGCGGTCAGCGTCATCACGAACGCGGCCACCTCGGCCGGCACCGACGCGGGCAGCGGCGGCAGCGGACGGTCCCGGTGCGCGATGGCCACGTCCAGCGCCCCGCCGGCGAAGGGCTGGGACCCGGCCAGGCACTCGTAGGCCACGATCCCCAGGGCGTACAGGTCGCTGGCCGTCCCGGCCTGAGCCCCGGAGACTCGCTCCGGGGCGATGTAGCCCGGCGTCCCCATCACCATCCCGGTGGACGTGACCGGCGTCGAGCCGACCGCGTGCGCGATGCCGAAGTCCGTGATCCGCACGCTGCCGCCGGAGGTGAACAAGATGTTGGCTGGCTTGATGTCACGGTGAATCAGCCCCGCGGTGTGCGCGGCCTGCAGGCCGGCCGCGACCTGCGCGACCGTATCCATGGTCGGCCGGGCGCCGAGGGGACCACGGGCCAGCACGTCCGCGAGGGACGGCCCGTCGACCAGCTCCATGACCAGGTAGGACTGCCCGTCGGCGGGCTCCCCGTAGTCGTAGACCCGCGCGATGTTCTCGTGGGACAGGGCTCCGGCGTGCCGGGCCTCGGCCTTGAACCGGGCCAGGGCCTCGCCCTGCGAGGCGTAGCCGGCGTGCAGCAGCTTGACGGCGACCTGACGGGTCAGCACGGTATCGGTGGCCCGCCACACCTCGCAGTACCCGCCGGCACCGATGGGTTCATCAAGGACGTAACGACCGGCAAGCAGCGTCGCGGCATGGACCATCAGCGCGGGGTACCCCCAGTGCCGGACTTTAACCACCGCGGGGGTGCTGCCATGATCGTGCACATGACCGTGGTGAGGATCAACGCGATTACGGTGCCCGCCGACAGCGGCGACGAACTCGCCCGTAGGTTCGCCGCGCGGGCCGGCGCAGTGGACAACCAGGACGGGTTCGAGGGGTTCGAGCTGCTCAAGCCGACCGACGGGCGGACCACCTGGCTGGTGGTGACCCGGTGGCGGGACGAGGAAGCGTTCCAGGCCTGGATGCGGTCCCCGGCGTTCGGGCACGGGCACCGCTCGGCGGCCGAGCGGTCGGGCGGCCCGGCCCAGCCTCCGGTCGGGATTAGCAGCGAGCTGTGGTCCTTCGAGGTCGCGGGCGGGTCCTCCGGCTGACGCCCCGGTAGGTCGGGTCTGTCAGGCCGGGGAGAGCACCGTCAAGGACGGGTCGGCCGCGCGAATGTCGCCGGGATCGCTGGTGACCACGGCGTGGCCCCGGTCTCGCGCGGACAGCGCGACCGAGATGTCGATCACGTCGGTGACTCCGGTAGCGGCGCACCGCGCCCCGATCCGCAGGGCTTGCCGCTGATCCAGCGCGACAATCAACGTGACTGACGCTCGCAGCAGCCGCGCGATCCGGGCTTGGGCTGCTCCGCCGCGCCACGCCTGCGCGACGACACCGGCTGGGATAACCACTTCGGATCCGCTGGCCAGTGCCTCCTCGACCAGGACCGCCATGCGCCGACTGCCCGATTCGAGCGCGATCAGCGCACCGGTGTCCAAAGTGACGCCGGTCGTCATTCGGGCAGTCCGAGCGCCCGCCGGGCCCAGGTTCGGTCTGCGGCCGTCGGCTGACCCGCTTCGGCGTAGATCTCTGCAACGGTCTCGGCGAGTTCCTCATCGGCATCCCGGCGGGCCAGCGCCTGGGAGATATAGGCGGACACCGATGGCGAGCGCCCCTCAGCCACCGCGCGGCGAGCGGCCGCTACCTGCTCTTCCGGCAGGGTGATGGCGATCTTCTGCCGTGTCATACCAATTATCATACCTTCCCGTCCCTTCGCGGCGCAGCGGTACGACCACGTTGCGCATCAGCGACCATACGGGCCACCCCTGACATTCCCGCGGATCCCGGGCGGCAGCGCCCCGCGCCCAGCCGCGGATAGGTTGGGCCGATGGAGCTGATGATCCCGGTCGCGGACGGCGAGATATGGGCGGAAGATACCGGCGGCGACGGAACGCCCGTGGTGCTCGTGAATCCGGGCTGGAGCACGGCTGGGATCTGGGCGCCGGTGATGGGCCTGCTCGCGGACCGGTTCCGGCTGATCAGGTACGACGACCGGGGTGTCGGCCGCTCCCCGGCGCCGTCCGTCCCGTTCACCAGGCTCGCTGACCTGCGCGCCGTGCTGGACCACGCGGGCGCGAGCCCGGCGGTCATCGTCGGTCACAGCGGCGGCGGCGGGACCGCGCTCGCTCTGGCGCTCGACGATCCCGACCGCGTGGCGGCTCTGGTCCTGGTCGCGCCGGGGGCGCCGGACTACCCGTGGCCGGAGGACGACCCCTACGTCGGCGAGTTCTCCCGGCGGTACGCGGCGGGCGACCGGGAGGGGCTGGTGCAACTCGGCCTGGCGACCTGGGCGGCCGCGGGCGACGACGAGACGGCAGCCGCTGAGATCCGGGCCGCGGTGTCGGCCTTCTTCGTGATCGGGGAGCTCGGCCAGGACGATCCGCCCGTCTACGACCGGCTCGACCAGGTACGGGCGCCCGCGGTGGTGGTCCGCGGTGACCGCGAGTACCCGATGGTCGCGGACTGCGCGGACGCCATCGCGTCCCGCATTCCCGGCTGCGGCCGGATCATCATCCCCGGCGCCGACCACCTGCTGCCGCTGCGCGCCCCCGCCCGCCTCGCGGAGATCGTCACCAAGCAAGCCGTCTAGGCCGTACCGGCGCCGAGCTGGTGCAGCAGCGCGTTTTTGATCCCCGGCCGCGACCCGAACACCAGCAGGAACAGCGCCTCGCGGGCGAGCCGCTGTGGGTGCTGGTCCACCGTGATGGAGTTGCCTCCGTCGCGAACGGCCAGCGCCGCGGCCGCGCGCAGGGCCAGCTCCGAGGCGACCGCCCGGGCCACCGCCATCGGCTCGGGATCGGCTCCGAGCGCGGCGTCGAGACGGTCCCGGCAGGCGGTCACCTCGTCGTCGAGCGGGCCGGGGCCGAGCAGCCGGGCGCACCGGCGGGCCACGCCCAGCGCGAGCGACCCGTTCAGCCGGAGCCCGGCGGGCTGCACGCTGACGGCCGGGTCGAACGGCACCTGGTCGACGAAACGCTCCGCCGGGATCAGCACGCCCTCGAAGCCGAGCCGGACCGTGACCGCGGCGTCGACGGCGACCAGGCGCTGCCGGGTCGCGGTCAGCCCGGGCTGGGCGGCGGCGTCCATGATGAGGGTCACCACGGTGTCGTCCGGCCCGCGCGCCACCACCTGGACCAGGTCGATCAGCCCCCAGCCGGTCACCCAGGGAGCCGTTCCGTCCAGCCGCCAGCCGCCCTCGGCGGGCTCGGCGCGCAGCCGCGGCGGTCCCGGGATGAGTCCGGTGAGCGCGATGCCGCCGCGGGTCCGGCCCTGGCAGGCGGACGCAAGCCACCGGTCGCGGAGCACGGCCGGCGCGCCGTCCTCGGCCAGCGTCATGACCAGCCGGAAGTGCTGGATCAAGACGAACGCGACGGCCAGGCAGCCGCCGGCCAGTTCCTCGACCACGTTGGCGACCTGGACCAGGTCCAGCCCGAGCCCGCCCGCGCCGGGGGGCGCGGGCGCGCCGTACAGGCCGGCCGCGGCGAGCGCGTCCAGGTGCGTCGCCGGGAGCACGTCCAGGCGGTCCACCCGCATCGCGTCCGGGAACAGCACCTCGTCGGCCAGCTCGCCGACGGCCGCGAAGACGTCCTGCGCGGTCCGCCTCATCGCTGGGACCAGGCGGCCGCGAGCTTGTCCATCACCGCGTCCAGGCGGGCGTCGGTGACCTGGCGGGCCGGATCCGCCCGGTACCAGTCGGCGATCTCGCGGGCGCCCCGCTCGAACGGGATCACCGCCCGCCAGCCCGGCACCAGGCCGCGCACCTTGGCGTTGTCGAAGATCATCGAGTGCGCCTTGTCGCCCAGCAGCCCGGCGCCCCAGTCCGGGTCGGCGGCCGCGATCGCGTCCGAGGGCACGTGCACCACCGGGGCGCTCACCCCGAGCGCGGCGGCCAGGGCCTCGGCGATCTGGTTCCAGGTCAGCACGTCATCGGAGGTGATCTGAATGGCCTCGCCCAGGGTCCGCGGGTGCGCCAGCAGCGGCACGAACGCCCGGGCGAAGTCCTCGTGATGGGTCAGCGTCCACAGCGAGGTCCCGTCGCCGTGCACGATGACCGGCTTGCCGGCCAGCATCCGCCCCAGCACCGTCCACCGGCCGTCGAACGGCACGGTGGTTCGGTCGTAGGTGTGCGAGGGCCGCACGATCGTGGCCGGGAAACCTCGCTCCCGGTAGGCGGCCACGAGCAGGTCCTCGCAGGCGATCTTGCCGCGGGAGTAGGCCCAGAACGGGTTGCGCAGCGGCGTGGACTCGGTGACCGGGACCCGCGCGGGCGGTGTCTGGTAAGCCGAGGCGGAGCTGATGAATACGTACTGCCCGGTCCGCCCGCTGAACAGCTCGATGTCGGTCCGGACCTGATCGGGCGTGAACGCCACCCAGTCGACGACCGCGTCGAAGTGAAGATCTTTTATTTCTTGCCGAACGGATCGTGGTTCCCGCACATCGGCCTGCAGCGTCGTCACCCCGGGGGGCAACGGCCGGTCGGTGCTGCGTCCCCGGTTCAGCACGAGCAGGTCGATGCCGTGCTCCACCGCCACCCGCGAGCACGCCGAGCTGATGACGCCGGTACCGCCGATGAACAACACCCTGAGCTTAGCCATCCCCCAAAGCTAGCCCGCCCGGGCTGTGGCAGACTGCCCGGAGCAGCTGATACAGGA
>CAWKIB010000020.1:0-98141 GCA_963849595.1 uncultured Actinomycetes bacterium
AGGTGGAATGCCGGGGCTTACCGTGGCGCGGATCGCGCTCGGCTGCGGCAACTTCGGCGGGGTCGGCTCGGCGCCGGAGTTCTTCGGCCAGGGGCTGACCGGGGACCAGGCGCTCGAGCTGATGGACGCGGCCTGGGCGGCCGGCATCGAGCACTTCGACACGGCCGACGCCTACGGCGGCGGCCGCAGCGAGCAGGCGATCGGCCGCTGGATCCGGTCGCGCGGGGTCAGGCCGCGGCTGACGACCAAGACGTTCAACCCGATGCTGGCCGGCGCGGACCACGGCCTGGCGCCGGACCGGATCGCCCGTCAGCTCCGCTCGAGCCTGGATCGGCTGGGCGTCGACCGGGTCGACCTGTACCTGGCCCACGACTACGACCCGGCCGTGCCGCTCGCCGAAACCCTCGGGGCCTTCGGCGCGGCCGAGGCCGACGGCCTGATCGGGGCCTACGGGGTCAGCAACTTCGACGCGCGGCAGCTGGCGGCGGCGCTGGCGGACGGCGCGCCGAGCGCCATCCAGAACAGCTACTCCCTGCTCGCCCGGCAGGACGAGCCGGAGGTCCTGCCCTTGTGCGCGGCGCGGGGCGTGGCCTACCTGGCCTTCAGCCCGCTGGCGGGCGGCTGGCTGACCGGCAAGTACCGCCGCGGCGCGCCGTTCCCGGCCGGCTCGCGGATGACCCAGCGGCCCGAGCCGTACCAGGAGTTCGTCACCGACCAGACCTTCGAGGCGCTCGCCCGGCTGCAGGCCATCGCGGCCGGGCGCGGCACCTCGATGGCCGGCCTCGCGCTCGCCTGGCTGCTGGCCGACGACCGGGTGACCCAGATCGTCATCGGACCCGGCCGCCCGGAGCACCTGGCTCCGGCGGCCGAGGCGCTGGCGCACCCGGTCACCGAGCCGGAGCGGGGCATGATCGACGAGGCGGTCGCGAACCTCGTCCCGAAGGAGGCAGGCTCATGATCGCGCTGGCGGACATCGAGGCGGCCCGGGCGCGCATCGCGGGCTCGGTGATCCGGACGCCGCTGGTGCCCCTGTACGTCGAGGGGGCCCCGGCCCAGATCTACCTCAAGCTGGAGAACCTCCAGTCCATCAACTCGTTCAAGATCCGCGGCGCGACCAACGCGGTCATGCTCGCCCCGGCCGACGCCTGGGCCAAGGGGCTGGTCACCGCCAGCGCGGGGAACATGGCCCAGGGCATCGCGTGGACGGCCCGCGCGCTCGGCGTCCCGGCCACGATCGTGGTGCCGGACCACGCGCCCGAGGCCAAGCTGGCCGCGATCGAGCGCCTCGGCGGCCGGGTGGTCAAGGTCCCGTACGACGAATGGTGGAACATCATCATCACCAGTCACGTCGACGGGGTGGAGGGGCTGTTCGTGCATCCTGTCCAGGACCAGGCGGTGATGGCGGGCAACGGCACGATCGGCCTGGAGATCCTCGAGGACCTGCCCGACCCGGACGCGGTGGTGATCCCGTACGGCGGCGGCGGGCTGACGGTCGGCATCGCCAGCGCGGTCAAGGCGCTCCGGCCCGGCACCAAGATCTTCACCGCCGAGCCCGAGACCGCCGCGGCGCTGGCCGCCGCGGTCGCCGCCGGGCACCCGGCCGAGGTCGACTACCGGCCCTCGTTCGTGGACGGCTCCGGCAGCCGGCGGGTGCTGGACAGCATGTGGCCGCTGGTCGAGCCGCTCGTCGACGGCGCGCTGTCGATCCCGGTGGCCGAGGTCGCCGACGCGGTACGCACGCTGGCCGAGCGCGTACGGGTGATCGCCGAGGGCGCGGGAGCGCTGGCGCCCGCGGCCGCGCTGAGCGGCCGGGCCGGGACCGGCAAGGTGGTGTGCGTGATCTCGGGCGGCAACATCAACCTGAGCAAGCTGGCCGAGATCCTGAGCGGGGCGGACGGATAACCGCGGGTCAGGCGGGAGCGCGCTCCGTCCAGGGCCGCGAGCAGCCGGTCCACCTCGTCCGGGGTGTTGTAGTGGATGAAGCCGATCCGGATCGACTTGTCGCGGTAGCCGAGGCGCTGGTACAGGCCGAGCGAGTACCACGAATCGTGGGCCCAGACCCCGATCTGCTCGTCGGCCAGCCGGGCGGCCACGTCGGCGGCGGGCACGCCCTCGACGTTGACCAGGAAGGTCGGCACGCGGCCGTCCATCCCGGGCCGGCCGTACACGGTGACCGCGTCGGGCAAGCCGTCCAGGAACCGCTGGCCCAGCGAGCGCTCGTAGGGCACGATCGCGGCGAAGCCGCCGATCGAGTCCAGGTAGTCGATGGTCGCGTTGAACCCCGCGAGCAGCTCGTATGACTGCGTGCCGGTCTCGAAGCTGCGCCCCAGCGGGCTGGTGGGGGCGGGCCGGGCCTTGTAGGGCCGCCACCGCTCGATCACCTCGGTCCGCCCGTAGGCCATGCCGAGATGCGGGCCGCAGAACTTGTAAGGCGAGCAGATCAGCACGTCGGCACCGATGTCCCGGACGTCAATCGGCTCATGCGCCGCGTAGTGCACGGCGTCCACCCAGGCGAGCGCCCCGGCCTGGTGCGCGAGCTCACACACCCGGCGGGCGTCGGTGACCGTGCCGACCGCGTTGGAGGCCCAGGCGAACGCGACCACCTTGGTGCGCGGACCGAGCTTGCGCTCCAGGTCCGCGAAGTCCAGGGTCGTGTCGTCGTGGAGTTCGACATGCCGGACCACCAGGTCGCGGTCGTGGGCGATCTCCAGCCAGGGCGCGACGCCCGCGTCATGGTCCAGGCACGAGACGAGGATCTCGTCGCCCGGGCGGAACGCGCGGGCGGCGGTCCGGGACAGCGCGAAGTTGAGCGAGGTCATGTTGGGCCCGAAGATCACCTCGCTCGGCTCGCAGCCCAGGAACCGGGCCGCGTTGTCCTCCGCCTCGGCCAGGATCTGCCCGACACGCAGGCTGGTGGCGTAGCCCGCGCCCAGGTTGGCGCTGGCCTCCCGGAGCGCGAGCGCGATCGCGTCGCCCACCTCGTCGGGCACCTGCGTGCCGCCCGGTGCGTCGAAGAACGCGAAACCTTGCCGCAGCGAGGTAAAGCGGGCCCGGATCGCGGCGACGTCCACGCCTGCGCTGAGCACTTCGGCCACCGGTAGCTCCTCCTGGTCGGTATCGAATTCACAACTGCCAGCCCAGACTCAGAGTAGTCCCCTTGCCTTGGCCTAAACCGCAATGGTTTGATCAGCGATACGAATTCGGCCAGGGGAGGGCGTTTCTTTGAGCTTCCTCAACGCATGCCGAGGCGCAACAGAGCCCTCGCTAATGGGGACACCCACATTGTGGGAATAACTCGGGAAATGGAGGCGTATCCATGAAGGGACGCCTGGTCCTGGCCGCGGCGGCGGTTGGCTCGCTCGCCGTGGCTGGTTGCAGTAGCAGCACTAGCAGTAGCAGTAGCAGCAGCGCGGCCGCTGGCGGCGGCGGATCGAGCGCCAGCACGAAGTCGTGCGTCGCGTCGGTCGGTTTCGAAGGCCCGATCACCGGGCCGGTCGCGCCGCTCGGCACCGAGCAGCTGCACTTCGCGGAGCTCGCGGTCGTCGATGGACAACGCGGCCAACAACACCAAGATCACGCTCGTGCAGGGCGACACGCAGCTCAATCCCGCGATGGCGGTGACCGTCACCCAGCAATTCACCTCAAACTCGGCCATCCTCGCCGTGGTCGGCCCGGCGGGCAGCCAGGAAGTCGAGGCCGTCGGTGGCCTGATGGACCGGGCCGGGATGGCCTTCATCTCGGGGTCGGCGACGGCCGTGGCGCTGACGACCGGAAAGTACCCGACGTTCTTCCGGGTGGTGTCGAAGGACAGCGTGCAGGGCCCGCAGGACGCGAACTACATCGTGAAGACCCTGCACCCGAAGGCCCTGATGATCGTCGATGACCAGGAGGCCTACTCGACCGGCCTGGTCAGCGCCATGGTGCCGGTCTTCCAGGCGGCCGGGATCAAGGTCGACCACGAGTCGGTCTCGCAGAAGGTCACCGACTTCTCCTCGCTGGTGGCCAAGGTCACCCCCGCCGACACGGTGGTGGTCCTGCCCTGGCAGGTCGCCGCCAACGCCCAGCAGTTCGGCCGCGACCTGACCCAGGAACACAAGACCGCGGTGATCTTCGGCACGGACGGCCTGTTCTCGCCGGGCACGTTCACCATCTCCGGCTCGTACGTGTCCTCGTTCGGCCCGGACATCACCGCGATCCCGGCCGACGCGACGATCGCCCAGGCCGCGCAGGCGAAGTACGGGTCGTTCGGCACGTTCGGTCCGCCCGTGTTCGCGGCCACGCACGTGATCGACGAGGCCATCGCCTCGGTGTGCAAGGCGGGGCAGACCCCGAGCCGGGCCAACGTGCTGGCCGCGATCAAGACGACCAGCGAGCCGACCTCGATCCTGGGCCAGCCGATTTCCTTCGACTCCAGCGGTGACCTGGTCAACGGCAAGTTCTTCCTGTTCAAGATCACTCCAGCGGGTAAGTACCAGCTGATCCCGAGCTAGTACTGAGGCAGTTGCTCCGCCGGGCCCGACCTTTGAGGCCCGGCGGAACAAACTGATGACGCGTCTGGGAGTCGCACCGGATGAGTTTCTTCTTTCAGGAACTAGTGAACGGCATCACCACGGGTGCGCTCTATGCGCTGGTCGCGCTGGGCTTCTCGATGGTGTACGGGGTGCTGAAGCTGCTCAACTTCGCGCACGGTGACCTGTACATGGTCGGGGCGTACATCGGCTTCTTCGTGATCCAGTTCTTCGGCGGCGCGGCCGGCCTGAGCATCGCGGTGCCGTTGCTGCTGGTGATCATGTTCGTGGTGGCGGCGGGCCTGGTCGGCGGCCTGGGCGTGGCGATCGAGCGGTTCGCCTACCGGCCGCTGCGGGACGCGCCGCGGATCGCGCCGCTGATCACCGCGATCGGCGTCTCGTTCTTCCTGGAGAGCTCGGCCCTGCTGCTGTTCGGCGCCCAGTACCGGGTCTACAACACCTCGGAGTTCATCTCGCTGTCCAGCGGCATCCGGATCGGTTCGGTCACCATCGACAGCGTGCAGATCCTGGTCCTGGTGCTGGGCCTGGTGCTTATGATCGGACTGCGGATGCTAGTCAACCGGACCAGGCTGGGCAAGCAGATGCGGGCGGTGGCGGCCGACCGTGAGGCCGCGGAGATGCTGGGGATCAACGTGAACTTCGTCATCACGGCCACATTCCTCCTCGG
The DNA here is from genome assembly GCA_963849595.1 of uncultured Actinomycetes bacterium. Lineage (GTDB taxonomy): Bacteria > Actinomycetota > Actinomycetes > Streptosporangiales > Streptosporangiaceae > Palsa-504. The sequence goes on from CAWKIB010000020.1 coordinate 5,197, forward strand.
CTCGGCGCTCGCGGGCATCGCGGGCGTGATGGGCGGGCTGCTGTTCAACACCGTGACGTCCACGATCGGGTTCATCGTCGGGCTCAAGGCGTTCACCGCGGCCGTGGTCGGCGGGATCGGCTCGATACCAGGCGCGATGCTCGGCGGCCTGGTGATCGGCGTCGCGGAATCGATGGTCACCGGCTACATCTCCTCCACCTACACCAACCTGATCGTGTTCGCGCTGCTGATCGTCGTGATGCTGGTCCGGCCGAGCGGGCTGCTCGGCCGCGTGCAGCTGCAGAAGGTGTGAGCGCGCCGTGAGCATCGATCCAGACTCCCAACAGCCCCAGGACGTCATCGAGATCCCGCCAGGCTCCGGAGGGCCGCAGGTCGGGGCCGACGAGTGGGTGGCCAGGCAGGCGCGCCGGCGCGAGTACCTGCCGTCGTGGCTGGGCCGCGCCCAGCGGGAGACCGAGCGGATCGGCTGGTGGCCGAGGCTGGCCGTCGCCGGACTGGCCGCCGTCGTGCTGCCGTCGCTCGGCCTGGGCGGCTTCCAGCTGCAGGTCGGGATCGACGCGATGGTGATCGCGCTGCTGGCCGTCGGGCTGAACATCGTGGTGGGCTGGGCCGGGCTGCTCGACCTCGGCTACGTCGCCTTCTTCGGCTTCGGCGCGTACGGGTTCGCACTGCTGTCCTCGAACCAGCTCGGCCCCAACGGCATCCACCTGCCGGCCTACCTGTCGCTGCCGATCGTGATGATCGCCTCGGCGTTCCTCGGGCTGGCCGTCGGCCTGCCGTCCCGGCGGCTGATCGGCGACTACCTGGCCATCATCACGCTGTTCTTCGGCGAGGCGTTCGTGGAGTTCACCAACAACGTGGCCCCGAGCAAGCTCGGCGGGCCGAACGGGATCACCGGGATCGACCCGATCAGGGGCTTCAACTGGCAGCTCACCAGCAACTACGGCTACTACTACCTGCTGGTGATCGTCCTAGTGGTGGTCATGGCGGTGCTGCGGCTGGTGGAGAGCTCGCGTACCGGGCGGGCCTGGCGCGCGGTCCGCGAGGACCCGTTGGCGGCGGCCTCGATGACGATCCCGGTCAACCGGGTCAAGCTGGCCGCGTTCGCCGCGGGCGCCGTGGTGGCCGCGCTGGCCGGCACCATCTACGCCGCGCAGCAGGCCAGCGTGTTCCCGACCGACTTCGACACCCCGATCCTGATCCTGATCTACGCCGGGCTCATCCTCGGCGGCGCGGGCAGCATCGCTGGCGCCTGCCTCGGCGCCCTGGTGGTCATGATCATCTACGACGGCTTGCTGCGCAGCCCGGCTGAGTCCGGCTACCTGTTCTACGGGCTGATCCTGCTGACCTTGCTGGCCAAGCTGCGCCCGTGGCGGAGGCTGGCCGGGGTCCTGGCCGCGACCATTGCGCTCGGCTTCGCGGCGCACGCTATCGCCAAGGCGATATCGGCCAGCGCGGTAGCGGCCGGGCCGCAGTCGGGCGGCTGGATCGCCGACGCGCTGCGCGACTGGGTGATCGTCCCGGCCAATGCGCAGACCGCCGGGAACTGGGGATTCGTCGTGCTGGTCTGCCTGCTGATCACGCTGGTGCAGGTCAGCAGCCGGTGGCGGACCATCCTGCTGCCACCGACCCTCTGCCTGGCTTCGTTCGTGTGGGAGACCAGGCTGGTCACCGAGCCCTCGATTACGCGGCAGATCATGATCGGCGCGATACTGATTGTCATGATGAACGCCCGGCCGCAGGGACTGCTCGGGCAGCGCCGCGTCGAGGTCGCGACGTGAGCGCCGGGCCGGACGAGCAGGCCGTCCTGGAGCTGAGTAAGCTCTCGCTGTCCTTTGGCGGCCTGCGGGCCCTGTCCGAGCTGGACCTGCGGGTCGCCGACCGGGAGGTCGTCAGCGTGATCGGGCCCAACGGGGCAGGCAAGACCTCGGTCTTCAACGTGATCACCGGCGTGTACCAGCCGAGCGCGGGCGACGTCCGGTTCGCCGGGGCGTCGATCGCGGGCCAGGCGCCGCACGTCATCGCCCGGCGGGGGATCGCCCGGACGTTCCAGAGCCTGCGGCTGTTCATGAACATGTCCGTGCTCGAGAACGTGATGGCCGCCACCTACGGGGACACCAAGGCGCTGGCCTGGGAGTCCATCCTGCGGCTGCCGAGGGCCCGGCGCGAGGAGCGTGAGGTCCGCGCGCTGGCCGAGGACGTGCTGTCCTTCTTCGGCCAGCGGCTCGCGGGGTACCGCTGGGACCAGCCCGCCTACTCGCTGTCGTACGCGAACCGGCGGCGGCTGGAGATCGCCCGGGCCCTGGCCACCCGGCCCCGGCTGCTGCTGCTCGACGAGCCCGCCGCCGGGATGAACCCCATCGAGACGCACGAGATCACCGAGCTGATCGGGCGGCTGCGCGACGAGCGGGGGGTCGCGATCCTGGTCATCGAGCACGACATGCACGTGGTGGCCGGCTGTTCGGACCGGGTGGTGGCGCTGGACCACGGGGTCAAGATCGCCGAGGGCGGCTTCGACCAGGTCGCGAACCATCCCGCGGTCGTCGAGGCCTACCTGGGGCGCGATCCCGAAGCCCTGGCGGAGGCCGGCATGAGCGCACCCGAGCCCGAGGTCCTGCTGCAGCTGGACCACGTCACCACCTACTACGGGCAGATGCGGATCCTGGAGGGGATCTCGCTGCAGGTCGGCGCCGGCGAGCTGGTCTGCCTGCTGGGCGGGAACGCGTCCGGCAAGTCGACCACGCTGAAGACCATCCTGGGCATCGTCCGGCCGCGCTCGGGGCGGGTGCTGCTCGGCGGGCGGGACGTGACGCAGTGGCCGGTGCCGCAGCGCATCGCGGCCGGGATCGCCATCGTGCCGGAGAACCGCCGGTTGTTCGGCCAGCTGACGGTGCGGGAGAACCTGGAGCTGGGCGCCGTGCTGCGCAAGGGCGAATCGCTGAGCGAGGACTTCGACCACGTGCACGCGCTGTTCCCGCGCCTGCTCGAGCGGCGCGGCCAGCTGGCGGGCACGCTGTCGGGCGGTGAGCAGCAGATGGTGGCGATGGGCCGGGCCCTGATGTCCCGCCCGCGCCTGCTGCTGATGGACGAGCCGTCGATGGGGCTGTCCCCCGCCCTGGTCCAGCAGAACTTCCAGATCATCAAGACCATCCACGCCTCCGGCGTCTCGGTCCTGATGGTCGAGCAGAACGCGGCGATGGCGCTGTCCATCGCCGACCGCGGCTACGTGCTGTCCACCGGGGAGATCGTGCTCGAGGGCCCGGCCGCCGAACTGCTGCGCCACGAGGACCTCAAGCGCGCCTACCTGGGCGGGTAGGCGCCGCTACCAGGTCAGCGCGGCCGCCGCTCGGCGGCCAGGGCGGCCAGGTCGTCGGTGGCCGCGTCGCGGTACAGCGGACCGGCGCCGTCGGATCGTGTGTCGGCTCGATGTTCCGTGACCTCTAAATCCGTTATACTGGTCACGTATGACCTGTAAATGCCTTATCAGGTCACGGGGAAGGAGGAGACCATGACGGCTACCCTGAACGGCATGAACGTGCCCTCGTGGGCCTCCCACGTCGAGGACAAGCTGGCGCCGATGCCGCTGCTGCTGGTCCAGGCGTACGTCGACACCGTGGACCAGGACCTGGGCACCGACATCCTCGCGCACGCCGGCCAGGCCCGCGCGTGGCTGGCTGACGCGGGCCTGCGGGTTCCGGACCCGGACCGGCCCGAACCCAACTTCCCCGGATTCGCCGAGGATCTGCGGCTGGCCCGCGAGGTCAGGGAGAGCCTGCGGGCGCTGATCGGCCACGACAGCGGGGACGAGCCGCTGACCCCGGACGACCTGGCCCCGCTGGAGCAGGTGCTGAGCCAGGCCTCGCCCCGGCTGGCGGTCGGCGTCGACGGCCAGGTCCGGCTCGGGCCGGACCGCCCGGCCCGCACGCTGGCCGACGGCCTGCTCGGGCTGCTGCTCATCATCCGGGACGCGCAGGCCGACGGCAGCTGGGACCGGCTCAAGCTGTGCGGTAACCCGGATTGCCGGTGGGCGTTCTACGACCGCTCGCACAGCCGCCGGGGGGCCTGGTGTGACATGGCCTCGTGCGGGAACCGGGTCAAGAACCGCAACCTGCGCGCCCGCCGCGCCCAGGCCAGCTGACCGGTTTCACATGCTGGCGATGAGCCTGTCGACCCGCTCATCGACCGAACTGAACGGGTCCTTGAGCAGCACGGTGCGCTGCGCCTGGTCGTTCAGCTTCAGGTGCACCCAGTCGACGGTGAAGTCACGCCGCTTCTCCTGCGCCCGGCGGATGAACTCACCGCGCAGCTTGGCCCGGGTGGTCTGCGGCGGAACCGACTTGGCCTCGAAAATGTCCAGGTCCCGGGTGACCCGCTCCACGGCGCCGTCGCGCTGCAGCAGGTAGTACAGGCCCCGGCCGCGGCGCACGTCGTGGTAGGCCAGGTCCAGCTGGGCGACCCGCGGCGAGGACAGCGGCAGGTCATGCCGGGCCCGGTACCGCTCGATCAGCTGGTACTTGGTCACCCAGTCGATCTCCCGGGCGATCAGGTCCAGGTTGCCGGTCTCGATCGCCCCCAGCGCCCGCTCCCACATCTCCAGCACCCGCTTGCTGATCGCGTCGAGCCCGCTGGAGTCGGTGAAGTCCTTGGCCCGGTTCAGGTACTCGTACTGGATCTCCAGCGCGCTCATCTCGCGCCCATTCGCGAGCCGCATCCGGCTGCGGCCGGTAACGTCGTGGCTGACCTCGCGGATGGCCCGGATCGGGTTGTCCAGCGCCATGTCCCGCGGTACCACGCCGGCCTCGATCATCCGCAGCACCAGGTCCATCGAGCCGACCTTGAGCAGCGTGGTGGTCTCGCTCATGTTGGAGTCGCCGACGATCACGTGCAGGCGGCGGAACCGCTCGGCGTCCGCGTGCGGCTCATCCCGGGTATTGATGATCGGCCGCGACCGGGTAGTGGCCGACGACACGCTCTCCCAGATGTGCTCGGCCCGCTGGCTGACGCAGTACACCGCGCCCCGCGGCGTCTGCAGCACCTTCCCGGCACCGCAGATCAGCTGCCGGGTGACCAGGAACGGGTCAGGATGTCGGTCAGCCGCCCCAGGTCCGCCTGCCGGGGCACCGAGGTAGTTCTCGTGGCAGCCGTAGGAGTTCCCGGCCGAGTCGGTGTTGTTCTTGAACAGGTAGATGTCCCCGGCGATGCCCTCTTCGCGCAGCCGCCGGTCGGCGTCGACCAGCAGGCCCTCCAGGATCCGCTCGCCCGCCTTGTCGTGCGCAACCAGGTCCACGACGTTGTCGCATTCGGGGGTGGCGTACTCCGGATGGCTGCCCACGTCCAGGTAGAGCCGGGCGCCGTTCCTGAGGAAGACGTTGCTGCTGCGGCCCCAGGACACCACGCGCCGGAACAGGTACCGCGCCACCTCGTCGGGCGACAGCCGCCGCTGCCCGCGAAAGGTACACGTGACGCCGTACTCGTGTCTCGATCCCGAATATCCGCCGGTCCACACATCCAACCTACGTGCCCCGCCGACCGGCGTCACGCCCGGCGGCAGATCCGCCACTCACCGGCACCTATTCCTTCAGCAGAACGTTGCCAGGGCCCTTCTTACCGGGTCGGCCGAGGTCGGCGAGCAGGTTCTTGTTCCACACCATGATGGTGTAGGGGCCGTACTGGTAGACCTTCGCCGGCCGCCCGAAGGCCTTCAGCAGGTCACCGGAAGGGATGATGGCCTGCGGCTGGTCGGCGCCGGTGTTCACTACGAAGTTCGCGTAATGCAGCGTCGGGTCGTACCAGGAGACCTCGGACTGGTAGATGCGCGGCACCGACTTGTCCGCACCCCAGGACACCCCGAGCAGATGAACGCGGTCGCCGCTGTCGAGCGTGGTGATGTTGCTCTCGAAGTAGGTGGACAGCCCGGTCTTGAAGCCGTGGGCGACCAGCCAGTCGGCCAGCGACTGGTCGTGCGCGGGCATCTGCGGGCTGCACCGTGTCGAAGCCCAAGAACGCCGTATAGCAGGCCAGCATGACCGCCAGGGCCGGGAGCAGCTTGAGCCCGGAGCAGATCGCCGGCCAGCAGGCGGCCCGCGAGCACGGCCCCGAACGCCAGCACGGGCGGACATGTTCCTGGCGTCCCACAGGGAGTAGGGCAGGTTGCTGAACGCGAACACGGCCAGGCTGACCACGATGCCCGTCACCAGCACCTGGACCAGCAGGTCGTCGCAGCGGAAGAAACGCCGCAGCGCGCGGCACACGGCCCACCCGGCGAGGATGACGCCGACCAGGTGCAGCAGGGCGATGATCATCTGCAGGCCGAACGGCATGTCGAAGAAATCGGCCCCGTACAGCGCGAGCACACCCTGGCCGGTCAGCCGGAAGTTGTTCGGCAGCGACGACACCTTGGCCAGGTGGGTGCTCAGCCCGAGCAGCGTGAACCCGCCGAGGCGGACGATGAGCCGCCCGATGAGCAGCGAGACGCCCAGGGCCAGGATGCCGCCGACGAACAGGGACACCTCGAACCACTGCACCGCCAGCGGCCTGCCGAGCTATCGCTACCGCGCGGTAGACCCGGATGGCGCACACGAGCAGCAGCGGAACGAGGGCGGCCGCGATCACCAGCCGGTCGGCGACGAGCGCCCAGGTCAGCATCAGCCGCGATCACCGGCGGGAGGTACCAGCGCCGCGGCGCGCGGTCCAGGACCAGGAAAATCAGCAGCATGGCAACGCCGGTGCCGACGTGGTCCGGTACCAGGAGCAGAATGAAGGTGGGCGTGCCGAGCTGGGGCGCCAGCATGATCCCGGAGCCGAGCAGCGCCCGGACCACGCCCTCCCGGCCGGTCGCGCGGCCCTTGGCCACCAGGCCGGCCAGCAGGACCAGCACCGTGTAGGTGAACGCGGCCGCCGTGTGCACGAGCGCCGGGCTCAGGCCGCGGATCAGCTCCAGGATCATGTACTCGGGCAGCTCGGTGGTATAGAAGGAGACGTCGGTCACGGTCCAGCCGTGCAGCAGCAGGTTGCCGTGCAGCATGTCCCACGCTTCCAGCGCGTTGGACCCGCCGTCGGACGAGATCGACTGGGTGCCCGACACCCGCAGGTAGCACAGGAACAGCACGACGCCCGCGCCCAGGTACGCGCCGATCCACGCCAGCCGAGCGCGGCTGAGCCAGCCCGGTTGCCGGGCCGGGCGGCCGGTATCGGCGGCGGGCTGGTCGGCTATGGCGGCCGACGCGGACCGCTCGTTCGCCCCCATCAGTCGTCCCACGGCCAGTCGCGGTCCCGCTCGTGCGCCGCCATGGCCAGCAGTTCCTCGGCGTGGGCCTGGCCGAACTCGGAGTCCTCCAGGCCGGCCAGCATCCGGGACAGTTCCCGGATCCGGGCGGGCTGGTCCAGCCGGGTGACGCCGCTCTCGGTGACCAGGCCGTCGCCCGACTTCTCCACCACTAGGTGGTTGTCGGCGAACGCGGCGACCTGCGGCAGGTGGGTTACCGCGATCACCTGCGACGACCGGGCCAGCCGGGCCAGCCGCCGCCCGACCTCGACCGCGGCCTTGCCGCCTACACCCGCGTCGACTTCATCGAACACGAATGTGGGTACCGGGTCCGCGCCGGCGAACACCACCTCGATGGCGAGCATGACGCGGGACAGCTCACCGCCCGAGGCGCCCTTGTGCAGCGGCAGCGGCGGCGCACCCGGATGCGCGGCCAGCCTGATCTCCACGTCGTCGGCGCCGTGCGGGCCGGGCTCGTCCAGCTCGGTCAGCGCCGCGGTCAGCGACGCGTGCGGCATGGCCAGCTCGGTCAGCTCGGCCGTGACCTCCGTGGCGAACCGCCCGGCCGCCGCCGACCGCAGCGCGGTCAGGTCCGCGGCGAGCGACCCGACCTGCGTGGCCAGCTCCGCCTCCTCGTCGGCCAGCGCCGTGATCTTGTCGGTGTCGCCCTCGAGCTCGGCCAGCCGCGCCCCGGCCTGCTTGGCCCAGTCCAGGACCCCCGCGACGTCCGCGGGCGGCCCGCCGTAGGCCCGGACCAGCCGGCCCAGCGTGGCCCGGCGTTCCTGGACCGCGGCCAGCCGGGCCGGGTCGGAGTCCAGCGACTCGGTGTAGGACGCGAGGTCCGCGGCCAGGTCGGACAGCAGGTAGGAAGCCTCGGACAGCCTGCCCGCCAGCGCGGCCAGCACCGGGTCGTGCGAGCGAACCGGCTCCAGCGCCCGCCCGGCGATCCCGATCAGGGTCAGCGCGTCGGAGGCGTCAACGGCGGAGGCGGCCGGGTCGCCGGCCAGCGCCTCGTGCGCCGCGGCGGCCGCCGCGTACAGCCCGTCGGCGTTGGACAGCCGTTCGTCCTCGGCCAGCAGCGTCGCGTCCTCGCCGGCCACCGGCGCGGCGGCTTCGATCTCGGCCAGGCCGAGTCGCAGCGTCTCGGCCTCGGCCGCCCGCTCCCGTTCGGCCCGGGTCAGCGCCTCCAGCTCTTCGCGGACCGCCCGGTGCCGGCCGAACACCCGGCGGTAATCCGACAGCACCACGGCCAGCTCGGGCCCGCCGAACCGGTCCAGCGCGTCCCGCTGCCGCCCGGGCTTGAGCAGCTGCTGCTGATCGGCCTGCCCGTGCACGGCGACCAGGTTGTCGGCTAGCACCTGGAGCAGCGACACCGGCACCGAACGCCCGCCGGCGAACGCCCGCGACCGGCCTTCGGCCGACACCGAGCGGCTGAGCACGAGCACGCTCCCGTCCTCGTCGAGGTCTCCCCCGGCGTCCTCGACCTCGCGGGCCACCTCCGGGGAGACCAGCAGCCGCCCCTCCACGGCGGCCCGCGCCGCGCCCGGCCGGACCCGCGCCGGATCGGCCCGGCCGCCGAACAGCAGCCCGAGCGCCGTCACGACCATGGTCTTCCCCGCCCCGGTCTCCCCGGTCAGCGCGGTGAACCCGGCCGACAGCTCCAGCACCGCGTCGTCGATGACGCCGAGCCCGTTGATGCGGACTTCCTCAAGCATGCTCGCCAGCATCCTCCCGGGTACGGCCCCGCCAGCCCGCGACGGGCAGGCCGAACTTGGCTACCAGCCGGTCCGTGAACCCGGCCGGACCCGGCCCCTGCAGCCGCGCCAGCAGCACCGGCAGCGCGCCCCGGCGGACCTCCACCCGGGCTCCGGGCGGCAAATCGACTTTACGCCGACCATCGCACCACAACACGGCACCTGAGGTTTCGTGTCCCGCGATGAGCTCCACCGCGAGCACCGACCGCGGCGAGACCACCATCGGCGGCGCGAACAGCGCGTGCGCGCTGATCGGCACCATGAGCAGGGCCTCGACCTCGGGCCAGACCACCGGCCCGCCCGCGGAGAACGCGTAGGCGGTCGACCCGGTGGGGGTGGAGCACACCACCCCGTCGCAGCCCCAGCGGGACAGCGGGCGCCCGTCGACCTCGGTGATCACGTCGATCATCCGCTCCCGCGCCGCCTTCTCCACCGAGGCCTCGTTCAGCGCCCACGTCGACACGATGGCCGAGCCGTTGCTGCGCACGGTCACGTCGATCGTCATCCGCTCCTCGACCGTGTACTGCCGCGCCACCACCCGGTCGACCAGGTCGGCCAGCCCGTCCGGCTCGGCCTCGGCCAGGAAGCCGACGTGGCCGAGATTCACCCCGATCAGCGGCACCTGAGCCGGGCGGGACAGCTCGGCGGCGCGCAGCAGGGTTCCGTCGCCGCCCAGGACGATGACGAGCTCGGCGCCCTCGGCCGCCCCGGCCCCGGCCGGCACCTCCTCGGCTCCGGGGTAGCTGAGCTCGCCCTCGATCGTGCGCACCGCGATCCCGGCGGCGGTCACCCGTTCCGCCAGCAGCCGGGCGCTGCGCAGCGCGTTCTGCTGCCCCGTGTGCGCCGTCACCAGCATCGTGCGCTGTCCCACTAGAGGGGTCCCTCCTCGATCGCGCGGCGCAGCTGCTCCTGGTCGAGCGGCGGTGCGCCCCGGCGCAGCCACAGGAAATATTCCACGTTCCCGGCCGGTCCCGGGAGGGGACTCGCCGTAATCCCCCGGACGCCGAGGCCGAGCTCGGCCGCCGCGCCGGCCACCTTTTCTATGGAAGCCGAACGGTCCGTGGTGTCCCGCACCACGCCCCCCGCACCGACCCGGCCCTTGCCCACCTCGAACTGGGGCTTGACCAGCAGGACGAAATCCGCCTCCGGGGTCGCCGCCGAAACCAGGGCCGGCAGCACCAGGGTCAGCGAGATGAACGACAGGTCGGCCACCACCAGGTCGGGCACCGGGGTCACCGGCCCGAGGGCGCGGACGTTGACCCGGTCCATGACCGTCACCCGGGGATCGGTGCGCAGCGACCAGGCCAGCTGGCCGTAACCCACGTCGGCCGCCACCACGTGCGCCGCGCCCGCCCGCAGCAGCACGTCGGTGAAGCCCCCGGTGGACGCCCCGGCGTCCAGGGCGTTCCGGCCCGCCACCATCAGGTCGGAGAACGCTCCGAGCGCGCCGGCCAGCTTGTGCCCGCCGCGCGAGACGTAGCGGGGCTCGTCCGTCCCGGTCACCGTGATCGGCGCGTCCCTGGCTACCTGGGTGGCTGGCTTGGACGCCCGCTGGCCGGCCACCGCCACCAGGCCGGCCGCGACCAGCTCGCCCGCCTGCTCCCGCGAGCGGGCCAGGCCGCGCCTGACCAGCTCGGCGTCGAGCCTCGCGCGCGGTGCGGTCAACGGTGCTCCGGGCCCGATGGGTCTAGGTCGTCCAGGATGTCGCGGAGCCGTCCGTGCACCTCTTCCAGGACGGCGACGTGCTCCTCGGCCGACCGGCTTCGGAGCCGGCTCAAGCCCGCCACCGCGTCATCCACCCGCGCGTCACCGGTGGCTGGTGCTTCAGCCACGATCCGTTCGGCATCAAGGTTTTGATTTTCGTCTGGGTGTTCGTCAGTCATGTGCTGTACCCTCCGGCTGGAACGCTACCGTCCGATGCTGACAAGAGCGAGGCGTGCAATGGCCACTGCCGAGGAGTGCCGCGAGGCGCTGCAGACCCTCACCGCCCGGCTGGGCGAGATGAACCCGCAGGACCGGTCCAGCTTTTTCAGCAACCGCTCGTTCAGCTGCCACGTCACCGACCTGGGCTTGACGTTCGTGACCACGATCACCGACACAGGCGCCGAGCCGGTCAAGGAGGCCGCGCCGGACGAGCCGCCGGCCGACATCAGGCTAACCGCGAACAGCGACGACGTGGTCTCGCTGGCCGCCACCCCGGCCAACATCGCCCGGATGTGGATGGCGGGCCGGGTCAAGATCCAGGCCAGCATCCGGGACCTGCTGGCGCTCCGTCGTCTTTTGTAGGGTCGCCTTTTGTAACCTGATCACTCCGGCCGCGCGTAGTTCGGCGATGCGGTCGGCGGGGTACCCGGCCTCGGCGAGGATCTCGTCGGTATGCTGGCCGAGCACCGGCGGCGGGCGGCGGATGCTGGCCGGCTGGGCGGACAGCTTGAGCGGGCTGCCGAGCATCTTGAGCATTCCCGCGACCGGGTGGTCCAGCTCGACCACCATCTCGCGCGCGGCGACCTGCGGCTGCGCCAGCGCCGCGGGCACCGTGTTGACCGGCCCGGCGGGCACGCCCGCCGCGTTGAGCCGATCGGTCCACTCCGCGCAGCCGCGGGCGGCCAGGGCCTGCGTGATGGCTGGGATCAGCGTGTCACGGTGCTGGATCCGGTCCGGGTTGGTGGCGTAGCGCGGGTCGTCGGTCAGCTCATCCAGGCCGGTGGCGGCGGTGAACCGGCGCCAGAGCCCGTCGCTGCCGACCGCCACCATCAGCGGCTCGTCGGCGGTCGCGAACACCTGGTACGGGGCCACGCTCTCGTGGGCGCTGCCGTAGCGGCCCGGGGTCACGCCGGTCGCGAAGTACTTGCCCGCCACGTAGGTGAGCCAGGCGACCTGCCCGTCCAGCAGCGAGATGTCGACCAGCTGGCCGCGGCCGGTGGCCTGCCGGGCGTGCAGCGCGGCCAGGATGCCGATCAGCGCCCACATGCCCGCACCGATGTCGGCCAGGGACGTGCCCGAGCGCACCGGCTCGCCGTCCGCCTCGCCGGTGACGCTCATCATCCCGGACACGGCCTGCGCCACCGCGTCGTAGCCGGGCAGTCCCGCGCTCGGCCCGGTCTGCCCGTAGCCGCTGATCGAGGCGTAGATCAGCGCGGGATTCTCTTGGGACAGCTCCTCGTAGCCGAGGCCGAGGCGGGCCGCGGTGCCGGGCCGGAAGTTCTCCATCACGATGTCCGAGGCTCTGGCCAGCCCTTGCACTATGTGCCGGCCTTCCGGGGTCTTCACGTTGACCGACAGGCCGCGCTTGTTCCGGTTGATGGACAGGAAGTAGGCGGCGTCGTCGCCCTGGAACGGCGGACCCCAGCGGCGGGTGTCGTCACCGTGCCAGACGTCCTCGACCTTGATCACGTCCGCGCCCAGGTCACCGAGGACCATGGTGGCGAACGGGCCGGCCAGCGCCCGGGTCAGGTCGAGGACTCGGATGCCCGCCAGCGGACCTGGGGCGTTCGGGGTTTTCATTGACCGATATGTTACGGGCCATGGGAGACCTGATCCTGCTGCGGCACGGCGAGACCGAGTGGAGCAAGGAGGGCAAGCACACGGGACGGACGGACGTCCCGCTCACCCCGGTCGGCCATGCCGCCGCCGCGGCGCTGGCTCCGCTGCTGGTCCAGCGGGACATCGTGGCCGTCTTCACCAGTCCGGCGCAGCGCGCGGTCCGGACGGCCGACCTGGCGGGGCTGGCCGACGCCAAGCCGGACCCCGACCTGTGGGAGTGGGACTACGGCGGCTATGAGGGCCTGACCACGCGGGAGATCCAGGAACGGCGCCCTGGCTGGTACCTGTGGCGGGACGGCGTGATCCCGGGTGACGCCGCGCACCCCGGGGAGACGGTGGAGCAGGTGGGCGAGCGGGTGGACCGGGTGCTGCGCCGGGTCGAGCCGCTGCTGGCCGACGGCGACGTCGCGCTGGTCGCGCACGGCCACGTACTGCGCGTGCTCACCGCCCGCTACCTGCGGCTCGAGCCGACTGCCGGGCGATTGTTCCGGCTGGACACCGGGACGCTCAGCACCCTCGGCCACGAGCACGGCGAGCCGGTCATCCTGTCCTGGAACGTGCCGCCCGTGCCTTAGCCGACGGTCAGGACCACGTTCCCGGTCTTCTGCCCGGTGTCGACGTACCTGATTGGCCTCGACCACCTCGGCCAGCGGGTAGCGCTTGTCGATGACGGCCCGGTATTGCCCGGCCTCCATGAGGCCCTTGAGGAACAGCACGTCCCGCTTGGTGTACCGGGGCGGGATCGGGAAGATCACCTTCTTGTCCCCGAACCGGGTCCACTGAGCCAGGAGCAGGTTGCGCAGATCGTCGGTGGCCAGGTAGATCCCGCCCGGATTGAGCGAACCCCGGCAGCGCCGGAACGAGTGCTTGCCGACCGCGTCGAAGATGACGTCGTAGGTCTGGCCGTTGGCGGTGAAGTCTTCCCGGGTGTAGTCGATGACCTGGTCGGCGCCCAGCGACCTGACCAGCTCCAGGTTCTTGGTGCCGCACACCGCGGTGACGTCGGCCTCGAAGTGCCTGGACAGCTGGACCGCCGCGGTGCCGATGGATCCCGAGGCGCCGTAGACGAGGATGCTGCGCCCCTTCCCGACCTCGGCGGGGCGCAGGCCCATCAGGGCCAGGATCACCCCGTCGCAGACCGCCGCCGCCTCCTCGAAGCCGACGTCGGCCGGCTTATGCGCCAGCGCGGCGCTCTGGCGCATGCAGACGTACTCCGCGTGGGCGCCGAACGTCCAGGCCTTGACGCCGAAGACGTCGTCGCCGACGGTGAACTCGGTGACGGCCGGTCCGGCGGCCTCGACCACCCCGGCCAGTTCGGTGCCGAGGATCCGGTGTCGTGGCCGGCGCAGGCCGGTGACCAGGCGGGCCGCCGGCGGCGTGCCCGCGCGGGTCTCGGTGTCCGACCGGTTGACCGTGGTGGCGCGGATCTTGATCAGGACCTCGTCCGGGCGGGGGACGGGCCGCTCACGTCGTCGAGCCGCAGCACCTCCGGCGGCCCGTACCGGTCGCAGACGACGGCTTTCACGTCATCAGCCGCGGAGGACCAGGCGCTGGTTCTTGCAGCCGGTCAGGCAGACCGCGAGGCCGAGCACGCCGAGGTCGCGCAGGGCCGTGTCGGAGACCCCGGTGGCCGCCAGCGCGATCACGATCTCCAGCAGCAGCACGCTGGCGACCGCCGCCGCGGCCCGCGGCGCGATGCCCGCCACCAGCGCGGCGGCGGTGACGAACAGCACCCAGCCGTGCGCCAGGACCAGGACGACGGCCAGCGACGAGGACTCGGAGACGACCGGCACGTACTGGGTCCAGTGGCCCGGCTGGACCAGCTCGTGGTACCCGAACCAGAAGAACACCGCGCCGAGCAGGATCCGCCCGGCGGTCGGGGCCCACTCCGCGCTGATCGCGGCGGCCTGTTCGGCCAGGCCGGTCCGCTGGCTGTGGTCCGCGTCCGCCTCGGGAACCGCGGCACGCGGGGCGGCCTTCGGTTCGGGCGTGGTCTCCGGCTCCCGCAGCACCCGGGATCCCCGGCCGGCCGCTCGCCCAGCGCGTGCTCATCCGGCGATCCCCCCGCCGGCGGCATGGATCGCGATCTCCATTGAGGAGTAGTTCGGCAACGGCCCGACCTCGCCGTTGTCGCGCTGGTACCAGCCGACCACGGCCAGGGCCAGCGCGACGAGCCCGATGAAGATCAGCACGCTGAGCCCGCGCGGTCCGACCAGCCTGGTCATCTTCCGGCTCCGTCCGCGCGGCGGGTTTCCTCCCGCATCCAGGTCAGGTATGCGGCCGACCCGGTCACGATGGGCAGGGCGATGATCTCCGGCTCGTCGTAGCTGTGGCGTTCGGTGAGGAAGGCGGCTAGCTCGTCGTAGCGGTCGATAGGGAGCTTGAGGAGCACGAGCCACTCCTCGGCCCGCTCCAGACCTCCGTCCCACCAGTACATGGACGCCACCGGCCCGGCCACCTGCGCGCACGCGGCCAGCCTGGCCTCGACCGCGGCGCGGGAGAGCTCCATCGCCTCCGCGCGCGAGTCGGTCGTCGTCTGTACCTGGAGGTACTGCACCTCAAGGTCCGCCATGGCCGTGATCCTACGCTCACCGGGCCCTAGTACGCTGTGCCGCACATCGGCTGGCGCCTGGTACCGGTTAGCGCGCGACACCGATGGAACATCGGTGTCGTCATGGCGGCAGCAATGTTCCATCGCTGCTGCTAGGCGCGCTGGGACTTTGGTGCTGGTGAGGAGCGTGCGTGGAACTGGTGTATTCGGGGAAGGTCCGGGATCTGTATGCGGACGGGGATGACCTCATCATGGTCGCCTCGGACCGGGTGAGCGTCTACGACGTGGTGCTGCCGACGCCGATTCCGGACAAGGGCCGGGTGCTGACCCAGCTCTCGCTGTGGTGGTTCGGGCAGCTCACGGGCGTGATTGCCAACCACGTCATCTCCGGTACCGACGTTCCCGGCCAGTGGGCGGGCCGGGCGATCAGGTGCCGCAGGCTGCGGATGCTGCCGGTGGAGTGCATCGCCCGCGGGTACCTGGCCGGTCTCGGGCTGGTGTCCTATAACGAAACCGGTACGATCTGCGGCGTGCGGCTGCCGCCCGGTCTCGGCGAGGGCTCCCGGCTGCCGGAACCGGTGTTCACCCCGACGACCAAGGCCGCGGCGGGCCACGACGAGCCGATGACTTTTACCGAGCTGACCTCGCTCGTCGGCGCTTCGGTGGCGGCCGAGCTGGAGCGGGTCACGCTGGAGGTCTACCGGCGCGGCGCGGAGCTGGCCGCCTCGCGCGGCATCGTCATCGCCGACACCAAGCTGGAGTTCGGGGTGGCGGACGACGGGACGCTGATGCTGGCCGACGAGGTGCTGACCCCCGACTCGTCGCGGTTCTGGCTGGCTTCGGAATGGCAGCCCGGCCGCCCGCAACGTTCGCTGGACAAGCAGTTCCTGCGCGACTGGTCGGCCGGCCTGGACTGGGACCGCCGGCCGCCGGGTCCGGCCATCCCGCCCGAGATCGTGGCCGCGACGCGGGATCGCTACCTGGAGCTGTACACCCGGCTGACTGGAACGTTCGCATGGTTGAACCCGGTCTGGTGCTGCGAGCGCGACGGCTGCGGGCCGCCCGCGGCCGCCTCGGGAGGCCATCGGCCAGCCGACGCCTCGCCGCCAAGGCCTCGCCGCCAACCGGGACGATGGCCCGCTGTGCCGGTTCCTACCGGATCGATGGCCCATCGTGCCGGTTCGGGTCGCGGGCAATGGTACGCCCGGTCGCGGATCTGCTACCAGCGCACGCTCAGGCGTCGCGTCTGATGCAGGTGTAGGCGCCGTACAGCCGTCCGGCGAAGTCCAGCGGTCACGATCTCGAAACCGGTCGCGGCGAGCATCGGCTCGAGCAGCCACCGGAACGTGCTGAACTCGGTGCGGATGTGCTCGGCGTAGTCCGCACCGGTGTACCCGTCGGCCGGATCGCTCGCCGCGTGGTCGAACCAGCCCTGGAACACCTCGGGCGCCTCGGCCGGGGAGAAGTCGTAGATCAGGTCGCGCAGCCGGAGCACGCCGCCGGGCCGCATCGCGCGCGCGATGCGTTCCAGGGCCACCGCCTTCCAGAAGTCGGGCAGTTGGTGCAGCGCGTTGCGGGTGTACACGCCGTCCGCGGGCGGACCGGGGTGATCGTAGCTGAGGAACCCGGCCCGGACGCAGTCCAGGTTGGCCAGTCCCGCGGCGGCGGCGCGCTCGCGGAGCAGCGCGTTCATGGCGGGCGAGACGTCCACCGCGGTCACGTGCCCGAAGCGGCGCGCCGCGGCCAGCGCGAACTGCCCGGACCCCGCGGCCAGGTCCAGGACGGCCGAGGTCCGGCCCAGGCCGTGCGCCTCGAAGATGGCCAGGTCCTCGGCCGGGTCGGGAAAGCCCTGCTTGCGGTCGTACCCCGCCACGAACGCGGGGTCGAGGTGCTCGGGTCCCGCGTGCGCCAGCTCGTCAATCACCCATGGCTCGGTCACCAGGCCATTCTCCCCGTCTCTCTCCCCGCGTCCGCAACACGTTTCCGGTTGGCGCGAGATCCACCGAGACCGTATAATCCATTTCCGTGATATCCGAAAATGGACTACCCGGAATCGTACTTGCTCTGCACCGGACCACGCACCACACCCTGCACGCGCTGAGCAGCGCGCTCGCGGACCTGAACCTCAGCGCGGCCGAGATCAACGCGCTGGCCAACCTGGCCGACCGGGGGGCGCTCAACGTCCGCGAGCTCAGCGCCGAGACCGGCACCCGCGCCACCACGCTGACCGGGGTCCTGGACCGGCTGGAGAACCGGGGCTACCTCACCCGGGAGCTGGACCCGACCGACCGCCGCTCGTTCCGGCTGCCGCTGACCGAGGCGGGCCAGGCGGTGGCCGGGCGGGTCCAGGCGGCCGTCGCGGACCTTGAGCGGGACGCTGCGGCCCGCCTGTCCGAGACCCAGATCGCCGGCTTCCACGCCGTCGTCGCGGCCCTGCAGGCGGCCAGCTGATGTCCCGCCCCGATCCGTCCGCGGGACCGTACCACTCCCCTGGCCGACCCGGCCCGCACGACCCGGGGCACGGGGCGCGGGATCCGGAGCTGGCCGCGATCCTGCCCGGGATCACTGGACCCGGCGGGCAGTTCCGGCACCGGCAGCACATCAACCTGGCCTTCTACGCGGTGCGGCGGTACGGCATGCCGGACGCGTCGGCGCGATCTGCGGCTGGATCCGGCAGATCGCCGCGTACGAACGGGCGCCGCAGAAGTACCACCACACCGTCTCGCGGGCCTGGGTGGAGCTCGGCGGACGTCATCGTGATCGAGGACCTCGCTGTCAGGAACATGGTCCGCAACCGGCACCTGGCCCGCGCGATCAGTGACTGCGGGTGGGGCGAGTTCCGCCGGCAGCTCGCCTACAAGTGCCAGCGGTACGGCCGGAACCTGATCGTGATCGACCGGTGGTACCCCTCGTCCAAGACCTGCTCGGCGTGCGGGCACCTGCTCGGGGGGTTGAGCCTGGGCACGCGGCAGTGGACGTGCCCGTGGTGCAGGACCCGGCATGACCGGGATCTCAACGCGGCGAAGAACATCCTGGCCGCTGGTCAAGCGGTGACTGCCTGCGGAGCTGGCATCAGACATTCCGGGACCCCCCGGATGCGGCCGGCCGTGAAACAGGAACCCCGGCCGGTGACGACCGGAATCCCCGTCCTTCAAGGCGGGGAGTAGTCAAGAGGCCATTCTCCCCGCGTCCTGCAACACGTTTCCGGTTGGCGCGAGATCCACCGAGACCGTATAATCCATTTCCGTGATATCCGAAAATGGACTACCCGGAATCGTACTTGCTCTGCACCGGACCACGCACCACACCCTGCACGCGCTGAGCGGCGCGCTTGCGGACCTGAACCTCAGCGCGGCCGAGATCAACGCGCTGGCCAACCTGGCCGACCGGGGGGCGCTTAACGTCCGCGAGCTCAGCGCCGAGACCGGCACCCGCGCCACCACGCTGACCGGGGTCCTGGACCGGCTGGAGAACCGGGGCTACCTCACCCGGGAGCTGGATCCGACCGACCGCCGGTCGTTCCGGCTGCCGCTGACCGAGGCGGGCCAGGCGGTGGCCGGACGGGTCCGGGCGGCCGTCGCGGACCTTGAGCGGGACGCTGCGGCCCGGCTGTCCGAGACCCAGATCGCCGGCTTCCATGCCGTCGTCGCGGCCCTGCAGGCGGCCAACTGATGCCGGGCCGCGAGACGCCTGAGGACCGGAACCACTCCCCCGGCCCCACTCCTCACCCTCGCTCCCGCCCTGCGGAGCGTAGTGAACCCCGGGATCCACCACGCTCTAGTGAGGTGAACCCCGGGGTTCACCCGGTGGCATCGCGCGGGTCGGACTGCCCGGACGTGTCCAGGGGACCGCATAAGCAGCATGACTCGTACGCCCATGGGCGGACGGGGCGCACGGGGCGCGGGATCCGGAGCTGGCCGCGATCCTGCCCGGGATCACTGGGCCCGGCGGGCAGTTCCGGCACCGGCAGCACATCAACCTGGCCTTCTACGCGGTGCGGCGGTACGGCATGCCGGACGCGATCGGCGCGATCTGCGGCTGGATCCGGCAGATCGCCGCGTACGAACGGGCGCCGCAGAAGTACCACCACACCGTCTCACGGGCCTGGGTGGAGCTGGTCGCGCGCCACGTCGCCGCGGACCCGGACTGCGGGGAGTTCGACATCTTTGCCACCCGCAATCCCGCGCTGCTGGACAAGCGCCTGCTGTCCAGGCACTACCGGTCGTCGACCCTGGCCGCCGGACTGGCGCGGCACGGCTGGGTGGAGCCCGATCTGCTGCCGTTCCCCTGGCGCGCTCAGGACAGCACGGCCGGCTGATCAATCACCCAGCGCCAGCTGCCGTGCGGCTGGCGGCGGGCGACCTCGACCGTGGCACCGCCAGCCGGCAGGCGCGTAGAGGTGAGGGCCAGGTCCCCGTTGCGGATCACCGGCTGCTGGCCCGCCGAGCTGAACGACGGCTTATCCGCGAGCAGTTCGGCGTACACCTGCCGAATCTGGTCGTGTCCGATGGTCAGCCGCCCGGACGGATGGAGCCAGCGGGCCGGCCAGGGTTTTCCTGGCCGGCCCGCTGGTTGTGTGGTGTGCCCCGGTGTCGATGAGCCTGTGGCGGGAGGGGTTAGGAGACGGTGATGTTGGAGGCGTGGAGGGCGGCCCACCAGGCGGTGTAGTCCTGGCTGGTGGTGCCGTAGCGGGTGCCGGGCTGGAGGATGTCGGCGACGGTGATGAACTTGTGCAGCATCTGCTGGTAGGCGGCCCGGTGGTGGGCGGGCAGCAGGGCGGGGGTGGTCAAGATGGTGCGGGCCTGGGTGCGGACGGTGCGGGCGTCGGCCTCGAAGGCCAGGTGGTTGGCGGTGGAGTCGTTGTGGGCTTCGGTTTCCAGGTCTGCGGCGAGGGTGTCGACGGCTTGGTTGAAGGTGACCTGGGCCTGGCCGCCGGGGGAGGTCAGCCACTGGATCGCGGGGTCGGCGGGGGTGGTGGTGCGGGTGGCGGCGGGGGCGGTGCGGGTGGCGGCGTGGTGGGTGATGCTGTGGGTGATGGCGGTGCGGGGGGCGGGTGCGGCGGTGTGGTGGGTGGTGGCGCATCCGGCGAGGATCGCGATGGCGGCGGCGGCTGCGGCTGCTGCGGCGGCGGCGGCGGTGAGGCGGTTGCGGCTCATGGCTGGTCCTTTTCGAATCTGCTTCCGGGGCTTCCGTCGGCTTCTAAGTTCAGTTTCGTGAGTGGGGGTAGCGCCCGGGTTGCCCGCAAGGTTGCACGCCGGTAGCACTGCGGCGAGGTGTTGACGGCGGACGCGACACGCCGGGAAACGAGGGCTGGGTCACGGACCCAGCCGAGGAGCGAATCGGTTACCTGTGGCCCCGGCTCCAAGAACTGACGGGCGTCATGCGCGCCTCATAGCGAGGTGCCGCCCGGGCCCTTGACCTTCACCTTGGGTCAGGCCCGAGCCGCCAACGTGGTCGAGCCGCGGCCAGGATCCGACTAGCCGGGAGCCAGGCTCAGCGTCAGGGCCTGCTGGCTTTGCTCGGTGGCAATGGTCCCGATGCCGGACACCCCCGAGCTGGCCGAGACCAACGCGGAGATCTGGTGCGCTCCGCCGCCGCTGAGCCCGCTGACCTGAGCGGAGGCCCAGGCCGACCCGGTGGCGGAGGTCCAGATCTGGGCGTTCTGCTGGCCGCGCGGGCCCGACTGGCTGGCCGCGGTAAAGCCTCCTGAGCTGACGGTCAGCGCGGTGACGGTCACGCCTGGGGCGGCCGAGCCGAACGGCTTCTCCTGCCAGCTCGCGCCGCCGTTGGCGGACAACTCGGCGAAGGGCACCGACCGGCCCGCCTTCGCCGCTTGACCCAGGGCGACCACGTGGTCGCCGTCGATCGCCACCTGCGTCAGCGCCGCATCCGAGGCGCCGGGCGGCAGGCCCAGCTTATTCGTGGTCCAGTCCTGGCCATCGGTCGTGGTCCACACCGCAGGATGGCCGCCCACCGAACCCACGGCCATGAACTCCTGCGTGTCCGCACTGATCGCCAGCACCTGGCCCGCGCCGTTCGTGTCGTTCATGCTGGTCTCTCGGGTCCAGGAGGTCAGGTTCCGCGACCACCACAGGTCCGCCGTCGCGCTGCCGCCGGCGGCGGCCACGTTCGCGGCGATGACGTACCCGGATTGATTTGCGGCGGTCACGAGCCCCGACGCCCCGGGCAGGTCCGAGGTGATCTGCCCCTCCCGCTGCCAGGTCGTGCCGTTCGCCGAGGTGAGCACGACCGGACCCGGCCCGCCCACGGCGAGCCAGCCGGCCGGCCCGTGCGTCACGCCGGTCAGCGCGGACAGGCCCGGGTAACCGGACGCGACCGACAGCGAGGAGACCAGCGTCCACGACGTGCTGCCGGGCGCCTGGCGCCAGACCGCCGGGTAGCCGTCGGCACTGCCGACGGCGATCTGGTCGCCGCCGGCCGTGGCCAGGGCGTTGACCGTGAGCTCGGGGACGATACCGCCGGGGATGGCGGTCAGCGAGACCGGCCGGACGGCCCCGGCCTTGCTTGCGGTGAGGAACACCGGCTGCTTGCCGAGCGCGCCACCTGACGTGGCGCCGACGGCGATAACGGCGCCTCCCGCGCCCACTGTGGCGCTCGCCACCGATTCCTCCGTGGCCTCGCCGAGCGAACCGGTCGGCAGCCAGGTCCCGCCGCTGCCGGTGCTGGTGTAGGCCACGATCTGCCCCGCGGTCGTCTTGCCGGTGACGACGAAGCCGTTTGTGTTGCCCTTCACCACGTTCGGGCTCCAGCCGCCCGCCGCGTCGACGGTGCCCGCGTACTGCCAGTCCTGGCCGTTCGGAGAAAAATACGCCACCCCATCGGGGCTGCCATTTGCACCCTGCCCAGGCCGAAGGGCGACCAGGCCGGATCCGTCGAAGCCCAGGCCGCTGACCGAGGCGCCTGCCCCGTGGTCGGCCGGGATCGTCACCGCGGTCCACGTCGACCCGCCGTCGGTGCTCAGCCAGGCGGCGGAGACGTTGCCGCCGCCGACGACCCCGCCGGAGATAACCGTGTCGGGGCCGTGCGCGGCGGCGTAGACGATGCCCTGCGCGGTGCCGCCGAGCGCGGTCAGGCCTAGCTGCGTGGCCGTCTTCCGCTGCCAGGTCAGGCCGTCACGTGAGGTCCAGATGACGGCCTGGTTGCCACCGCCGACGGTCGCCGCCTCGCCTGCGGCCAAGAAGCCCTGAGCGGTGTTGTTGAGCACCAGGAGCTGGTCGCCGGGCAACTGCGGGATGCCGTGGGTGGCGGCGAGGGTCCAGCTCAGGCCGTTCGGGCTGGTCCAGATGGCCTGCGGCCCGACCGCCAGCCATCCGCCAGGCCCGCCGGCCAGCCGCAAGGCCACGTGGCCCGGAGGGGCCGGCCCGCCGCCCGGCGCGTGCGCGGCGGCCAGCCGCCAGGTGGCGCCGCCGTCGGTGGAGGCGAAGAACTGCTGGCGGACGACGCCGTCGCTGGTCTGCGAGCCCATCGTGACGATGGTGTTCCCCGAGGCGACGACGCGGTCCACAGTCTGCGAGACGCCGCGCTGCTCATGATCGGGGTAGGTGCCGAGCGCGACGGCAGCGACGCCCATGTTCTGCTGCTGGTTCGCGGTGAGGTGGCCGAAGTTCGGGAAGTGGCCGGTCGCCAGCGCGAGGACCAAGGCGGCGGCGACGACCGCCAGGACCGGTCCGCCGACCGTCGCCGTCCGGCGGCTGACCGCGCCCTTCCTCCGCCGGGGCCCGGGTACGCCGGGAGTGACTGGCCCGAGCAGCAGGGATCCGCTCGTGCGCGGCTGCTGGACGGGGGTGGCCTCGGTCACCGGCCAGGTGTGGGCCAGCACGGCCTGGGTGTTGAACTCGTCGTCGCGCCCGGTCCGCGAGTTGCTGGTCAGCCGGACCAGCAGTTCGTCCGCCCGGGGCCGGCGCTGCGGATCTTTGGCCAGGGCGGCTTCGACCATGGGCCGGAGCAGGTCCGGCACCGCGGAGGTGTCGGGTTCGACGTGCAGGATCCGGTACAAGATGGCGTCGGAGGAGCCGGTGCCGAACGGCATCTCGCCGCTGGCCGCGTAGGTGAGCGTCACCGCCCAGGCGAAGATGTCGGCGGCCTGGCCGGCCCGCCCGGTCACCTGCTCCGGCGCCATGAACCCCGCCGAGCCGACCATCATCCCGGTCCTGGTCACCGACGTCGCGTCCAGGGCCTGGGCGATGCCGAAGTCAATGACCTTCGGGCCGTCCTGGCCCAGGATCACGTTGGAGGGCTTGAGGTCCCGGTGCACGACCCCCGCCGCGTGGATGGCGGTCAGCGCCTCGGCCAGCCCGGTCGCGAGCCCGTACATCATGTCGGGGCCGGGCGGCCCGTACCTGGCGACGTATTCCGACAGTGACGGCCCGGACACGTATTCGGTGACCATGAACGGCCGGGCCGAATCGGTGTCGGCCTCGATCACCCGCACCGTGCACACGCCCTTGACCCGGGTCAGGTTGGTCACTTCCCGGCCGAACCGGTCCCGGAACTCCGGGTCGTCCGTCAGTTCGGGGCGCAGCACCTTGACCGCGACCAGGCTGCCGTCACGGGCCGTGCCCAGGTACACCACGCCCATGCCGCCCGCGCCCAGCCGGGCGGTCAGCCGGTAGCGTCCG
Organism: uncultured Actinomycetes bacterium; assembly: GCA_963849595.1. Taxonomy (GTDB): domain Bacteria; phylum Actinomycetota; class Actinomycetes; order Streptosporangiales; family Streptosporangiaceae; genus Palsa-504. Next base: position 28,948 of record CAWKIB010000020.1, read on the forward strand.
ACCTGCGCAGGGTCCGTATCCCGGAGCGGCGCGCGAGCCAAGGATTCTCCTCGCCAGGTCAATGATCGCGGTCGGGAACGCCGTGCACAACACTCTTCGTAAGGCATTGGTCCGGATATGTTAGTTTATGTCGCTCCTGTCCAGCGGTGTCCGGACAAGCCTTACCGACTCCTTACGAGTGGTCTATCGACCAGACGATGCCCAGGTGACGGTCGGCGTTGCCAGGGCCGGCGGCGGCTGGCAGCATGGCGGCGTGGACTACGTACTGGCCCAGGTGAACGTCGCGCGGCTGCGGGCCCCGCTGGACAGCCCGCGGCTCGCGGACTTCGTCGCCGACCTCGACCCGGTGAACGCGACGGCGGATGCGGCGCCCGGCTTCATCTGGCGGCTGCAGACCGAGGACGGCAACGCTACCTCGGTCCGCGCGTTCGAGTGGGACGCGGCCGGGAGCGCCGGGGTCCTAGTCAACATGTCGGTGTGGGAGTCGGTGCAGGCCCTGGCCGGGTTCGTCTACTCCGGCGCGCACCGCCAGGTGCTGCGGCGCCGCCGCCGCTGGTTCGAGCCGATGGCCGAGGCCTTTACCGCCCTGTGGTGGATACCGCGCGGCCACGTCCCGACCACGCAGGAGGCCGAGGCGCGGGTGCTGCACCTGCGCGAGTTCGGCCCGACACCGCGCTCCTTTACGCTCAGGGAGCACTTTCCGCCGCCCGACGTGGTCTCCTCCGGGCCGTTGCGCAGCCCGGAGGAGTGGACCTGCCCGGCCTGATCCGGGCGGCTCGCGGTCCGCTGATCAGGCCGATATGGCCGGGCCCGGCCTCGACCTCCGGCTCCCAGCCTCCCGCCTGATTTCCCACCTGCCCGGCCGGAGGCGTGTTTCGGCTGACCAGCGGCCCGGGGCGGAACAGGATCGCGGCGACGATCGAACCGCCGGCCAGGATGCCCGCCGTCCACCAGAACGCGGTGTCGTAGCCGTGCGCGAGCGCGAGTCCGGCCAGCGCCTGACGGCCGATGAGCCGGGCCGACGCGACGTGCGCGGCGATGTAGGAGGTGACGGCGCTGGCGAAGATGGTGTTGAGCAGCGAGGTGCCGATGGAGGCGCCGAGCTGCTGGCCGACGGTGACGGTCGCCGACGCGACCCCCGCGTCCTGCGGGGCTACGCCGAAGGTGCCGGTGTTGATGGACGGCGCGATCACCATGCCGAGGCCGGCACCGGTCATGATGAGCGGGCCGAGTATGCCCGTGACGTAGCCGGTGTGCGGTCCCAGCTGGGCAAGCCAGACCGCCGCGCCCGCCGCGACCAGCATCCCGGTCGCGACCAGGGGCTTGGGCCCGACCCGGGGCATGAGCACGATGGTGGAGAGGTTGGCCGCGACCGCGATGCCGCCGGCGATGGGCAGGAAGGCGACGCCCGTGACGACCGGCGAGTAGCCCAGCGTCTGCTGCAGGTAGTAGGTCAGGAACAAGAAAGTCGCGAACATGCCGGACGCGGCGATGAGCATCGACAGGTAGGCGCCGCCGCGGTTGCGGTCGAGTACCACGCGGGGCGGCAGCAGCGGGTTCGGCGCCCGGCCCTGCCAGAGCGCGAACACGATCAGGAGCGCCACGCCGGCGACCAGGAAGCCGTAGGTGGACGGCGTGCTCCAGCCGTGCGTGGCCGCATTCGAGAATCCGTAGACCAGGCAGAACAAGCCACTGGACACCATCACCACGCCCGGGATGTCCAGCTTCGGCTTGACCCGGGACGGGTGTCGCTGCAGCAGCAGCGCTCCCCCGACGAAGGCCACGCCGGCGAAGACCAGGTTGATATACAGCGTCCACCGCCAGGACAAGTACTCGGTCAGGGCGCCGCCGAGCAGCAGGCCCACCGCGCTGCCGCCCGCAGCGATCGCGCCGTAGATGCCGAATGCCTTGCCGCGGTCCTTCGGCTCGGTGAACGTGGTGGTCAGCAGCGGAAAGCGCCGACGGCACCAGGAGCGCGGCGAACACGCCCTGGCAAGCCCGCGCGATCACGAGCATGGTGAAGTTGACCGAGGCGCCGCCGATGGCCGAGACGCCCGCGAAGCCGACCAGGCCGATCAGGAACGTTACCTTGCGGCCGAGCAGGTCGGCCAGCCTGCCGCCGAGCAGCAGCAGGCTGCCGAACGCCAGAGTGAATAGGCGGTGACCACCCACTGCCGGTCCACCGTGGTGAAGTGCAGCGCGCGCTGGGCGGACGGCAGCGCGATGTTCATCACCGTCGGCGTCGAGGACGACCATGAGCTGCGCGATGGCGATCACGCCGAGGATGAGCCAGCGCCGCGTCCGGGGCGCTGCTGGTGGTGTTGACATCAGTCATGAGCTTCACCAATCTGGAGGTGCCATCTCCGCTTGAGCCACAGTAACATGAAGCGGAGGACCTGTCTCCACTTTTCTGGAGGATGGACGTTCGTGCAGCGCCCCGGAGACCACACCGGACGGGACCCGGAGCCGTGCGCCGCGCCGGTGCGACCGCTACGGCGCGACGCCGAGCGGAACCGGCAGCGCATGCTCCAGGCGGCCTCGGAGGTCTTCACCGAACGCGGCCTGGACGTCAGCCTGGACGAAGTGGCACGGCACGCCGGGGTCGGGGTGGGGACCGTCTACCGGCGGTTCCGTACCAAGGAGGACCTGGTCGAGGCGCTGTTCGTGGACCGCATCGAGGAGGTGGCGGCCCTGGCCGAGGACGCCGCCGAGGCGCCTGATCCGTGGACCGGCCTGGCGTCACTTCATGGAGCAGGCGGCCGAGATGCTGGCCGGCGACAGCGGCCTGCGGCAGATACTGATGTTCGCCACCTACGGCGGGGATAAGGTCTGGTACGCCCGGCAGCGGAACGCTCCGCTGGTGACCAAGCTGGTCGAGCGGGTGCAAGCCGCAGGCCAGCTCAGGTCCGACCTTCAGGCCGACCGACATCCCGTTCATCTTGTTCGTGCTGGCCGAGGCCGCGCAGTTCGCGAGGCGGGTCAGCCCGGAGATCTGGCGCCGGTACCTGGCCCTCGTCCTCGACGGCCTGCGCCCGGAACGAGAGGGCGTTTCCCCGCTCCCCGTTCCCGCACTGCTGCCCGACGAGATGGAGATGACCATGCGGCAGAACGTCCCGCGGCATCACTGACGTTTCCCGTCGTCTGGGAACCGGGATCCGCCGGCACTGTCAATTGCATTTGCAAGTGCGTGTACAAAGCGTTAATGAATACAATCCTGCAATCGTTAGCAGTACCTGTGCGTCATCACCAGGATCTGCCGACGGCGGCCGGTTGCCGCAGGTAGAAGGCCATTCATGGAGCATTCGGCAGGTCGTCTGCGGGCGGGCCGAACGACGTCCAGCCGACGCAAAAGCCAACACGCCACACCACATCCTGCGATGCGTGACATACCGGCGAAAAACCTTTAACATGGTCCTCTGCGCTTAAGGCGCCGGAGCCGACGGAATTACCTACCCCGCTCAACCCCGCTTCGTCGGCCGCTTTCCCGCTTACCGGATCATCTCCAGGAGACACTGCGCATGAACTTCGGCGACAGCGTGCAGGACGCCAGCCGATCAGATCCCGACGACGTCGCCGTGCCGGGTGCGGTCGGCGGCGACGGCGACAGCCATGAAGCGCGGTCGCTAGCGAACGCAGAAGCCTCTCCAGGACATCCAGGACCTCATCGACAAGCTCGCCGCCGTGACCCAGCTACTGCGCCACCCGGGGCGCAAGTCCGACGGGGCGCGGGTGCCCTAGGTCGCGAGGTCCCGTAGCAGGCGTGCGCTGTCGGCCGGGCTGAGGGCGGCCGCGCGCAGGAGCGCGAAGGCGCGGATGTACCGGGCCACGTCGGCCTGGCCTTCCAGGTACACGCCGCCGGACAGCGCCTCCAGGTAGACGACGCCCAGGCTCGGCGCATCGGGAAACCTCAGGATGGCCAGGGATCCGCTGCCCGCGCCTGCGTGCGCGCCCGCCGAGAACGGCAGCACCTGGAGCGTGATCGAGGGCGCCTCGCCACTCAGCCGGGCCAGGTGGCCGATCTGCCCGGCCAGGACGCCGGCGCCGCCGACCGCCTGGTGCAGGGCGCCCTCGCCGAGCACGACGCTGATCCGCCGGTTCCCGCTCAGCATCGCCTGCCTGCGCACGGCCTTCGCCGCCACGGCGTCCTCCCGCTGCTGGTCGGTCACGTAGCCGGGCTCGGCGGCCGCGATGGCGCGGGCATACTCATCGGTTTGCAGCAGGTCGGGAATGAGCTGTGCCTCGTAGGTCATGATCTCGGAGGCGGCCGACTCCATGATCACGTAATCCAGGTAGGCGTCGGACAAGGTGTCAGCGTAGGGGTGCCACCAGCTGTGCTGGCCACCGCGGCTGGCGATGGACACCAGCGCGAGCTGCTCGCTCGGCGGCACGCCGTACTCGGTCAGCAGCTCACGCAGTTCCTTGGGCCGGATGCCGCGCTGGCCGGTCTCGATCCGGCTGATCTTGGAACGGTCGCATTCGAGGACGCGGGCCGCGTCCTCGAGCGCGTAGCCCACGTTCTCCCGGTACCGGCGCAGCGCACCGCCCACCACACGGCGCCGCACGGGGGGATCTCCGGTCACGATTCCTGCCTTCCTGCGGTTCTTCCGGCCACATCTACCTGGTTTGTCGCACTTGATAGAGAACGTAGCATTTTAGGTAGTCCAGTGGTGGTGACGACACGCCAGGCGGGCGCCCGGCGGTCAGCCACGGGCGGCGAGGCGGCGCGCGGCCCGCGGCCCGCGCAGGTACGGTGTGGACGACTCTGGCGGCCTGCAAAGGCAGGGTCCGCCAGCCGAGGATCGAGGAGCACGGCGATGACCGATCAGGCGGTCCGGGTGGAGCGGTCGGGAGCGGTCACCACCGTCTTTCTGCACCGGCCGGCGCGGCGTAACGCCGTCGACGGCCCCACGGCCGCCCAGCTCGCCGCCGCCTTCCGCGCCTTCGACGCCGATCCGGGCGCCGCGGTGGCCGTGCTGCACGGGGAGGGCGGGGTCTTCTGCTCCGGCGCCGATCTGACCGCGCTGGGCACCGGGCGCGGCAACCGGGTGGCTCCGGGCGGCGACGGCCCGATGGGGATCAGCCGGCTGCGGCTGTCCAAGCCGGTCATCGCGGCGGTGGCGGGGTACGCCGTAGCCGGTGGCCTGGAGCTGGCCTTGTGGTGCGACCTGCGGATCGCCGACGAGACCGCCGTGTTCGGCGTCTTCTGCCGGCGCTGGGGAGTGCCGCTGATCGACGGCGGCACCGTGCGGCTGCCGCGGCTCATCGGGACCAGCCGGGCAATGGACATGATCTTGACCGGCCGCGCCGTCGACGCGGCCGAGGCGGCGGCCATCGGGCTCGCCAATCGTGTGGTCCCGGCCGGCCAGGCCCTGGTCGCGGCCCAGGAACTCGCGGCCCAGCTCGCCTCGTTCCCTCAGGTCTGCCTGCGCAGCGACCGGGCCTCGGTGCTCGATCAGGAAGGCCTGGACGAGACCGCCGCGCTGGCCGCGGAGTTCGCGCACGGGCAGGCCGCGTTGCGGGCGGAGGCGGCTTCGGGCGCGGCCCGGTTCGCGGGCGGCGCGGGCCGGCACGGATCCTTCGGGTCCTGACCGCCTAAGGGCGCAGACGGCTGAGGGCGGCCAGGATACGGGTCTCTGAGACGGGGGCGAGGGTGCCCAGGGTCTGGGCGAACAGGCTGACCCGGAGTTCCTCCAGCATCCAGCGGACCTCGGTCACGTCCGGATCGTTGCGGCGGCCGGGGGGCAGGTCGGCGACGGCCTGCCGGTACGCCTGCTCGACGCGCTGCGCGACCGCCATGTTGGCCGCGTCGCGGGCCGGGTTCTCCGGCAGCTTGTCCAGCCGCCGCTCGATCCCGCGCAGGTAACGGGTCAGCTGCGGCAGCTGGCGGTAGCCGGTGGCGGTCACGAAACCGGGGTAGATGAGCCGGGCCAGCTGCGCGCGCATATCGGCCACGGCGGGCTGGACCGCGTCGGCCCGGGTGTCGTCCAGCCGGGCCTGCGCCGCGTGGGCCAGCCGGAGCGCCGACTCCACGCGGGCGACCACGTCGGCGGTCACCTCGTGCAGGCCGGCCCGGACCGCGGCGGACAGCCGGCCGAAGCCTTCGCGGTCCCAGGCCGGACCGCCCGCCTCGGCCATCAGGTAGTCGGCGGCGCAGTTCACGCAGTCGGCGAACATGGCGGCCACACTGCCGTGGGGGTTGTGGCTGAGGGCCAGCTTGGCCGGGGTGGACAGGCGGCCCGCGATCGATTTGACCGGCGAGGGCGCGCCGAGCAGGATCAGCCGCCGGGTCCCGGCCCACATGGCCGAACGCGCGGCGGCCTCGGTCTCGAACAGGCGCACGTCGACCGTGGTCCCCGCGTCGGCCAGGGCCGGGTAGGCCACGACGGTGCCCTCGCGGAACACCGCGGGCAGCGCGTCGAAGTCCCAGGAGGTCAGGCCCGAGCGGGTCAGGCCAGCCGCTGCCCGGGACAGGACCGCGCGCAGCCGCGGCCGGAGCTCGCGCTGCAGCTCGGCGACGTCCTTCCCCTCGGCCAGAACGCGCTCCCCGTCCGTCACCCGGACCGTGATCCGCAGGTGAGGCGGCAGCTTGGACAGGTCCCACGCGTCCCGCGGCACGGTCACGCCACGCAGCGAGCGCAGCTCGCGGGCCACCGCGTCGCGCAGGTCCCCGGACGGCGGCCCGAGGCGGACCACGACCTCGCGGGCCACGTCGGGCGCGGGCACCAGGTCACGGCGCAGCGACTTGGGCAGCGACCGGATCATCTCGGTGACGAGCTCGGTCCGCAGCCCCGGTACCTGCCAGGAGAACTCGGCCGGGTTCACCTGGTTGAGCCTGCTCAGCGGGATGTCTACGGTCACGCCGTCGGTGTCGCTGCCGGGCTCGAAGGCGTAGGACAAGGGCAGCGTCGCCAGCGCCGCGGACTGCGAGGTCCAGATGTCGGGGTAGGAGTCCGTGCTGACCTGCCCGGCGTCCTCGCTGAGCAGGTCGTCCGGCTGGAACGTGAGCAGGCCCGGGTCGGCCCGGCGGGCCTGCTTCCACCAGGTATCGAAGTGCTGGGCCGAGACCACGTCGGCCGGGATCCGCGCGTCGTAGAAGGCGAACAGCTCGTCCTCGCCGACGACCAGGCCGCGGCGGCGGACGCGGTGCTCGAGTTCCTCGGCTTCGGCGAGCAGCCGCCGGTTCTCGGCGAAGAACCGGTGTGAGGTCTGCCAGTCCCCCTCGACCAGGGCGTGCCTGATGAACAGTTCCCGGGCCGCGGCCGGGTCGATGCGCCCGTAGCCGACCTTGCGGTCGGTCACGATCGGCACTCCGTACAGGGTGACCTTCTCCAGCGCGACGGCGCTGCCGCGTTTGCGCTCCCAGTGCGGCTCGCTGTAGCTGCGCTTGACCAGGTGCTGGGCCAGTGGCTCGACCCACTCGGGCTCGATGCTGGCCACGGTCCGGGCCCACAGCCGGGACGTCTCCACCAGCTCGGCGGCCACGATCCAGTCCGGCGCCTTCCGGACCAGGCTCGAGCCGGGGAAGATGGCGAACCTGGCGTTGCGCGCGCCCAGGTACTCCGCCCGCGGCCGCCGCCCGGAGGTCGCGCCGGGCGGCGCCGACGGGGCCTGGCGGGCGGGCTCGGACTTCCCGAATTGATAGAGCATGCCGATCTGGGATAGCAGGCCAGCGAGCAGGGAGAGGTGAACCACGGTCCGTTCGGCTGAAGAAGAATCGACCGTCACCCCGAGATCGCCGGCCAGCCTTTGCAACTGGCCCTGGAGGTCCTGCCACTCGCGGATCCGCAGGTAGTTCAGGTACTCGGCCCGGCACAGGCGGCGGAACGCCGACGAGGACAGCTCGCGCTGGCGTTCGGCCAGGTAGTTCCACAGGTTCAGGTAGGCGGTGAAGTCCGAGTCGGGGTCGGCGAACCGGCGGTGCTTGTCGTCGGCGGACTGCTGGGCGTCGACGGGCCGCTCGCGCGGGTCCTGGATGGACAGCGCGGCGGCGATGATCAGCACCTCGCGGACACAACCGTTGCGGTCGGCTTCCAGGATCATCCGGCCGATGCGGGGGTCCACTGGCAGCCGGGCCAGCTTGCGCCCGAGGCCGGTGATCCGGCCGTCTTTGAACGCGTTCAACTCGGCCAGCAGGGTCAGTCCGTCGGCGATGTTACGGGCGTCGGGCGGGTCGATGAACGGGAACTTCGGCACGTCGCCCAGGCCGATCGCGGCCATCTGCAAGATCACCGAGGCCAGGTTGGTACGCAGGATCTCGGGGTCGGTGTACTCCGGCCGGGACTCGAAGTCGGCTTCGGAGTACAGCCGGATGCAGATCCCGTCCGCGGTCCGGCCGCTGCGGCCCTTGCGCTGGTTGGCCGAGGCCTGGGAGATCGGCTCGATGGGCAGCCGCTGCACCTTGGTCCGGTGGCTGTACCGGGAGATCCGCGCGGTGCCCGGGTCGATGACGTAGTGGATGCCCGGCACGGTGAGCGAGGTCTCGGCCACGTTGGTGGCCAGGACCACGCGGCGGGTGTGGGCCGAGGCCTGACGACGCTCGAACACCCGGTGCTGCTCGGCGGCCGACAGCCGGGAGCTACAGCGGGAGCACCTCGAGCCGGTCGCGCCCGGCCAGCAGGTCGGCGGTGTCGCGGATCTCGCGCTCACCGGACAGGAAGACCAGGATGTCGCCCGGCCCCTCGCCGGACAGCTCGTCCACCGCGTCGAGGATGGCCTGGCCCTGGTCGCCGTCTTCACCGCCCTCGATCGGGTCTATGGGTCGGTAGCGCACCTCGACCGGGTAGGTCCGCCCCGACACCTCGACCACCGGCGCGCCGCCGAAGGCCGCGGCGAAGCGCTCCGGGTCGATGGTGGCCGAGGTGATGATGAGCTTGAGGTCGGGGCGTTCGGGCAGGAGCTTCCTGAGGTAGCCGAGGATGAAGTCGATGTTCAGGCTGCGCTCGTGCGCCTCGTCGATGATCAGCGTGTCGTATCGCTTGAGCTGGCGGTCGCGGGCGAGCTCGGTCAGCAAGATGCCGTCGGTCATCAGCTTGATCAGCGTGTCGTCGGCGGACACATCGGTGAACCGCACCTGGTACCCGACGGTCTCGCCGAGCGGGCTGCCGAGCTCCTCGGCGATCCGTTCGGCCACGGTCCGGGCCGCAAGCCGGCGCGGCTGGGTGTGGCCGATCTGCCCGGTGACGCCCCGGCCCAGCTCGAGGCAGATCTTGGGAATCTGGGTCGTCTTGCCCGAGCCGGTCTCCCCCGCGATGATCACTACCTGGTGGTCCCGGATGGCCTGGGCGATCTCATCCCGGCGCTGGCTGACCGGCAGCTCGGGGGGATAGGTGATGGGCGGCATGGCCGCGCGGCGCGCGGCCCGGGCCTCGGCGCGGCGGTTCTCGGAGCGCTGGCTTCCGGAGCGCTGATTTCCGGAGCGCTGGTTTCCGGAGCGCTGGTTTCCCGAGCGCTGATTTCCGGAGCGTCCCGACCGGGAGGGCTCGGATCGCGTGGATGGCTCGGATCGCGCCTCGGCGGGCGCGGCGAGCTCAGCCTGCGACGACATCACGGATCGCGACTCCATACCGGCCGGAAGAATAAACCTGATTGGCCCCCACTACCTAACACTTTTTCGTCGCTGAGCCTTCCGCGAACGGCCTCGGAGCGACGGCTGGAGCCGAGTGAAACCGGGAATTCACTGTCCTAGAGCGTAGTGAAACCCGGGCGGCGGGGCGCAGCGGGGCGCGGATGGGGGCGGCGGGAGTGGTTGGATGGGCGGCATGAGTGAGGTGCTGTCATTTGTTCCCGCGTTGTCCCGGGTAGACCTGCTCGCGGCGCCGGTGGCGGCGGCGTTGCGGGACTGGCCGGGGGCGGATGAGGTCCTGGTGGCCGAGATCGATCCGGCGCTGGCGGACACCGCGGCGTTCTGCGAGCGGTACGGGGTCTCGCCGACCGAGTCGGCGAACTGCGTGGTCGTCGCGGGCAAGCGCGGCGGGAACACGATGTACGCGGCCTGCATGGTCCTGGCGACCACCCGGGCGGACGTGAACGGCCTGGTCCGCAGGCACCTGGACGCGCGGAAGGCGTCGTTCGCGCCGGTCGAGGCGGTGACCGCGGCCACCGACATGGAGTACGGCGGGATCACGCCGGTCGGGCTGCCCGCGGACTGGCCGGTGCTGGTGGACGAGGCGGTGGCGAAGACCGGCTCGGTGGTGATCGGCTCTGGCATCCGCGGGTCCAAGCTGCGGCTGCCGGGGCGCCTGGTGGCCGCGCTCCCGTCGGCTCAGGTGCTGCCTGGCCTGGGCGTTCCGGTAAATCCGTAACAGGTGGCAACCAAGTGTGTGCGCTCGGCGTCTAACGGGGACGTCTTCCCCGTGGTCCTGGCCCGCCCGTCAGCCTGACCGGCGCGCCGAGTTGACACTCCGGGTTGCTGACGGCATCCTGAGTGAGGTTGAAAACAGGACACCTCGTTCGGTGAGGCGTCTTCACGGACATAGGCCACTGATCCCAACCGTCGAGAGACGCTCCGGATCAGGACACCTCTCCCCGGCCCAAGGGGTGAGGCCAAGTGGCTGGCGATGCGTCCCATCGCAGTACGCCGTGGAGTGCCAAAGCTCTTACGAGAGAGGTGCGGCCAGGATTATCCCGCTGCTGGCCGGTGTTTCCTCATGTGTCACGGTGACGTGCCTTAATGGCACGTGTGGCCTGGCGCCCCCGTGCGTCGCGACGGAAGGGAGGCACGCGATGGACTCTGATAGTCCGGGCCGAAGTTGGCCCTCCTCGCTGCTATCCCATTTTGTTCCGGCACACGTCAGGCCCTGAAGGTTCTCCCGCTGAATTAACCTGAGCTGACCTACGACTGCTCCCGCCTCCGGCGGGTCCAGTCTGGCTTGCCTGCGGCCGCAGGGCGTGTGCCCCTCGTCCCGTCAGATCTCATGACGTGAAAGGGGTGTTCACCATGGCCACCATCTCCCGTACCTTGGCGCCGCCGCTCCGGCCGCGCGCAGGACCGCTGTCCTCGACGACGCGCACGTCGGCGACATCCGCGGCGCGCTCGGCACGATCTCGATCGACGACTTCGCTCCGCGTACCGGCTTGTCCGCCAAGCTAAAGACGCTGCTGGCCATCGTGGGCCCGGGATTGATCGTGATGTGCGGCGACAACGACGCCGGCGCGTTCTCCACCTACGGGCAGGCCGGGCAGAACTACGGCACCCGGCTGCTGTGGACGCTGCTGCTGCTGGTGCCGGTGCTGTACGTGAATCAGGAAATGGTGCTCCGGCTCGGCGCGGTCACCGGGGTCGGGCATGCCCGGCTGATCCTGGAGCGGTTCGGCAAGTTCTGGGGCGCGTTCTCGGTCATTGACCTGTTCATCCTCAACGCGCTCACCATCGTCACCGAGTTCATCGGGATCACGCTGGCGGCCGGCTACCTGGGCGTGCCGAAGCTGGTCGCGGTGGCACTCGCCGCCGCGGTGATCATCGCGGCCGCGTTCACCGGCAGCTTCCGCCGGTTCGAGCGGATCGCAATCACGTTCTGCGCCGGGGATCATCGAGAGGTTCGGCAAGTTCTGGGGTGCGCTCGAGGTCTTCGACCTGTTCATCCTGAACGCGCTGACCTTGGTCACCGAGTTCATCGGGATCACCCTGGCGGCCGGGTACCTGGGCGTGCCCAAGCTCGTCGCGGTGGTGCTCGCAGCGGGCGTGATCCTGGCCGCCGCGTTCACGGGCAGCTTCCGCAGGTTCGAGCGGATCGCGGTGACGTTCTGCGCCGGATCGCTGCTCCTCATCCCGCTCGTCCTGCTCACCCACCCGTCGGGCGCGCAGATGGCGCACGGCTTCGTCGTCCCCGGCCTGCCCGGCGGCTCCGGGCAGATGGCCACCGTCATGCTGCTGATCATCGGCATCGTCGGCACCACGGTGGCGCCGTGGCAGCTGTTCTTCCAGCAGTCCTACGTGGTCGACAAGCGGATCACGCCGCGGTTCATCCGCTACGAGAAGGTCGACCTGTGGATCGGCATCGTGATCGTGGTGGTCGGGGCGGCGGCCGTGATCGGCGCGACCGCCGCCGCCTTCGCCGGAACCAAGGGAGCAGGCAACTTCACCGACGCCGCCGGGATCGCCCACGGCATCGCCGCCTACGCGGGCGGGTCGCGGGCGTGGTATTCGCGGTCGCGTTGCTCGACGCCTCCATCATCGGGGCGTTCGCGGTCTCGCTGTCCAGCGCGTACGCGATCGGCGACACGCTCGGCCTCAAGCACTCGCTGCACCGCGGGTTCCGGCCAGGCCAAGGGCTTCTACGCCATCTACGCCGCGCTGATCGCGCGGCGCCGCGGCCATCGTGCTGATCCCCGGCGCCCCGCTCGGGCTGCTCATCGAGGGCGTTCAGGCGCTGGCCGGCGTGCTGCTGCCGAGCCGCCACGGTGTTTCTGCTGCTGCTGTGTAACGACCGCGCGGTCCTCGGCCCGTGGGTCAACAGCCGTAAGACGACCATGTTCGCCTCGGACCGTGATCGCGCTGCTCGTCGCGCTGTCGGTCGTGCTGACCGCCTCGGTGCTGTTCCCGGGCATCACCGAACGGCAGATCATCGAGATCTTCTGGGTGCGCGGTGGCTGTCGGTCGCGGGAGGCGGCTGGGTCCTGATGCAGGTCGCTCGGGTGCACAGCTCGGTCGAGGTGGACCGCCGCGACCGCGAGACCTGGCGGATGCCGCCGCTGGCCATGCTGACCAAGCCGGTCATGTCCACGGGCCGCAAGGTCGGCCTGACCGTGCTTGCGGTCCTACCTGGCCATCGCGATGGTCCTGGTCATCGTCAGGCTCGTCCAGATGGCCCTCGCCCACTGAGCTCCGTCCGCCTTGCACTAGCCCCGGTACTCGGGGACCGCGTGTCAGGGCTTGCGGGCGACCCCGACGCAGGCCATCTCCAGGACCGGATGGTCACGGATGGCCGGGGGCTCGGGGCGCCAGTCGGGGACCAGGACCAGGCCCGGTTCGACGAGCTCCAGGCCGTCGAACAAGTCCCGGACCTCATTCATGGTGCGGAACTGGGCCCGACCCAGACCGGTGCGCATCTGCTCCTGCAGGAGAGCGGCGGCGGGGTCCTCGATGGACAGCAGGTGATGGATGAAGACGTAACTGCCGGGCGGCAGCGCGCGATAGAGGGCGGCCACCACGTCGCCGGGATGCTCCTCGTCCAGGACGTAGTGCAGGATGCCGCACATGAGCAGGCCGATCGGCTGCTCCCAGTCCAGGTGCTTGCGCACGTCGGGATTGCTCAAGATGCCGGCCGGGTCGCGCAGGTCGCCCTCGACGACGAAAGTCGACTCGTCGTCGGCGAGGAGCGCCTCGGCGTGGGACAGCACGATCGGGTCGTTGTCCAGGTAGACCACGCGGGTGACCGGGTCGATCCGCTGGGCGATCTCGTGCACGTTGTCCGCGGTGGGCAGGCCCGAGCCGATGTCCAGCAGCTGCCTGAGGCCGACCTCGCCGACCAGGTAACGGACCACCCGGCCGAGCACGTCACGCTGAGCCCGCACCCCGAGCTGGACTGCGGGGATCGACGTGAGCATCCGGTCACCGACGACCCGGTCGGCGGCGAAATTGTCCTTGCCCCCCAGGAGGTAGTCATATACCCGCGCGACATGCGGCCGCGACGCGTCGAAGGGCACGGAGCTGACAGTCACTAGGCGATTTTACCGGATTGCCGTGGCTTCTCCTGGTCGCAGCGGCGATCCCGCCCTGGTCGCGCCACCAGCGCATGCGATTGGATGGGCCTCGTGGACGCGGACGTGATCGTGGTGGGCGCCGGGCTGGCCGGGCTGGCCGCCACTGCCGAACTGGCCAGCGCCGGCCGGCGCGTGCTGCTGCTGGACCAGGAGCCCGAGTCGAACCTGGGCGGCCAGGCGTTCTGGTCGTTCGGCGGGCTGTTCCTGGTCGACTCGCCCGAGCAGCGCCGGATGGGGATCAAGGACTCCCGCGAGCTGGCCTGGCAGGACTGGACGGGCAGCGCGTATTTCGACCGCGGCATCGACGACCCGGCCGCGGAGGACTACTGGGCGTACCGCTGGGCGCAGGCCTACGTCGACTTCGCCGCCGGGGAGAAGCGCTCCTGGCTGCACGCGATGGGGGTGCGCTGGTTCCCGCTGGTGGGCTGGGCCGAACGAGGCGGTTACCTGGCCGACGGGCACGGCAACTCGGTGCCGCGTTTCCACGTCACCTGGGGCACCGGGCCCGGGGTACTGGCCCCGTTCGAGCGGCGGGTCCGGGACGCGGCGGCGGACGGCCGGGTCGGGTTCCGGTTCCGGCACCGGGTGGACGAGCTCACCGTCACCGGCGGGGCGGTCGACGGCGTACGCGGGGCGGTCCTGGACCCAGCGACGCGGCCCGCGGGACGCGTAGCTCGCGCACCGAGGTCGGCCAGTTCGAGCTGCACGCGCCGGCCGTCATCGTGACGTCCGGCGGGATCGGCGCCAACTTCGACCTGATCCGCCAGAACTGGCCCGCCCGGCTCGGGCCGCCGCCGGAGCGCATGATCAGCGGGGTACCCGAGCACGTCGACGGGCGGATGCTGGCCATCGCCGAACGCGCGGGCGGGCGGCTGGTCAACCGGGACCGGATGTGGCACTACACCGAGGGCATCGAGAACTGGGATCCGATCTGGGCCCGGCACGGCATCAGGATCTTGCCCGGGCCCTCGTCGATGTGGTTCGACGCCCGCGGCCAGCGGTTCCCGGCGCCGAACTTCCCGGGCTTCGACACCCTGGGCACGCTGGGCGCCATCCGGGAGAGCGGCTATGACTACTCGTGGTTCGTCCTGACCGAGAAGATCATCGAGAAGGAGTTCGCGCTGTCGGGCTCGGAGCAGAACCCCGACCTGACCGGCAAGGACATCCGGCTCACGCTGTCCCGGGTCCGGCCCGGCGCCCCCGCCCCGGTGGAGGCGTTCAAGCAGCGCGGGGCCGATTTCGTGGTGGCCAGGACCCTGCCCGAGCTGGTCGCGGGCATGAACAAGCTGACCGGTGAGGCGCTGATCGACCTGGCCGACCTGGAGCGGCAGATCGTCGCGCGCGACCGGGAGATCGACAACCCGTTCACCAAGGACCTGCAGGTCATGGCGATCCGCAACGCCCGCCGGTTCCGCGGCGACCGGCTGGCCCGGACCGCGGCGCCGCACAAGATCCTAGATCCCAGGGCCGGACCGCTGATCGCCGTCCGGCTCAACATCTTGACCCGCAAGACCCTGGGCGGCCTGCAGACCGACCTGTCCGGCCGGGTGCTCAGCCGGGCCCGGCCCACCCGCCCGGTGCCCGGCCTGTTCGCCGCCGGGGAGGTCGCCGGGTTCGGCGGCGGCGGCATGCACGGCTACCGCGCGCTGGAAGGGTCATTCCTGGGCGGCTGCCTGTTCAGCGGCCGTCAGGCGGGCCGCGCCGCGGCCCGCGTGACGGCCTCGTTAGCGTCGCTTACTGCGGCGGCTGCGGGGGCGGTGGCCAGCCCCCGTCGGGGCGGGGAACCTGCTGCGTGGGCGGCTCAGAACCACCCTGCGGCGGCTGGTTGTACCCGCCGTAGCCACCGCCGCCCTGGGGCGGCTGGTCATACCCGCCACCACTCTGCGGGGGCTGCTGATATCCGCCGTAGCCGCTACCCTGCGGCGGCTGGTTGTAGCCGCCACCGTACGGGTCGCCACCTTGGGGCGGCTGGTTGTACCCGCCGTAGCCCTGCTGGTATCCGCCGGACGGGCCGCCGGCCGCGGGCGTCGAGATGCCGACCAGCCGGTAGTACACGAGCGTGACCACGAGCGCGAGGAACGGGGAGATCAGGGTGCCGGAGATGACCGAGCTCAGGCCGTCGCCGAGCACGTGCGGCAGGGCCGAGAAGATGAGCCCGAGCAGGATGTTCACCACGAGCATGATGATGTAGACCAGCACCAGCGTGCCGAACACGTGCCAGCCGTGCCCGCGGACCAGGTCGCGGCTGCGCCCGAAGGAGGCCAGCGCCCCGGACCGCTCGATGATGATGACCGGCACGATCACCGCCCAGATGGTGATCAGGAACAGGCCGGGCACGATGATCAGCAGCAGCCCGATCGTGATCGCGATGCCGGCCAGGATCGAGGCCCCGGCGACGGGCGCGAGGAACGGCAGGGCCTCGTTCACGGTCTGGCTGATGGACAGGTCGGCGTGGCCGTCACGCACGTCCTGCACCGCCTTGACCAGCGTGGCCTGCAGCACGAAGGCCGCCACCACGGACACGAAGGAACCGAGCAGGATTCCGATGTTGCCGCCGGCCAGCGCGAGCAGCGCCGTGATGATCGCGGCGACCAGGTAGATGACAAAGGCGATGGCGAGGAGGTGCTTGGCGAACGTCTTGTACATCCGCCATGCTTCGTCAAGAACGCCCGACAGTGGGTTCATGGCCGTGATGGTACAGCCCGGATCTGCAGATGGGGTGGAGGCCGGGGGACCTAAATTGCGGCCGGCCGACCGTGCGCGAGCCCCGGTCCGGGGTGCTCACCGCCGCCACCACGGGCATCGCTCGTATCGTGGTGTTCGGGGACCCGGGGCTGTTGGGCCGCTTCGGGCTCCCGCCGACCTGGAGGTGAACGGGTGGACGACGCGCCGCGGGTGACGGAGATGCGCCTCGTGGTGACCGCATCGGACTACGAGGAGGCGCTGCGGTTCTACCGTGACGTGCTGGGCCTGCCCGAGCGCGCCGCCTACAGCTCGCCCGGCGGCCGGGTGACGATCCTGGAGGCCGGACGCGCCACGCTAGAGCTGGCCGATCCCCCGCACGCGGCCTACATCGACGAGGTGGAGGTGGGCCGACGCGTGGCCGGGCACATCCGGGTCGCGTTCGCGGTTGCCGACTCGGCCGCCGCGACCGGCGAACTGGCCGCGGCCGGAGCCACGGTCATCGCCGAGCCGACCCGGACGCCGTGGGCCTCGCTGAACGCCCGGCTGGCGGCGCCCGCCGACCTGCAGCTGACCCTGTTCACCGACGATCCGGCCTAGGTCATCGCGCGTACCGGGCCTTGAGTTCGGCCTTCACTAGCTTGCCCGCCTCGCTGCGCGGCAGGTCATCGACGAAGCACACGGTCCGGGGCGCCTTGAAGCTGGCGATCTTCGACTTCACGAACGCGATGATCTCCTGCTCGAGCTCGGGTCCGGGCACCGCCCCGGCGGCGGGCTGGACGAAGGCGGCGACCGACTCCCCCATCTCCGGGTCGGGGACGCCGATGACCGCGACGTCGTAGACCGCCGGGTGCAGCGCGAGCACGTTCTCGGTCTCCTGCGGGTAGATGTTGACCCCGCCGGAGATGATCGTGAACGCCTTGCGGTCGGTGAGGAACAGGAAGCCGTCCTCGTCGAGGTAGCCGATGTCGCCCAGCGTGGTCCAGGTCGGGTGGGCCGGGTGCTGCGCGGCCTGGGTCTTGGCCGGGTCGTTGTGGTAGGTGAACGGGACCTCGTCGCGCTCGAAGTAGACCCCGCCGGTCTGGCCCGCGGGGAGTTCGGTCCCGTCGTCGGCGCAGATCCGCACCGTGCCAGGATCGCCCGGCCGACGGTACCCGGCTTG
The DNA here is from genome assembly GCA_963849595.1 of uncultured Actinomycetes bacterium. GTDB lineage: Bacteria > Actinomycetota > Actinomycetes > Streptosporangiales > Streptosporangiaceae > Palsa-504. The sequence goes on from CAWKIB010000020.1 coordinate 46,493, forward strand.
GTGAGCCAGGTGCCGCTGTCGATGGCGGTCATGCCGTTGCCCTCGGTGCCCGCGTAGTACTCCACCAGGACCGGGCCCCACCAGTCGATCATCTTCTGCTTGACCTCGACCGGGCAGGGCGCCGCGGCGTGGATCGCGACCCGCAGGCTGGAGACGTCGTAGCGGTCGCGGACCTCCTGCGGGAGCTGCAGCATGCGGACGAACATGGTCGGCACGAACTGCGCGTGCGTGACGTGCCGGTCCGCGATGGCCTGCAGGGCCTGCTCGGCGTCGAACCGCTTCATCATCACCACGGTGCCGCCGAGGGCCTGGATCGCGCCGCACAAGCGCAGCGGCGCCGCGTGGTAGATCGGCCCGGGCGACAGGTAGACCGAGTCCCGGGTGAAGCCGAAGGACAGCTCGGCCAGGGCCGCCAGGGCCTCGCCGGGCTCGTCCACCTGGACGCCGGGCAGCGGCGGCCGGACGCCCTTGGGGCGTCCGGTGGTGCCGGAGGAGTACAGCATGGTGGCGCCGTGCGGCTGGTCGTCGAAGGGCGCGTCCGAGGCGGCGGCGATGGTCTCCTCGTAGCTGCCGTAGCCCGGGACCGGGCCGCCGAAGGCCAGCCGGAGCTTGACGCCCGGAGTCCGGTCCATGATCGCCTCGCGGTGGCGGCCTGCTCGGCGGAGACGATCAGCGCGGCGGCGCCGCTGTCGTTGACGATGTAGGCCACCTCGTCCGGCTTGAGGCGGTAGTTGACCGCGGTGATGTACAGGCCGGACCGCATCGCGGCCCAGTAGACCTCGAAGGCACGCAGGTTGTTCTCGGTCAGCAGCGCCACCACGTCGCCGGGCCGCAGCCCGCCGTCGTGCAGCACGTGGGCCAGCTGCGCCGAGCGCCGCTCGAGTTCGCCGTAGCTGACGGTCTCCCCGGTCCCGGCCATGACCGCGGCGATCCGGTCCGGCGTCTGCGCCGCGTACGTGCCTGGATACATAGATCGCCGCCCTCCGCGCATCCCCGCCCATTATCGGTGGCTACCGCCCGATGCTGTCCAGTTCCGCGATCGCGTCGGCGGGCAGGACCAGATCCGCGGCGGCGACGTTCTCGCGCAGGTGCGCCACGGACGAGGTGGATCAGGCCACGACCGCGATGTAGCGCCAGTCCAGGACGTCCCGCGGCGCCGATCCTTCGCTGTGTCCCGCTCCCCCGCCGGGCCAGCCGAGTCCGCTCGGCGAGATGGCGCCGCCGGGCCAGCCGAGTCCGCCGTCGGTGCCGGGCGCTTCGGCCCGGACCTGGGAGCGCAGGTGGACCAGCCCGGCGCCGTCCGGGAGCGGATCGACCTGCTCGACGGAGATCGTGCTGCGCAGCGTGTCCCCCTCGTGCACCGGGCCGAGGTGGTCGCAGCCGTGCCAGGCCGCCACCGTGACCAGGGAGGGCAGGGTGCGGGCCGCCTGGGCCAGGGCCAGCCCGATGGCGTGCCCGCCGTACACGAGCCGACGGCCTTCGGCGGCCTGCGCGTCGTGGTGGACCATGGCCACGTTGAGGGTCAGCCGGGCCAGCTCCGGCGCGCTGGAGACCACGTCGCCGCCCGGCACGGCCCAGGTCTGCCCGGCCCGCAGCTCGGCCAGCCTAGGTCCCGCGACCAGCTGGCCGAACCGGTCCAACCGCCAGCCGCCGACCAGCGCCGCTGCGTCTTCGATGTCAGCCGGCTGGCCGACCGAGGCCAGCTCGTCGGCGTGCCCGGTCTGCCGGTCCCGGTCGCGCAGCGGAAGCATGGCACAGCGCCAGAAGTCGAGCACCGGCCGCTGCTCCTGGTCCACGGTGGTGATCCGCAGGACCGCGAGCCCGGTCGGCGCGCGGCCGGCCCGCGGCTGGTTCTGCCTGAGCGCGACGACCTGGGTGGAGGTCCGCAGCGTGTCGCCGAGCCGGGGAGCGCGGCGGAAGGCCAGCCCGCGGTAGAAGAGGTTGGCCTTGACGTGCTGGGTGACCACCGTGGACTGCCCGATGGCCACGTCCCAGACCAGGCTCGGCGACCCGAGCGGGGCCCCGCCGGTCACCTCACGGCACAGTTCGTGGTCGGTGGCCAGCGCGAGCCGGTCCCCGGTAATGGCCTGGTGCGCGGCGGCCAGCCCGGAGGTCAGCGTGAGGCCCGGCGCGCGCCCGAACTCCTGCCCGACGGACAGCTCGTCGAAATACGGCCCCTCCTGCATGAGCACGCTCCCCTTCCGAGAGGGTTCTAATTGATCGTAGGTATACGGGAAGGTCAGGTCGTGAGCAGTCTTTCCGCGGAGGAGCAAGCGGTCGTCGAGACGGTGGCGGAGTTCGTCGACCGTGACGTGCGGCCGGTGGTACGCGAGCTCGAGCACGCCAACGAGTACCCGGAGAAACTGATCGGCCAGATGAAGGCCATGGGCATCTTCGGCCTGGCGATACCCGAGCCCTACGGGGACGCGCCGGTCTCGACGCCGTGCTACACGGAGGTCACCGCCGAGCTGGCCCGCGGCTGGATGAGCCTGGCCGGCGCGATGGGCGGGCACACGGTGGTGTCCAAGCTGCTGCTGGACTTCGGCACCGAGGAGCAGAAGCAGCGCTACCTGCCCCGGATGGCCACCGGCGAGGTGCGGGCCACGATGGCGCTGACCGAGCCGGGCGGCGGCTCCGACCTGCAGGCCATCACCACCACCGCGCGGCTGGACGGCGACGGGTACCTGGTCAACGGGGCCAAGACCTGGATCACCAACGCGCGCCGGTCCCAGCTGATCGCCCTGCTCTGCAAGACCGATCCGGCCGCCCGGCCCCGGCACCAGGGCATCAGCATCCTGCTCGTCGAGCACGGCGACGGGCTGGAGGTCTCGCGCGACCTGCCCAAGCTCGGCTACAAGGGCGTAGAGAGCTGCGAGCTGCTGTTCACCGACTACCGCGCGCCCGCCGGCGCGCTGCTCGGCGGCGAGCCGGGGCACGGCTTCGCCCAGATGATGAAGGGCCTGGAGATCGGGCGGATCCAGGTCGCCTCCCGGGCGGTCGGGGTGGCCCAGGCCGCCTTCGACGACGCGCTGCGCTACGCGCAGCAGCGGGAAAGCTTCGGCGTGCCGATCTGGAAACACCAGGCGGTCGGCGGCCTGCTGGCCGACATGGCGACCAAGCTCACCGCGGCGCGCCAGCTGGTGCTCCACGCCGCCGAGCGGTACGACGCCGGGCAGCGATGCGACATGGAGGCCGGGATGGCCAAGCTGTTCGCCTCGGAGGCGGCCATGGAGATCGCGCTCGACGCGGTGCGGATCCACGGCGGCTACGGCTACTCGACCGAGTACGACGTGGAGCGATACTTCCGCGACGCGCCGCTGATGATCGTCGGCGAGGGCACCAACGAGATCCAGCGCAACGTGATCGCGGCGCAGCTGATCGCCCGCGGCGGGCTGGATCGCTGACGCCGCGCCGGGTAACCGGCCCGGCTCAGAGATACCCGGTCGTCGAGAGCAGAGCGCGGGAGAAGCGGCTCAGCTCCAGCCGGGGAAGTTGTTCGGGGGCGAACCAGGCGACGTCGGTGAGCTCATCGTCGCTGACGGCCGGGGAACCATCGATGATCGCCGCCTCGTACACCGCGGTGACGTAGGCGGTGCGGTCCCCGTTCGGGTAGCTGACCTGGTAGTCCGGACCGCCAAGGACGTCCAGCAAGCGCACCAGCCGGACGTGGACGCCGATCTCTTCACGGGTCTCGCGGACCGCCGCCTCGGCCGGGGATTCGCCGACCTCGACGGCACCGCCGAGCACGCCCCATCCGTCGTTATGACCGGCATGCCGGACGAGCAGCAGCCGTCCGGCCTGGTCAACGGGAAGCACCGAGACCGACGGGAGCAGGAGCAGGTCGTGTCCGACGGCCGCCCTCAGCCGCGCGATATGCGCCGGGATGCTCACGGTGGCACCTTTCCCGGGCCCGAGCGTGCCCAAGCGCGCGAGAGCCTGTTAACGGGATTCAGGGCGGGGATGTGGGTTGGGGTGGTATGAGGGTGGTGTCGGAGGAGGGCGCAATGACAGCGAAGATTCCAGCCGGTGACATCCATCACCTGCGGCTTACGGTGTGCGATGTGCAGCGCAGCCGCGAGTTCTATACCAGCCTGCTCGGCTTCCAGGTGGCGGTGGAATCGCCCCCGCCCGGCGACCCGGCGGCGGAGGAGGTGTTCCGCGTGCTGTTCGGCGGCGTGGTCATGATCCGCGGCAACCTAATCATGGGGCTGCGGCCGATGGCGCCCGCCGGGGACCAGTTCGACCCGGATCGGGTAGGCCTGGACCATCTCAGCTTCGGCGTGCCCAGCCGTGAGGACCTGGAGCAGGCGGCCGCGCTGTTCGACGAGCACGGCGTGGCCCATGGCGTGATCACGCGGCTGCCGTCGTTCGGCATCGACGTGCTGTCCTTCAAAGACCCGGACGGCATCCAGCTGGAGCTCACCGCGCCGGTAGCGCCGGCCGACGGCGGCGAGTGACGCCATGGGTCCGGCTCGTCGGCCAAGCGGCCGGCCTGCGTTGCTCAAGCGGATCCGTCCAGGTCGCCCGCCAGGTCTCGCGGGGCACGCATCCGCCACGCGTCGGTCACCAGCTCGGTCAGGCGCTCGATATCCACCTGCGCCAGCCGCAGCATCACCAGCGGCCAGCCGTCGTACCCGGACGCGGTAAAGAAGACCTCAGGCTCGCCCAGGAGCAGGGCCTGCTTCTCGGCCTCGTCCCCCACGAACAGCACCGCGATGTCGGTCCGGATGACCCGGCGCTGGCCGGGAAGGCGCTCGGGGTAGGACCAGACAAATCCCTTGCCGCCGACCCGGAAATCGAAGCCGTCGCTGTCGATCTCCTCCACGTCCGGCAGGGCCAGCGCGACGCGCCGCACGTCATCGGCGTCGGCCATCGCGCTTCCTCCCCGGCATGAGCACAGGCTAGACGCCCGGCGCGGACGGTGGCGGGCGAACTAATTCTTGCCAGGGTTCAACGGTTGGCTGATCTGGCGTGTCCTGATAGGCAAAAGTGTGTTCTATGAAATAGTCTTGCTGTGTGTCTGTTATGGAACAGAATGCCGTGGACGGTGGCGGGTGAGGGGGCTGCGGGAGATCGCCGCCCCGTTCGTGGCGGCTGCCCCGGCCGGGGCCGGGCTGCGGTCCCTGCGGGGCAGGCTGGCCCGGGCGGACCGGCGCCTGGAAGCCGGGACGGTGGCGGTCGACGTCAACGCCGGGCATCTGGCCGTCGCCGTCGTCGGGCCCGACGGCAACGTCATCGGCACCCCGGCCACTATCGGCCTGGACCTGGCCGGGTTGCCCGCCACTGCCCGCGACGGGCGGCTGCGGGCCGCCATCAGCGGCCTGATCGTCACGGCGGGACAGCATGGCGCGCGGGCGATCGTGATCGAGGACCTGGACTTCGCCGAGGCCCGGTCCCAGGGACGCGAACGGCACGGCAGCCTGGCCCTGCGCGCGGCCGGCGGGGACGCGGATTCCGGCGGGCAGTCTCGGGCATCCCCACCGCCCGGTTCCGCGACCGCCTGGTCCAGATGGCCGCCAACGCCGGCCTGCCAGTCATCGTCGTTGACCCTGCTTACACCTCCCGGTGGGGGGCCGAGCACTGGCTCGCCCCGCTGCGGGAGCATCACCCGAAGGCGACCGGCCATCACGCGGCAGCGCTGGTGACCGGGCGACGCGGGCTCGGGCACCGGGCCAGGCGCCGCGCGACAGGGAACCAGCCCGCCCCGGAGGAGGCGGCACGGCCAGCCCAGGCGCGACCCAGGACATCCCCGGCACCCAGGCCCGCACCCAGGAACCCTGCCACCCCACGAGGTCCCCGGCACCCACCCGGCAGCAAGACCGGCAGGCCTCACCGGATCACGGCAGGCAACCAGGCAGCCCAGGACCGTCCGGGGCACCGGCCAGCCAGGACGACTATCTCCTGCTAGCTCAATAGGAACGGTTGAAGATCTCGCGCGGGCCGGGTGGCCATCTCGGTAAGGGACAGCGACTCAGGTGGGGACGTCCTGGGCGGCTGGCTGGGCTTCCAGGAGCTGGTCGAGGACGGCCGCCGCGTCCAGCGGGTGGGCGATGGGGCCCCACCGGGCGCCGGACAGGCCGGCGAGCTGGGCCGCTTGGTCGTGATCGTCGGCCGGGGCCAAGATGATCAGCTCGGGCAGGCGGCAGGCGGTCTCGAGGGTGTCGTCCTCATCGGTGCTGCGGCAGTCGGACAGCAGGATGACGACCCGGCGCCGGGCCCGGGCCTGGGCCAGCTGCTCGTGCGCGGCCCTCAGGGCATCGGCCAGCCTGGTCACGCCGTGGCCACGCAGGCCCAGCAGCCGTTCGGCCACCAACGCGGGCGCGGTGTCGCTGGCCAGGGGCTTGATGACCTCGACGGTCGCCGCGAAGGACAAGACGGCGTGCTCCTGCGGGGCGCGCAGCGCGCAGGCGGCGGCGACGGTCGCGGCGGCGGCCAGCCGCGCGCCGCTCATCGAGCCGGACCGGTCGACCACGACCGCGAAGGCGGTGCGCGACCGGGCCCAGTGCACGGTGGTCAGGTCGTCATGCCCGACCGGCCGGGCTTCGGTCCGCGCGGCCGACACCCCGTCGATCGAGGCGTCGATGTCCAGATCGCCGTCCAGGGCGCCGCGAGCGGGCCGCAGCCGGGAGATCCCGCGCATCGAGGGCTTTCCGGCCCGGGCCCGGTCGAGCACGATCTGCGAGCTGAGCCGGATCGCGGCCGCCCGCAGGCGCTCGTCGGTGGCGGTGGTCATGAGCGCGAGCAACTCGAACGCGCTGGGGTCGCCGGCCAGGGCCCGGCGCATGGCTTCCTCATCGAGCACCCCGACCTCGGGGCTGAGCTCGGCGAAGCGGGGGTGACGAGCCAGCTCGTGCCGTCCGACGGTCTTGCCGTCGGGCCGTCCCGACTTCGGCGCTGGCCGGCGCGGCCCGCCGGCCGCCGGGGCGGACGGCGGGCCGGTCATTCCCCCGGGCTGGCGTCGCCTCCCGCCGAGTCAGGGCGGGCGGCTCGCACGCTGCGGAAGATCTCCTCGATGACCTGGTCGGCAGACCGCCGGCAGGATTCGTGCCGCCGGACGCGCCCGGACAGGGTGGTCAGGGCTGCGTCCAGTCCGGCCTGCCAGTCGTCGACCGGTACGGCGCGGATGTCGGCCAGCTCGGGGACCAGCCGGGCGTAATCGATGGCACCGCGGACCGAGGCGCCCGAGCGCAGGTCGGGATGCTCGCGGGTGGCCCGGGCGAGGGCTACGGCCTCGGCGACCAGGGCCGGCTTGGCCTGCTCGGCCGAGAGCCGCACGATCTGCCGTTCCTGCTCGGCGTCCTGGTACCCGACCGAGATCCGGCAGGTCCGGTCGTACAGCGCCATCGACAGCCGCGACGTGCCCACCGAGTCGTAGGGGTTCATGGCCGCGACCAGCCGGAAGCTCGGGTCCGCGGCGATCCGCCCGAGCCGCGGCACGTTGATCTCGCCCTCGGACATGACGGTGAGCAGCACGTTGATCGTTTCTTCCGGAACCCGGTTGAGTTCCTCGACGTACAGCAGGCCGCCGTCGCGCATGGCCCGGACCAGCGGGCCGTCGGAGAAGTTCTCCGGCCGGTAGCCCTGCTCCAGGACCAGCGCCGGGTCGAAGGACCCGATCAGGCGCGCCGGGGTCAGCTCGGCGCTGCCCTCGACCAGGACGAACTCGGTGTGCCGGGACTCCGCGACCTGCCGGAGCAGGGTGGACTTGCCCGTGCCGGGCGGTCCCTCGATCAGGATGTGGGCGCCGGAAGCGAGCGCGGCCCGGACCAGCTCCAACTCGCGGCGGCGCCCGACAACCTGGATCGGCATCAGGTCAGTGCTCGTGGACCACGATGCCGCGTACGTTCTTGCCGGCCAGCAGGTCCTCGTAGCCCTCGTTGACCTGATCCAGGGTGTAGGTCCTGGTGATGATCTCGTCGAGCTTGAGATCGCCGGCCTGGTACAGGCCAAGGATCTTGGGGATGTCGGTGGTCGGGTTGCAGTCACCGAACAGGCTGCCCTTCACCGTCTTGCGGAACAGCGTCAGGATGGTCCCGGGCAGTTGGATGGTCGGCTCCAGCAGCTTGTTCAGCCCGGTCAGCACGACGATGCCGTCCTTGCCGACCGCGTTGAACCCCGCCCCCACGACCTCGGCGGTCATGAGGTCGACGGTGAGGATGGCCGAGTCGGCGCCCTGGCCCCTGGTCATCTGGGTAATGGCCTCCTGCGCCTCCGCCGCGGTGGCGAACGCGTGAGTCGCGCCGAGTTCCATGGCCTTCTCGCGCTTGTTCTCCAGCGGGTCGATGGCGACGACGTTCTTAGCGCCGGCGTAACGGGCGCCCTGCACGGCGTTGATCCCGATACCGCCGATGCCGTAGATCGCGACCGTGTCGCCAGGGGAGACCTTGGCCGTGTTAACGGCCGAACCCCAGCCGGTGGGCACGCCGCAGCCGACCAGTACGGCCTTGTCCAGCGGCAGGTCGTCGTCGACCTTGACCGCCGAGTTCTGATGGATCACCCCGTACTGGCTGAAGGTGCCGAGGATGCACATGGCGCCGTACTGGCCGCGGGGACCGGTAAACGGGAAATGCTCGCCGGGCAGGTAGCCTTCCAGGATCGTCGCGCCCCAGTCGCAGATCGACTGGCGCCCAGTCGCGCAGTAGCGGCAGATGCCGCAGTTCGGGATGAAGGAGCAGACGACGTGGTCACCGGGCTTCACCCGTGTCACACCCGGCCCTACCTCCTCGATGATCCCGGCGCCCTCGTGTCCAAGCACCATCGGCAGGCGTGCCTCGAGGTCCCCGTGCGCGACGTGGATGTCGGAGTGGCACAGGCCCGCGTACAGGTAGCGGATCAGGACCTCACCGTCCTGCGGCCTGCCCAGGTCGAGCTCCTCGATCTCGATGCGCTTACCCGGCTCGTAGACGACGGCTGCCTTGGTCTTCATCGACTCTCCTTCGGTTGGGTGACCCCCCTTACTCTTCCTCCCAGGCCACCGCATGTTCAAGCCTGTGTTTCGGTACCCCGCCAGCCGACCAGGTTATCCTCGCGATCATGCCTACATTGGCCGTGCTGGGCGCGGGGCCTAAGGGAATCGCGATCGCCGCCAAGGCGCGGGCCCTGGAAGCGGCGGGGCTCGGCGCGCCGAGGGTGGTACTCATCGACCCCGGCGCGGTCGCCGGGAACTGGAGCGGACGGCAGGGCTACACCAGCGGCCTGCTGCCGCTGGGCACGCCCCCGGAGAAGGACGTCGGGTTCCCGTACGCCGATAGCTGGGGACCAGCCTCCCCCGCGGTCACCGCGGCGATGGCCGACTACACCTGGCAGCGGCACCTGATCGCGCACGGCGCGTACGCCGACTGGGTGGACCGGGGCCGCACGCGGCCCACGCACCGGCAGTGGAGCTGGTACCTGCGCGAGGTGGCCGAGAAGGCGCAGGCCGAGATCATCGCGGCCGACGTGGTCGGGTTGGAGGCCGACGGCGAGCGGTGGCAGGTGGCCGTGGAGCCCGGGGAGGCGATCGGGGCGGACGGCGTGGTGGTCACCGGCGCGGGCCCGCCGATCCGCGTGGCGGGCCAGCCGGACGGGCACCCGCGCGTCCTCGACGGGCGCAGCTACTGGCTGCACGAGCACGCGATCAGCACGCGGGTGGCCCAGAACGTATGCGTGATCGGCAGCGGCGAGACGGCGGCCTCGGTCGTGATCAGCCTGGTCAGCAAGCTGCCCAAGCACTCCTCGGTCGACGTGCTGACCAGCCGCGGCGTGCTGTACTCGCGCGGCGAGAGCTACGAGGAGAACCGCCTGTACTCCGACCCCGGGGACTGGCCCGGGCTGGCCGAGGCGCACCGGCGCGAGTTCCTGGTGCGCACCGACCGCGGGGTGGTCTCGCGGCAGGCCGAGGCGATCCTCAACCAGTCGCGCGGCTTCCGTACGCTCGCCGGGCGGGCGGCGGCGATCCAGGCCGGCGAGCGGCAGGTGGTCGTCACGATCGAGTACGGCGACGAACGTGAGCAGGTCGCCTACGACCTGGTGGTGGTCGCGATCGGCTTCGAGCCTCGCTGGTTCGAGGGCTTGCTCGGCGTCCAGGCCCGGCACCGGCTCGACCAGGCAGTCGCGGACACCCATCTCGAGCGGCGGATCGAAGTCGACCTGTCGGTCGCTGGCCTGCGCCCGCCGTTGCACCTCCCGGTGGCGGCCGGCCTGGCTCAGGGACCGGGCTTCCCCAACCTGAGTTGCCTGGGCCTGCTGAGCGACCGCATCCTGCGCCGCTACGTCGTCCTGCCCGAGCCGGTGCGCCCGGCCTCGGAGAACAGGGCCCAGGAGAGGAGAGAGCGTGTCTGAGGTGCCCGACGAGGTGTGGGAGAGCGACGATTGCGTGCGCCGCATGCTCGTCCTGCCGGCCCGGCTGGCCGAGCGGCTCGCGGCCCGGGCCGAGCAGCGCGGGCTTTCGTTCAGTGACCTGCTGGTCGAATACGCGCAGGATGGCCTGGACCGCGACGGAGCCGATGGACCGTGACCGGCTGGCCGGGTACCTGGCCAGCGGCAACCCGAACCCGTTCTTCCCCTAGGAGGGGTGGATGGGACACACCTCGTGGACCCAGTGACCGTCCAGTAGCCTCCGCGCCTCCTGCATGGCGATGATGCCACTGCCGCACCGCTCGCAGACCTGGCCCGGGGCATGGAGCTCGTTGTCCTCCGGGTCGAGGTAGTTCACCTCCCGCTCTGCTGCCTCGTGCTCGTATAGCTCCCGCTCCCCCCCGTATAGCTCCCCTTGCTCTTCTTCAAGCTCCGTCGGACGTGGGGGTCGGGGCCTCCCACTTCTCTTGGCCGTAGTCGGGTCCGAATTGCGGTCGAGATGTCATCGCGCCTCCTTGGGTGAGTGCCAGGGACGGGCCGCGAGGACGGCGAGATGCAGCGACACGAGCGTGTCCTCGAGGTCCGGCAGTTCGTCGGTGCGGTCCGCGCGGACCATGGACCGTACCAGCTCGGCGGTGGCCCCGGCTAGGGCCAGGTACGCCTCGTGCGGGACGGCCGGCCAGTCCGGGTGCCGCTCCCGAGCGCGCTGGTGCCAGGTCCGGTTCAGGTCGGCGAACCGCCGGCTTGCAGCCTCGAGCCGGGCGACCGCCCGCGGGCCGGCGGCCGGCATGTCGATATAGAAGACCCGGGCGAACGCTGGCTCGTCGGCCAGGAAAGCCAGGAAGGCGCGGTACGCGGCCCGGATCATTTGCTCGTCCGGGGCGTCGGCCGGCACGGCACGAGCCGCGGATACCACTCCGGCGAACATGAGCTGCCGACCCTCGCCGGTCGCCGTCAGGAAGCACTCCTCCTTGTCCGCGAAGTGGGCGTAGAACGCGGCCCGCGATACCCGGGCCCGCCGCACGACGTCGGCCACGGTGACGGCCGGATAACCAATGTCGGACACCGCGGCGATTACGGACCGGAGCAGCCGTTCCCGCTGGGAGGCGCGGACGGCGCGCAGCGGCAGGCCATTCCGGCCACGGGGCAGACCGGGCTGCCCTTCGTGCGTCCGGGCGAGCGTTCCGCCCGGCTTGGTCTCGGCCACAGGCTAACAGTAACCCGGCCTGACCCCACTCATGGCTTCAGGCGCTGGTGGCCGACATCTGGGTGACCAGGCCACGTTACAAACGGGTCAGCCGCGCTGGTCGCGGACCTGGCGCTTGATCCGGGCCAGCATGGCGGCCATGCCGCGCAGGCGCAGCGGGCTGACCAGGTCCTGCAGGCCAAGCTGACTGGAGAACTCCCCCGGCGTGGCCAGCACCTCGTCTGCGTTCAGCCCGTCCAGCCCGGCATGCAGGATGCCGGCGAAGCCGCGGGTGGTCGGGGCCTCGGGAGGCGCCTCGAAGAACAGGTGAACGGTTGCGTCGGGTTCGACCTCGACGGCCAGGAACAGCGGCGACTGGCATTCCGGCACCGGCTCCAGCAGGTCGTGGTGCTCGGCGTAACGGTCGGGCAAGGCGGGCAGCTCCTGCGAGAACTCCAGCAGGAGCTGCAGCCGATCCTTGCCCGACATCGCGTTGAAGTCGTCGACGATCTCCTGCAGCCGGGGGTTGAGCGTGGGGGTGCTCACGGACTGTCCCCGCGGGTGATGGGAACCCGGACGGTGTTCCCCCACTCGGTCCACGACCCGTCGTAGTTGCGCACGTGCCCGAAGCCCAGCAGGTGGGTGAGCACGAACCAGGTATGGCTGGACCGCTCGCCGATGCGGCAGTAGACCACCACGTCGTCGTCGGGACGCAGCCCGGCCTCGCCGAGGTAGATGGCCTCCAGCTCGACGCGGGGACGGAAGGTGGCATCCTCGGCGGCGGCGCGGGCCCACGGAACGCTCTTCGCGCCCGGGATGTGGCCGCCGCGCAGGGCGCCTTCCTGCGGGTAATCGGGCATGTGCAGCAGCTCGCCGCTGTACTCCCCCGGCGACCGCACGTCGATCATCGGCTGGCCCAGATGGGCCAGGACCTGGTCCTGGAACGCCCGGATCTGCGTGTCGTCGCGGTCGATAACCGGGTAATCGGTCTGCGGGCGCTTGGGCTCCTCGGTGCTGAGCGGCCGGCCCTCGGCGATCCACTTGGCCCGCCCGCCGTCCATCAGGCGCACGTCGGGGTGCCCGAACAGCGAGCACACCCACAGGGCGTACGCGGCCCACCAGTTGTTCCGGTCGCCGTAGAGCACCAGCGTGGTGTCGCGGCTGATGCCCTTGTCCGACATCAGCCGGGCGAAGCCGGGGCCGTCGACGTAGTCGCGAGTGACGGGGTCGTTGAGCTCGGTGTGCCAGTCGAGCTTGACCGCGCCGGGGATGTGACCGGTCTCGTACAGCAGCACGTCCTCATCGGACTCGGCTACCACCAGGCCCGGATCGTCGAGGTGCTCCGCCACCCACTCGGTGGTGACGATCATTTCGGGGTGGGCGTATTCCTGCAACTTAGCCGCGGAATCATTGGGCAGCGCCACGGTCAGCCTCATCTCTGTTCGGTTAGGTCCACATCATCCCACCAGGGATTAAACGCAGGACCCCGGCACCGGCTTCCCGGCCGCGCCGGCCACCTCGTTCAGACGAGACGCTGGTGGACGTAGCACCATCGCCAGCGCGATCCCGGCTCCAGGCCTGCGGCGAGCGGGTGGTCGGTCTCCTCGTAGTGCGCCCTGGCGTGCCGGTTGGGTGAGTCGTCCGAACAGGCCACCCAGCCGCAGCTCAGGCAGACCAGGAGCGCATGCCAGCGGCTCTCGCTAGCGCGGCAGTCCTGGCAGTCACGCGACTGAGGCGTGACCGCTGCGAGCCCGTCAAGATGCTTGCAGCGCGGCGCCGACCCGTTCGGGCTACTGGCGGGCACGCCATGGGCCACATTCTGGCCTCTGATCATGGCAGCGCCCTCACCGTCGCGGAAAGCCGGACCTGGCCCGGCGGGTCACGGTCAGTCAATCCTGGCCGCCCGGTTCGGGAAACAAGCAATCCGAGGAAAGCCCATCACCGGAGCCGATCAAACCCCTGGGGCCAACTGCCTGGACACTCCCGACACCCAGGGCGGCAAAGTAGGCTGGGCAGCGAGCCTGAAATCCCAGGCGGGCTTAGCGCCCGGACGGATTCCACCGTCACAAGCCGTTGCGCTCCGAGGGCGGCCGGGGGTGAAGACATGGAGCTGCGGCAGCTTCGCTATTTCGTGACCCTGGCCGAGGAACTGCACTTCGGCCGCGCCGCCGCCCGAGAGCATATCGTGCAATCGGCGTTGAGCCAGCAGGTGCAGCGGCTCGAGCGCGAGCTGGGCGTCCGCCTGCTGGAACGCAGCACCCACCACGTCGCGTTGACAGCAGCCGGAGCGGCGTTCCTGGCCGAGGCGCGGCAGATCCTTACTCAGGTGGACCGGGCCACCGCGATCGCCCGCAGCGCGAACGACGTATCTCCCGCGTTGCGGGTCGGCATCATCGACGCCAGCTACGACTCAATGCCGCAGATCCTGCACGAGGTCCAGGCACGATATCCCGACCTGGTCATCCACCAGGTTGAGGCCAGCGTGCCCGAGCAGTACCAGCAGCTCGTCGAGGGCCGCCTAGACGTCGGAATCGGCCGGGCCGCGCTGGCCCCTCCCGAGGTCGCCTCGTACCTGTTCCGCCGCGACCCCCTAGGGGTCCTGGTCCCACCCGGTCACCGGTTCGCCGGGCTGAGCGCCATACCCGTCGCAATCTTGGCCGAAGAGCCGCTGCTGCTCGCCGAAGAGGTCCGGGCTCCGGAATTCAACCAGTTCACCGTCGAGATGTGCCGGTCAGCCGGGTTCACCCCCACCGTGCACCAGGGCACCGTGGAGAGCATCCGCGCGGCTGCCGATCTCGTCGCCCAGGGACGCTGCCTGTACTGCGTACCCTCTTCCTGCATCTCGGCGCTGCCGGGAACAATCTGGCGACCACTCACCGAGCCGGTCTCGTACTACCCATGGTCCGTCCTGTGGCGGGCGACCGAGGTCTCCGACCGCGTACAAGCCATCGTGAGCTGCGCGCGAACCATGTCCCGTCGGCTGGGCTGGCTGGCCACCATAAACCCGGGCGTAAGTTGATGGTCAGATCGGCTGGACGTGCTCGGCCTGGGGACCCTTGGTGCCCTGAACGGCGGTGAACTCCACCCGCTGGTTCTCCTGGAGGCTGCGGTAACCGTCAGCCTGAATAACCGAGTGATGGACGAAGACGTCACTCGTTCCGTCATCGGGGGCGATGAAACCATAACCCTTGTCCGCATTGAACCACTTCACTGTACCCTGAGCCATTTTCGCTTTCTCCTACAGGACGATTTCCGGAATCCGCATACGCGGAACCACGCTGCTGCGACCGCCTGTATTCAAAGCCGGACTCTGGAATCCGCGGCGCCCGCTGTCAGAACTTCGCAGGCGCTGTGACGCGAACACGAATTTCCACTGCAACCAGAATGATGCATGTTACCATGGCCCCCTGCGCCATATCTCGCGAACCCGCCCTTCGCGGTGCCAGGCGCGTCCGCGGGCGTGCGATAGACTGTAGATGAGCCCAGGGCATCTCGAACGCTGGCAGTCACGCCGGTGCCGTCCGCGGGCCCGGCGAATCCGGTGCACCGCATGCCCGGGATGGGACGGCCGAGATGTTCGGCTTCAAGGTCATCAACCAGTACGAGCAAGGCATCGTCTTCCGCTTTGGCAAGATGCAGGCCGCCGCCCGTCAACCAGGACTGACCTGGGTCAACCCGTTCACGGACCGGCTACGCAAGGTCAACATGCAGATCATCGCGGCGGCGGTGCCCGGCCAGGAGGGCATCACCCGCGACAACGTCACCGTGCGCGTCGACGCGGTCGTCTACTACCGGGTCGTCGATCCGGTCAAGGCGATCATCAACGTGCAGGACTACACCTACGCCGTGTCCCAGGTCGCCCAGACCTCACTGCGATCGGTTATCGGCCAAAGTGACCTTGACCAGCTGCTGTCCGAACGCGCGAAGGTCAACGCCCACCTCAAGGAGGTCATCGACGCCCCCACCGAGGGACCCTGGGGCATCCGGGTCGAGCGGGTCGAGGTCAAGGACATTTCCCTGCCCGAATCGATGAAACGGTCGATGTCCCGTCAGGCCGAGGCCGAACGCGAGCGCCGCGCGCGGATCATCTCCGCCGACGGCGAATACCAGGCATCCAAGAAGCTCGCGCAGGCCGCCACCGTCATGTCCGCCGACCCGGCCGCCCTGCAGCTCCGGCTTCTGCAGACCGTCGTCGAGGTCGCCGCCGAGAAGAACAGCACCCTGGTCATGCCCGTCCCGGTAGAGCTGCTGCGCTTCTTCGACCGCGCAGCCCGGGCGCCAGCAGGTGAAGCTCAGGACAACCATCGCCTGCCGACCGCACCCGCGGTGCCCGCGCTCACCGCGCCGACGGCCCCGGTAGAGGCGGATCGGGAACTGGCGGCGCCCTCACTCGCTAGCCGCGCGAACTGATCCTCTCGGGGAGTCAGGTCGTCCCGCGTGTGGGGCGCGACCCGCGGTGCCGTGCGGCGACCATCATGATCGCGGCCAGCAGCCAGGAAACGGCGTATATGGCTGCGGCCGTGCCGACCACCACGCCTTTGGTCGTACCGGCGGGAATGACGATGACGGTCAAGACGGCGCTCACGATGAGCCCGCAGACGCCCCACGCGGCGGCATTCTCCGCCCGCGTGAGCGGCCGGGAGGGCTTGGACCCGCACGGGCCGGCCGTTATGCCCGCGGTGACCGCCGCCAGGTCCGCATAGGTCCGCGACGCGAGCGTCCGGTCCACTCGACGATCGAACTCGTCCTTCGTTAGCAGGCCCGCAGCGAACGCGGTCTTGAGCGCGCCGATCACGTACTCGCGGTCGGCGTGTGACGCCCGCAGGTGATCGCGGCCAACGGCGGCTACGGCCATGGTGCCTCCCGGCTCCGCCATCACCGGCCTCCCTCGGGTCGCCGCTCCCAGGAGTGTACGCACCGAAGGTTCCGCCTGGCAGCTATTGCCACCCGTTGCCCGTTTTGCGGGTAACGGACCCATCCGGGGCGCAAAGAAGAGGGCCCCCGGATTCCGGGGACCCTCTGGCCGACAGCGCAACACCAGGGACTTAAGGCGTGGCGGTTTGCGTGATGCTGTGACCTGGGATTTGCGGCGGGCATCGGCCGGGGCTTGAGGTGGTTTGGCCGTGCGGAGGGCTCCTGGTACGGCTTGGGTGTCGAAGTCCATGCCGTTTCCAGGAGCCCTGGTGCTCTTCTTATCTGCCTGCCGTCGCCGCTGCAAGCCGGACGGCGGAATCCCCGGTAACCGGGACTCCTGCGGGGATGGTCGTGGTGCGGGCCGCTGACCTGCAGGCTCGCGGCGGGGAGACGGCGGTTCCGGCGGGGGCTGCGGCGCGTCGGCGCGGCGAGCTGGCGGTGTTCTGCCGTCCGGTGGTGACGGCCCCGGCGATGGTCCGGCGGGACGGCAGCGTGCTGGCGGATGGGTGGCTGCCGGATTTCGTGCGGCTGGGCGAACTGGAGCGCCACCTCGGAGACGGCGTGATCGAGGCGATCGTCCGGACGGCGCTGGAGCAGGGCCGGCTGCAGGCGCGGCAGCGGCGGCGGATCATGTCGTACCCGCTGGTCATCCGGCTGATGATCGCGATGACCCTGATGCCGGACGGGTCGTGCTGCGAGGCCCTGGGCCGGCTGGCCGGGCTGGTCGCGGACGTGTCGTTCGCCCTGGAATGGCACGTCCCGACCGGGAACGTATTCATCGCAGGCGGCTCTGGAGGCGGCCGACGTGATGGGTGACCTGTTCGGCAGCCCGGGAAGCTGATCGTCGCTGTCGTGCTGTCGTGCTGTTCCGGGATGAAGAAGCTGCGCCGCCGACGGGATGCTGGTGGCCGTCGCGGACACGGCGGCGAACCGGAAGGCGTTCGGCTGCACCGGTACCGCCGCCCAGGACGGCCGAGGATCGGCGCCGTTCCCGCAGGTCAGGATCGTC
Source organism: uncultured Actinomycetes bacterium (assembly GCA_963849595.1). GTDB lineage: Bacteria > Actinomycetota > Actinomycetes > Streptosporangiales > Streptosporangiaceae > Palsa-504. The sequence goes on from CAWKIB010000020.1 coordinate 63,937, forward strand.
GCGGTGACCGCCCGTGCCGGCCGGGCGATGCTCGGGGCGATCTGCGGCCGGGCCCGGGCCGGGGAGCAGACGCTGCTCGACCCGCCTGGTCCGGCGCCGCCCGGAGCTGTTCGCCGGCCGCGTGACCTGCTTCGACCGGAACTTCCCGGGCTATGACCTGATCACCGCGATCCTGCACGCGGGCGGGCACGTCGTCGCGCGCGTGAAGGCCAGGGATCAGCCTGCCGGCGGAGCCCGGCGGCGGCTGGCTGCCCGACGGATCCCGCCTCACCTGGCTGAACGCCCCGTCCGGGAAGAAAGACGAGCGGCTGCCGGTCCGCGCCGCCGAGCACAACGCGGTCCTGCCCTGCGGCGACGGGGAGGAAGTCTCGGAGACCTGCACCCTGATCACCACGCTGCTGGACCACCAGGCCGCGCCCGCGGACGCGGTCCGGGAGACGTACCTGACCCGGTGGAGCGCGTCGGAGACCACGTTCGGCGAGGACAAGACCACGATCACCGGCGCCGGGAACCGCACCTCCGGCCCGGTGCTGCGGTCCGGGTCCCCGCGCCTGGTCATCCAGGAAGCCTGGGCCTGGCTGACCGCCACCCAGCTGGTCCGCGCCAGCGCCGCCGCCGCCCTGCACGGCGAGGCCGCCGCCGCCCGCGCCCTGCGCCGCAAGGACGGCGCCCCGGTCACCGCCGACGAGGAATCCTTCACCGCCGCCCGCCACCAGGCGATCCGGTCCATGGCATCCTCCCAGGTCACGGCCATCATCGTCGCTGGACGCGCTCGCCGCCGCGGCCGACGCCGCCGCCCGCGCCGCGCCTGCACACCCTGAACGTCCCCGGACGGGAGCGCCACTCCGAGCGCGCGCAGAAAGCGCGCCCGAAATTCGCGCACACCTCCGCGACCAAGACAGACCGTCACCGGGAAACCCCAGGTCACCGTGTTCGCGCCCAGCGCCGCGTTAACCACGGCCAGGCACCGGCCCGTAAGGAAGGAGGAACCGCCCCGGCCCGCCGGGGCCGCGGACCGTGGAACCGCGCGCCAGCCCCGCCGCGACACGCGGGCCGCAGCTATGCCCGCACCCCGGCACCGCCACCACGAAAACAGACTCAAAGACAGACACGGAACACGAGAACCATAACACCACAGCAAGCAATAAACACCTAAAGTCCCTTGATCGACAGCGTGCTTGCGCGTCACTTCCTGCCGAAGCTGTCGAATTCTCCGTTTCGCACGCCTCCGAGAAATGCGTGCCATTCGTCCGATGTAAATCGGAGCACCGCCCCTTGGGCGTCCCGGCTGTTGCGGACGCCGATCTCACCCTCGGGTAGGCTTGCCACTTCAACGCAGTTGCCGTTGGAGAAGCTCAACGAGCTTTTAACCCAGTAAGAACCTGAATCCGGCTTTTCGGCCGGATTTCCTAGGGAAGGTTGTCCCACCGTTTACCTCACAGATTGTCGCTTTTAGCCTGAAATGTGAAAAACTACGGGATGTAGGTGAGGTCCTACTTACCGTAGCCACTTAACTACAAGCATAACAGCATCACTGGCACCGACGAGTGGTTCTTTCCTCAAGTGGCACTAATGCGGTGATGTCTGATGTACCAGGTGTCACTTTGCCCCATTGTGTACACTGCGGCTCGATGTCCACAGAAACGGCGCTCCACTCATCGACGGAGCTGTTGGCAGACGGCCGGGAGAGGTCGCTGGGACCGCCAGGAACCGCGAAGGACCACTCCAAGAGACCATCAAAGCTGCGATTGGATAAGGCGATTTGTACTACGCGCTAGCGTGTCGCCGAGCGCTTGACCAAGTGATTGCGCCGACCTGAGGCCGAGGCTCTTGGCGGCGGGCCATCGACGCTTCGGAAATCATCTGAAAATTCGATCCGGTGCAGGTACGTCTCCCGCTCTCCCTCCACGGTAAAGCCGCTTTGGAGCTGCTCGGCGCTAACCACATCTTGCAGAATCGCATCGCGACCGTCCCCGAAGCCGAAGATGACAACGAACGAGACTTCCCGGACGCATTGCGGTTCCGTACACATCCGGCCGACCCGCTCGACCGGCGTCCACCGCTTTTCCGTTCCAGGCCCGAAAATCAGCAGCATACATATCTCCGGGCAGCGCCCACGGCTCAGCATGGGCAGACCGACAGACGATCCGCTCAGGCTCGTGCGGCTCTGGGCCACCGTGAATCTACAGCACCGCTATCCCGAGGCCTGATCAGGCGTTGGCGTGCCGCTTGGCACCTGACCAATGCGACTGGGCGGTCTGGAGTATGAGGGCCTTGGACGCGACCGGATCGAGCGACGCCTCGGCGAGCATCTGGAATGCGATCCGGTGGAGGTACGTCTCCCGCTCGCCCTCCAGGGTGAAACCGCTCCGCAGCTGCTCAGTGCTCACCACATCTTGCAGCATCGCATCGCTATCTTCGCCGAAGCCGAAGATGACAAACGATTCGCCGAACACCGTGTGCTGCGCGTTGAGGGGAAGAATGCGCATCGTCAGATTCGGCCGGTCGGCCTCTCGCGCGAGCCGCTGAAGCTGCTCGTACATGACCAACTCATCACCGATACGGCGGGTCAGGACCGATTCGTCGAGCACGACGGTCAGCTGAAGGCCTTCGCGGTCAAGCACCTGCTGGCGCTGCATCCGGACCTTGACCAACCGTCCGATCATGCCCGGCGCGACCGGCTCGACCCGGCTGTAGCTGCTGATGATGTGCCGGGCGTAGCCTTCGGTCTGCAGCAGGCCCGCGACGACGTCGACGTGCCAGATGGCGATGGACGTGGCCTCGTGCTCAAGGCCGATGAATTGCTGGTAGTCCTCGGCCAAGGTGTCGGCGAATTCTTCCCACCAGCCCTTCTGGGCCGCATCCTCGGCGAGTCCGAGGAGCAGGGCGCGGTGGGAGCCGGTGATCCCGTAGTAGTCGAGCAGCCGCTCGACCTCCCGCGGCCGCAACCCGGTCCTGGCCCGCTCGTACCTGCTGATCTTGGAGGGTGACCACTTCAGCGCCGCGGCCACCGCGTCGCCGCTCTTGCCCTTGCTCTCCCTGATCCCGCGCAGTTCGGCGGCAAGCCGACGCCGACGCACCGTAGGGCTGCCTGGCGCGATCATCGGGCGTCCTCCTCCTCGGTGCCCGCGACCGGACTGATGCGAGGGTCACGCAGATTTCACGGAAATGATTTGTGAAAGCCTTTCTACACCGTAACACCCGCCGGCCCAAAGCCCGAGCCGTCAGCGGTCCGAACGAACCGCGGCCGGACCGGGCGCACGGCGACGGCCGGACGTCCGGGATCGGATAGCCGCGTGGCCATGGGGCCCGGCTGGCAGGTCCCGAAGCTGCGACGGCTGTGGAAGATATAGCGCAGGGGACGACGGTAAAGAAAAGCGCCTGGAGTTGCCGGCTCGGCGGAGGCGTGACCGGACCGGCATCGGTCCATCAGTCAGTCAGGCTGGCCGCCATTAGTGACCGCAACCCAGGCGCAAGCACACGTTTGGCCTGCCGCGAATTCGTCGAATCGCGAGCAGGCCATTTAGTGGTGTACCAGGTTAGTTCATCCGTGATAGTAAGAAAGGGGGCTGGCATGGGCTGCAACGGGCGCCGATGCGGCCGCCGCGGGTAGCGCCGAACCGGCCGCAATTGACCCTGCCGCGCTAAGTGCTAGGATAATGGAAATGATGACTCGCCTAATGCGCACGACTTCCTCCATGGCATTTGTACAGGTCAGCCGCCTGCTGCGTGCCTCACCAACTCGTCGGCGCCGCTGAGTCATCTGTGAGTTACTGTCAGTATTTGGCCTTCATGCACCATTATTAGACCGTTATTCCGTCTTTTCAAGTACTAAATCTTTCACATACTTTGAGTGCGCCTTTCATTTCCATATGCGGCACAATATTGACATACCCGTGCCGTGCAAGATGCCGTGAAAATTGCATCGAGCGGCCTCGCGGCGAGGGCGCGGGCTGGATTCGCGGCCATTAAATGTCGTCGGCAGCCGAATTAATATGCGAAAATTGTCCGCTTGTTCCGCAGATGTTCTGGTAGTAAAGTTCGCTCCATGCACCCCGTAACCCCGGCTGGTGCGCTGGTCGGCCGTGATAGTGAGATGGCGCTGCTGACCGGGCTCATTCGAGAGGTCGCCCGGGGGCGCGGGAGCGCGGTGCTCATCGAGGGCGAGCCGGGCATCGGCAAGTCCGTCTTGGTGCGTGCGGCGACGGCAACGGCCTCCGAGATCGGCTGCGAGGTGTTCTGGGGAGCCGGTGACGAGCTGGGCCAGGCGCTGCCGCTACTGCCGTTCCTGGACGGGTTGCGGGTACGCGAGCCGTCGGTCAATCCGCGGCGGGACACGATCGTCCGGCTGTTGCGCGGCGAGGTCACGACCGGCCGCGGCACCGACGTGCCAGCGGTGCTGGCCGAGCAGTTGCTCGCGCTGGTCGCCGAGCAGTGCGCGGTGCGGCCGACCGTCCTGGTCGTCGACGACCTGCAGTGGGCCGACCAGGCCAGCATCACCTTGTGGGGGCGGCTGGCCAGGTCGGCACGGCAGGTGCCGCTGCTGCTGATCGGCATGACCCGACCGGTGCCGCACCGCGATGACGTGCTGGCGCTGCGGCGAGTGGTCGACGATGCGGCCCGGCTCCAGCTCACCGGGCTCACCGGGGCGGCGGTGACCGATCTGGTGGCCGCCCTGGCCGGCGGCAAGCCAGATGACAACCTGCTGCGGCTGGCCGACGGGGCGGCGGGCAATCCGCTCTACGTCACCGAGCTCGTCGCCGCGCTGGCCCGCGGCTCCAGCCTGACCATCACCGAGTCGGGCGGCGCCGAAGTGGCCAGCGATTCCGCGCCGGGCTCCCTGTCCGCGGCCATAGCCGATCGCCTCGGCTTCGTGACCGGTCCGGTACGCGAGGTGCTGCGCGCGGCGGCCCTGCTCGGCGCGGACTTCGCGGTCCCCGATCTGGCCATCGTGCTGGGCCGAAGCGTGGCGGACCTGATCCCGGCGGTGGACGAGGCATGTGCCGTCGGCGTGCTGGCCGAGTCCGGCCACGGCCTGGGGTTCCGGCATCCGCTGATCCGGGCGGCGCTGTACGACGAGATGCCGGCCTCGGTCCGCGCGGCCTGGCATCGCGCTGCCGGGCGCGCCCTGGCGGAGGCGGGCGCACCGCCGGACCGGGTGGCCCGGCAACTGCTGCGGGCCGCCGACGGCGGCCCAGCTGAGCCGGCCGACGAGTGGATGCTCGAGCTGGCTGGCCCGGACCGCGGACCTGCTGGTCGGCCAGGCCCCAGGGGTCGCGGCCGAACTCCTGAACCGGGCCGTGACCGGTTCCCCGCCGGGCTCGGCCCGGCACGGCTGGCTGGCGAGCCGGCTCGCCGACGCTCTCTACCGCACCGGTGAACCGGCGGCCGCCGAACAGGTGGCGAACCGCGCGCTGGAGCATGCCGCCGAGCCCGATCTCCTGGTCGACCTGCACTGGACGCTGGCCCAGTGCCGCATGCTGGCCGGGATGTCCGCCGAATCCCTGGCCACCTTGGACCGGGCGCTGGCCTCGCCCGGAATCTCGGCCCGGCACCGCGCCCGGCTGCTCGTGCTCGCCGCGCGGACGCACAACATCATCGGCGAGGTCGACAAGGCGGGCCAGGTCGCCGCCAGCGCGCTGGCGGCGGCGGCGGAGGCGGGCGACAACTGGGCGATGGGCTGGGCGCTGCACGTGCTGACGCTGGTGACCGCGGTGCAGGGGCGGCTGACCGACGCGCTGCCGCTGTTCGACCGGGCGCTGGCCGTGACCCAGGCCGATCCGGCCCTGACCGACCTGCGACTGCTGCTGCAGATCAACCAGGTCGGTGATGCTGGGCAACCTGGACCGGTACGACGAGGCCTTCGCCGCGGCCGGGCAGGCCCGAGCACCTCGCCGACCAGGTCGGCACGGCGATCCGGCTGGCTCAGGCGCACGGCGCCCTGGGCCAGCTGCTGTTCGAGACCGGGCGGTGGGACGACGCGCTGGCCGAGGTGGAGATCCTGCCCGAGAACCTGAAGGCACCCGATGTGGCCTGCTGCAATCACGGCATCGCCGCCGTGATCAGCTTCCATCGCGGCGAGACCGACGCGGCGCGCCGCCACCTCGCTGCTGCCGTCCCGCACGCCGAGCGGATCGGACACCGGGTCATCGGCTCGCTGGCCCTGGCGCGCAGCCTGGACCGCGAGCAGGACGGCGCGCTGCCGGAGGCGCTGGCCGCGCTGACCGACGCGGTCAACGGCAATACCGAGCAACTCGAGGAGATCGAGGACCTGCTGGCCGACGCCGTCCGCCTCGCCACCCAGACCGGCGACCTGAGCACCGCGCAGGCCCTCGCCGGCCACGCCGCCGCGCTCGCCGCCGGATCGGAGATCCCGCACCGGCAAGCGGACGCGCTCTACTGCCGCGGGCTGCTGGACCAAGATCGCCCCCCGGCTGCTGGCCGCCGCGGAGCGTTACGACCGGGCGGGCCGGCCGCTGCTGAGGGCCAAGGCGCTGGAGGCGGCCGCCGGATAGTTCGTCGACGCCGACGACCGCAGCCAGGCCCGGGCCGCCTTTACCCAGGCCGTGGAGGTCTACTCGGCGCTGGGCGCGGCCGGCGGACGTCGCCCGGCTCCAGGCCACGTTCCGGGCTCACGGCATCCGGCGCGGACCGCACGCCAAGCACCGGCAGGCGCGCAGCGGCTGGGACAGCCTCACGGCGACCGAGATCAAGATCGCCGCGTTCGTCGAGGAGGGACTGTCCAACCCGGAGATCGCCGCCAAGCTGCTGCTGTCCCGGCGGACCGTGGCGACCCACGTCTCGCACATCCTGAAGAAGCTCGACGTCAACTCGCGGACCGACATCGCCCGCGAGGCCGCCCTGCGCACCGTCACGCCGAGGTGAGCAGGTCGCGCACAGCGCCGGATGCTGACCAGCATGAGACCCCACCCGGCCTCTGCATCGGCGGGGGGTCTACCAGCATCGGCAAGGAGCGCGAGGTGCCGTGGACATCAACGTGCATGGTTGTATGCGAACCCGCTGATTAGCTATTTACATCCGCTTATGAATCCTACACGGGGTGTGATTTCGCAGATGAGATTATGCCCTTCGATTCCGATGGTCAGCTGCTGGTCGGAATACTTTCCTGACCGCGCGTTCATGATACGCACGGTCAGGATGAACCGCTGCACCTCTAGGTCATTACGACTTCGCAAGTTGTAGTACTTTATCCCGATCGGGGCCGGGACCGCCGAGAACCGCCAATGGTCAGTACCATCGCGGCCAGTGCTGAATTGAGCGTTTACCGCCGCAGCATCATATGACGCAAAATCCAGGACCTGCGCCCCGCCGGTGAGGATCCGTTTCGGTTCTACGGAGTTGTCCTCAAGCCACGGGATCGTCCAATGCTGGGGAGTCCTCTTTTGCCTCAACGGATCGAGGATCTCGGTTACTTGGGCCGAAAATTCAGCGATGCGACCGTTGTTTACGAGCATAAGGCGTAGCTGATTGCCCACCTGTTCAGGTGCGAGCTTGACGTCGGCCGGTTCGTCATTCATATTGCCTCGGTTGGTAGGCCACCGTCCGGCCAGGTGGGCGAAGGAAGCGTAGAGCGCGACGGCGGTTAGCGCGGTGAGCGTAAAGACGGGCCAGACCGGAAACTTCGACCCCGGTGTTGCTGCCGCCGTCCAACTGGCGATCAGTCCGCTGCCAAGTACCACTGCCACCACACCCCACGCCGCGGACCAGGCGGCCCTGCGTCGTGTTATATCCATTACTAACTCCAGACCTGTGAAGTGGGTTGGCACACGCTCGCGCTCTCCCGCGTACTCACGTGTAGTTCGTACCCGAAGAATAGAGCGGTGAGAATAGGCCCCTTCAGCCGTTAGCCAGTTGGCGACAAGCAGACGAGTAGCCATATTTAGCCGTGCAGTTAGGCTTACGTTGTGATACTTTACGCTGGCGGTTCGTCTTTTTTTTGGCGTCGTACGCTACTGCCCGAAAAGACAGGAGAATTCCGAGAAACTCTCGCCGCTCAGCTCTTTGGCTTCCTCGACCTTAATGTCAGGCTGCCGGTCGACTCCGGAGGCGGCCGCTCGATACGCATGAACGCTAGGACCTGAACCCTGACAGGAGGTGTCGACGAGGCGGCCAGTATTGACCCGGCTGCGCCGAGCGCTACGATAACGGAAATTATGGCTCGCCTAGTGCCCATGATTCCTCCAGGGCATCGATACAGGTCAGCTGCCTGTAGCGTGCCCACAAACTCGCAACGTCGCCGAGTCATATGTGCGTTACTGTCAGTATTCGGCTTTCAGGCACCAGTATTAGACTATTGTCCTGGCTTTTCAAGTACTAATTATTTCACATACTTTTAAATGCAAAATGGGACAAATATTGACAACGACATGCCGCGCAAGATGCCGTAAAAATTGCATCGCGAGGGCACGGAACCGGGAGCCGCGCACCGGTATTTACGGCCATTAGATGATATCCATAGTCGAATTAAGATGCGAAAAATGTCCGCTTGTTCGGTAGATGCTCAAGTAGTAAAGTTCGCTCCATGCACCCCGTAACCCCGGCTGGTGCGCTGGTCGGCCGTATTAGCGAGATGGTGCTGCTGACCGGGCTCATCAGGGAGGTCGCCCGGAGGCGCGGCAGCTCGGTGCTCGTCGAAGGCGAGCCGGGCATCGGCAAGCCCGCGCTGGTGCGGACGGCATCTGCGGAGGCGACCGGAGCCGACTGCCAGGTGTTCCGGGGAGCCGGCGATGAGCTGGGCTAGGCGCTGCGGCCGTTCCTGGACGCGCTGAAGGTCCGTCAGCCGTCGGCGAACCCGTGGCGGACCCCGATCGTGCAGTTGATGCGCGGCGAGGTGGCCGCCGACCGCGGCACCGATGTGCCGGCGGTAATGGCCGAGCAGTTGCTGGGGCTGGTCGCCGAGCGCTGGACGACGCGTCCCCGGTCCAGCTGTCCGAGCTGACCGCGGCGGCCGTCGCCAACCTGGTCGCCGCCCTGGCCGGCGGCATCCCCGACGGTAACCTGATGCGGCTGGCCGACGGGGCGGCAGGCAACCCGCTCTACGTCACCGAACTCGTCGCCGCGCTGCCCGGCTCGGTGACGAGCTCCCTTGGCGGCAGCCATCGCGGACCGCCTCGACTTCGCGGCCGGCCATGCGCGCAGGCGGCGGCCGGGCATGCGCGGCACCTCGCAGATCGACGCCGCGACACCGACGCGGCACGCCGCCATCTCGCGGCGGCCATCCCGCACGCCAAGCAGCGGGTGGGACAGCCTGACGGCGACCGAGATCAAGATCGCCGCCTTCGTCGAGGAGGGATTGTCCAATCCGGAGATCGCGGCCAAGCTGCTGCTGTCCCGGCGGACCGTCGCGACCCACGTCTCGCACATCCTGAAGAAACTCGACGTCAACTCGCGGACCGACATCGCCCGCGAGGCCGCCCTGCGCACCATCACGCCGAGGTGAGCGGGTCGCGTGAATCGCCGGATGGGTTTAGTGGGGACTGTGAACCTCTGGGGGAGGGCTCATGGTTCACAGTCCCCACGCATGTGCCCCCTGCGGGCCGCGTCCGTTGCCCTCGGCCACGTCGGGCTGGAACGCGAGCGTGAAGTACACAGCCTTACCCGCAGGGGTGCGGTAGAAGCCCCACTCATCCGACAGGGTGGTGACCAGCATGAGGCCCCGCCCGGCCTCATCGTCGGCGGAGGCGTCTACCAGCATCGGCAAGCGGCGCGACGTGTCATGGACATCGACGCGCAACTGGCCGCAGGAACAGGTGATGGCGAGCATGACGATCCCGGTCACCTCGTGCCTGATGGCGTTGGTAACCAGTTCGCTGGTGAGCAGGATCGCGACGTCCGGGTCGACCGGGATCTCCCAGGCGCAGATGGCCGCGCGCACCTGGCGGCGGGCCTCGGCCGAGGCGGCCGGACCGGTGGTCAGCCGGACACGGCACCCGCGCAGTTCGGTCGGACGGGTCGGCGCCATCACGTTCATCGGATTCCTTTGTGGGCCGGGTTGAACTGGCCGGCAGAGCACTGGTCACTCCGCACGGCCGCTTCCGGAAGGTCGAGCCGAGCGCCTGAGCGCTCGGTGCCGCCCCGGTTGCAATAAAAATGGTGCTGCAAGTTGCAGTGAGAGACATCGGTCAGCTGACCGATCTTGCACTGGAACCTGACGAGCCCCTGGTCGGGCGCCTGACCGGTGGAGCACGCTCTTCTGGCGGCCGCTGAAACCACGGACCGTTCGGTAAAAAAAGGTCTTAAAGGGCCGGCCCGGTCAGGCGCTGGCGCGCTGCCAGGTCCGTGACCAGTACGACTCGGCGGTCTCGAGGATGAGCGCCCTGGACTCGGCCGGGCTGAGCGAGGCGTCGGACAGGGCCTGGAACGCGATCCGGTGCAGGTACGTCTCCCGCTCCCCCTCCAGGGTGACGCTGCTCCTGAGCTGCTCGGTGATCACCACGTCATGCTGCACCGCGTCACTGTCGTCCCGGAAGCCGAAGATGACGAAGGACTCGCCGAACACCGTGTGCTGGGCGCTGAGCGGAAGGATCTGCAGGGTCAGGTTCGGCCGGTCGCCGTCGCGGACGAGCCGCTGAAGCTGCTCGTACATCACCGACTCGTCACCGATCCGGCGCTTGAGGACCGATTCGTCGAGCACGACCGACAGCCGCAGGTCCTCGCGATCCAGTACCTGCTGGCGGCGGAGCCGGACGCCGACCATCCGCCCGATCATGCCCGGCGGCAGCGGCTCGATCCGGCTGTAGCTGCTGATGATATGGCGGGCATAGGCTTCGGTCTGCAGCAGGCCGGTGACCACGTCCACGTGCCAGATGGCCATGGACGCCGCCTCGTGCTCGAACCCGATGAACTGCTTATAGTCATCGGAAAGGCTCTCGGCGAACTCTTCCCACCAGCCCTTCTGGGCGGCGTCCTCGGCCAGCCCGAGCAGCAGCGCGCGGCGCGGCCCGGTGATCTGGTAGTAGTCGAGCAGCCGCGCGACCTCCTGCGGACGCAAGCCGGTCCTGGCCCGCTCGTACCGGCTGACCTTGGACGGCGACCACCGCAGCGCGGCAGCGACCGCATCTCCGCTCTTGCGCTTGTCCTCCCTGATCCCGCGCAGTTCGGCGGCCAGGCGGCGCCGCCGCACCGTGGGACTTGCTGGCGCGGTCATCGGGTGTTCCTCCTTCTCGGTGCCGCACGGGCGGCGGGTACCGCACGGGCGGATCGGTGCGACGGTTACGCACATTTCACCGAAACATGCTGTAATACGTTTCCGTACCCATGCCATCGCCTATCGTAACCAAAACTCGCCAAAACGGGTATACCGGGACTGTGCTCGGGCGGGCGCTTCAGACGCCGGCTCAGGCGGGCGGGTAGCCGACCAGCAGGATGCCATGGCAGTCCGCATCCGCCGAGCGGTAGACGTGCGGGCGGTCCGCGCCGTAGCGGGCGTAGTCCCCCGGGCCGAGGGTCAGCGGATCGTCGGCCGGGCCGACCTCGATCGTCCCGGTGTACACGAACACCCGCTCCACCACGCCGGTGCCGTGCGGCGTGCCGAGGTGTTCGGTCCCGGCGGGCAGGAACAGGTCGAACACCTCGACCAGGCCGCCGCGCTCGATCCGGTCCAGCAACCGCAGGTCGAGCTGCCCGCCGGGCGTCGACCCGTGCACCCGCGCGCCCTGCTGGGCCCGGACGACCGCCGTGGTGGTCTCACGCCGGTCCTCCAGCAGGTCGCTGATACGCTGCCCTGGTTGGCGCTGGTTTACGAGTTGTGCTTGGTCAGGTGACATGCCAGAGGCGGCGTTCGACCCGGCGGCGATCGCCGCGGATGCCGTGGCGCTGGCCGAACTGCACGGCGGGACCGGCCAGAGCAGGTGCGCATCGACTGGCTGCAGGAGCGTCTCGAGCACGCTCCCGGGAGCCGGTACGTCGATGGGGTCGGCAATCTGGTGTGGGCGTTCGGCCCGCCGCCGTACCGCCTGGCCGTGCTCGTTCACGTCGATGACGTCTTCGACGAGGCCACGGAGCGCGGCGTCACGCGGCGCGACGGCTGGCTGTGCGGCCCCGGGATCGGGGACAACGCGATCGCCGTCGCGACCACGGTGGCCGTCGCCGAGCGGTCCCTGGCGGGTCCGCTGCCGGTGGCCGTCGTGTTCACCGTCGGCGAGGAGGGGCTCGGCGGGCTGCGCGGCGCCCGGCACGCCTGCCGCGAACTGGCGCCCGAGGCGGTCCTGGCCCTGGAAGGTCACGGCTGCGACCGCGTCTTCACCGACGCCGTGGGCTCGTTGCGGGTCCGGTTGACGGTGACCGGGCCGGGCGGGCACTCGTGGTGGGACCGCGGCCGGCCCAGCGCCGTCCACGAGCTCACCGGGCTGCTGCACGCGATGATCGCCTCGGTTCCCGCGCCCCTGACGGTCAACGTCGGCCTGGTCGAGGGCGGAAGCGGGGTCAACGCGATCGCCGCCCGGGCCAGCGCGACCGTCGAGTGGCGCGCGACCGATCAGGCGGCGCTCGACCGGCAGGAAGCCGCGCTGGCCGGTCTGGGTCCGGCCGTCGCCGCGGGCCTGCGGCTCTCGGTGGAGCGCCTCGACCGCCTGCCGGCTCGCTGCCCGTCACCCATCCGCTGGTCGCCGCGGTACTGCGGGCCCGCTCGTCGATCGGCCTCCCGGTGACCACCGCGGACGGCTCGACCGACGCGAATGCCGCGCTGGCGGCTGGCATCCCGGCGGTCGCCCTGGGCTGCTGCCAGGGCGAGGACATGCATGCCCCGACCGAACGGATCCGCGCCGACTCCATCGCCACCGGCGCCGCGCAGTTGCGCGCCGTCCTGGCCGAAGTCCTGGCCCCCAGCCGACCTGTCCCGTCGACGCTCACCGGCGCTCACCGGCGCTCATCGAAACCGAGGAACTGACAGTGCTACGAACCGGCAAGGACTACATCGAGTCGCTGCGTGACGGGCGGGAGGTGTGGATCGACGGCGAGCAGGTCCAGGACGTCCCGACGCATCCGGCCTTCGCGCCGGTGGTGAACGTGCGCGCCCGGATCTACGATCTGGCCCACGAGGCCGGCACCAAGGACCTGCTGACCTACGTCGATGAGGAGACGGCGGAGCGCTGCGCGACCACCTCGCGTCCGCCGCGCAGCCGCGAGGACTGGCGGGCCAAGCGGGCGTCGGTCGACGCCATCCTCGACGATGCCGGCGGCGTGGTCACCCGGGTCGGCGATGAGACGGTCGGCGAGATGTGGTCGCTGTTCGACGGGCAGGACGTGCTGAACGAGATCGACCCGGCGTTCTCCGCGAACATCACCCGTCACGTCCGCCGCGCGCAACTCCTTGACCCCTTCCACGTCTCGGCCAATACCGACCCGAAGGGTAACCGCTCCCTGCGCCCGCAGGAGCAGGACCCCGACGTGCTGCTGCACGTGGTCGGCGAGACCGACAACGGCATCGTGGTGCGGGGCGCGAAGTTCGAGACCGCCGCGGCCTACGCCAACCAGGCGTTCGTCAAGCCGACCATCGGCGAATGGAACAACGAGGTCCTCAGCGACTACGCGGTCGGCTTCCTGGCCGACATGGGCGCGCCGGGCATCAAGCACATCTGCCGGTCCCCGTTCGCCGCCCAGCACTCCCCCGATGACTACCCGCTGACCAGCCGGTACGACGAGATCGACACGATGATCGTGTTCGACGACGTGGAGATCGGATGGGAGAACGTCTTCTTCTACCGGCACACCAAGGCGGCCGCGTTCATCCGCACGTGCCTGCACCGGTACAGCATCTTCCCGTACGTGCAGCGCTACGCGCGCTTCGCCGACTTCCTCCTCGGCGTCGCGTACGCCAGCGCCAGGTCGACCGGGGTCACGATGCACCAGGCCGTGCGGGAGAAGATCGCGCAGATCGCGTGCTACCGCGAGGGCATCAACGCGCACCTGACCGCGGCGGTCGAGCTCGCCGAGCCGAGCCCGGGCGGGCTGCTGATGCCGAACCAGCCGATGATGTACGCGGGCCGGGTCTTCGCCTCCACCCAGCTGCCGGCGGTCATGCACCTGGTCCGTGACCTGTGCGGCTGCCAGGTGAGCCTGATGCCGAGCAAGGCCATGTTCGACGCGCCGGGCGGCGGCGACTGGCTGCGGAAGTACTTCACGATAGGGGAGATCCCCGCGGAGGAACGCCGCAAGCTCTTCGCGCTGGCCCGTGACCTGCTCAATTCCGACTACGCCGGGCACCGGCTGACGTTCCAGCTCTTCGCGCAGTCGCCGCCGTTCTCGCACCTGCTGGCCGTCTACAACAACTACGACTTCAGCGGGCCGCTCGACGTGGTGGCCAGGTACTCCGGGGTCGCGGACGCGGTGCGCAAATGAGCGATCCGATCATCGTCGGCGGCCACTGCGGATCCGGCCGTTCAACACCGCGGAGAGCTATCCGGAACAGCGGCTCGACAACGACCTGTGCCAGGCGGTGGTGGCCGGCCACACCGTCTACCTGCGCGGGCAGGTGGCGCAGGACCTGGACACCGGCGAGAACGTCCACGTCGGGAACCCCGCTGGCCAGGCCGAGCAGGTCATGACGAACGTGGAGACCCTGCTCGCGGAGGCGGGCGCGTCCGTCGAGCACATCGTGAGCTGCACCGTCTACCTCACCGACATCCGGCATCGCGAACCGGTGTACCGCGTGCTCGGCCGGCGGCTCAAGGGTGTCTACCCGGTGTTCACCGGCCTGGTGGTATCCGCGCTGGCCCGGCCGGAATGGCTGGTCGAGGTCACCGTGGTGGCGGTCAAGCCATGACGTTCTCGCTGGCGGGCCGCTGTGAACGGACCGGCGCGGTGGGCGCCGTCATCGCCTCGGCCAGCATGGCGGTGGCGGCGCGGTGCGTGGCGGCGCGGGCGGGCGTCGGCGCCGTGTGCAGCCAGAGCACGACCGATCCGCGGCTGCGCGAGGCGCTGCTCTCCGCCATGGCCGAACGGCGCGGCGGCGGTCGACGCGCTCGCGGCGGTCGTCGGCCGTACCCCTGACGTGGCGTACCGGCAGCTGGTGGCGGTCGACGCCGACGGCGGCTCGGCGGCCTACTCCGGCGAGCTGGCCCTGGGTGAGGCAACGGACGTCTGTGCCGCGGGGGCGGCGGCGGCGGGCAACCTGCTGGCCGATCGAGGCGTCCCCGCCGCGATGCTCGCGGCCTTCACCGGCCGGGCTGGCGACAGCCTCGGCGACCGGCTCATCGCGGCCGTGCAGGCCGGCCTGGCCGCGGGCGGCGAGGTCTCCCCGGTGCGGTCGGCCGGGATGGTCATCGCCGAGGTCGTGCCGTGGCCGGTCACCGACCTTCGGGTCGACTGGCACGACGATCCGGTCGGGCAGCTCGCCGGGCTCTGGCAGCTCTGGCAGCCGCAGGCCGGGGCCTACATCGACCGGGCGCTGCGGCCTGACCGGTCGTCCTAGATCGTTGACCGGGGGTTCGGCGGGTAGAGGCACTTCATGAGCGAAGGCTGCGTGTTCTGTGATCAAAGCTGGATGAGGGCAGCCGAGATCTTCATCGAGACCCCCCATTGCATATTCGCCTCGACCCGGGACCCGGACATCCGGGCCCAGGCCGGACTGGCGGAGGGCGTCCTGCCCGGCTCCGGGGCAATCGTGCCCATCGCCCACCGGACGTCGGTCTTCGAGCTGACCCCCGCGGAGTGGGCAGACACTCAGGATCTATTGCTCCAGGCCAGGACGGCGCTGCACGATCTGCTGGCCCCGGACGGCTATTTGCTTGGCTGGAACCAGGGCGGTGTCCTGCATCCCCATATGCATGTCATTCCACGATTCGACGACGAGCCACTGTCTGACCGCTGGCTGCGCTCGGCGATCAACGTCCCGGAAAACAGACGGCCCGATCCATGGGCGCCCGGAAGCGGACGGGCACTTCGGGGTGCCAGGTGAGCGAGGCGCCCGGGGCCAGTTTTCAAGCAGGCTCATAGGGCCACCCCGGAGCCGTCAGTCCCCCGCTGAGAGCGTAGGTGCTGATAGATGATTCGACGTGCCGCCTGCCCGGTGTTACGTTGAAAATGGTGGCTGCGCCCACCCGCACCGAGCTATCCTCCGGCCCGCGCCGCAGGTGGCATTGAGGTCAAGCGCTCCCAGGGGCGACGCGCGGTTTCGATTAGTCACTTGCGGTCCACTCCTGGGCGGCCAGACGCGGGCAGTGCCGTCAGGAAGAAGCCGGCCGTGACTAACCGTGACAAGAAGGACAGCATCCGGGGCCGTATGGCGGATGCGGGGGAACCGTTCAACGTCGCACGCCGCAAGGTCGAGGCGGCGGCAGCTGGCCCGGTCTCGGAGGCCGAGTTCCAGGAAATTAAGCGGACCGGCCGCTGTGATCTATCGAACCGAGAACTCACCGCGCTGCCCCCGGAGATCGCCGAGCTCACCAACCTCTGGGAACTGAGGCTCGACGGCAATCAGCTCACCGTGCTGCCGCCCGAGATCGGCCAGCTCACCAACCTCGGGACGCTGGCGCTTGGCGGCAATCAGCTCACCGCGCTACCCCCGGAGATCGGCCAGCTCACCATCCTCCGGAGGCTGGAGCTTGGCGGCAATCGGCTCACCGCGCTGCCCGCCGGAGATCGGCCAGCTCACCATCCTGGGGACGCTGGAGCTTAGCGGCAATCAGCTCACCGCGCTGCCCCCGGAGATCGGCCAGCTCACCAACCTCGGAGGACTGGGGCTCGGCGGCAATCAGCTCACCGCGCTACCCCCGGAGATCGGCCAGCTCACCAACCTCCGGAAACTGGGGCTCGACCACAATCAGCTCACCGCGCTGCCGCCGGAGATCGGCCAGCTCACCAACCTCGGAGGACTGGGGCTCGGCGGCAATCAGCTCACCGCGCTACCCCCGGAGATCGGCCAGCTCACCAACCTCGGGACGCTGGGGCTCGGCGGCAATCAGCTCACCGCGCTGCCCCCGGAGATCGGCCAGCTCACCAGCCTCGAAGGGCTGGTGCTCGGCGGCAATCAGCTCACCGCGCTGCCCCCGGAGATCGCCCAGCTCACCAACCTCAAAGGGCTGACTCTCGACCACAGCCAGCTCACCGCGCTGCCCCCGGAGATCGTCCAGCTCACCAACCTCCAGAAACTGGTGCTCGACCACAACCAGCTCACCGCGCTGCCGCCGGAGATCGGCCAGCTCACCAGCCTCGGGACGCTGACGCTTGGCGGCAATCAGCTCACCGCGCTGCCCCCGGAGATCGGCCAGCTCACCAAGCTCGGAGGACTGCGGCTCGACGGCAATCAGCTCACCGCGCTGCCCGCGGAGATCGGCCAGCTCACCAGCCTCGGGACGCTGGCGCTTAGCGGCAATCAGCTCACCGCACTGCCCCCGGAGATCGGCCAGCTCACCAAGCTCGGAGGACTGCGGCTCGACGGCAATCAGCTCACCGCGCTGCCACGGGAGCTTGCCGATCTCCTTAGCGGCGGGCTGGAGCTTGGCTTGGCCGGCAATCCGCTCCAGGGGCCTATCTTTGAGCTATATGGCCAAGGACCGCAGGCCCTTGCCTCCTATCTTCGCAGTCTTGAGTGACGGTAGATCGTCTTGCTTTACCGTCCGATCGGGCCAGCCAGCGGGTACGGGTTTGCACCTGGCCGCAACACGCCGCCGCAACGCCGCCGCCGTCAGCGACAATCAGACTATGACCGGGTCGCTGCGGCACATTCTTCAGGCGCCGTTCCCCCGGCGGGTCCTCGCCGTGCTCGCGTACCTCGGATCATGACCGTCGTGGCGCCGCTTCCCGATCCCGCACTGGTGGTGCTGGTCGGGTCGTCCGGGTCGGGGAAGTCGGTCTGGGCCGCGGAGCACTACCGCCCGCACGAGGTGGTCTCCTCCGACCGGCTGCGCGCGGTGGTCGGCAGCGGTGAGCACGACCTGGACGCGTCGGCCGACGCGTTCGCCCTGCTCGACCAGATCGTGGCGGCCCGGCTGCGCCGCGGCCTGACCGCGGTGGTGGACACGCTGGGCCTTGATCCGGCGCGGCGCCGCGGCTACCTGGAGCTGGCCAGGAGCAGCGGCATGCCCGCCGTCGCGGTGCTCGTCGATACCGATCCGGCCGAGTGCCGCCGGCGTAACCGCGCTCGCGATCAGGGTGTACCCGCGGCGGTGCTGGAGGGTCAGCTGCGGCGGATGCGGACGGCGGTGGAGGAGATCCGCGGCGAGGGATGGGACCTGGTGACCACGGCCGGGTCGGCCCGGCCCGAGGCTTCGCACACTCCCGGCGCGAGGGCCGCGGCCAGCGAACAGCGGCAGCGACCGGTCCAGATGGGCTTGGTCCTGCAGCTGTCGCGATTTGCCTGGGACGAGGATCCCGAAGGCCCGGCGCACTGGCTGGCTGGGGTGGCCCGCGCCGCCGCCGAGGCTGGCCTGCAGGGAATCGCCCTGATGGACCACCTGATCCAGATCCCCCAGGTGGGCCGGGCCTGGGAGCCGATCCCGGAGCCCTGGGTGACGCTGGGGATGCTCGCGGGCCTGGAACCAGGTCTTCGGCTGGGCACGCTGGTGACACCGGTGACGTTCCGGGCGCCCGGGATCTTGGCCAAGACCGCGGCCACGCTGGACGCGCTGAGCGGCGGACGATCGTTCTGCGGCATCGGGGCCGGCTGGTGGGCGCGCGAGCACGCCGCGTTCGGCCTGCCCTTTCCGCCCGCCGCGGCCCGGCTGGACGAGCTGGAAAGGGCCATCGAGACGCTTCGCGCGCTGTGGCAGCCGGGCACCAAGGAATACCGCGGTTCGCGGGTGTGGCTGCCGGAAACCACGTGTTATCCGCGGCCAGCGGCACCGATCCCGGTCATCGTCGGTGGCAGTGGCGAAAAGCGCACGCTGGACATTGCCGCCCGGCTCGGCGACGGCTGCAATCTGCCCGCCGACCTGGCCACGCTGGACCGCAAGCTGGCCATCTTCCGCGAGCATTGCCTGGCGGCCGGGCGTGACCCGGCGCAGGCCGAGATTACCGTGCTCGACATCCCGGTCATCGGCCGCGACCGTGACGATGCCGCCTCGATCGTGGAGAAACTGCGCGGCAGGACCACCGCGGCCGCCTTCGCCCGGAGCCACCACGCTGGCACCGCCGACGACCACATCGGCCGCTACCGGCTGCTGGCCGACCGCGGCGTCAAGACGGTATTCGTCGCCCTCCCCGACCTGGCCGGCCCGGCGGACGTACTGCGCCTCGCCCCGGTGGCCGCCGCTTTCGCCTGAATAGTCCGTCGAATGGTTTCGCTGATCAGCGATTAGCTCACGGTATTCAATGCGACGCACAGCATAAGGCAGGCTCCTACCACGAGGATAATTCCTACCGAGTTGAGTATCGCCGTCTTCACGGTGCCTCCTCGCTAAACTCTGCTGACACCGTACCTGGCAAGCGGGTCGCGAACTGGCAGCCACGCCGGGAATCAGCGGCATTGTTTCTGGTCAATTCCGTTATCCGCGGCTGGCGCCGCTAATGGCGATGGATGGGTTATATCGTCGGTGGGTGGGAACCGGCGGGCCCGCTGCGGGCAATGACGGGTGGCCTGACGCCACCCGAAGGGTCTGCAGATGACACCACAGAGCCGGGCACACGCTGAACCAGACATGGACGCGGACGACGCGACCGTCATCCAGCTTTCCCGGCATGAGCCCGAACACTTCACCGTGCTGTTCCGCCGGCACGCGCCGCACATCCAGCGTTATGTGGTCCGCCGCCTGGGCCCGGATGCGGCCGATGACATCGTGGCGGAGACGTTTCTGCTGGCCTTCCGCCAGCGGAACAGCTACGACCCGGCGCGCTCCGACGCGCGCCCGTGGCTGTACGGCATTGCCACCAACCTCATCGGCCGTCACCGCCGGGCCGAGATCAGGTTGTATCGCGCGCTGGCCCGGACAGGGGCCGATCCGGTCACCGAGCCGTTCACGGACCGGGTCGATGATCGGATCAGCGCCGACCACGCCAGCAGGCAACTCGCCACCGCGCTGGCCCGGCTGCCCGCCGACCTGCGCGACACGATCCTGCTGGCCGCCTGGAGCGATCTGTCCTACGCGGAGATCGCGGTGGCGCTGGGAGTGCCGACCGGCACCGTCCGGTCGCGGCTGAGCCGGGCTCGAAGCAAGCTACGCCAGACCTTGGGTGACACCGATCCATCCGCCCTCGCCGAGGAGTCGCGCCGATGAACGAGATGGACCTGCTCACCCGGTTCCGCGCGGAGGTCCCGCTCCGCGTCTCGCCGCACGCGGAGGAGCTGTTCGACGCCGGGATTCACAATCATTTCGCCGAACGATCCGTGGTTCGGCCGCCCCGCAACCTCCTCGCCCGCGTCCGGATGCGCGTGCCGTGGCGGCTCGCCGTCGCCACCGGGCTGGCCGCGGGCCTGGCGGTCGGTCTGGTGGCGGCGGTCCAGCCCTCCGGCCCGCCCCCGGTGCTGACCGCGAAGCTGCTCGCCCACCGGGCTTCGGCCGCCGCCCTGACCGGCCCGACGGTGCCGGCCGGCAAGTGGATCTACCAGCAGACGCTTAACTACACGGCCAGCCCGCCGAAGGGATTCCCCGCGAAGCTCACCCAGCGCACCTGGTCGACCGCCGACGGCTCCCTTTCGTACCAGGACGGTGGCGTCTGGGCCTTTGGCCCGGGCCACTCGCTCTACAGCAAGCTGAGCTCGCTGCCCAGCGACCCGGTCGCGCTCGACCAGTACCTGGCCGAGCTGAGCTACCCGAACGCGAACGCGACCCAGACCAACAAGGACGTGGCGGACTTCTTCACCATCGAGGGACTGCTGAGCGGCGACATCTTGCCGCCGTCGCTGACCGCCGAGTTGTATCAGGCGCTCGGCGACATCCCCACCATCCAGGTGAAGAGCCACGTCACGGATATCGCCGGGCGGGCTGGTGTCGCGTTCGTGCTGCCCGAAACCACGCAGAGCGCGAACCTGGAGATCATCCTGGACGCGTCGGACTACCACTACCTGGCCCAGGCCGTCTGGCAACCGTCCAACGGCTCGCCGAACTCTGCCATCCCGTTCACCGAGACTGCCTTGCTGCGGACCACGCTGGTATCCGGACCAGGCAGCACTCAGGCCGACCCGGCACCCCCCAGCGCGGCCGAGCTGGCCGCCGAGCAAGCGGCGATGGCGTCGCTGAACGCCCACGAGTCCGAACCGTCCGGCCTCCCCGATCCTGGCCAGTGGATCTACCGCAAGCTCGGCACTCGGGAGGTCTGGGCCCGCGCCGACGACACCGAGCAAGCGTCTTACGTCAACGGCACGCTGGTGACCTGCGCCCGGTCGGCGGATTGCGCAACCAACACCAGGTGGCTGATGTCCGCGGGCCCGGCCTACTCGGTGCTGTACCCGCCGGGGCCCCTTCGGGGGCCGGCCTCGCTGCCCGGCGATCCGCAGGCCTTGCTGGGCAAACTCAATACGTACAACACCGGTTGCACCGATAGCGTCGGCTACTGCGACGCGGTCGGCGTGTTCGCGAACATGCTCATCGGCTACGGCAACGTGGGCATCTCGCCGTTTATCTGGTGCTTCTCGCTCGCCGACGTGCCGGGAGTGGTCGTCAAGCACATCACTGACTTCGCTGGCCGTGCCGACGTCGAGTTCAGCTTTGCGTTCACCGACGGGATCACGGGGATCCTGTTCGACGCCCGCACATACCAGTTCGCCGGTTATGTGAAGGGCGGCGCGCAGACCCTGCTGCTCCAGCAGGCGAACGTCTCCGGACCCGGCGTTCGCCCGTAGGCCTGGGCGCCGGAGCCGGATCCGACCGCGGCCCGGCCCCGGCCGGAGGTCTTAGTGGCCGGCGATCTGACCGCCGTCGATGTGCAGGATCTCGCCGGTGATGTAGGGCGAAGACTCCAGGAACAAGATGCCGTCCACCACGTCGCTGACCTGGCCGGCCCGCCCGAGCGGGGGACGCTGGGCGCCGAGGTGCTCGTAGCTGTCGGCCGGCCGCTCCGGGGTCTGGATGATGCCCGGTGAGACGGCGTTGACCCGGATGCCGCGTGAGGCGTACTCGACGGCCAGCGACCGGGTGGCCGCGGCCAGGCCGCCCTTGGTCAGCGCGGCCAGGACCTCCGGCGCGGCGGAGTTGGCGACCTCGGCCAAGGTGGCCGAGACGTTGACCACGTGGCCCCCGTACCGGGCGGCCATCTCCGCGATCGCGCGCTGGGTCACCCAGAAGAACCCGGTCAAGTTGACCCCCACCACCAGGGCGTAATCGTCGGCGGTGTAGTCGGTGAACGGCTTGGACAGGTACACGCCCGCGTTATTGACCAGGGTGTCGATGCGCCCGAACCGTCCCAGCGCCGCGTCGATGATCCGCCCGGCGGTCGCGGGCTCGGTGATGTCCCCGGCCACGGCGAGCACCTGCGGGTCGTCGGAGGGTGCGATGGTGCGGGCATTGGCGACCACCGCCCAGCCCCGCGCGCGGTATCCGGCGACCAGGCCGGCGCCGATGCCCTGCGAGCCTCCGGTGATGATGGCCACCTTGCCCGTCATGGCGCGTGCTTC
The DNA here is from genome assembly GCA_963849595.1 of uncultured Actinomycetes bacterium. Lineage (GTDB taxonomy): Bacteria > Actinomycetota > Actinomycetes > Streptosporangiales > Streptosporangiaceae > Palsa-504. Next base: position 86,444 of record CAWKIB010000020.1, read on the forward strand.
GTCATTCAAAGGTCTCCTGCTCCATCGACGGACTGCATGCTCTCACGGTCGCACCTCAAGCGTCTCGATCGCGCCCGTGAGGTCACTGGCCGGCACCCCTGGCCGCTCCCTTGGCACCCTAATGAGCCATCGGGTTACGCTGCTGCTGACAGTTGGCATCCTCCCTGGATGAACGGGAAGTAATTCTGCATGTCGATCGCTATCACCGAAGAGCACCGGGCCCTCGCACAGAGCGTCGCCGACTTCCTGACCGACCATCAGTCCCGCGCAGCGGCCCGTAGCCTGCTCGACGCGGAGGTGGACGCGCTACCGGCCTTCTGGGCCGAGCTAGCCAACCTCGGTCTGCTCGGGCTGCATGTTCCGGAAGAACTTGGCGGCTCGGGTTTCGGGCTGCCCGAGACGCTGGTCGTAGCCGAGCAGATGGGCCGGCACCTCGCACCGGGGCCGTTCGTCCCGACCGTGATCACCAGCGCCGTGCTGGCCGCTGCCGGGCCCGATGAGCTGCAGAAGCGGCTGCTGCCGGGGCTAGCTGACGGCAGCGTGATCGGCGCGGCCGCGCTAGGCGGCGAGGTGACCTACGCCGACGGTGCCGCGACCGGGAAGGTCGGCGTCGTGATCAGCGGGCACCTGGCGGACGTGCTGCTGGTCCCCGCCGGTGACGATGTGCTGGTGGTCGAGAAGTCGGCCGGCGGCGTCCAGGCCAAGGTGCCCGCCAATCTGGACCAGAGCCGGCGGGCGGCCAGGGTCACGCTCGACGCGGCGACGGCGACGGTGCTGCCGGGCGCGCGCAGGCTGCTGACCGACGTGGCCCGGGCCGTGCTCGCCGCGGAGGCAGTCGGCGTCGCCGCCGAGACCACGCAGCAGGCGGCCGAGTACGCGAAGGTTCGCCAGCAGTTCGGCCGGCCGATCGCGACCTTCCAGGCGGTCAAGCACCATTGCGCGAACATGCTGGTAGCGGCCGAATTGGCGACCGCGGCCACGTGGGATGCCGGGCGGGCCGGGATCGGCGGCGGCGACCAGTTCAGCTACACCGCGGCCATCGCAGCGGTGCTGGCCGTGCCGGCCGCGGTCGGCAACGCCAACCTCAACATCCAGGTGCACGGCGGGATCGGGTTCACCTGGGAGCACGACGCTCACCTGTACCTGCGGCGGGCCGCGGCGGTCGCCGCGGTGCTGGACACCGAGCAGGCGGCGATCGAGGTTACCGGCCTGGTCCGCCGGGGCGTGCGGAGGGCTGCCGCGATCGAGCTGCCCCCCGAAGCCGAGCCGGTCCGGGCGGCGATCGGGCCCGACGTGGCCCGGCTGCGCGACCTGGCGGGCGAGCAGCGTAAGCAGGAGCTGATCGAGAGCGGCTACGCGATGCCGCACTGGCCGAAGCCGTGGGGCCGGGACGCGACGGCCATCGAGCAGCTGGTGATCGAGCAGGAGTTCACCGCGGCCGGGATCAAGCGGCCGAGCCTCGGCATCACCAGCTGGATCATCCTGACCCTGATCCAGCACGCCAGCCCGGACCAGGTAGCGCGCTGGGTCCGCCCGGCGCTCAGCCAGGACGTGATCTGGTGCCAGCTGTTCAGCGAGCCAGGCGCCGGGTCCGACGCGGCCGGGATCAGGACCAGGGCGACCAGGACAGTGAAGGGGGACGGGGAGGTGGGTGGGTGGCGGATCAACGGCCAGAAGGTCTGGACCAGCGGCGCGCACGAGGCCGACTTCGGCCTGGCCACGGTGCGGACGAACCCTGACGCGCCCAAGCACGAGGGCATCACCATGATGGTGATCGACATGCACGCGCCCGGCGTCACGGTCCGCCCGCTGAAGATGCCGAACGGGGACTCCAACTTCAACGAGGTCTTCTTCGACGACGTGTTCGTGCCCGACTCGGATGTGGTCGGGCCGGTCGATGGCGGCTGGACCGTGGCGCGCGCGACGCTGGGCAACGAGAGCGTCAGCATCGGCGGCGGCGACGGCGGCCGGATCATGCCGGCCGAGGCGTTCATCGCGCCGCTCGACGCGCACCCGGAGCGGCTGGCCGGCGGAGCCGGACGGGTCGGCAGGCATATAGCCCGCACGCACATGATGAGCGTGCTGAACCAGCGAAGCGCCTACCGGGCGCTGGCCGGGCCGGTGCCGGTGCCGGTGATGGCCAGGGCAAGGGACAGGGACATGGCCCGGGCCCGGAGGGCAATATCACCAAGCTGCTGCTGTCCGAGATCGGCCATGAGACGGCCGCGATCCTGGCCGAACTCGCGGGGCCGGAGGGGGCGTTCCTGGAGGGTACGGGCGCGATGGCGACGATGCTGGTGCTGATGAACCGGGCCATGTCGATCGCGGGCGGCACGTCGGAGATCAAGCGGAACCAGATCGCCGAACGGATACTCGGCCTCCCCCGCGACCCGCTCGTCAGGTAACGGCCAGGCCCGAGCCGGTCCAGCGTTGACACGGCCTGGACCCCTTGAGACGCTGCCGTGAATGTCCCATTCGGATCCCGTCGGCAGCGTCGTCGAAAAGAGGGTTCATGGTAAGCGTCGAGACCGTGCGCGGCCCGGTCGAGCTGGGCAATCTGGGCCAGACCCTCATGCACGAGCACGTCTTCGTGCTCTCCACCGAGCACGTGCAGAACTACGGCAGCGGCTGGTGGGATGAGGAGGCACGGGTCGCCGACGCCATCGCGAAGCTGAACTCCCTGTACGCCAAGGGGATCCACACCATCGTCGACCCGACGGTCTGGGGGCTCGGCCGGAACATCCCGCGCATCCAGCGGATCGCGGCGCAGACGCCGGTCAACATCATCGTGGCCGCCGGCCTGTACGCCTACGAGGAACTGCCCCAGCAGTACGCCCACCGCGGACCCGGCCTGCCGCTTGACATCCCCGAGCCGATGGTCACCGACTTCGCGACGGACATCACCAAGGGCATCGCCGATACCGGCGTCAAGGCGGCCTTCCTCAAGTGCTGCATGGAGACCGCAGAACTGACCCCCGGGGTCGAGCGGATCGCCCGCGCGGTCGCCCGCGCCCACCTCGAGACCGGTGCACCCATCACCGTGCACACCTCGGGCCCGCAGCAGAGCGGCCGGACCGCGGTGCGGATCTTCCGTGAGGAGGGCGTCGACCTGGCCAAGGTGGCGATCGGGCACGCGGGCGACAGCAATGACCTGGACTACCTGACCGAGCTCGCCGACCAGGGGGTTCTGCTCGGCATGGACCGTTTCGGGCTGGATCTGTTCAATCCGGGGACCGAACGGGTGAAGACCATCATCGCCTTGGCCGCCCGCGGCTACGCCGACCGCATGGTGCTGGCCCACGACGCTAACTGCTTCATCGACTACTTCGGCGCCGCACACGACGAGGTGCGCGCCGCCGCGCCGAACTGGCACTACGAGCACATCAGCGACGACGTACTGCCCGCCCTGCTCGAGGGCGGCGTCACCCAGGCGCAGATAGACACGATGATGATCGCGAACCCGATGCGCTACTTCACCCCGGCCAGCGGCGGCGGTGCGGCATGAGCGGCCCGGCCGACCAGAGCAGCCTGGGCGGCATCTTCGACATGACCGGCGTCAACCGCGGGCCCGACGGCATCAAGCGTTACGCGGGGCTGCCGCTCAACCTGGTGCACATGCTGCGCACAGCCGTGGAAGGACAGGGCGCCGCGGAGGCCGTGGCCGAGACGGGCGCCGAGAATGCCGAGAGCTCGCGGCTGAGCTATGCCTCGCTGTGGGATCGCGCCACCCGGGTGGCAGGCGGGCTGCGCGCCCTCGGCGTCGAGCGCGGCGACCGGGTGGCCATCCGCCTGGGCAACGGGGTCGAGTGGGTGCTGGCCTTCTTCGGCGCCGTGCTGGCCGACGCCATCGTGGTGCCGGTCAACACCCGCTTCACCGAGGAGGAAGCCACCTACGTGGTGACCGACTCCGGCGCGAAGTACGTCTTCACGCCGGGAGCCCCGCTGCCCGACGGCGGCACGCTCGTCGTCGACGACCAGGCCCCGGCCGACCCGGCCGCGATCTTCTACACCAGCGGCACCACCGGCTTCCCCAAGGGCGCCGTGACCAGCCACGAGAACTTCCTCTCCAACGCCGAGACCTGCCGGCGGGCGCTCTCCGTGACGCCCGAGGGCCTGCGCACCCTGATCTCGGTGCCGCTGTTCCACGTGACCGGATGCAACAGCCAGCTGCTGGTGGCCATGTACGTCGGCGGCACGGCGGTGATCATGCCCGCTTTCGAGGTCGGCGCCTTCCTGCGGGCCATCGAGGAGGAACACATCGACACCATGGTCACGGTGCCGGCCATTTACTGGCTGGCGATCAACCAGCCCGCCTTCGCCAGCACCGACATCTCCCGGGTGCGCTCGGTCTCCTACGGCGGGGCACCCATCGCACCGGACTTGGTCGCCCGGCTGGCCAAGGCGTTCCCGCAGGCACGGCTGGGCAACGGGTTCGGCCTGACCGAGACGTCGAGCGTATCCACGTTCCTGCCGCACGAGTTCGTGGCCCACGCCGACTCGGTGGGCTTCCCGGCCCCGGTGTGCGACGTGCGCCTCGACGCGGCGCTGCCCGACGGCACGGGCGAACTTCTGATCCGCGGGCCGAACGTCGTTTCTGGCTACTGGAACAAGCCCGAAGCCACCGCGCAGGCCTTCGCCGACGGCTGGCTGTACAGCGGAGACCTGGCCCGGATCGACGATGAGGGCCTGGTCTACCTGGTGGACCGCAGGAAGGACATGATCAACCGCGGCGGCGAGAACGTGTACTGCGTCGAGGTCGAGAATGCCCTGGCCGGGGCGCCTGGGGTCTACGAGGCGGCGGTGCTCGGCGTGCCCGACGAGATGATGGGCGAGAAGGTGGGCGCCGTGATCGTGCCGACCCCGGGCGTCACCTTTGATGCGGCGGCGGTATTCGACTACCTCGGCGCGCACATCGCCGACTTCAAGATCCCGCAGTACGTCGCGGTCAGCGCGGCGCCCCTGCCGCGCAATCCCGGCGGCAAGCTGCTCAAGCGGCACCTGCGAGACCACACCGACTGGGCGGCCGCGATACAGCGCTGACCCTTTCCCGTTGACCAGCGGTCAACTCGCCAGGCGGCAGAAGCATGAGCTCTCGACCGGGACATCGGCGAGGGCGGCGGCGAGCTTGAGCTGCTGCTCGATGATCGCCGCCTCGCCGAGCTTGCCCAGCCGGACCAGGCACTCGTGGAAGCCGTGCAAGCTCCACACGTTGCCCGGGTGCTGGCAGGCGCGCGGCAACGTGTCGTCGAAACCCAGGTCGGCTCGGTACACCGTCTCCGCCTCGGCCACCCGGCCCTGCTCGAGCAGCAGCGCGCCGTAGGCGTGCCGGGTCGGCTGCATCCAGCCCCACGGCTCGTCGTAGGGCAGGCCGTCGTCGAGCTCGATCGCGCGCCGCAGGCAGGCGAAGGCGGCCTCGACGTTCCCCTTCCGGTAGTCCAGCTCGCCGTCGAGCATGGCCCCGGCGATGGCCAGGACGTCCGCGCAGGTGTTGTTGAACAGCGCGCGCGTCACAGGCACGGCTGCCTGAGCGAGCCGGAAGAGCTCCCGCTCGGCCTCGGCCTCGGCGATCCGGCCCAGCGCCGCGCAGGCGATCCCCTTGGCGTAGCGCAGCATCGCGGTCGTGACGCAGTACAGCGCCGGGTCGGCTGGCATCGGCAGGTCCAGGATGTCCTGCCACCGGCCGAACCTGATCAGCACGTGCACCCGCATCGCCAGGAAGCCTTCGAGCCAGTCGGCCATCGGCGGCGACTCAACCCGGAGCAGGCCGTCGGGGATCGAGTCCGCCAGTCGTGCGGCGGTACTGAGGGCAACCTCGCACTGCCCGAGGAACATCGCGCCGTAGATCTTGAAGTGGTAGTCGTGGCAGCGGTACATCGTGTAGAAGTTCATCGCGCCATTGCGGGCCAGGTACCGCTCGTCGGCCGCGATCGCGTCGGTGTTGGAGGCCACCACCCGGCCGTAGTCGCCGCACAGCACGTCCAGGTGGGTCGGCATGTGGTGCAGATGGCCGGCGTCGGGCACCAGGCCGCGCAGGTGCTCAGCCGCCGGCCGGGCCCGCTCCGGGTACGGCGACATCTCCATCAGGTGGATGTACATGTGCAAGACCCCCGGGTGGGCGCGGGCGGCCGGGGACTCGAGCGCGCGGTCCAGCACCTCCCGGGCCTCGGCGGTGCGGGCTCCGGCGGCCGGCTCGCCGGTCCGCAGGTCCCACAGCTGCCAGGGGGTGAGGTTCATCAGGGCGTCCGCGTACAGCGCGGCCACGTCCAGGTCGTCACCGAAGTCCTGGTAGACGCCGCCCATCGCGTCGGCGTACTTCTCGTTCCAGACCTGCCGCTCCCCCGGTAGCTCGTCCTGCGCGTACCGCCAGCGCAGCGCGCCGATCAGCGCCCGTTCCGCCGGGGTAGCCGATGGTGCCAGTTCCCCGGCGCGGGCTACGGCCGCATGCGCGCGTCCGACCGTCGAGCGCAGATCGGCCTCGTCAAAGGCCTCCCATGGCTTGTTGTAGTTCGGCCCGAGCGCGTAGCCCACTCCCCAGTGCGCCATGGCGCAGTCCGGGTCGTGGCGCAGCGCCTGCTCGAAGCAGTACACGGCCTCTTCGTGGTTGAAGCCGTACGTCCAGACCAGCCCGCGGTCGAACCAGGTTTGCGCCTCCGGCGAGGACGTGGTCACCGGCCGCGAGTGGCGGCCGAGATCGTAGTACTCCATGCCGCCCCTCCGCTCCTGCCCCGGAAATGCTGCCGCGACGGTGATCATGAGCGTATGCCAGAGACCCCTTGGCCGGGCGCAGCAGTGCCCGATGGCGTGCCCGTCCTTGTCGGTGACCGTGATGCACCAGGTGGACCTGGGGTTGCGGGCCGCGGCGGCAGCCAGGTCGCGGGCCAGCTCCGGGTCGATGAGGTCGATTCCGTCCATCTCGCCGGGCTGGCGCCGAGATGCTCGCCATGGCGGCTCCAGGCGACTCGCGGCTATCCCGGCTCGCGTCACGGACGGTCGCGGCCGACTCGAGATATGGCGCGCGATATCCGCCCTAATGGTCGGCAACCTGATTAGCGGCCAAGGTGGCCACCCGGTGTCGTGCCGAACCGGGCGATCTGTGTGCCGGCCCGCGCATGGCCTGGTCCGACGGTCATCTGACGTCCGGATCTGCGAATAGCGGGCGTTGCGCGCTCGTATACGTATGCGCTGGCCTGAAGGCGCTAATGTCAGGGCCGATCGTCAATTCAAATTTGCCCGTACGCTGCCGGGCGCGCCGAATCGGAGCGTCGGGTAGGTAGGCGGGTCCTTGCCACGGCGGCGCGACGATCAGCCGATTATGGCGGGGCCGGGGAGCGGTGCGCGGGTCTCATGTGGCGGGGCGGCCGCCGCGAGCCGGTTTTGGTGTGCCGGGCGGCGGGCCGTCATCCGAGATGGTGGTCGCGGGCGTAGCGGATCGCGGCGGTGCGGTTGGCCGATCCGGTCTTGGCGAAGATCCGGTTGACGTGGCTTTTGATGGTTTGAGCACTGATGTAGAGCTCGGCTGCGATGTCGGGGTTGGTCATTCCCCGGGCCATCATGGAGAGGATCTCGGCCTCGCGTAGGGTCAGCCCGTCGGGCAGCTTCTCGGGAAGCTTCTGCTCGGCCGGTTTCTCCGGTCGTGACGTCGCGGCGGAGAGCAGTGCGGCGCGGACGGCGGGATCGATGACCGACAGGCCGGTGGCTGCGCTGCGCAGCGCCTGGACGATGTCGGCACAGTCGGCGTCCTTGGTGAGGTAACTGCGAGCGCCGGCTGCCAGCGCGGCCACGACCGACGAGTCGTCGACGTAGGTCGTCAGGACCACCACGGCGACATCGGGGTATTGCTCGGTCAGTCGGCGGGTGGCCTCGATCCCGTCGAGTACGGGCATGTGCAAGTCAAGAAGGATCGCATGGGGGCTCTTCTCGGCGACGAGCTGGATGGCCTCCTCGCCGTTGGCCGCAGAGGCGACGACCTCGATCTCGGGAAGCGTGCCTAGCAGGACCACGAGTCCTTGACGCACGCTGGCCTGGTCGTCGGCGACGACAATCCGCAGCGGCACGGGCACGTCGGGATGTGGGGTCACCGGGGGACCTTCGCCATGACAACCCAGTCGCTGCCGTTCTGCCCGGCGCTCAGCGTGCCCTTGACGAGGAGAAGCCGTTCGCGCATCCCGGCCAGCCCGTACCCGCCGTTGACCGTGGCCAGCCCTGGCCCGTGGCCGCTGAGGGCGTCCTCGCCCAGGTGGTTGGTCACCGCGAGGCTGGTGTGGGCGCCGGCATAGTCCAGGCGGATGCCCACAGGCTGGTGCGGGGCGTGCTTGGCCGCGTTGACCAGCGCCTCCTGCGTGGCCCGGGTCAGGGCGAGGGCGGCATCGGGCGGCAGCGGACGCGGCTCGCCGCTGACCTCGAAGGTCACCCGGGCGCCGTGACGGCGCTGGTGGTCCGCGCTGAGCTCGGCCAGCCCGTCCGGGAGCGGCCGGGTCTCGCCGCGCAGGGCATGCACGGCCCGGCGGGTCTCGTTGAGCCCGTCGGCGGCCAGCCGGCGAGCCTGGCCCAGCAGCTCCACCGCCTGTACCTCGTCATGTTGCCTGCTGAGGACGGCCTGGGCGGCCTGGATGTGCAGTCCCAGGGCGCCGAGGGAGTGGGCGAGCACGTCGTGAATCTCCCGGGCGATCCGGGCGCGCTCATCCAGCGCTGCCACCTTGGCCTGCTCCTCGCGGAGCTGATCCGCCTTGGCGAGCAGGGCCGCCGACTGCTCGACCTGCACCTGACGGGCGCGCAGGTTGTACCCGACCATCCAGGCGATGAGCAGAATGGCGGGATGCTCGAGGGTGGTCGTGGCGTTCGCACCGAAAAACAGCCCCTGGACCTCGCACGCGAGGATCCCCGCGCCCACCACGATCAACCCGGCGGCCAGGCTGGTGTCGCTTCCCGCCATCAGCGCGGCGAGGACAGCCAGGACCATGAGTTCCCCGCCGATCGGCCCGGCCGCTGCCATGTCGCACGTGACCGTGACGGCCGCGAGGGCATACGGCAACAGGAAGGCGTACCGGAGGCGGGCCGACACCCCGAGGTCGGCCCGGGCCCACAGGACAAGCTGGACGGTCGCGGCGGTGACCGCAGCGACCGCCACTGCGCCCTTCCAGGCGCCGGGCCAGGGCTGCCTGAAGGTGATAAAGGCCACGATAACGAGCAGGGCGGCGCGCACCGCCAAGTTCGCGACCCGTAGCACGGTGTTCATTATCGCTCCCCGGACGACCCTGGCGCCGCCGTCTCCTCGCCGCGAGGCTTGAGAGGTGCCGGCCGGCGGCTGATAAGACCAAGGACACGACTGATGGTAAGAGCGCAGCGGCACCAGGTCACCTGCCCGCGGGTGGGATTCCGGTGTGAGATCTCGCCCCGCGGCTCATACCGGAGTTCCACCCGGGCGCGGCGAAATCCAACTGGCGGGTGGACGCTCCGGTCCCCGGCGAAGGCGACGGTTGAGCCAGGAACCGACCCTAAGGAGCCGTCACATGTCCATTGCCCGCCGAACGAGGCGGCCGGTTTCGGGCAGCCGATTCGCCAGGACGCTGCGCCTGCTGCGCTGGCCGGTCATGATCGCCTGGCTGATCGCCGTCATTTTCCTGTTCCCGCTGGCCAGCAGCCTGTCCCACGTGACCAACAACACCAACGCGGCCAACCTGCCCGCCTCGGCACCATCGACGCGTGTCATTGCGCTGGAGCTCCAGCAAGCCTCCCGGAGCGGCCCGGGCCAGCCTCAGACCGACACCGCGTTCGTAGTGTTCGCCCGCGGCAAGGGCCTGACGGCCGCGGATATGACCGCGATCACCTCGGCGCGGGCCGCCGTCGCACGCCTGGCCAGGCAGGTGAGCGGGCTCAGCACGCCGGGCCCGGCCCAACGGTCGGCCGACGGGCAGGCCGCGGTGTTCACGGCGAACGTCACCGCACCGGCGAACAGCCAGGCCAGCGCCGACACGGCCGCGGTGCGGGCGATCCGCGGAGTGGTGGGTGGCCCGGCCAGCCGTGCGGGCGACGGCCTGCAGGTCGAGGTGACTGGGTCGGCCGCGGTGACCGCGGACACCGGCACCCCGACCACCACCACCCTGGAGCTCACCGCGGTGGTGATCGTGGCGCTGGTGTTCTTCGTCGTCTACCGCAGCCCCCTGCTGTGGTTCTTTCCCCTGCTCGGCGCGGTGGCGGGCATCCAGGTCGCCCAGGCCGGCGCCCACGGCCTGGCCAGCGCCGGGCTCACCGTCAGCCCGCTGTCGTCCTCGATCTTGATCGTGCTGGTCTTCGGCGCCGCGGGCGACTACGCGCTGCTGCTTATCCACCGTTACCGCGAAGAGCTGTGCCGCCACGCCGCCACCGAGGACGCCATGGCCGCCGCGCTGTGCCGCACCCTGCCGACCCTGCTCGCCTCCTCCGGCACGGTCACCATCGCCATGATCTGCCTCCTGGCCGCGCAGTCGGCTTCGCTGCACGGCCTGGGCCCGGTCGGCGCCGTGGGCATCCTCTCGGCCCTGCTCGCCCAGACCACCTTCCTGCCCGCGCTCCTGCTGGTCCTCGGGCCGGCGGCCTTCTGGCCCCGCGCCCCCCGGGCCGGGCAGACCGGCCGCGGGGAATCCCGCCTGTGGTCGGGCATCGGCACCCGGGTCGCCCGCCACCCCGCGCGGGTCGCGCTCGCCGCCGTGCTGCTGCTCGGCGCGGCCTGCGCCGGGCTCGCCACCCTCCGCATCGACAACAGCAACCTCGCCCAGGTAAAGGGCCATCCCGGCAGCGTGGCCGGCGCGCAGCTAGTCGACGACCACTTCCCGGCCGGCCTGCTCGAACCCGTCGTGCTCCTCGCTCCGCCGGACCAGGCCAGAGCCGCCGCCACGGCGGCCCGGGCCACCCCAGACGTCAGCACGGTGCTGCCTGCCACGCCGGTGCAGGGCTACGCCAGCTACCTCGTCATCATGTCCGTCCCGCCCTACGGAGCCAGCGGGCATGCCGTGATCGTGCACCTGCGCCAGCGGCTCGGCCGTAACGCGCCGAGCTCGCTGGTGGGCGGGGATCCGGCCGTCCAGTACGACATCACCCAGGCCTCCGCTCACGACGCCCTCGTGCTCATCCCGCTGGTGCTGGTCGTGATCCTGGTCGTCATAGCCCTGCTCTTGCAGGCGGTCGTCGCACCTCTGGTGCTGGTCGCCACCACCGCGCTCAGCTTCGCGGCCTCGTTCGGGTTGTCGAACCTACTGTGGCGCTACGGGCTGGGCTATTCCGGCATCGAGTCGCAGGTCCCGGTATACATCTTCATCTTTCTGGCCGCGCTCGGCGTCGACTATAACATCTTCCTGGCCGCCCGCATCCGGGAGGAATCCCGGCACCTGGGCATCCGGCAGGGCACCCTGCGCGGGCTCAGCGTCACCGGGGGCGTCATCACGGCCGCTGGCATCGTGCTCGCCGCCACCTTCGCCGCCCTTGTGCTGGAGCCCACGGTCTACCTCACCGAGGTCGGGACCGCTGTGGCCATCGGCGTCCTGCTCGACACCCTGCTCGTCCGAACGGTGCTGGTCCCAGCTGCCCTGCTCACCATCGGTGAGCGCGTCTGGTGGCCCACACGACCAGGCCATCAGACGGCGGCCGTCACGGCCGACCGTGAGGCGGTCACGGTATAGCACAGGCTGCGGAGGACCAGGCCGGACACAAGTGCCGCGAGCAC
>CAWKIB010000021.1:0-94064 GCA_963849595.1 uncultured Actinomycetes bacterium
GCGCAACTCCAGCGCTGGCTGCCGGAGGCCGGCATCAGCTACCGCTGGGACAAGCGGCTGGGCGGGTTGCGAACCCCGGAACCGGATTCGCCGGACGTGGCCTTCGGGGTCGATTCGCTGCGCGGTTACGCCGGGCACATGCGGACCGCGGCCTTCCTGGCCGCGGTGGACCAGGTGCTCGCCCTGGCCAGCGCGCGGGGCACGGCGGTGATGTGCGCCGAGAGCCTGTGGTGGCGCTGCCACCGCCGGATGCTGGCCGATTTCGTCACCGCGGCGCGCGGCCGGGAGGTCCGCCACCTCATGCACGACGGCCGGCTGGAGGAGCACCGCCTCTCCCCCGGCCTGCGGCTGCGCGACGACGGCCTGCTCATCTACGACGGCGGGCAGCCGACACTGCTCTAGCGGCGGCCCCTCAGCCGCGGCCGACCAGCCCGCCCTCGTAGGCGGCGATGACCAGCTGGGCGCGGTCCCGCGCGGCCAGCTTCATCAGCAGCCGTCCGACGTGTGTCTTGGCCGTGGACAGGCTGACGTGCAGGTGGGCGGCGATCTCGGTGTTCGACAGGCCAAGCCCGATCAGGGTCAGCACCTCGCGTTCGCGTTCGGTGACCTCCTCCAGCGCGGCCGCCGGGCGCTGCGCAGGCTCGGGGCGGCGGGTGAACTCGGCGATGAGCCGCCGGGTCACGCCCGGGGCGAGCAGCGCGTCGCCGGCCGCGACGATCCGGATCGCGGCCAGCAGGTCGGCCGGCGGGGTGTCCTTGAGCAGGAAGCCGCTCGCGCCGGCCCGCAGGGCGGCGAAGACGTACTCGTCGAGGTCGAAGGTGGTCAGGATCAGCACCCGGACGGCGGAGGTCTGCGGGTCGGCGGTGATCTGCCTGGTCGCCTCGATCCCGTCCACGCCGGGCATCCGGATGTCCATCAAGACCAGGTCGGGTTTCTCGCTCCGGGCCAGTTCGACCGCCTCGGCGCCACTGGCCGCCTCCCCGACCGAGGTCAGGTCGGGTGCGGTGTCCACCAGAATGCGGAAGCTGCCGCGGACCAGAGCCTGATCGTCGGCGACCAGCACCCGGATGGTCACGCCGCGGTGCCCGTCAGCGGGAATCGGGCGGCGACCCGGAAACCGCCGCCGGGGAGCGGGGCGGCGCTGAGCTCCCCGCCGTACATGCCGACGCGCTCCCGCATCCCGGTCAGGCCGTGGCCCGCCGCCGGATCCCGGCCGGCCGGGCCCGGGCCGACGCCGCCGTCGGTGATCTCCAGGTCCAGCGCGTCCGCGACGTAGCTGACGGTGACCCGGCAGCGGTCGGTGGCGGCGTGCTTGATCACGTTGGTGACCGCCTCCTGGACCACCCGGTACGCGGCCAGGTCCAGCCCGGCGGACAGCCGCGGCCGGTCCCCGCGCACGTCCAGCTCGACCCGGACGCCGGCCTCGGCGGTCCGGTCGACCAGGCCCTTCAGGTCGGCCAGCCCGGGCGCCGGGACCAGGGCTTCGTCCCCCTCGGCCCGGAGCACGCCGAGCAGCGCGCGCATCTCGCGCAGCGCGCCGCGGCTGGTCTCCTCGATCGACGACAGGGCCCGGGCCGCCTCCTCCGGGTGCTCGCCCACCACGTAGTTGGCCACCCCGGCCTGCACCGCGATCAGGCTCATGCTGTGCGCGACCACGTCGTGCAGTTCGCGCGCGATGCGCAGCCGCTCCTCGCTGTTCGCGCGGCGGGCCTCGGCCAGCTCCTCCCGGGCCTGCCGGTCGTCCTGCTCCCGCAGCCCGGCCGCGTAGGCCCGCTGCAGCCGCACCAGGTAGCCGATCATCCACGCGCCCACGATCAGCAGCCCGCTCTCCAGCCCCAGGCCCGCGGCGGCTCTCATCCCGCCCGTTCCGTAGACTGCCGTGCCGGACCAGGCCGAAGGCGATCACCCCGGCCGCCGTCACCACCAGGGAGCCGGCCAGCAGCCGCAGCGCCTCGGTCCGGGCCAGCCGCACCGGGATCAGGTACATCACGAAGGCCAGCGCCAGCGGGGGCTCGACGGAAAAGCTCAGCGCCGCCACGGCCGCCCAGCCCGCGGCGGTCAGCGCGAGCACGGTCCGCGGCCACCGTCGCCGGGTCGCGGCGGGAAGCACGGCGAGGGCCACGATCACCGCGGCCGCCCACCGCGGGAGGTCCGCGATGTCGGCCGGACCGCCGGACACGAACAGCAGCAGCACCGCGATCACGGCGTCGATCGCGATCCAGTGGCCTGGTCGCAGCCGGGTCAGCGGGGCAGGACGAAGCGCATCCATGCCCCGACGGTAGCTCGCCCGCCGCCCGGTCCGCGTCGTACCAGGGACTGACGCGGCCGGGTGTACCTCAGGCCGAGGCCAGGAAGGCCCGGAATCCGCTGGTCTGCCAGACCTGCCCGCCGGAGGTGACCGCGAACGCCTCGTAGCCGTCCAGGCTCTCCAGCCAGTCGTGGGCGGCGGGGCCCATGGCGAAGGCCGCCGTAGCGTAGGCGTCGGTGGCGGCCAGCCGGGCACCGACCACGGTGAGGCTGGCCAGGCCGACGGCCGGCTGGCCGGTGTGCGGGTTGACGATGTGCGCGCCGCGCTCGGCGACGCCCGAGGTCGCGACGGCGAAGTCCTGTCCGGTGACGACCAGCGCGAGCGAGCCGGGCCGCAGCGGGTCGGCGATCCCCACCCGCCACGGCTGGCCGGGACCGCGGTCGCCGACGCACTGGATGTCGCCGCCGCCGTTGACGCTGTGCTCGGCCGAGCCGGCCGCGGTCAGCATCGCGGCGGCCCGCTCGATGGCCCAGCCCTTCACGTATCCCGATGGGTCGAACCGGCCGCCGGGCCGGGTGGTGAAGTACCCGCCGCTCAGTGCGCTGACCTCGGCGCAGGCGGCCAGCACCTCGGCCAGCTCGGGCGCGCAGTCGGCCAGCGCGAGCGATCCGCGGCCGAACCGGCTCACGTCACTGTCGTCCCGGTACGGCGAAAACGTGGCGTCGACCCAGTGCAGCCACTGCACCACGCGGTCCAGGACCGCGCCGCTCCCGGCATCACGTCCGGCCCAGTCCGGCACGTCGAAGGACACCACGGTGCCCATCACGTGCTCGGCATGCCGGAGCCGCCCCGGCCGCAGGCCGGTCACCGGCGGGTCACAGGCCGTGGTCGACCGCGCTCTGCAGCGAGGCGATGTAGCCCGCGCTGGTGTAGCTGGCCCCGGACACGGCGTCGATCTTCGCGTTCTGCGCGGTCAGCGTCTCGCTGATCAGCTTCGGGAAGGCGAACTCGCCGATCTGGATGTCGTGAATGGTGTTGGTCGGCTGCTCGAGCACCGCGACCTTCACGATCTTGTGGCTCTTCACGACCAGCTGGATCTGCACCGGGCCGTATACGGTATTGGCCACCTTGCCGGTGATCGTGGTCTCGCCCGCGGTCAGAGTGCCGGCCACGCTCTGGAACTCCCCGGGTATCGTCCTCGAGGACGACGTCGAGGAGGAAGACGACGATGTGGACGACCCGCCTCCCGTTCCGCTGGTCGACGCCACCGGCACGGTCGGGGCGTGTGCCTTGAACGACAGCAGGGCCACCAGACCGGCTATGGTGCCCGTGACGGCGAGGATCACCCGGCGCATGTCGCGATCGTCTCCTCAGAACTCGAACGACTCGAAGTGGATCTGCCGCCGCGGTACCCCGGCGCCGCGCAGCGCGTCGACCGCGGCCGAGATCATTCCGGACGGCCCGCACACGTAGACCTCCTGCTGGTCCAGCCCGGGCACGAGCGAGCGCAGCATCCGGGGCGACAGCGGATCGCCGCCGATCTCGGCCCGCGACCCGACCAGGTAGTACACCTTCGCGCCGCGAGCGGCCGCGATGGCGTCGAGCTCGTCCCGGAACACGATGTCCTGCTCGCTGCTCGCGCGGTAGATCAGGGTGACCGGACCGGGGAGCGTGGAGAACATGGCCCGCAGCGGGGTGATGCCCACCCCGCCGGCCAGCAGCACCACGCCGCGGCCCGAGCGCCCGGCGGTGAACGCGCCGTAGGGTCCCTCGGCGATGACCCGCGTACCCGGCCGCAGCTGGGACAGGGCCCGGCTGTGGTCGCCGATGTCCTTCGCCGTGATCCGCAGCAGGTCGGTGCCCGGCGCGGCGGATAGCGAGTACGGGTGGGACGACCACCACAGCGACCTGGTCAGGAAGCGCCAGCGGAAGAACTGCCCGGGCTCGGCCGCGAGCTCGTCGAGGTGCGAGCCGCCGATGTAGACCGAGATCACGCCGGGCCCTTCGGGCTTCACCCCGACCACCGTGAACCGGTGCCTGGCGAACGCGCGCAGCGGGACCGCCACCCGGTACCACAGCACCAGGACCGCCACGGTCAGGTACATCGCCGACCACCAGAACCGCGCGGCCAGGTTGCTGATGAACGACGCGCCGACCGCGAACTGATGGCTGAAGGCCAGCGCGATGGCCAGGTAGGTGTACAGGTGCAGGTAGTACCAGGTCTCGTAGCGGACCCGCCGCCGCGCCGCGCGCATCGAGACGATGCCCACGCCGAGCAGCAGGAACCCGGCCACGGTGGCCATCAGCACGTCCGGGTACTGGGTCAGCAGCGTGGCCGTCTCGCTGGTCAGGCTGGTGTGCGCCTCGGTCGCGTAGCCCCACAAGATGAGCAGGCCGTGCGCGACGACCAGGCTGACGATGTACCGGCCGCCCATCGCGTGCCACCGGGCCAGCTGATCGGTGCCGATGCCGCGCTCCAGCGGCGGAAGCCGGGCCATCAGCGCAACCAGGACCACCACGCCGTACCCGGCGAGCAGGCCGAGGATCTCGCCCGCTCCGGTCAGCCAGCCGCCGAGCCCGCTGACCGTCGGCGTGCCGTTCCACCACAGCGCCATGACCGCGATCGCGCCGATCCCGATGACGGCCAGGACCCCGCGCGGGCTGACCCGTCCGTGCGCCCTTTTGAGACGGAACGGGCCGTGGTGTCAGCGGTCCCGGCCGGGACGAGGCTGGCTGCGGGCGGCTCGGGTTTCGCCGTGGCCGGGAGGATGGCTCATCGGCACGACGAGCCGGGACGGATCCCCTGGTCAGGCTGGTCACCATTCCTCCCGTTGCGGGCCTAGCTGGATCGTATGCTCAACCGGGCCCCGTATGGCTCTCCCGGCTTCTCCCCTTTAGTTACGGGTACGTCACGTCGTCGCGCATGGTTCAGCCGCCTCCCGTAAGCGCATCGTAATCGGCGCGCGTCCGAGCGCGCCGCCCTGCTCTGCCATCGCTCTGCCCACTTGCTCTGCCCATTCTCGGCGTCAACTGAAGTTGACATGAGGCCGGTGTCAACATAAATTGACAGCATGGAAAACGCACCCGCCCTGGCTGCCGCGGCGGACAGCTCGGACCCGCGTACCGGGCTCCGGGCCGTGGCCGCGCTGCGCAGGTTGCTGGAACAACTCGAGGCGCTCCAGGTGGACAACGCACGGGAGCACGGCTGGTCGTGGCAGGAGATCGCGGAGATCCTCGGCGTATCGCGGCAGGCCGTCCACAAGAAGCACGCACGCCGGTCAGACGTCAGCCATCCGGCCCGCCGACGCGCCCGCATCCGCTGACCCGAGGGGATACCCGCGATGTTCGAACGATTCACCGACAAGGCCAGGAAGGTCGTGATCCTGGCCAAGGGCAAGGCCACCGAGCGGGGGGATGATCAGATCCGCCCGGTGCACATGCTGTACGGGCTGGCCGCCGCCGACGGCGTGGCCGCCCGGGTGCTGACCGCCCTGGGCGTGGACGCCGCCGCGGTCGACCGGGAACTCGGGCGCGCCGGCGGGGCCCCGCCCGGTGCCGTGGGCTCCGCGGACGAAGCGGCCGGCGGTGACGCCGAGGCGCTGGCCGCGATCGGCATCGACCTGGACGAGATCAAGCGCAGGATCGAGGACAGCTTCGGCCCGGGAGCACTCGAGCGCGTTCCGCTCACCCCCCGGGGCCCGCTCAACTGGACCGGACGGCTGCCGCTGGCCGAGGGGTCGAAGCTGACCCTGGCCCTGGCCCTGAAGGAGGCGCGGGCTCTGCACCACACCTACATCGGCACCGAGCACGTGCTCTTGGGCTTGCTGCGGGTCGCCGAACGTCAGCCGCACGCCGACTTCGCCGCCGTGACGCTCCGCGATCTGGGTCTGGATCCGGCCCGCGTCCGCATGCTGGTCCTGGACGAGCTGCGGCAATTGCAGGCTTGACCGGCACGGGCTCAGCCAGGCCGATCCAGGGCGGATCGGCCCTGGATCAGGGCGAGGGTGACCCCGGCGGCCTGTGCGGCGGCCCGATCGATGGCCTCCGGTCCTTCGCCGTAGGACCCGTCCAGGAGCAGCATCGCGTGGCCGTGTGCGGCGGCTTCGAGGGCGTCTCCCAGCGCCTCGGCGCCCTGCGGGTCGTCCGGGCAGAGTTCGGCCACGCAGGCACCGAACGGTTCCTCCACCCGCTCGTAGGCGGGCCGGAGCTCGGGATATCGGGTCTTGTCCAGGCCCGCCCCGTAGACGACGTCAAACAGCGGGCGATGCTCCGCGGCGAACCTGACGTAACCCCTGGTCATCGCGGCCAGCCGCTGCTCGGGCGAATCCTCGTCACCCGCTCCCGCGGCCAGCGCGTCCGCGAAGGCGTGCAGTGCGCGGACGGCCACGGCGGCGAGCAATTCGTCGCGGTCGGCGAAGTGCCGGTAGGGCGCGGCGACGGTGACGCCCAGGCGCTGGGTGAGCTTGGCCAGCGAGAAGCCACGCACCCCCCGCTCGGCGATCAGCTCGATGGCCCCGTCGACGAGAGCCGCCTTGAGGTCGCCGTGATGGTAGCGGCCGTCCCTGGACGGCCGGGCGTCGCCGGAGCGCTTAGACGGGGTAGGTGACACCGGTGAGCCGTTCGGATTCTTGCCATAGTCGCTGCTGGGCCTCGGCGTCGCGGGCGCGGTCGCTCGAGTCGACCAGGCGCGGGTAGCCCCGGAGCTCGCCCCGGCCGCCGGGTCCGTAATACTCCCCGCCGCGGGCCGCAGGGTCGGCGGCGGCCCGCAGCGTGGCCAGCGCTCCCATCTCCGCACTCTGCCCGAAGGGCTGCTCGAGGATCAGGTCCTCCATCCGCATCCAGCCCGGAAGATACCTGGTCAGCTCGGTCCTGGCCTTTCCCGGATGGGCGGCGAGGGCCTGGGTCCGGGCCTGGGCGGCCGCCAGGCGGCGCTGCAGCTCGTAGGTGAACATCAGGTTGGCCAGCTTGGACTGGTAGTACGCGGCCATCCGCCGGTACCGCCGCTCCGACTGCAGGTCGTCGAAGTCGATCCGCCCGCTCTTGTGGCCGTTGCTGCTCACGGTGACCACCCTAGGGTGGGCTTGCGGGATAAGAGTAGAGCCTTCCTGGTGGAGCATCCGCCCCAGCAGCAGGCCGGTCAGCGCGAAGTGGCCGAGGTGGTTGACGCCGAGTTGGAGCTCGAAGCCGTCGGCGGTGCGCCGGAAGGGCGTCATCATCACGCCGGCGTTGTTGACCAGCAGGTCGATCGGCCCGTAGGCCGAGCCGATCTCGTCGGCCGCCTCGTGTACCGAGGCCAGCGAGGCCAGGTCGAGCCGGACGGCCTGCACGTCGACGGGCGGTGTCCCGGCCGACTCCGGGCGGCCGCCGATGATCTGGGCCGCCGCCTCCTTGGCCTGGCCCAGGTCCCGGCAAGCCAGGACGACCTGCGCACCGCGCGCGGCGAGGACCCTGGCTGTCTCGAAGCCCAGGCCCGTGTTCGCGCCGGTGATGACGGCCGTACGCCCCCGCTGAGCTGGTACGTCCGCCTCGGTCCACCTGTCGCCCTGGCTGTTCCGCATCGCTGAGCTCCTTCAGCCTCCCGTGGAGAGCGTCAATGTAAATGACACTCACAATGTAAATGACACTAACTTATAGGAGACGGAGAAGCAATGCTTACTTCCTGGTAAGACACACCTAACCGAGTAGACAGCACATAGTGACTTTACGGAGAGTATCTATGTGAATACACATAGTCATAATCTGTCATAGGGAGACATCACGGATAGGATACGATCAAATGCTCAGAGTAAGCGATGTCTGGGAGAGAGCACTCCACACCCCGGCGATGCCAGTTGACATTTCCGGCGACATTTCCGGCGACGCCCCCGGTGAGGTCATCATCATCCGCGCAGGCGGAAGCTACGACGGGAAACAGGGCATGAGCCTGGCCACCGGGGTGAGCAGCCGGTCGGCCGGTTCCCGGGCCCTGTGCCTGCACCTGGTGATGATCCCGCCCGGCACTCGCGGCGTCCCGCACGTCCACGACGGACACGAGTCCGCCATCTACACCGTCAGCGGCGAGACCGAGGTGTGGCACGGCGAGGGCCTGCGCCATCGCACCGTGGTCAAGGCCGGCGACTTCATGTACGTCCCGCCGGGCACCCCGCACCTGCCGGTGAACCGCAGCGACGTCATGACCGTGGCGGTCGTCGCCCGCACCGACCCCCAGGAGCAGGAGAGCGTGGTCACCCTCAGCCTGCCCCCGCACCTGTCCGACCTGGACGCCTTCCCCGTCGCCAGCCAGTAAGAGTTATACCGAGCCAGTTCCGCGGCGACCGCGGCTGTCCCCGCCGCTTCCTGCCAGCCCCGGTCGCCGTTTACCCACCGCGCCCGCCCCGCCTCCCGCGCCTGCGCGTGCCGCACTCCTCCCCAGCGTCCCAACCGGGGGCGCCAGGCGGTGCGCGCAGGAGGGGCGGGCGCGTTTGCGTTCCCAGACGCTAGCTGGCGAAGGCTTCGGGGGGAGGGCAGGCGCAGATCAGGTTCCGGTCGCCGTAGGCCTGGTCGATCCGGCGCACCGGCGGCCAGTACTTGGCCCGGCGGTCCGTGCCCGCCGGATAGGCCGCCTCCTCCTGCTGGTACGGGTGCTTCCACTCCCCCGCGATGAGCATCTCCGCGGTGTGCGGGGCGTTCTTCAGCGGGTTGTCGTGCGGGTCGTACTCCCCGTCGGCCACCCGCGCGATCTCGGCCCTGATCGCGATCATCGCGTCGCAGAACCGGTCGAGCTCGTCCAGGCTCTCGCTCTCGGTGGGCTCGATCATGAACGTGCCGGCCACCGGGAACGACATGGTGGGCGCGTGGAACCCGTAGTCGATCAGCCGCTTGGCCACGTCGTCCACGCTGATGCCGGTGTCTTGGGTCAGCGGGCGCAGGTCGATGACGCATTCGTGCGCGACCAGGCCGTTCCGCCCGGTGAACAGCACCGGGTAGTGCGGCGCCAGCCGCCGGGCCACGTAGTTGGCCGACAGCACCGCGACCTGGGTCGCCCGGCGGAGCCCGGCCGCGCCCATCATCGCGATGTACGCCCACGAGATGGGCAGGATGCCCGCGGAGCCGTAGGGCGCGGCCGCGACCGGGCCGACCTCGCCGCGGCCGGGCAGGAACTCCGCCAGGTGGGCGCGGACCGCGACCGGCCCCACGCCCGGGCCGCCGCCGCCGTGCGGGATGCAGAACGTCTTGTGCAGGTTCAGGTGCGACACGTCGGCGCCGAAGGACGGCAGCGTGGCCACCCCGACCAGCGCGTTGAGGTTCGCGCCGTCGATGTACACCTGGCCGCCCGCCTCGTGCACCGCCGCGCAGACGGCGCTCACGTTCTGCTCGTAGACACCCGCGGTGGACGGGTAGGTCAGCCATGATCGCGGCCACCTGGCCCGCATGCGCCTCCAGCTTGGCCTGCAGGTCACCGAGGTCGATGGTGCCGTCCGAGCCGCACTTGACCACCGCGACCCGGAGCCCGGCCAGCACCGCGCTGGCCGCGTTGGTGCCGTGCGCCGACTCCGGGATCAGGCACACGTCCCGGTCCTGCTCGCCGCGCGAGGAATGGTAGGCCCGGATCGCCAGCAGGCCCGCCAGTTCGCCCTGGGAGCCGGCGTTCGGCTGGACGGAAACCGCGTCGTAGCCGGTGAGCCGGGCCAGCCGGACCTCGAGCGAGTCGATCAGCTCCAGGTAGCCTCCGGCCTGCGAGGCCGGGACGAACGGATGCAGCCCGGCGAACTCCGGCCAGCTGATCGGCTCCATCTCGGCCGCCGCGTTCAGCTTCATCGTGCACGAGCCGAGCGGGATCATCGAGCGGTCCAAGGCGATGTCGAAGTCGGCCAGCCGTCGCAGGTAGCGCAGCATCGCGGTCTCGCTGCGGTGAGCGCTGAACACCGGATGGGTGAGGAACGGCGAGGTGCGCCGCAGGCTGGCCGGCAGCACGTCGGGCGCCGCTTCGGACAGCTCCACGTCGGCAGGCCGCTCCACCTGGCAGATCGCGGCCACGAGCTCCCGCAACTGCTCGTCGGTGGTGGTCTCGTCGCAGCTGGCCTGCAGCGCGCCATCCGGCGCCAGGTACAGGTTGTAGCCCGCGGCCCGGGCCCGGTCCAGGGCGTGGACCGCCTCGTCCCGTCCGCCCCGGAAGACGATCCGGATAGTGTCGAAGAAGTCACCACGGTCCGTTCGGTGACCATATTCGTGCAGGGTGGCGGCGAGCACCGCGGCGCTACGGTGCGCACCCCGGGCGATGGCGGCCAGCCCGTCGGGCCCGTGATAGGCGGCGTACATGGCGGCGGTCACGGCCAGCAGGACCTGGGCCGTGCAGATGTTGCTGGTCGCCTTCTCGCGGCGGATGTGCTGTTCACGGGCCTGCAGCGCGAGGCGGTAGGCGGGCCGGCCGTCAGCGTCCACCGACACCCCGACCAGCCGGCCGGGCAGCTGGCGCTTAAGCGGGTCGCTGACCGCGATGTAAGCCGCGTGCGGCCCGCCGAAGAACAGCGGCACGCCGAACCGCTGGCTGGAGCCCACCGCGATGTCCGCGCCCAGCTCGCCGGGCGGCGTGAGCAGGGTCAGCGCGAGCAGGTCGGCGGCCACCGCGGCCAGCGCGCCGCGGGCGTGCGCGGCCTCGATCAGCGGCCCCAGGTCGCGGACGACACCCGACGCGCCGGGGAACTGGAGCAGCACGCCGAACAGGTCGTCCTGCCGCGCGATGGCCTCGGCGGTCACCGGTTCGATGACCAGGTGGATGCCGAGCGGCTCGGCCCGGGTGCGCAGCACGGCGAGCGTCTGGGGCAGGCAGTCGGCGTCGGCGAGGAAGACGTGTCCTCGGCGTGCGGCCCGCCGGGCCAGCGTCATGGCCTCCACCGCGGCGGTGGCCTCGTCCAGCAGCGAGGCGCCAGCCCAGGGCAGCGCGGTCAGGTCGGCGATCATGGTCTGGAAGTTCAGCAGCGCCTCGAGCCGGCCCTGGGAGATCTCGGGCTGGTAGGGGGTGTACGCCGTGTACCAGGCGGGGTTCTCCAGCACGTTGCGGCGGATGACGGCCGGCGTGACGGTGTCGTAGTAGCCCAGGCCGATCATCGAGGTCAGCACCTGGTTCCGGCTGGCCATCCGGCGCAGCTCGGCGAGGGACTGGGTCTCGGTCAGCGGGTCGGGCAGGCTGAGGTGAGCGAGCTGGGCGTCTTCGGGCAGCGCGGCGCGGATGAGCTCGTCGAGCGAGGCATAGCCGAGGTTGGCCAGCATGTGCCGCTGGGCGGCCTCGTCGGGCCCGATGTGGCGTGCGGCGAAATCTGTCATGGAGAGCCTCCCCGGACGAGCGCGGTCGCTGGCTCCCCATCTGTTGCGATGCCCGGCAGGTCGCCCCGCGGCCAGCGGGCCGCTCCAGAGATGCCTGTCCCGTCCGGTTCGTGTGCCTGAGAGGTTCCGGGGATGTTGCCCCTTCGGCGCCCGCGGCTTACGCGGGAACTCTCCCGGCCGGTGTCATCAGCAGTTGCGATCTTACCCGAGCAGGACCAGATGGTGGGACTCAACCCGCGGATGCTACCGGCCGGGGCGGGCGCCGGCGGAGTCCAGGCCGAGCACGCGGCCAGTTCGTCGACCGCCCACTGGCAGGCGGCGGGCCGGAAGCCGGTGTGCCGGGCGAAGGACCTGGCCACCTTGTCGCGCACGGTTGCGGAGTCCATGCCGCGCGCCACGTGATAGCCGAGCGCCTCGGCTACGCCCTCCTCGGCCGCGGCGACGAGCACCTTGGTCTCCCGCGGCATGTCGGGCAGCAGTTTCCGCAGCGCGGTCGACATGGCCTGCGTGCTGGACAGGGCGGCCACGCCCAGGTCCGGATCGGAGACGATGGCGCGCAGCGCGGTCCGGGCCTGGCCGCCGGGGTCGCTGTCCCACAGCGGGACGTCGGCCTCGGGCCGGACGGGGCCGGATACGCCGGCCGGCACGGAGTCCTTGACCGTGGCCGGATGCGCCTGGCCGCGCACCGGGTCGGACAGCGGGACGCTCACCGCGCCGAGATCGGAGGTGGCGGCCAGGATGGCCTCGGCCAGCTCGCCGGTGCTGCCGTACCGCTGGGCCGGGTTCTTGGCCAGCCCGCGCGCCACGACCTCGTCGACCGCGGCGGGCAGGCCGGGCTGGAGCGTGCTGGGCGCGGGCGGTACCGCGTTGAGCTGGGCCCACATGACGGCCACCATCTCCCCGACGAAGGGGGCACGCCCGGTCAGGCACTCGTACAGCACGCAGGCCAGCGAGTACACGTCGGCGCGGCGGTCACCGGGTGATCCCGAGAAGCGCTCGGGGGCCATGTAGGCCACGGTGCCGATGGTGCTGCTGCTGGTGGACAGGCTGGCGCCGTTGACGACTCGGGCGATCCCGAAGTCGATCAGGTAGGCGAACGGCATGCTCTTGCCGTGGCCGGTGATCAGCACGTTGGAGGGCTTGACGTCCCGGTGGATGAGCCCGTCGGCGTGCGCGGCGTCCAGCGCCGAGGCGACCTGGGCGCTGATCCAGGCGGCGGCGGCCGGCGGCATCGGCCCGTCCCGGTCCAGCAGGGTGGCCAGGTCGATGCCGTCTACCAGCCGCATGTCGATGAACAGCCGGCCGTCGATCTGGCCGTAGTCGTGGATGGGGATGATGTGCGGCTCGCTGAGCCGGGCGGCGCGTTTGGACTCGCGGCGGAACCGGTCCTGGAAGGCGCGGTCCGCGGCGAGTTCGGGGATCAGCACCTTGAGCGCCACGGTGCGTCCCTTGGCGGTGTCGAACGCCCGGTAGACCACCCCCATGCCGCCGCGGCCCAGCACGGCGGTCAGGATGTACGGCCCGAATCGCGGCCCGGCCGGCTCGCTGATCAGCTCTGAAGTCATTGCCGTTTCCGTCCCGGGCCGCCGGGCGCCGGTCAGGTCCTCCTCATCGGCTAGTCGGGGGCGGACGCCAGGGCGAGTTCCTCGATGCGCTCGGCGAGCTGCAGTGCCGTCGCGGGCCGCTCCGACGGGTTGGCGGCGATGGCCCAGGCGATGACCTCCCGAATGTCCGGGTCCACGCGGGCGGAGATGGTGGGCGGGTTCGTCATGACACGACGCATGGCCAGGAGTGGGTCGTCGTCGGGCAGCGGCCCGTACAGGCCCTCGCCGGCCACGGCGTAGTGCAAGGTGGCGCCCAGCGAGAACACGTCGCTGGCCCGCGACGGGCGGTCGCCGCGGATCAGGGACGGGTCGAGGTACCCGATATCTCCCGCTGGTCCCATTCTGGTGATGGTAATACCCGGCCGCAGCACGTGGCTGAGGCCCAGGTCGGCCAGCTTGGCCCCGCCCGGGTAGAGCAGGACGTTGCCCGGCTTGATGTCACGGTGGGCGATGCCGGCTTCGTGCAGGGCGTGCGTGGCGCGGGACGCGTGCGCCATAGCCTGCAGGGCGGTGGCCCGGCTGAGCGGTTCGGCGGGCGCGGCCACCGAGCCGCCCGGCAGGTATTCCATCGAGTAGTAGACCTCCTCGCCCTGCTGGCCCGCGTCGTACAGGGTGACCAGGTACGGCGAGCTGACCGCCGCGAAGGCGGCGAGCTCGCGGTGGGCCCACCTGAACACGTCCTGGCTGCTGCCGCCGGACAGCACCTTCACCGCCACGAACTCGGCCGCGACCGGCAGCCGCTTGGGGGGGTGGGCGAGGTAGAACGCCCCGTGGCTGCCGGCGCCGAGCTGACGGACGAACTTATAGTCCGCGATGCCGTCGCGTTGGTCGGTCATGGTCATGGCTGCCTTCCTGGCTCCAGTGCGGAGACCGGAGTCGCGATTTCGGGGCGGGCCTCGAGGTCCTCGCTGCTGCCCGCCCGCACGGTCAGGTGCGCTCCGGCGGCGACGGCCGCGGCGCCGTCTTCGCCGGCGACGAGCAGGGCGCCCTCCGGCGGCGGGCCGCTGCTGGCCTGGATGCCCCGGTGGGTCAGGTCCGCGACGTCGCTGCGGCTGCGCCGGCCGTCGGCGCCGGCCAGCACGAGCGGCAGGTGCCGGGCCGCGGCGAGCTGGGTGGCCACATTCAGGGCCGCGGCGGCGTCGGCGCCGTGGCCGGAGTAGACCGCCACGGCGCTCGGCGCGTCCGGCACGGGCCCGGACGCGGTGATCAGACGGGTCCGGCCCTCGGCCCGGATCGCCGCGTACGCCTGATCCTCGTACGCGGCATGACCGGAGTCGAGCACGATGGTGTCGGGCTCGGCGGCCATCACGTAGGCCGACAGCTCGCCGGCTACGTCGTCGCTGAAGCGTGAGAGCACGGTCGCCGGAGCGCCGCGGGCCGCCGCCCGCTCGGCGAGCTCGTGCAACTGGCCCATGACGGTGGTCATCTGCAGCAGCTCGCCGCCCAGGCCCGCGCCGAGCTCCAGCCGTTTGTCGGCCCGGAGCGAGACCAGGTAGACCAGGGCCAGCTCGCTGCCGGGCCGGGTGGCGGCCAGGTCGGCTCCGATGTCGACCAGCGGTCCCGCGGTCTCCGGCTGGTCGATGAGGACCAGGATCCGGTACGCCGGGCCGCCCGCGAGCTGCGCCCGGTCCGCGGCGGCCAGGTCGCGCTGCATGACCCGGTCCGGGTAGATGGCCTTGAGCAGCGGCCCGCTCATCGCGGTAGTGACCAGGGCCATGACCACCATCAGGGTGTACAGCGGCTTGGTCAGGATGTGCAGCTGGAGCCCGACGCCCAGGATGACCAGTTCGGTCAGGCCCCGGGTGTTCATCAGCGTGGCGATCACGCCAGCGTTGCGGCCGCGGACCCCGGTGAGCTGGGCGCCGAGGTAGGCGCCGACCAGCTTCCCGACGATGGCGACGACCAGGATCGCGCCGAGTTCCTCCAGCCCGGAGCTCCCGATGGTGGACAGGTTGATGCTCAGCCCGGACACCACGAAATAGATCGGGAGCAGGACCAGCACGCTGATCTGCACGAGGCGCTCGAGGATTTCCTCGCGCAGCCCCAGGACGTTCTCGCGCGGCATGATGACGCCGAACAGGAACGCGCCGAAGATGAAGTGCAGGCCCATCCAGTTGGTGGCGTAGCAGGACAGCAGCAGCCCGGCCAGCACGGTGGCCAGGATGTTCGGGGTGAGCCGGCCCGCTTGCAGGTAGAACCGGGACAGCCGGCGCAGCAGCGGCCGGACGATACCGAACATCGCGGCCGCGTACGGGATCGCGAGCAGGACCTTCCACTGCGCGCTGCTCCCGGCCAGGGCGACCACCACGGCCAGCAGGATCCAGGCCAGCACGTCCGCGATCGCCGCGCTGGCCAGCGCGATGCCGCCGATACGGGTCCGGTGCAGGCCCCGGTCGGTGAGGATGCGAGCCAGGACGGGGAACGCGGTGGCGGCCATCGCGGTGCCGATGAACAGCGCGAAGGTGGACACGTGGTGCAGGTGGTTGCGGTGGGCCAGCCACACGCCCAACGCCGTGCCCAGGCCGAGGGGCAGGAGGACCGAGCCGGTGGACACGCCCACCGCGACACGCTCGCGGCCCCGGATGAGGCGCAGGTCCACCTCGTACCCGACCACGAACATGAACAGGACCAGGCCGATGTCGGCCAGCGCGGTCAGCGGCGGGATCAGGCTGGTCGGGAACAGCGCCTTGGTGATCGTGCCGTGGAAGAACGTGGGCCCCAGCAGGATCCCGGCCAGGATCTCACCCAGCACCGGGGGCTGGCCCAGGAGCTTGGCTGCCGTACCGAGCAGCCGGGCCAGGATGATGATGAACGCCACGTCCGCCAGCAGCAGCTGGACATCGTTGAGGCTCATGGCCCGCCCCCCACCTCGATCACGTCACCTAACGGTGACGGTGCGAGTCGTACTGGAGTCCGTATTCGCCCCCCAGGCGAATCTGGGTGCCTGCCGCCAGCGGAGTCCGCACCCCGGGCTGGAGACTGGTGGGGTTCCGCTCCCCCGGCATGAGAACCTGGGTGCCGTTCGCGGAATTGAGGTCGGTGAGGAAGACCTGCCAGCCG
The DNA here is from genome assembly GCA_963849595.1 of uncultured Actinomycetes bacterium. Taxonomy (GTDB): domain Bacteria; phylum Actinomycetota; class Actinomycetes; order Streptosporangiales; family Streptosporangiaceae; genus Palsa-504. The sequence goes on from CAWKIB010000021.1 coordinate 16,216, forward strand.
TCGAGCTCCACGCGGGCGTGGATCCGGGACACCACCCCGGAGGCGCCCATGAGCCGCAGCGGCCGGGCCCGGCCGTCGGCCACCGCGCTGTCCAGGGTGGGCTCCCGGCCGATCACGTAGTCGGCGTCGACCTGGCATACCGAGCCGTCGCCGAGGATCAGCACCCCGAGCGGGGGACGCGTACCCTTCTGCCGGATCTTGGTCAGCTGGCCCATGCTGATGCCGCACACGGCGCAGTAGCGCGCCTCGGGGTCGTTGAAGTGCCCGTTCTTGCAGTAGACGCCCTCGACCTGCGCGGAGGGCATTTCGACCAGGCCCAGATCCTTCGCGTCCGGGGGTTCGGCGCCGAGCGGCAGCGGATCACGCTGGGGCACGTCGATGCCGAGTGCGCCCGGTCCGCCCAGCGCGCCCGGCGCACCTGGTCCACCCGGCGCGCCTGGTCCGCCCGGAACGAGCGAGATCGAGATGAAATCCGGTCGCGGGGCACCGTCGGAGGGGCCGGGAACGGGCGGCGCAGGCTGTGCGGCGTAGGGGTCGGCCGGGGCCGGGGCGGCGTACGGGTCGGGCGCCAGCGGCGGGGCCGCGTACGGATCCGGGGCCGGGGCCGGGGCTGCGTACGGGTCGGAAGCCGGCTGTGCGTACAGGTCAGCCGCCGGGAACCCCGATACAGCCGGTTCGATCCGGGTGGCGTGGTATTCGGGTTCGGGCTCTTGGATGCGGTCCGCGTAGGGTTCAGGCGCGGTCTGCGGCGGCTGGTCGGGCACCGGAACCGGCACCGGTACTGGTGGCTCGACGGCTACTGGCGGGGCGGCCGGGGCCTCGACGGCGACCGGTACGACGGCGGGCGGCTCAGCGGCGGCCGGCGGCTCAGCGGCGGCCGGCGGCTCAGCGGCGGCGGGTGGCTCAGCGGCGGCTGGCGGCGCGGCAGGCGCGGCTGCTGGCGGCGCGACCACGGCGGCCGGGGCCGGGCTCGCCTCCGCCGCGGGAGAGGGAGCGGGAGCGGCGTGCCGGTTTCGTCAGCCGCCTCCGCCGCGACCTCGGCCGGAGCGTAAAGCAGGGCGACGGCCCGGACCACGCCGTCGGCTAGGCGCAGGTAGGGGTCGGTCTCACCATCGCCGGGCACGGGCCGCACACCCGCCCGGATCTTGATCAACGTGGACGGCAAGACGCATCGCAGCCGACCGTACGGCTCGCCGGCGGTCAGCCGCTGCGCTCCGTGGGCGGTGGTGACTTCGGCCCATCCGGTGCCGTAGACGGCGACGGCCGTGCCGCCGCCCGTGGGCCCGAACGCGACCACGGCGGGACCCTGCCGATCGGCGGCATCGGCGGCGGCCGCGTCGGCATCGAACTCGGCCGAGACCAGATCGGTGAAGCGAAGACCGGTCGCACGGGCCCGGGCCGCGTCAGCCAGCAGATCCAGCAGCCGGTCGGTGAAGACCCCGCCCGCCGGATGGATCAAGAGCACCAGATCTCCCTGCCGGGCCAGCACTCCGTCGCCATGAATCGGCCACAGGCCCGGCAGTACGCCATGTTCGGTCACACTATCCTCCCGCCGCGGAACCGCCACCGGATGAACGGGACCCGCATCGGCCCGTTAGCTACCAGCCATACCCCCAGCCAGACCAGGACGAACTGGATGAGGAAGGCGACCCCGCCGACGCTACCGACGATGCCTGGTATGGCTCCGGCGCTTAGCAGAATCCAGATCAGCGCGCCTTCCGGTACTCCCTCGACCAGCCCGAACAGCGTGGGCCAGTCCTTCTCCCAGCGCCACTGCATCAGCAGGTGGTAGAGAAGCTCCCACAGCACGCCCACCACGGCCACGCTGAGCAGCACCAGGAAGCCGTCCCGGTACTTATCGCCGAGTGGCGCACTGCCCGGCAGGATCGGGACGATGATCAGGGTTATGAGGCCGCCGACCACGGCGAGCAGGAAAATCCTGGTCTGTATGCGGCCAGTCAAGGTAGGAACCACGCCAGCACCTGTCCCTATCGGATCCCTGTCGGGAGCACGGGCATTATGGGGTAACGGAATTACGGCTGCCGGTTGCGCGCCCAGCGCAGCCACTGCTGGACCGAACGGCCCGGCCCGATCTTCCGGCAGAGTCCGCGGCGAGCCAGGTCGTCGGTGATCTCCTGCGCGGCGATCTGCAGGCCGAGGAAGGTGTCCACGCCGGGGAAGTAGCCGCCCAGCGTCGCGGCTCCCGAGGCGTAGATCACTCCGGGTGCGCTGGCGGTGCCGCGCAGCTCGAAGCTGCGCTCGACATCCAGGCGGCCGACCGGGTTCCGCCCGGCACCGGAATGCTCGAGCAGGTCGGCCAGGACCCGGTGCTCGGCGATGTCGGCCTCCAGGCCCGTGCAGTCGATGACGAAGTCGGCCGCGATCTCGCCGGGGCCTTGCGAGGTCTTGACCATGCTGATGACCATCCCGTCATCGCGGACCTTCATCTGCTCGACGGTGCCGGCCATCACCCGGTACCAGCCCTGGGCCCGGCCCTGGTTCATCTGCTGCTGCCAGCGCCGACGCCACGGCGTGTTGGTCCCGCCCATCAGCTTGTACTCGGTGGCCCGCTGCTCGCCTTCGAGCCGGCGCATCTTCGCCTTCAGCTGCCCGCCCCACACCGACTTGGGGTAGTTGAACCCCTGGTAGGCGAAGCCGTTGCCGCCCTTGCGGCGCATCCACGCGTTGGGCCCGTGCGAGCCGGAGATATAGGTGCGGAACAGGTGCACGATCTCGAAGGACAGGTTGTACTTGGCGCGGTCGTCCATCAAGCGCGCGAGCACCCGCGACGAAACGATCCCGCCCCCGCGGATCAGCACCACCCCGGGCTTGACGCGGAGCCGGTCATAGACGTGCTCGTGGTCCTCGTAGGCGCTGACCACGTGGTGGAAGTCCTGGTTCTCGGTCCGGAAGGCCTGCAGCTCGGGCAGGAACTTCAGGCCCGGATACCCGACCGCGATGTGCACGAACTGGGACCGGAACGCGACGCGGCGGGCCGGTTTCGCGTCCGGAGGGGTCAAGATCGTGAAGTAGCCGCCGCCCTGCCGCCGGCGGACCATTCGGACCTGGCCCTTGACCAGCATGTCCGAATAGCTGATGCGCTTCGACTCGCGCTCCAGTCCCTCGAATACCATGCCTGCCCGCGGCGTGTAGTAGTCAGCCCAGATCGGCTCGACCAGCACCTGCCGCAGGGGCGCCAGGGTCTTGTCGCGCATCGCCTCGGCCAGCGCGTAAGAGGGAAAGCCCCAGATATTATCCGGCCGCGACGCGGAATCCGAACGGATGCGTTCCGGGCGCGGAATTTGTGACACGCGGGTCAGGTACTCGTAGGTCTGCCACGGAAAGTCGATGTCGGATAGCACCCGCATCCGGTCGGTCGGCACCCCGGCGATCCGCAGGTAATCCACGGTGACGAAGCTTCCGATGCCGCCGCCAACGGTCACGAAGGGCACGTCGACCACGGGAATCCCCGCCGCCGCGACCATGGCGTCGGTCCACCAGGCGGACGTCAGGAGTTCCTGGGTGAGGTCGCCTCGGCCGCCACCGCCGCCGGGTACACCGCTGCCCGCTGCACTGCCGTCAGCTGCGCCGCCGGCGGCCTGCTGGATCGGGCTGCGGGCCGCAATCGTCGGCGCCGCTTCGGCCGGCTGTTCCGCAGAACCGTCTGTCGCCATTTCGCCCCCCAGCGCTAGTCCCCAATCCGGAATTACCCGTCACCGTGGCCCGCGAACCCGCTACTGATCCAGTGTGACAATCCAGATCGTAGTGCGAGAAACGCAGTCCGGAAAGGCGTAGCAGGGCACGAAAGGGACCACGTTACACAGTCGTGCCCAGCCGCCGGAACTGGTCCTCAGCTGCGCAATTCGTATACAACCAGGTGACGGTCGCGAAATCGCCGCCTGCCCGGCTCACGGTGGGCCGCACACCTGGTCTCCTGTGGTCAGATCCGGCTAACCACGTCCGGTTTAGTGCTGATATGACGGTTATGATCCCTTTGTGGCACCGACAATGATGGCGACCACGAAACCCACCAGCCAGAGGACGCTCAGCACGACGCCGGCGATCGCGATCCCGCGGCCGCCCTGGTTGCGGTCCTTGATCTGCTTGAGCGCCACCCCACTGGGGACTGACCACTATGAACCCCCCAACGCTTCCGGCCGACCCGCCGGACGACACTGGCTTCACGGTAAGAACTTCGCCCCGCCGCGGCACGAGGTTCTGGGCTACACCTATCTCTAAGAGCGGCCCGGATCCCTCGGCTCGGAGAGGATGTCCATGGCCATCGAGTCACCCCTGAACAACGGTGTCCGGCGGACCTGCCGCTCGATCGAGGAGGCCGACATGGTGTACCCGATGAAGAGCAGCAGTGAGATGGCCTGGATGAGGATCCCGGGCCAGTACGAGTTGAACTCGGACACGCTCCAGTCATTGAGCCCGTGCAGGATGGCCACCATGGAGACCCCGAGCAGGATGAGCTGCCAGCGGCGTCTGGGGTAGTTGATCGCGATCCCGATGAAGAAGGCGGATACTCCGGCCCAGACGGCGTGCTCGAATCCGTCGACGAAGACGCGGAACGCGAAATCGAGGACGCCCGTGTCGGCCTGGGAAACGGCACTCGCGTTCGCCACCTGCGCGATAGCCATCTCGGTGTACAGCCGCTCCTCGAGAATGCCGAAGGTCAGGCCCGATATCGTGCCGAGGAACATCCACATCCGGACGTCCAGTTTGGTGGCGCGGAATTTCAGCAGCACGAGCGCGGCCAGCAAGATGGGCAGCGCCTTGGTGATCTCCTCGTTGTAGCCGACGGCCAAGGCGGCCAGGAAATTACCGTTGCGCACCGCGTTGACCAGCTGATCGTTGATGTTGACGGTCACGACATAGAGCCAGATCGTCACCCAGAGGACGATCGCGATCCCGACGTAGATCTCCAGCGCGGCGATCCGGCCGGGCCGCAGCAAGAGCCAGAACGCGATGGCCCACAGTGGCGCGACGTACAGGCTGTACGCGAAGCCCGGCACGCTCAGGCTCGACGATGACGACAGCAGCGCGAGGAACAGCAGCGGGAGCAGCGCGTACGCGATGACGAGCAGGCGCAGGCCCTGATGCCAGCCGGCGTCCTTGAGCCACGTCTTGACCGGGATCAAGATCTCGAACGCCGTCACGAGCTCGTCTCCCACTCCCTCGTGATGGAGGGCTCGCGAGCCCGCGCCGCCCGGCGCGACCCAGCCTGGCGGCGGACCGTAGTCACCGGGCGTCGGGCCATAGCTCCCCGGAGGTCCATAGCCCCCCGGAGGCCCATAGCCCCCTGGCGTCGGGCCATAGCCACCGGCCGACGGTCCATAGGTCTCGGGCGGCGGGCCGAAGCCGGGCTCGGGCGCAGACGGCGGGGGGGTGCCGAACGGGGCGGCCTGCGGGCCGGCCTGGAAGGTGGCCTGCGATCCAGCCGGTTCCAGCGGCTCGAGGTGCAGGACCGGTCCCTGCGGAGAAGCCAGCGAGAGTTCGGTGGGCATCCGGACAATGACCTGCTTAATTTCCTGGCCGTTCTGGAAGGTGCGGGCCTGGCCCAGGTTCTCGAACAGCCAGCCGACCGGCCCCCAGGTCAGCTGGGCGTGCCGGCGCGAGACCGTCGGATCGCTGACCACGATGCTGTTATCGGACAGGCGCCCGATGTAGACCGTCTGCCCGGGCTGGAAGGTATAGCTCCGCCCGTCAAAGGTCACTTGCAGTTCATTCATGCTGCCTCAAGCGGTGCCTAATCGACGCTGATCCGGCCCTTTACCGAGCCGAAGTCAATGACCATGGTCCGGACGCCGAGCCGTCTGCGCGACGGCACCGTGACGGCTGACTCGCCCTCTGGGGTCATGACCCAGTCGTCCGGTCCGACGTTCCGCAGTACTACTTCTCCGGGTTTGGCGGGATGGGCTTCGACCATACCGATCACGGTGCCATGGTCCCGGTCCCGGTGCAGGTGGTGCGACGTGATGCTGGCGCCGTCGGACAGCACCACGGTCCCACCGGGCAGCTGGAGCAGCGGTGGCCTGATCGGCAGCTGACCGCAGTTCCAGCAGCGCAGTCCGGGATCGTCCGGGTCGTAGAAGACCGAGGCGGTGCACCGGCATCTCGACACGCAATCACCGAGGCGGTTCAGGGCCCGCCGCCAGATCCCCTCGGGTACCCGGCCGGTAATCGGGTTACTCAGCCCCACGGTGAAGGCCTGCTCGAACAGCTCCTGGAAGAAGCGCGGGTAGATCGGCCACCAGGTAAGCATCGGATCCCCGGTGGGCGGGGGGTTGGAGGGGTTCCGGGGGTCGAAGACGAAAACCGGCTCCAGGCCGTAGGTCCGGATGGCCGCCTCGCTCTCCGATTCTCGCGACGACGCCCAGGAGTAGGCCCCATCGGCCTTGACGCCCTCCAGCGGGTGCCCGTGGACGAACAGGTAGTACAGCAGGACGGCTAGCGAGTGCAGGTCGGTGTGACCAGTCGGGAACTTCTCCCGCCGGACGACCTCAGGGGCCATGAAACCGCTCGTGCCCCAGACGAACACCTCGGCGTCATCGGTTCCAACGTTGTCGTTGTCGATGATGGCGACTTCGGCCTTTTCCGCGTCCACCCAGAGATTCTTGGAATTGATGTCGCGATAGCACAGGCCGGCTCCGTGCAGGGCCTCGAACGCGGCCACGAGGTGGAGACCGATGTCGATCATGACGCGGAACGGCGGCGAGGCGGTCCGCGCGAGCAACTCCCCCAGCGATTCGAAGGCCGGGTCAAGGCGCGGCATGACGTAGCCGAACCCCGGGATCTCGTTTCCGACCACGAGGTCGATCGGCCAGATGAAGGCGGGGTGGGGGCATCCGCTGTCGAGCAGAGCCGTAATGGAATCGCGCAGCTCCTTCGGCTTGGGGACGGCCCGGTACCACTTGACGGCGCACGAAGCCCCGCCGATCTGCGCCGCGTGCACGATGCCCTGGCCGCCTTCTCCCAGCCGTTCGCCGACCAGAACCGGGGTGCCGGCGGCCCGGACCATCCAGACCGTTCTGCCCTCCAGGGGGAGATTCGCGTCAGCCACCCGCTTTACCTCCCTGGCAGGGATTGCTGACCGCGCCGGCGTGTGGTCCGGCCGCGGCCGTGGCGCTGGCTGTCGCGTGCTGTCCGGTGGTCGCGGACGGCGAACTGCACGAGGTCGGCGTGGTGCCCGGGATGGGCGTGGTGCCCGGGGAAGAGCTCAGCTGGATGGCCAGGAACGCAGCCACCGCGGCGATCACGACGGCCGCTGCAGCGATCACCATCAGCCGGCGCGACCGGTTGGCGGGCGCTCGCGCGGGCCCGCGCAGGCTGGGCTGCGTGGTCGGCTCGGCCAGCCGCCGGGCGGCGGTCGTCGCCTCGTCGGCCGCTGGATCGTCGGGTACGTCATGACGCCAGCCCGTCGCCAACGGGGCGACCAGGAGCGCGATCGTGGTGTCGTCGGCGCTGCCGTCCGCAGACGCGCAGCGGCTCGCCCACAACGGCAGCTGGCCGGCCAGCCATTCCGGCGGGCGATCGTTGATCAGTTCGGCCAGGTCAGCGCTGACCGCGTCGGTCCACGGGTCGGCCACCTGAGCGTTGCCGTATCCGTCGGTCGCGAGCATGACCCCGAGCAACGGCGTGGTCGATGTGTCCACGACCGCGGCTCGGAACTCGTCCTCCGCGCACGGCCCGCACAGGCTGGTGGTCTGCTGGCCGTCCAGCGACGGGTCGCGCGGCACCGGGAGCAACGGCCGTCCGTCGGGCTGGATGCCCATGATGTCTCCGTCGCCGATCTGGATCAGCACGAGCCACCGTCGCCCCGCGATGGCCAGCAGCAGGGTGGACCCGTAGGCGATCAGGGGGTCATCGCCGCCGCCGCGTGAGGCCTGTTCGCGGGGCGTGAACGGATCGGCGGCGACGTCCTTGCGCACCGCGTCGCGCCATTCCCCGGTGACCGCGGGCACGAGCGTGCCCAACGCCTCGGATTCGATCGGTGCGGCCGTGTGGTATCCGTCCAGCCGCGCGGCCAGTTCCTGGGCCGCCTCGCAGGCGACGGTCACCGCGAGCTGCGAGCCGCGGGCGCTGCGGAAGTGACGCCGGTGACCATGCCCGTCGGCCACCGCCACGACCAGGACATCCGGCCGGACCTGACGCGCCGCGACGGCATCCTGGTTGGGCAGGCCCGTCGTCTGATGCGCCGCGCCGAGTTGGGAGGCGGTCAGGGCGAGCCACAAGTCCTGGGCACCGGGCGGCGGCAGCTCGGAAGCATCGGTGGACATCGGCATCACAGGATCGGATCGTCGTCTAGGCCCGACCCCGGTACCACCTCGGGCTGGAGGAGCTGCTGCGCCAGGGCGCCGCGGTCGGCCCCGGCCTCGGACATCCTGGAGACCGCGATCGACGCCGCCACCAGCCGGTCGACGATGACGTCGATGGTCTCCGCCACCAGGACCGGGGCGTCACGGCTGCGGAACCGGTCCAGCGGCTCGGAGTTCGCGTCCCGGCCGATCGCGACGGCCAACCGCAGGGACAGGCGGCCCGCGGCGTGGCCGGTCAGCGCGGCCAGCCCGCGCTCGAAGCCTCCGGGCGGATCGGTGGGCAGCCCGTCGGTCACCAGCAGGATGGCCGGGCGTAGCGCCCGGGTCTCCAGCCGGTCGGGTTCAAGGACCTCGCCGACGGCCTCGAAGGCGGGCCCCATGTTCGTCCATCCCCAGCGGACGTACTCCAGGTCGCGCCATCGATCGTTCAGCTCGGCCACCGGCGTCGGTTCCGGCACGTGCCAGCGCGGCTCGGTGGCGAAGCCCAGGATCCGGACGAGGAGCTGCGCCTGGAGCTGCTCACGCTCCCATCGCAGCAGATGCGGCAGCATGGCCCGCAGCGCGGTGTTCAGCGCCTGCATCTTCGGGCCCTTCATCGAGCCGGAGCAGTCGCCCATGATGATGAAATGCAGCGGGCGCCTGGCCACGCCGCCCCCTGGCATCAACGAATCGCTTACCACGTCGGGGCTTTCCTTCCGGGCTGGCCAGCATCAGCCACTGACAGACCCGCTTGTGACCGCGGCCGACGCTGGCCTGCTGGCCGCGGCGATCAGGGCGGCGACCAGCAACACTATCCCGCCGAGGATGCCCACGGCTCCCCCCGGGCCCGCGCGGTCCGGGCTCCGGGCATAGAACTCATAACCGGCAAAGAGCAAGACGGTCTGGATACCGAATCCGAACAGCACGCCGGTGGCCAGCAAACGCAGCCGCGCCGACCGGTTGGCCGCCATGATGATGAGAGCGGCGAGCACGCCAATGACCGCCACGCCGACCGGCTCTACCGCGAACCACAACTCGCCGGCTCCGCCGGAATTGAAGATGGAAATGGAAGTCCGGCCAGTACCACCGGAAACATACAAGTCCGGAAGCGCGCAAGCCCAGACGATCAGGATCGCCGCGACCGCGGTCATGACCGTGACGGTGAGCCTGAGCCCGTCCGGCCGGCCGGAGCCGGACCGGAGCTGCGGTGCGGGCGTGACCCACGCCGGGGACGCCGGCGCGGGCCCCGGCGCCACGGTCCGCTGATCGCCGCCAGGCCACGGGGTGCCGCCGGGCCACGGGGTGTCATATACCGGGCCTGGGGGCGGCGGCGGTGCCGCCCGGGCGGCGTCCAGGCGCAGCGCCGAGGCCAGGATCCCCACCGCCCAGTTGCAGGCGTCTGGCGTCAGCGCGGTCCGGTTCTCGAACGTCCCGGCCGCCAGCCGGGACGCGGTCGCCACGTCCATCCCCTGGGACACGTGGCCCTGCAGCATGCCGGCCACGCCGGCCTCCGACGCGGCGACGAGCACACTGGACTCGCGGGGGGCGTCCGGCAGCATGTCCTTGAGCAGGTTGGTCATCGTCTGCGCGTTCGACAGGGCCGGGAGGCCGTAGCGCGGGTCGGCCACGATAGCCCGCAACGCCGCGTGCGCCTCACCCTGCGCATCCCACGGCACACTGGTCACTTGATCCCCCTCCAGACGCACGCCCCTCGACACTGAGCATGCGACAGCAGTCAAGTTCCCGCCGACCGGTGAGCGCCCGAGACCAGCGCGCGAATCAGCGATGGGAGCATTTAAACAGACCTGCTCCCCACTGTCACGCCCGGACCGAATCGCCGTAGAAAACCCGGAATTCTGGCCTCCATTAAGGCTGCCGGGCTTTAGGCCATGCGCTCAGGACGGGGTGGCCTGCGGCGATTACTCGGCGGAGCGGAAAAGAGCCGCCGTCAGCTGGTGCGGCGCAGACGGCGCTTGGCCAGATCATCCCGGCTGGCCGAGGACCCAGCGGCGTAGGAGCCGTTGGGGTCGACGGCGACGAAACCGTCTTCGGCCCGCACGGCGGGCAACAGGGCCAGGTCACCCTCGACCTCACGCCAGACGCGGCCGAGCGCGATGCCGAACACACCCTGGCCGCCCTGGAGCAGGTCCACCACCTCATCCGCGGAGGTGCACTCATAGACGCTGACCCCGTCGCTCATCAGGGTGACCTGGGCCAGGTCATCGGTGCCGCGGTCACGCAGGTGCTGGACCGCGGCCCGGATCTGCTGCAGCGAGATCCCCGTGTCGAGCAGTCGCTTCACGACCTTCAGGACCAGGATGTCGCGGAAGCTGTACAGCCGCTGGGAACCGGAACCGTGGGCGGCCCGCACGCTCGGCTCGACCAAGCCCGTGCGCGCCCAGTAGTCAAGCTGACGGTAGGTGATCCCGGCTGCAGAACACGCGGTGGGACCGCGGTAACCGAGGTCTGCCGACCCCGGGTCACCGTCATGGGAGATCCCGAGCGCTTCGTCAGCCTCGAAGAGGGCGCCTTGTTCTTTGTCGCGGCGAGCGCCTCGTGGGTCGCCCGCAGCGGACGTCCCGCTGTCGCGGTCATCCCTGCTTGCCGCCACGCCTACCTCCACGGGAGCTGACTACCCACGGCATTCGCACCGTAAGCCGGCCCGGGTGGCGGCGTCAACGACCACGCACGGCGCGTCGCGACATTCCCGGCATGCCGGTTCACGTAGCCCGGCCGAAATCCTCAGGGGAGATGGTGTCGAGGAATTCCCGGAACTTCTCGACCTCGTCTTCCTGTTCATCCGGGATGGCCACGCCCACCTCGTCCAGGATCTCCTCGCTGGCGAAGATCTGCGCGCCGGTGCGCAGGGCCAGCGCGATCGAGTCCGATGGCCGCGCACTCACCTCGGCGCCGTTGGAGAAGACCAGGTCCGCGTAGAAGATCCCGTCCCGCAGCTCGGTAATGTTCACCGTCCGCAGCTGGATGTTCAGAACCTCGAGCACGTCCTTGAACAGATCGTGCGTCAGCGGCCGGACGGACACCATGCCTTGCTGGGCGAAGGCGATTGCCGTCGCCTCGACCGCCCCGATCCAGATGGGCAGGTACCGATCCCCCTGCGTCTCCTTGAGCAAGACGATGGGGCTGTTCGACGGCATCTCGACCCGGACGCCGATGACCTCCATCTGCCGCACTGCCGCTCCGTCCTCACGTGCCTGGCGAGCCCTTTCTGGCCACCTGTCCCTTTGCCAAGGTACACCCGTAATCGTCCGGAAGCCGACCTCAGGCCCCCTGCCGAGGGCCCGGAGGAATCCGCGACCTGGTCCGATGTGCCGGGCCCCGGTTCATATCGGGTGACGCGGCTGGGCGCGGCAGCCAGTCCGGCCTCACCTAGCGCGGATTCGACCAGCGTCGCGTGTAGCCGCAAGGTGAGATCCGCGATCTGCCAGGCGGTCCGGGTCGCCGCGTCCCTGGCGCCAGGGTCGCGCTGGCGCAGCTGCGGCGCCACTACCTGCTCGACCAGGTTGGCCTCCCGGTCGGCCGCGGCCTTGACCGCCCGCAGGTGCCGGGCCTGCACCCCGTACTGGCGGAGCGCGGCCACCACCCGGGCGACCGCGAGGGCCTCCGGACCGTACTGCCGGCCGATCCGGCGGATCAGGCCGTAGTCCTCCAGCTCGGTCAGCTCCTCGTCTTCGATGCCCGCCGCCTCGAGCAGCTGGCGCCGGGACATGTCGGTCGGCGCGCGCCTGGACCCGCCGTCGGCATCCGGGATACCCGAAGCCCCGCAGGCCCCGCTGCCGTGGGCGGCGCCGTCGGCGAGCCGCTCCCTGATCACCTGCAACGGAAGGTAGGAATCTCGCTGCACGGTGAGGATGTAGCGAAGCCGCTCGATGTCCTCCGCCGAGAACCGGCGGTAACCCGATCGCGACCGGGCCGGCTCGATCAGCCCCTTGGCCTCGAGGAAACGGATCTTGGACGTGCTGATATCAGGAAATTCCGGGCGCAACTGCACCAGCACCTCGCTGATACCGAACTGGCCGCGCGCGGGCTGCTCGCTCATGAGGTGTTTTCCCGGCTCGCCTCCGGGCGCCTTTTAAGGCGCTGCCATGCCGACCTGGCCGCCCGCGGCGGCGGGCCTTCGTCGCTCCTTCGTCGCTCCTCAGTCCAGGCAGCGCCGGCGCCCTTTGGCTCGCCGGGCCAGGCAGCGCCGCGCCCCTTCGGCGTGCTCATGCGTAGTCCTGTGCGCCCCTGCCGCGAGGATCAGCCGAGGACGTTCTCGGGTCAAGGTTCTGGCTGGTCAGGAACAACAGCCGGAACTTGCCGATCTGAACCTCGTCCCCCCCGGTCAGCTGCGCCTCCTCGATGCGCTCCCGGTTGACGTACGTGCCGTTGAGGCTGCCCACGTCCCGGACGGTGAAGAAGGCGCCCTGGCGGTAGAACTCCGCGTGCCGTCGTGAGACGGTCACGTCGTCGAGGAAGATGTCGCTGTCCGGGTGCCTGCCTGCCGTGGTCAGCGCGCCGTCCAGCCGGAACCTGCTGCCCGCGTTCGGGCCGCGCATAACCAGGAGCAGCGCGCTCCCCTCGGGCAGGGCGCCGAGCGAGGCGGAGTCCGGGAAGAGGTCGTCGCCGAAATCGGCGTCGTCGGACCGGTTCAGCGACAGCGTCGACGTGGTCTCGCCCGGGCGAGCGCCGACCCCGGGAACGGCCGACATGGTCCCGGTCCCGGCCAGCTGGGTGCCGCAGTTCGAGCAGAACCGGGCGCCGTCGGAATTGGGCCGACCGCATCGGGTGCAGTAAATCGGTGGCATGCCTCCGGTCGGCCTCCCCTCGGTAAGCTCATCGAGCGATCCAGCCCACGGTACCTGGGTGGGGGCTCGGCGGTCCATGCGCCACGCGAACAGCCCGCGCCCGCTACGCTTGATCTTGTCTCCGCGACGCTTCCGCCACACCGCCGTCTCACCTCCGCCTGGGCACCCGCCGCTCACGGCGGACGATGTCCGCCGGGCGAAATCTTTTCACACCGCAGTGGGCGCGATTCTCTCATATTTGCGAATTTCGCGCGGTTCGAGCGTTTCGCATCATCACGTAAGAGACACAGCTTACCCGGACGCAGCACCTGGATCCGGGCCTCTAGCGGCCCGCCTGCTCCACGACCTCGGCCCACTCCTCCATCAGGAGCTGGGCGTCATCGGCATCGTTGCCCTCGGCCCACAGGTGGGTGACGGCGTCGGCCGGGTCCGGCAGCGCGAGGACCCAGCCACGGCCGGGCACGACCACCCGCACTCCGTCCGTGGTGTCGATCTCGTTGCTGCCCGCCGCCTCGACGACGGTGCGCATCACGCTGCCCTTGGCCGCCCAGGGCGTCGGGATGGACCGTCTTGAGCATGTGCGCGACCGGGATCCTGGCGTCGATCTGGCTGAGCGTCAGCCTGGTCCGCGCGACCAGGCCGAGCAGCCGGACGAAGGCCGCGATGCCGTCCACCGTCCGGGCGCACTCGGGCACCACGAAACCGCCGCGCCCGTCGGCCGCGAAGATCACGTCCTCGCTGGCCGCCGCGACGGTCAGCGCGTCCATCGACGTCGGCGTCCAGGTCACCTGGACCCCGTGGAACCGGCAGACCTGCTCGGCCACCCGGGTGGTGGTCACCGGCAGGGCCACCCGGCCGGACTTACGCTCGGCCGCCACCAGGTCCAGCACGGACAGCAGCGCCCGGTCCTCGCTGACCAGCTCGCCCTTCTCGTCCACGAGCTGGATCCGCTCCCCTACCGGGTCGAATCTGACGCCGAACGCGGCCCCCGACGACGACACCATCTCGGCCAGGCGCTGCAGGCCCGCCCGCTGCTGGGCCACGGTCTCGGTCGGCGATATCTCGTCAAGACGGCTATTCAAGGTCAGCACCTCCCCAAGGCCGATGTTTCCGAGCAGGCTCGGCAGCACCAGGGACGTGGTGCCGCCCGCGCAGTCCGCGACCACCTTCAGGTCGGCTTCGCGCACGCCGCTCATGTCCACGCACCGAAGCAGCTCGTGGGTGTACGACTCGACCACCCGGGGCGGGTAGCTGAGCTCGGCGATCTCGCCCGGGAAGGCCCGCCGGAACTCCTGGCGGGAGAAGACGCGCTCCAGCTTGCGCTGGTCGGCCTGGGACAGCTCGGCGCCCCGCTCGTCGAGGAAGATGATGTCGACGGACTGCGGGTCGCCAGGCGTGGTGCGGATGGCGACGCCGCCGCTGTAGTGGTCCCTGGCCGTCTCGAACCTGACCACCGGGAGCGGCTGGGCCTCCAGGTCCACCACGTTGATCGCGCTGGCGTTGAGCGCGCTCTGGACCGCGCGCTTCAGCGTCCGCGCGGCCCGGGACGCGTCCCGGGACGTGGTGACCGTGGAGCCCTTGTGCAGCATGGTGGCGTAGGCGCTGGCCAGCCGCACCGCCAGCTCGGGGGTGACCTCCACGTTGATCAGCCCGGACACGCCCCGTGGGCCGAACAGGGTGCGCTGGCCCCGCGATTCCCAGATCACGCTGTTGTTCACCACCGCGCCGGCCTCGATGGTCTTGAACGGGTAGACCTTCACCTTGGCGGACAGGTAGGCCTCCGGCTCGATGACGCACTCGTCCCCGACGATCGCGCCCTCCTCGATCCTGGCCAGCCGCATGACGTCGGTGTTCTTCCCGATCACGCAGCCGCGCAGGGTGACGCCCTGGCCGATGTAGACGTTGTTGTGCACCACCGCGCGATGCAGGAAGGCGCCCTCCTTGACCACCACGTTGCTGCCGATCACGGTGTACTCGCGCAGGTGCGCGCCGGCTTCGATCTTGGCGTAGTCCCCGATGCACAGCGGGCCGGTGAGGACCGCGTCCGGGTCCACCTCGGCGCCCTCGGCGACCCACACGCCGGGTGAGACCTCGAACCCGGCGATATCGGTCTGCACCCGGCGGTCCAGCACGTCGGCCTGAGCCTTCAGGTAGCTCTCGTGGGTTCCCACGTCCTCCCAGTAGCCGTCCGAGACGTAGCCGAACAGCGGGGCACCGCGCTTGAGCAGCTTGGGGAAGACGTCGCCGGACCAGTCGACCATCTCACCGGGCGGGACCTCGGCGAGGACCTCCGGCTCCATCACGTACAGCCCCGTGTTGACCGTGTCCGAGAACACCTGGCCCCAGGTCGGCTTCTCCAGGAAGCGCTGGATCCGGCCGTCCTCCTGGGTGATCACGATGCCGAACTCCAGCGGGTTGGGCATGCGGGCCAGGCCGACGGTGACCAGCGCGCCCTTCTCCTTGTGGAATTTGACCATCGCGGTCAGGTCCATGTCGGTCAGCGCATCACCCGAGATGACCAGGAACGGCTCGTCGCGCAGCGCGTCCTCCGCATTCCTGACGCTGCCCGCGGTGCCCAGCGGCATCTCCTCGGTGGCGTACTGCAGGCTCATCCCGAACTCCTCGCCGTCCCCGAAGTAGTTCCGGACGAGCGCGGCGAGGAACTGGACGGTCACGATGGTCTCATCGAACCCGTGCCGCTTGAGCAGCCGCAGCACGTGTTCCATGATCGGCCGGTTGGCCACCGGAAGCATGGGTTTGGGCTGGTTAGCGGTCATCGGCCGCAGCCGTGTCCCTTCCCCGCCTGCCATGACGACGGCCTTCAATGGTTTCGCAGCTCCTTCCCGGGTTCCCGCGCTCTACCTTCCCCGCGAGCCCACCCTAGGTATGTACCCCGCTGCTGCTGGCCAAGCTTCGCACCTGGGCCAGGTACAGCATCGCGGCCCACCAGTACAGGGCCGTGCCCCAGATCGCGAAGGCCCAGCCTATGACCCGGGCCAGCGTCCCGCCCCAGCCGGGGTGATCGCCCAGGAACAGCAGCGGGAAGGCGTAGAGCAGGCACAAGGTGGCAGCCTTCCCGACCAGGCTGACCTGCAAGGTGCTGAAGCCGACCCGGCGCTTCAGCACGGCCAGCGCCCCGCCCACGACCAGCTCGCGGAGCGCGAGGACGGCGACCAGCCACCACGGGATGATGGCCCGCACCGCGAGCGCGACGATGGTCGCCGCGATGTACAGCCGGTCCGCGGCCGGGTCGAGCACCTGGCCGAGCCGGCTGCCCTGGTTCAGCGCGCGGGCGATCTTGCCGTCCAGCCAGTCGGTGGCGCCCGCCACGATCAACAGCGCGACCGCCCAGTAGTCGGCGGTAGCGGTCCGGGGCCCGAGCACCAGCCACAAGAAGACCGGGACTCCGGCCAGGCGGGCGGCACTGAGCGCGTTCGGGATCGTCAGGACACGGTCCACGGACCCAGTATCCTCAGGTAAGTGACAATGGCGGATACGGGGGCGCCTCCGCGTGCCGCCGACCCGACGTCCCCCAAGCTTCTTCACTCGAAGGTGCTGGCCGAAGCGGGCAAGCGCCGGGCGTTCGCGGTCATCAGCCATCCGGACGCGGGCAAGTCGACCCTGACCGAGGCCCTGGCCCTGCACGCGTCGGCGATCACCCAGGCGGGCGCGGTGCACGGCAAGGCCGGCCGGCGGGGCGTGACGTCGGACTGGATGGCGATGGAACGCGCCCGCGGGATCTCCATCACCTCCGCGGCGCTCCGCTTCGACTACCGGGACATGGTGCTGAACCTGCTGGACACCCCGGGTCACGCGGACTTCTCCGAGGACACCTACCGGGTGCTGTCGGCGGTGGACGCCGCGGTCATGCTGCTCGACTCGGCCAAGGGGCTTGAGCCGCAGACGCTGAAGCTGTTCGACGTCTGCCGGAGCCGCGGCGTCCCGGTGATCACGTTCGTGAACAAGTGGGACCGCCCGGGCCGGGAGCCGCTGGAACTGCTCGACGAGATCGAGCAGCGGATCGGGCTCCGCCCGGCCCCGGTGAACTGGCCGGTCGGGGTGGCGGGCGACTTCCGCGGGCTGATCGAGCGGGCCAGCGGCGAGTACACCACGTTCACCAGGACCCCGGGCGGGGCCGGGCGCGCCCTGGAGACGCGGCTTGACGCCGCGGCCGCCGCTGAGCGGGACGGGCGAGGCCTACGCGGCGGCGCAGGAGGAACTGGCGCTGCTCGACGAGATCTACGGGCCGGGTGTCGACATGGCGTCATTCCTGGCCGGAGTGTCGAGCCCGGTGCTGTTCGGCGCCGCGCTGCCGAACTTCGGCGTCCGGCGCCTGCTCGACGTGGTGACCGAGCTCGCCCCGCCGCCGGACGCGCGGGAGGACATCAAGGGCGAGCCGCGCCCGGTCGACGCGCCGTTCTCCGGCCTGGTGTTCAAGGTGCAGGCCAACATGGACCCGGCGCACCGGGACCGGATGGCGTTCGTGCGGGTGTGCTCGGGCCGGTTCGAGCGCGGCATGGTGCTCACCCACGCCGCCACCGGGCGCCCGTTCGCCACCAAGTACGCTCAGTCGATGTTCGGCCAGGACCGGGAGACCGTCGAGGAAGCCTTCCCTGGCGACGTGATCGGCCTGGTCAACGCGACCGCGCTGCGCCCCGGCGACACGCTGTACGCGGGCGAGGTCCCGGTCGAGTTCCCGCCCATCCCGAGCTTCGCGCCCGAGCACTTCGCGGTGGTGCGCGGCAAGGAAGCGGGCAAGCAGAAGCAGTTCCGGCGCGGGATCGAGCAGCTCGACACCGAGGGTGTCGTCCAGGTGCTGTCCTCCGACCTGCGCGGCGACCAGGCCCCGGTGCTGGCCGCGGTCGGCCCGCTGCAGTACGACGTGGTGCTGCACCGGCTCGAGCACGAGTTCGGCGCCCGCGCGGACCTGGACCACCTGGACTACACGCTGGCCCGGCGCACCGACGCCGAGGGCGCCCGGATCCTGGCCGGGCAGCGCGCCACCGAGGTGCTGACCCGCCGCCACGACGGCGCCCTGCTCGCGCTGTTCAGCGACAAGTGGCGGCTCGGCCAGGTCCAGCGCGAGCACCCCGACATCCTGCTTGAGCCGCTGATCGCCGCGGAAGGCTGACCCGCCGCACAGGGTAAAGACATTTGGTCCGAACGGGCCGTGGTGCCCGCTAGCCCAGCCGGCTCGAGTCGATCTGGTCGAGGTCGCCGTTGAACCCGCCGATGCCGTTGGTCACCCCGCCGCCGCCGGACCACTGCCACATGAGCGCGTGGCTGCTGGCGTTGGTCTGTCCGCCGAAGAACTGCGCGCACGGGCCGGACCCGTGGTTCAGGCACCAGCCAAACGGGGAGGCGCCCTTGTAGTTGGTGGTCTCCGGCTCGTAGGTCCATTCGTAGGTGTTCGGGATCAGCGAGGCGCTCCCGGTGCCGAAGATCGAGGTCCAGACGCTCGCGGTGGAGTAGACGCCCACCTTGTACGAGGAGTGAGCGGTGATGTAGTTGGCGAACCCGTTGAAATCGGCGCGGTCCACGGCCGCCGGGATGCCGCTCTTCTTGATCACTCCGCTGCACGCCGAGGTGTAGACGTTGTTCCAGCCGTTGTCGGCCGCCGGCTTGATGCCGGGCAGCTCGACGTCCATCCACACCACCTTGTAGTCGAAGGGCCCGTTGGCGATGTCGGCCAGCGCCCGGGCGGCCTGCTGCGCGCCCCACGCGCTGGCCTCGGCGGTGCTCCCGTTGTAGTGCGGGTCCACGCCGGGCCCGCCCATGAACCAGTACGAGCCGTCGCCGACGCCCTTGCCGTACTTGGTGAAGTTGGTGTGCGCCTGCGCCGCGTTGGTCGCCGAGAAGGCGATGAAGCCGCCCTTGCAGCCCTGCCAGTACGCCCAGTTCCCGGTCATCCCGATGTACCCGCCGTAGGCCCCGCCCAGGAACGGCATGCTGTACGGCGCGCTGCCGGGCACCGAGACCGGGAAGCTGTCCGTGCCCCACCAGAACCCGGGCGGCCCGTCGCCGGCCGGGGCCGCGAGGGCCGCGGTCGCCGGGATGAGCAGGATCAGGGCCAGGCAGGCCGTGAGTCCCCCGCGGGTCAGCCACGACCGCTTCATGTCGCCTCCACGTGATCGCTTTGTCATCTCGCGTCCACTTTATGACGGTCCAACACGGCTTCTGGTTGGCCGGACCGGGCCTGAATTCATGCTGCGCCGCCGCGGCCGACGGACATCCGCCATATGACTCGGATCCCATTCACGCCCGGCGAGGGACGGGCAGGCCGAGGCCGGGCAGGGCGTCGGGGTCGTGCAGCACGGCGGCGCCCAGCTCGTTGACCCGGACCGCGGACAGGCCGTCGTAGCGGGACAGGCAGCTGAGCTGGTCGGCGCCCCACAGGGCGCGGTAGTCGTCGCGGGCGCCGCGGGGGTCGGTGTAGGCCACGTCGATGAGGCCCAGGGTGGCGGCGTACTCGAAGAGCACGCACAGCGCGTACCTGCCCTCGACCAGGTCCCAGGTCCGCGAGCCGGCGTGGCCGAGTGATCCGAAGTAGGAGTCGACGACGTACAGCCGCCAGAGCGCCCGCAGGCTCCGGGCCGCCACCAGCGGCGGCTGTTGGGCCCGCAGGCTCGCGAGCAGCTTGCCCGCGCCGGTCCACGCGCCGGGTTGCAGCGCGGCCAGGGCCGCGGCCACCGCGGCGCGCCGGGTGATCGCGGAGGTCAGCGTGCCGGGCTTGCGCTGCCCCTTGATGGCCTCGATCCGGGCCAGCTCATCGGTCGAGACGCTGCCCAGCCACCTGGCCCATAGCGCGCCGAGCGCCTCGTAGGACGGCCGGGCCAGCGCCGCGTGGCCGCGCGGGGAGAGTTCGAGCCGGGTGCCGACTAGACGAGCCAGGCCGCCGACCTGGATCAGCAGCGGCCACGCGAACGCCGCGATGGGCTCGCCGGAGTCGTAGAAGTCCCCCGCCACCAGGACATCCTCGACCAGCTTGACGGTCGCGGCGGTCGGCCGCCTGGTGCTGGCGCTGTACCGTACCTGGCCGTCGGCGGCCAGCTCCAGGACGGAGACGAGGTTGGACAGCGCGTCCGGCGCGGTCCAGCGGGCCAGGACCGGGCCGGCGTCGGCAGCGACCGCCCGTTCCTCAGTGACGCTGGCTATCCCCTCGGCCACCAGGAAACCTTAGCGGCTCGGTGACCAGCGAGATGGTAGCCTCGCCGGACAATACCGGAGAAAAGCGAGCCGGAGAGCGCGGGTGGATCGCCGCAGCGGGTTGCGCGTGACGGGCGTGGACGCGTGCCGGGGCGGCTGGGTGGCGGTGTCACTCGAGGTGCCGCCGGCGGAGACCGGGCCCGCCGTCACGGTCACGGCCGGCGTTTCCCTGGCCGTGCTGCTCGCGCCGGAACGGGACGCGGCGGGCAC
Organism: uncultured Actinomycetes bacterium; assembly: GCA_963849595.1. GTDB lineage: Bacteria > Actinomycetota > Actinomycetes > Streptosporangiales > Streptosporangiaceae > Palsa-504. Next base: position 36,737 of record CAWKIB010000021.1, read on the forward strand.
CACGCTTGTCGGGATCGACATGCCGCTGGGACTGCTGGAGACGGGCTGGCGTGAGGCGGACCGGGCCGCCCGCGGCCTGCTCGGCCCCCGGCGCAGCTCCGTCTTCGCCATCCCGCCCCGGGCGGTCTGGGCGCAGACCAGCTACCGGGCCGCGAACCAGCGCTGCCGCGAGCTCACCGGCCAGGGCTTCAGCATCCAGGCGTGGGGCCTGCGGGCCAAGCTGCTCGAGGCCAACCACTACCGCGAGACCTGCGGGCACCCGCTGTACGAGGTGCATCCGGAACTGGCGTTCGGCGCGCTGGCCGGAGTGCCGCTGGCGGCCAGCAAGCACACCGGCGCCGGGCGTGACCTGCGGCGTGAGCTGCTGGCCCGGGCGGGAATCCAGATCCCGGGCGGTCATCCCGCCGCGCTCCTGGGCGACATCCTGGACGCCGCCGCCGTGGCCTGGAGCGCCCGGCGCATCGCGGCGGGCCAGGCGGTCGCCATCCCGTCCGTCCCGCAGTACGACGGCCAGGGCCGGGAGATCTCGATCCGCTACTGAGCCGCGGGTCAGCCGATGAGCGGCAGCCGGCTGTCGTCGTCGGGAGCCCGGCCCGACGCGGCCAGGACCCACTCCAGGTCGTCCGACAGTGCCGCGGGCCGGCGGCCGGTCGTCCGGCGGGTCAGCAGGTCATCGAGGATCGCGGCGGTCACCGCGATGCCGTCGGCGGTCGCGAAGTACGGCAATCCGAGCGCCTGAGCCAGGTCGATGCCGTGGACCACGGCCTCGACGATGCGGCTGGCCACGAACTCATCGACCCGCATGGGCGCGAAGTAGCCGGGCCCGACCAGGCTGGCCGGGACGGCCCGGGCCTCGGACACGGTCTTGGCGAAGGTCTCGGCCAGCACCCCGGGCATGTCGGCGGGCGTCTTGCCCTCGACCATGGTGTAGGCGTAGGAGTACACCACCGGACCGGTCTCCGAACGCGGGTTGATGAAGAAGCTGGTCCGGTCCCGCCCCGGCTGGGTCTCCTCGGGCTCGGCGATCAGCATGCGGGTCAGCCCGATGGCGATGTCGAAGTGGCCGGCCAGCTCGAACACCGTCCACTTGGGCAGGTCGGGGTCGACCGGCACCAGGAGCGTCGAGCGCTGCCACTGATCGGGCGTCAGGGCGCCGAACGCGTCCGCCACCGCGGTCAGCTCAGCCTCCAGGATGCCGATCACGGACTCGTACGACGCCATCGCTTGCCTCCTGCGGCTCAGGGCGGACCGGCCGGTCCAGTCAGGAGCCTAGTCCGCGGTTCCGCGGCAGGTAAGGCCGCGACGCGCAGGGCGGCGAGCACGATCTCGGCGAGCTCGGCGCGGCCCGGGCCGGGGGCCGGGCGCGGACGCCAGCCGCTGGCGTAGAGCGCGCGGGCGCGGGGTTCGGCGGTCCGCAGCGAGGCGGGCAGCTCGGTCATGCTCAGGTAACCGCCGGCGACGGCGCGGATGCCGGGGTCGGCCTCGGCCGCGGCCAGGATGAGGTCGGACGGCAGGGGCTGGCTCAGGTCGACGCCCTCCCCCGCCCACCGCCGCTGGATCGCCTCGTCCATCTGGATGTGGTCATCGACCCAAGGCTTGATGTACTCGGTGCACCAGGCATCGAAGCTCTCCCCGAGCGCGCCCGTGTCGGTGCCGTGCTCGTCGGTGAGCCGCAGCAGCTGCTGGGCCTGGAGCAGGGTGGTCGCGACGCCGCGGCCGAAGGTCGGTGTGGTGGTGGCCACCGCGTCGCCGGCGAAGACCAGTCCCGGCCGGGCGAGCCGGCCGTCGGGTCCGGTCTGGCCGCGGTACGCGTTGAGCAGCGGGCCGCCGGGCAGCACGGGCGTGATCGGCCGGGCCCGGTTCGGGTCGGTCCAGTCGGCCAGGCCCGGGATGGCCCGGCACGCGGCGGTGAACGCGGCCTCGTGCCGGAGCTCGGCCAGGACCGGGTCGGCGATGGGACGGGCCAGCAGGACGGAGAAGATGCCTCGCTCGTGCACGAAGACCAGGGCCTGGTAGCCGTCGAGTTCGGCCTGCCACGCGATCGGGTTCACCAGCGGGCCCGGTTCGGCACCCGGCAGCAGCTGGTACTGCCGGTCGACATAGGCGATGCCGCACCGGCCACCGCTGGTCACCGCGGGGCGCAGCGACCGGGTCGCGCGCCCGGCCCGGCCTGAGGCGTCGATGACCAGGTTGGCCGGCAGGATCACCCCGTCGACCCGGATGCCGTCGGCACGCCCGTGCCGGCTTATCACGTCCTCGGCGTGCCCGCGCCGCACCTCGAACCCGGGCACGGTCAGGGCCGCCGCCCGCAGCGCACGCTCGAACGTCATCCGGCGGGACCGCATGCCCGCGGGCATCTCCCGGCCGTCGGGCAGCCTGAGCCGGACCGGTTCCGCGCCGGCTGCCAGCCACTGCCCCAGCGCCTCGGGTAGTTCCTGCTCCAGCGCCTGCACGACCTGAGGCCGGAACGCGTGAGCGTGGTGGAACTGCATGACTCCGCGCCGCGGCCAGGTACCGTCCGCAGCGGGCCCGGGGTCGCGCTCGACGGCGATCACCTCGTGCCCTCGCCGGGCCAGGCCCGCCCCGGTGTACAGCCCGGCCGGGCCCGCGCCGATGATCGCTACGCGCATCACAACCACCCGCTTTTGGTATACTCGTAATGTGATTACTGCACCTATAGTGCATCGAATTCGCGGGAAGGTCAAGGACGGGCCGCGATGAGCGAGCCGGCCAACGTGTCCAGCCAGCTGCCCAGCCCGGCGAGCGAGCCGGCCTACGTGCCGAGCCCGGCGAGCCAGCCGTCCAAGCGGTACGCCTCCGAGGTACGCGACGAGCAGGCCCGGCGCACCCGGCGGGCGATCGTCGCCGCGGCTCACGACCTGTTCCTGGCTCAGGGCTACGCCGCCACGACGATCGACGGGATCGCGCAGGCCGCGCACGTGAGCCGGCGCACCGTCTTCAATTCGGTGGGCGGCAAGGCGGCCCTGCTCAAGCTGGCCCTGGACTGGGCCATCGCCGGCGACGACGAGCCGATCGCCATGGCCGACCGCCCGGCGGTCAAGGCCATCCGGGCCGAGCCCAACCCGCGGAAGGCGCTCATGCTCTGGGTGCAGACCGTGGCCGAGGTCGCCGCGCGCATCGCGCCGATCGGCGAGGTGCTCACCGCGGCGGCCGATGTCGACCCGGCCGCCGCGGAACTGCTCGGCGAGGCGGGTCGCAACCGGCTGTTCGGCGCGACCGCGTTCATCCGGTACCTCGCGTCCCTGGACGGGCTGGCCGCCGGAATGACCGAGCAACGCGCCGCCGACCTCTGCTGGGCGCTCATGGACGGCCACCTCTACCGGCTCCTGGTCGTCCAGCGCGGCTGGAGCGCTACGGAGTTCACCCGGTGGCTGTCCGACAGCCTCGCGGCGACGCTGCTGCGGACCTGAACAGGCCGCAACCGCGTGCGCGGGCGGCGCGTCTAAGAGGCCAGACAGCGGGGAGGGCAATCATGAACCAGTGGCGAACCTGCGCCTGCATGCTGGGCGCGCTGCTGCTGACCGGGTGCACCGCGGCCAGCGCGGCGGAGCACTCGGCGAGCCATCCGCCGGCCCGGGCGACGGGTCACGTGACCGGCAAGCTGCTCATCGAAGGCGGGGCGATCGGTCCCGGCGGGCAGCAGCCGGGCGAGCGGCCGATCCCCGGCACGGTGACCTTCACCGCGACCGGACACCGGCCGGTCCAGGTCGGGGTCGGGGCGTCGGGGAAGTTTTCGGCCTGGCTGCCGCCCGGCCGGTACCACGTAGCCGGGCGTTCCCCGGACATCGAAACCGTGACCGGCTCGGGTCAGTACCTGGAGCAGACCTGCTCGCAGCCGTTGTCCGTGATGGTCAGTGCCCGGCACGCCGCGGTCATCTCGGTCGTGTGCATCGTCCCCTGAGCTCAGGGCTTACGACAGGTCGACCTCGGCCAGCGTTTCGGCCAGTCCGGCCAGGCCGATCGGGCCGAGGCTCAGCGCGGCGGTGTGCCAACGTTTGAGGTCGAAACCGGGTCGCCGCATCGCCTCGGCCCGGGCCGCCAGCCAGGCTCGCTCGCCGAGCTTGTACGAGATGGCCTGGGCCGGCCAGCCGAAGTAGCGGATCACCTCGGCCTGGATCCGGTGCGGCTCGCCGCGGCCTGACTGGCCCAGCACCTCGCACGACTTGTCGAAGGTCCACCGGGAGCCGTCCGGCAGCGGCAGGTCCAGGTGGACGCCGATGTCGATGACCACCCGCGCGGCGCGTAGCGCCGATCCGCCGAGCATGCCCAGTCGCGTGCCCGGCTCGGTGAACCAGCCCAGTTCGTCGGCGAGGCGCTCGGCGTACAAGGCCCAGCCTTCCCCGTGCCCGCTGACGAAGTTGGATTTGGCGAAGCGGGACAGCCGGTCCCCGGCGGTCTTGGCCGCGCCGACCTGCAAATGATGCCCGGGCACGCCCTCGTGGAAGACAGTGGACAGCTCGGACCAGGTCTCGAACCGGCCGTGGGGATCCCGTCCGCCCAGCGGCCACCAGGTTCGCCCGGGCCGGGTCAGGTCTTCGCTGGGCCCGGTGTAGTAGGCGGCTCCGGAGGTCGAATCGCGGGCCAGGACCACCTCGATCCGGCGCAGCGGAGCGGGGATGTCGAAATGCACGCCGTCAAGCTGCTCGATGGCCCGGTCGTGCCGGTCCTGCAGCCAGGCCAGGTACGCGTCGTCGGAGATGACGTACTCGGACTCGTTGAGAATGGCGGTTGCTTCGTCCAGGCTCGCGCCGGGCCGGATGGCGTTCGCCTCGGCGGTCATCTCGGCCTCGATCCGGGCCAGCTCGGCCCAGCCCCACTCGTAGGCCTCCTTGAGGTCGATGTCCGCGCCCAGGTTGAGCCGGGCCGCGACCGCGTACCGCTCGATGCCAACGGCGTCCACCTCGGTGGCCCGCGGGGCGTAGTCCTCGCGCAGGTAGCGTGCGATCTCCGTGTATCCCTGGTAGGCCTGCCTGACGGCCGCCGCAAGCTCGGCCGCGAGCGGGCCGTCGCCGTAGGAGGCGACCAGCAAGTCATGGCTTCCCACGCAATGATCGGCATCCACCGCGGCCTGCACCGCTTGCCTGCGCGCCGCGGTCAGGCCCTGAGCTAGCCCAGTGTCCAGGCTGGCCCGCCAGCCAGTGAACATGACCGGGATCGCGGCCAGGCGCGCCGCGATGTTCCGCCACGCGTCGTCGCCATCGCGCGGCAGCAGGTCCACGCTGTCCCGGACGGCGCCGATCAGCCCAATCGGGGCCCGGACCAGCCGCAGCGGCTCGTTCAGCTGATGCCAGGCCAGCTGAGCCTCGAGCCGTTCGCGGAGGAACCCGGCGGCCAGCCGGTCCGCCGCTGAGGTCACGCTCATGGGCTCGAGCGCGGCCAGCGTGACGGTCATGAGCTCGGCCCGGGCGGCGTAGCCATCCGGGCTGTAGTCCGTCGCCGCGCCGAAGGCGCCGCTCAGACCTTGCATCCCGGCGGCGACCGGATCCAGCGCCGCCCACCGCGTCACGTAATCGTCGCAGAGCCCGAATACCGGAGTCATCCCGCTACCTTACCGGGGGGTATGGGGGGCGGGCAGCCCCCCAAGGGGGGTCAGGGGGGCCAGGGGGTATGGGGGGCGGGAAGCCCCCCATGTCGGGGGGGTCTGGGGGGGCGTCCCCCCGAGGATAAGAGGTGGAACCGGGTCCCAGTGACCTTTTCCGCGATGCCGCTGCGATCCAGGTACGGAGTGATCCCGCCGAGGTGGAAGGGCCAGCCGGCGCCGAGGATCAGGCACAGGTCGATGTCCTCCGGAGCGGCGACCACGCCCTCGTCGAGGATCAGCCTGATCTCTTCGGCCAGCGCCTCCAGCGCCCGCTCGCGCACCTGCTCGGGGGTGGACGGGCGGTCGCCGCCGGCCATAGCCTCGCGGGGGGGTCTGGGGGGGTCGTCCCCCCTGGCCAGCAGAGCCGCCACCGCGGGCACCACCGAGAAGTCGGGCCCGTAGACCGCCGTCTGACCCGCCGCGACCAGGGCGCGGAGCTTCGGGGCACGTCACCCTCCCGAGGAACGAAATGCTACTCACCGGTAACAACATTAGGCGATGGCTCGCGTGTTCCGGCGCGCGGGCGGGTAGGTAGCGCGGTGAATCCCAGGTTTCACCTGCTAGAGGGCGCTAGAGGGCGGTGAAACCGGGTTTCATCCGTTAGGGGCTCATCCTGGAGGCTCCGGGCGCCGGCCGAGGTAGGCGACCAGCTGGTCGCCCGGGCTGGCCTGGGCCGGGACCTGTACCGGGGTGCCGAACAGGCCCTCGCGCCCGGTGACCAGCAGGGGCGACAGCCGCAGCATCCGGGTGGCCAGCGCGGGCGGGATCGGGCCGCCGCGGCCGCGCGCCGCGCGGACGTCCCAGCCGTGCACGGCGATCTCGACGGCGCCGGTGCAGGTCACGATCTCGGCGGGCAGCGGCAGGCCGCCGACCAGGACGAACCGGTCGGGGCCGTGGTGGGCGTAGCACGCGAACAGCAGGTTCGCGGCCCGGTCGCGCAGCAGCTCGACCGGGTCGTCGCCATCGGGCCGGGATCCGGGGTCGCGGGGTCGTCGGGCTCCGGGTCGAGGTGCCCGGTGCGCAGGGCCGATTCCAGGTCGGCCATGGACGCGGCCAGGTGCGCGAGCAGCGCCTCCAGATCCCAGTCCGCGCACGGCGTAGGCAGCGTCATCTCCCCCGGCGCGACCTGCACGCACGCGGCCAGCGCGTAACTGATCGCGCTGGCCAGGAGCGTGATCGCACCCGACGGCGCGCACCTCGCGCCGGCCTGCCCTGCCATGTGTCCTCCCGCGGCCTGCCGGCCGCCTAACCGTATAGACCGGCCGGCGGGCCGTTTCTCACCGGTGGAGGAGCCGATTCGGGTCGTACAGAACTCACGGTGCCGGCGAAGACGTCGCCCACCGAGTTCAGTTCCTTGCTGCCCATCCAGATGCAGCGGGCCGATCAGCAGTTCGCCGTTCAGGAACAGTCCGGTGACCTGGCGCAGCGCCAGGTGCTTCCGGCCGGCCACGCGGCCGGTGTCCCGCCGCCAGCAGCGCAGGCCGAGGAGCCGCTGCGCCGGGGTCTGGCCCTGGCCCCAGGCCACGGCCGCCCAGATGAGGTAACCGAGCCCGAGGGTGGCGATGAACAGGCCGATGGCCAGGGCGTAGGAGGCGGCCACCCGGCCCTTGCTCGCGGGCCGGACGCCCTGCGGCAGGATCAGCCACGTGTCGGGATCGAACCACATCCCCGGCGGCACGCGCGGCGGGATGAACTGCTCGTAGCCGACCTTGATCGCCGTCATCCGCAACCATCCGCAGTCGTGACTGCCTCCGGCCCTGGTCCGGATTCTACGCCGACCCTTGCGCAGGAAGACGCGGAGCCGGTCCAGGGGCCAGGTGTTGATCACGTCGTCGGGGGTGAGCCAGCCGCGCTGCGCGGTGCCCACCCCGTACGGCAGGTTGCCCTGGTCGGCCACCGAGTGCGCGTCGCTGTCGATGGCGAACACCACGCCCGCGTCCCGGGCCGCGCGGATGTGGTCCGACGGCAGGTCGAGCCGCTGCGGCGAGGCGTTGATCTCCAGCGCCGTCCCGGTGCGGGCACAGGCCCGGAACAGCTCCCCGAAGTCCACGTCGACCGGCGGCCGCCGCCCGATCCGCCGGGTGAGGGGGTGCCCGATGATGTTGACGCGCGGGTTCTCGCACGCGGTGACGAAACGCCGGGTCATCTCGGTCCGCGGCTGGTCGAAGTTGGAGTGCACCGAGGCCACGCACAGGTCGAACCCGGCCAGGAAGGCCTCGTCCCAGTCCACCGACCCGTCCGGCGCGATGTTGAGCTCGGTGCCGTGCAGGAGCTCCAGCGGTGCGTCCAGGGCCCGCACCTGCTCTCGCTGGGCCAGCATCTTCTCGTCGGTCATCCGCTGGAAGAACAGGTTCGGCGCGTGGTCGGTGATCGCGTAGTACTCGTAACCCTGCCGGGCCGCCGCGGCCACCATGTCCTCCAGGCTGGCCACCCCGTCGGTCAGGTTGGTGTGCGTGTGCAGGTCGCCGCTTCAGATCTTTTTCCCGAACGAGACGTGGTATCTCGCCCCGGGCCGCCGCCTCGACCTCGCCGTGGTCCTCGCGCATGGCCGGGCGGAATCCAGGCCAGGCCGAGCCGGGCGTAGACCTCCTCCTCGGTGCGCGAGACGATCAGCTCCCCTGTCTCGGTATCGAATAGTCCGTACTCGGACAATTTGAGCTTCTGCCGCACCGCGATCTGCCGGACGGCGACGTTGTGCGCCTGAGAACCGGTGAAGTACTGCAGCGCCGCTCCCCACGCGTCGAGCGGCACCACGCGCAGGTCGACCTGCAGGCCCGTCCGAGATGCGGATGGAGGTCTTGGTCGGGCCGCTGGCAATCACGTTGTGCCCGGCGCTGAACGCCGCCATCAGCGGGGCCGAATCGTCCGCGGCGGCCAGGATGTCGACGTCGCCGACGGTCTCCCGCCAGCGCCGCAGCGAGCCCGCGTAGGCGCAGCGCTGGCAGCCGGGGACGGCGGACAGCGCCTCCACCATGGTGGTCGCGGTGTGCAGGGCCACGTCGAGCAGGACCCGTTCGCGGCCCTGGCGGTACACCTCGATGCCGCTGGCGATGCGCTCTTCGCTGCGGGCGCCGAACCCGGCCAGGCCCTCCAGCCGGCCCGCCTTGACCGCCGCGGCCAGTTCGTCCACCGACGAGACGCCCAGGTCGTGGTTGAGCTGCAACGCGCGCTTCGGCCCGAGGCCGGGCACCCGGGTCAGCTCGAGCACCCCGGCCGGGATCTTGGCCCGCAGTTCGTCCAGGGCGGCGATGCGCCCGGTGGCCAGGTACTCGGCGATCTTGGCCGCGATCGAGGCGCCCACGCCGGGGATGGCGCGCAGGCCCTTGGCGTCGAGCTGGCTGATGTCCTCGCCCCAGCCGCGGACCGACCGGGCCGCCTTCTCGTAGTTCCGGGCCCGGAACACGTCGCCGCCGGTGATCTGGGTCAGCTCGGCGTACTCCCGGAGCAGCCCCGCGACTTCCTCGTTGAGCCACGCCACGGTCACAACTCTAGGCGTGACAGGTCAGGGGACGGCCGCCGTTGTAGGCCACCATGTCGCCCAGGGCCTGGACGAGGTCGATGGGGGCGCCGCGCTCGCCACCGTCCAGCTCGAGGTAGGCCCGGTGAAGGTTCCCCACGATCCGTTCGGCATCAAGAAGATCTTTGAACTCACCCAGGTCCACGGCCCGTGCGGCCTGCAGCGGGGACAGGCCTTCCGCCTTGGCCTCGCGGGCGGTGCGCTGCACGAAGCGCAGGTAGGCCAGCACGTCGTCGATGACCTCGGGGCCGCAGACCGGGCCGTGGCCGGGCACCAGGGTCCGGGCGCCGAGCGGGCGCAGCACGGTCTCCAGCACCTCGATCCAGCCGCTGACCGAGCCCATCAGCGCGAACGGGGTGCCGCCGTTGAACAGCAGGTCGCCGGCGAAGACCACGGACCGTTCGGGGATGTGGACGATCGAGTCGTTGGTGGTGTGCGCCGGGGTGCCCACGTAGCGGACCTCGCAGCGCAGGTCACCGGACCACAGCGTGACGCCGTCGGTGTAGGTCAGGAACGGCGGGGCCAGCTCCAGCGGCCCCCAGTCCACGTCGGTCCACACCCCGGCCGGCGGGGGCACGGGCGTGCCGAGGATCGCCTCGCGGCACCGTTCGTGGCCGACGATGGTCGCCCCGCCGAACAGGTAGTTGCCGTGCGTGTGGTCGCCGTGGTGGTGGGTGTTGACCAGGGTGCGGACCGGCCGGTCGCGTGACCGTGGCGATGGCGTCCAGGTAGGCGCGGGTCCGCCGCTCGGTGGAGGTGGCGTCGACGCTGATCACGCCGTCGCGGCTGGCCAGGAAGCCGGTGTTGTTGAGCCACCAGCTGCCGTCAGGCTGCAGGTAGGCGTAGATCCCCTCGCTGACCTGCTGGATCTCGCCCAGGCTCATCGTCGTGGTCCTTCCTGGCCGCGGGCAGCAGCAGCGAGATGGCCAGCAGCACCCCGAAGATGCCCAGCCCGGCCAGGATGAAGGCGTTGCCGGTGATGAGGTTCAGCCCGTGCCAGTGGTACTCGGGGAACCAGCGCTGGTCGCCGTACCACTGGTACCAATAGGGCTGAGTGTTCTTCGGGATCCAGAGCAGGCCGAGCGAGTCCTCGCCGAGGTTGGGCGGATGGACACCGAACCAGCGGGTCGGCCAGGCCCCGAACCAGGCCACGATGGCCACGGCCAGCAGCCCGCACGCGGTGGCCGTGCGCCGGGCGCCCCGGCGCCAGGCCTGGACCGCGTAGTGCGCGGCCACGATCGCGCCCGGCACGATCCACACCCAGTGGTGATCCCAGCTGACCGGCGAGACCAGCAGCCCGGTCAGGGCGGCCATGAGCAGGCCGAGCACGGCGTGGCCCTTGCGGTCGAGCAGCCCGGCGCCGATCACCCCGGCCACCCCGACCAGCACGGCGATCACGATCCAGGCCACATGGCCGGCGTTGATGCTGCCGGCCAGCCTGGTGATCAGGCCGTCGAGGGACTGGTTGCCCGCCCAGCCGAGGAACCCGGTCCGCCCGCCCTGGGCGAACAGCCCGCCGAACCACCACTTGTTCGAGTCGCCGGGCAGGATGACGAAGCCGAGCAGCACGCTGAACACGAACCCGGCCAGGACCAGCGCCGCCTGGCGGAACTTCCTGGCCACCAGCAGGTACGGGATGAAGATCAGCGGGGTCAGCTTGATGCCGGCCGCGATGCCGGTGCCGAAGCCCTTCCACCAGCGGCTCCTGCCGGTGTTGAGCAGGGTGTCGGGCTGGCACAGGTCCCACATGATCAGGGCCAGCAGGACCAGGTTGATCTGGCCCAGGTAGATGGTCCGCAGCACCGGCTCGGTCCACAGCACCGCCGCCGTGCCCAGCAGGGTCGCGCCGGCCCGGATCACGAGCCGGCGGTAGCCGAGCCCGCCGAGGGTGAACCACACCACCGCCAGCAGCGAGATCAGGTTGACCGCGACGGACAGCTTCAGGGACAGCTGGTACGGGACGAAGGAGACGAGCGCGAACGCCAGGCTCGCGAACGGGGTGTAGGTGAAGGGCAGGTGGAGCTTGCCGTACCCGACCCAGTCGTACAGCGGCGAGGCCAGGTGCGGGTCGTAGTACGGCCTGATGTGCCGGACGATGAGCCCGCCGGACCGGTACACCGCGAAGTCGACCGGGTCCAGGGTGTAGCCCTTCACGTGGCCGACCATGTAGATCACGTAGCTGCCGAGGGCCACGGCGAACGCGATCAGGCCGGCCAGGAGCAGCCAGCGGCCGCGCGCATGGGCGGGCCGGGCCGGGGACTGCGGGCGGGTGAGGACCGATCTCACCTGGCCAACCATAGCCGCTCCGCGGGGCGAGCCTGGCCCCGGTTAGGATTTCACGAATGTCGGAGACACACACCACCGCGCGGGCGACGGGGCAGGCTCAGGCGAGCCGGCTGGTCCGGCTGCGGACTGTCCAGCCTCGGTACCGTGATCATGCTCATCGTCCAGTTCATCCTGGGCATCATCTACAACCTGTACGGGACGGCGCCGACGTCGACCAAGTCCATCGGCCTGTTCTCCAGCCCGGACCTGGCCCTGCACGTGATCCTGGGCATCCTGCTGTTCGTCGCCGCGCTGGGCCAGCTGATCCGGGCCATCACCGTGCGGCACCCGCTGTCGATCTGGCTGTCGGCGGTCGGGCTGCTGGCCATCCTGGCCGCGGGCTTCGCCGGGCTCGGCTTCACCGGCAGCGGCGCCAACGGCGCGTCCCTGGGCATGTCGCTGGCCTTCGCGGTCGCGCTGGCCTGTTACGTGGTCCTGGTCTTCGCGCTGCCCTCGTCGGCGTCGCCGGCGCCGGCGTCGTCGTCGGCTGGCTCGACTACATGATGTAGTAGCCCGCCGTCGACCGGCTCTGGCCCGCGTGGCATAGTGGGCACATGAGCGGAGCGGCCCAGCTGGTCACCTCCGGCCCGCTGATCCTGGCCCTGCCCGTGGCGGCCGCGGCCGGCGCGGTGACCTTCCTCTCGCCGTGCTGCCTGCCGCTGGTGCCCGGCTACCTGTCGTTCGTCACCGGCATGGCCGGCGCCTCGGGCTCAGCGCCGGCTCCGGCGGTGGCCCAGCCGGCCGTCGCGGCCGAGGGCGGCGCGGGCCCGGCCGTGGTCGTGGCCACGCGGCCCGTCGCTCCCGCCGTGCCCGCGGTTGGCGCGCCCCGGGCCCGGGTGGTGGCCGGGACGGCGCTGTTCGTGCTGGGTTTCTCGGTGGTGTTCGTCGCCTACGGGGCGGCGCTGGGCGGGCTCGGGCACCTGCTCACCGGGCACGCGCAGCTGCTGACGCGGATCCTGGGCGGGCTGACCATCCTGCTCGGGCTGCTGTTCGCCGGGGTGTTCGACCGGTTCTCGTTCGCGGGCCGGATCGTGCGCCCGTCCGCCCGCCCGAAGGCGGGCCTGGCCGGCGCGCCGCTGCTCGGCGTGATGTTCGGGCTCGGCTGGACGCCGTGCATCGGGCCCACGCTCACCGCCGTGCTGGCCCTGTCGGCCTCCAGCGGGACCGTGTCGCGGGGCGCGCTGCTGGCCTTCGTCTACGCCCTGGGACTGGGCATCCCGTTCCTGCTCGTCTCGCTCGGCTTCCAGCTGGCGATGCGGGCGTTCGCCTTCGCCCGGCGGCGGGCTCGCCTGGTGACCAGGATCGGCGGGGCCATGCTGGTCTGCGTCGGCCTGCTCGAGGTGACCGGCGCCTGGTCCACGTTCATGGCCTGGCTCCAGGTCCACTGGGTCAGCAACTACCAGCCCCCGCTGTAGCCCTGGCCCGTTACCAGCGGCGCAAGGACCCGCTCCGCGCTAGCTCGTCGCCGCGGCGCCCTGCCCCACCGCCTCGCCGCCCCGGCGCCCATCCTGCGCCGCCGCGGCTGGAAGGGCAACCCGCACCCGTGCGGCCCGGCCTGTCCAGTAGGCCGAAGCCCGGGGCCGGGCTGAACAATGAGCCGGAGCCCGGGCGCAGCTAACGCGGCCGTAACGAACGGGTCGCGTGCCGCTTGGAGTTCCGCTTGGACCGGCCGGTCACCTCGGCGGCGGGCGCCGGGGCGGTCGCGGGCTTGGCGGCGGCCACGAGGGCCTCGAAGATCCGCGCGTCGTCGCCCTCCTCCGGGCGCCACTGCACGCCGATGCCGAACTTATGTCCCTGCAGCTCGACCGCCTCCACCACCTGGTCCGGCGTCCAGGCCACGGTGAGGAGCCCGCTGCCGATCCGGTCGATGCCCTGGTGGTGGGCGGCGGGCACCTGCGCGGTGGCGCCGAGCACTCGGCCGAGCTTGCTCGCCGCGCTGATCTCCACGTCGTGGATGGTCATCTTCACCGGGTCCGGCTTGTGGCTCTCGCTGCCGAGCCGGTCGGGCAGGTGCTGGATCAGGGTGCCGCCGCGGGCCACGTTGAGGATGTGCATGCCCCGGCAGATGGCCAAAAAGGGCAGGTCGGCTTCGATCGCCGCGCGGGTCAGGAGGATCTCGAACCGGTCCCGCCGGTGGTCGGGGACGTCGGTCTGGTCGTGCGGGGCCTCGTTGTAGAGGGAGGGGTCGACATCCCGGCCGCCCGCCACGACCAGGGCGTCAATCTTGGCGACCAGGCTGGGCACGGAACTTGAGGGGACGGGCGGCAAGATGACTGGCGTTCCGCCCGCGCGCTCGACGGCTCGCGTGTAGCTCACCGGCGAGACGACCGCTTCGCGAATCCAGTTGCCCCAGCGAGCTGCCTCGAGCTCGCCGGTGATGCCGATTATCGGGCGGCCCATCCGTCGTCCTCCTGCACATAAGGTTCCACTGCCCATAATGGTCCATCACGCCCGCGTCAGGCCCGCCCACCGGGAAAATCGCCTGCACCGGTTGATCCCGACTTGCCGGGAATCGATGGTAGCGTTCCGCGCCTAATGCAACACTGAGAGTGTGAAAATGTCGGCAGGTGGCGGATCGCCGCGCCATGGTGAGGGGTCCCCGCCCTTCAACGGTACAGGTGGGGTGACCGGCAATCCCGCTCAAGCCTCATTGTTTCTGCTCGAACCGACCGCTGACGCGGCGATGACCTATTTCTACGGGCAGTTGTTCGCCATGGACAGCGAGATCCGGGCCATGTTCCCGGCCGCCATGGACCTGCAGCGCGGGCGGTTCTTCCGCGCCCTGGTCCGCATCGCTCGCGACCAGGACGACCCGGCGGTGCTCGTGCCCTACCTGGAGCAGCTCGGGCGCGCCCACCGCAAGTTCGGCGTCCGGGACAAGCACTACGGCATGTTCCGCCGCGCGCTGCTGGCCACGCTGCACCGGTTCGCCGCGCAGGGCTGGGACGAGACCACCCAGCGGGCCTGGGAACGCGCGTTCGACCACGCCGTAGACGTCATGATCGACGCCGCCGAGCGAGACGCCGAGCACGCCCCGGCCTGGTGGATCGCCACCGTCACCGCCACCGAGCTGCGCGGGCCCGACATCGCGGTGCTCACCGTCGCGCCCGAACAGCCGCTGAGCTACCAGCCCGGCCAGTACGTCAGCGTGCAGACGCCGCACTGGCCCCGGTTGTGGCGCCGGTACTCGATCGCGAACGCCCCGCGACCGGACGGAACGCTGCGCCTGCACGTCCGCGCCATCGCCGGCGGCCTGGTCAGCCCGGCCCTGGTCCATCACGTCCGGCCCGGGGACCCGCTGGTGCTCGGCGCGCCGCAAGGCACGATGACCGCGAATACGGACTCGCCGCGGGACGTCCTGTGCCTGGCGGGCGGCACCGGCCTGGCGCCCATCAGGGCCATCATCGAGGCGATCACCCGGGCGCCCGCCCCTGGGCGCCGCCGTGAGGTCGTGCTCTACTTCGGCGCGCGCCGCCACCAGGACCTGTACGACCTGGCCGAGCTGCAGCAGATGGAGCTTGCCTACCCGTGGCTGCAGGTCATCCCGGCGGTGTCCGACGAGCCGACCCGCGAGGACGTCATGTACGGCACGGTGCCCGAGCTGGCCGCCAAGGCGACCTGGGCCGGCCGGGACATCTACATCAGCGGGCCGGACGCGATGATCATCAAGACCGTGCAGGTGCTCCGGGAGCGCGGCGCCCCGGGCGACCTGGTCCGCTACGACCTGGGCGGTCTAGGCGACTAGCTTTAGGTACCCGGACGTGGAACCGGCCGTTACCTCGGGCACGGCTCAGACCTTGCGCCAGCCGGGGATCCAGGTGCCGTCGGTCACCGTGTAGTCCCCGAACAGGGCCGGCGCCTCTTCGCGCATGATCTCGCCGATCTTGTTGAACACCAGGCGGATCTCCTCTTCGGCGCCCTGGTCGGTCCGGGCCTCGATGGTGTGCCGCAGGGTGCGGATGTTCGCCGTCCAGACCAGCCCGGTGGCCAGGCCTTCGGGGGCGAACCGGCGCATGAACGAGGTCTTGGCCTTCTTCTCGTGCATCTTGGTGTCGTCGTCGTCCAGTCCGAAGTGCCCGGCCATCCACAGCTGGAACTGCTCGAGCTCGCCCAGCAGGGCCGTGGCCCGCTTCATCAGCTCCGCGTCCTGCTGGGCCCACTCGGGGAACCAGAACGGCAGCTCATCGAGCCGGACATACCGCAGCGACTCCTGCGACACCGCCGTCCCCGGCCGGTGCCTGACAATCTCATGGGTCAGGACACGGGATGCGTTGTGCAGCACGAAGGTGAAGCTGGCGTGCTCGAGCACTGAGCCGTGCGCCTGCTTCAGGATGTTCTGCAGGTACTCCGCCTGGTCGTCGCGGACCTTGCGGACGTTCGGGTTCAGGCCGGGTTCCCAGGAGCGGTAGCACATCTTCCCGGCGAACTCGGCGAGGTCCTGCGCGTCGTTGCCGAGCTGGTCGCGGTCCAGCCGCTCCAGCCACCGCTCGCCGCCCACCTCGCGCAGGTAGGCGGCCATCGCGTCGTAGTCGACCTTCGGCCGGGCGACCAGGAAAACCTCGGGTTCCACGCTCCTCATGGCACAGCACACTACCGGGGACCTCCGACTTTCTCCCGGCCACGACACAGGTTGTGTAACGCGGGAGAGGACCGCGCCGGTTATCAGGGTGAGTACTCGCCGCCTGCTCCGAATCCTCGCGGGGGTGTAACGCAATCAGCCGCCCGGGCGGTTTGCCAGCGTGGCGCCTAACGGCTTTCTTCAGCTTGTCCCGGCCCCGTGATCGGAGAGGACTTCCCTGCCGTCCTGGCCGCGGCCCAGCAGGGCGATGAGGCTGCCTTCGCCGCGTTGTGGCACGACGGTCAGCCCACGCTGCTGCGCTACCTGCACGTCCTCGCACCGGATGCGGCCGAGGACATCGCCGCGGAGACATGGACGCACGTGGTCCGCGGCCTGGCCAGGTTCCGCGGTACCGAGCAGAACTGGCGGGCCTGGCTGTTCACCACCGCGCGGCGGCGAGTCATCGACCAGACCAGGCAGCTGATGCGGCGCCCGGCTACCTCGCTGGAAGCCCTGCCGGACCTCACGCTGGCCGACCTCCAGGGACTGCGCAGCCCGGACGCGGCCGACCTCGCGCTGGAGAACCTGGCGACCCGGGCGGCCATGGGAGTCATCGCCAGCCTGCCGCCCATGCAAGCGGAAGTGATCATGCTCCGGGTCGTGGCCGGCCTGGACACCGAGGCGGTGGCGCAGCTGCTGGGTCGCAGCTCCGGGTGCCATCCGGATCGCCGCTCACCGCGGGCTGCACCGGCTGGCGAGCCTGCTGGCCGAGGCGGGCGTAACGCGATGACCGACCGCGGCGTTTCGGACAGCGACATGCCTACTTTCCCTTGGCAGACCCGGCCGGAAGCTCAAGCCTTGGACGCGCTCCTGTCCGGAAACTGCCGTCCCGAGGAAGTCCCGGCCGACCTACGCCCGGTGGCGGAGGTTCTCGTGGCGCTGCAGGCGCCGCCGGACCGGCGGGAGGTCGCCGGATGGGGACAGGCACTGACCGTATACCGCGAAATAGCCGGTCGGCCGGGGATGCCCGGCCGACCGCGCTCGCGGCGGCCGAAGACTGATCGCTCCGCCGCTCGGCGCCAGGTTCGCCGCGGCGGCGGGCGCGGCGGTGATTGCCGTCCTCGGCGGCGGCGTCGCGGCCGCCTACACCGGCAGCCTGCCGGGTGCCCTGCAGAAGATCGCCCATGAAGCGATCGCCGCTCCCGGCGTGCGCGAGAGCTCGGCCGCACCGACCCCGCAGAGCAGTGGTCACCCGGCCGGGCCGTCGGTCACTGGTGCTGCCGTGTATGGCTTGTGCAACGCCTACCAGCACGCCGAGGAGCACGGCAACGCCAGTCAACGGTCCGTGGCCTTCCGCAACCTGGTCAACGCGGCGGGCGGAGCCGACCAGGTGGCGGCTTACTGTGCCTCGGTCCCGCATCCCGGCGCCACCAGTCCGCCCGGCCGCCGGGTAGGCCAGACCGTCTCGCCGACGGACGCCAGCCACGGCCGGAAGCCGACCACCCCGCCGGGCAAGCCGACCACCCCGCCGGGCAAGCCGACCACCCCGCCGGGCAAGCCGACCGCCCCGCCGGGCAAGCCGACCACCTCTCCGGGCAACGGAGGCGGAAACGGCCACGGCAACGGGCCCGGGAAGTAGTCGTGATGTCCGCGATAAGAAGCCTGAGGTTCGCGATCTACCTGCGTTCCACGCCGCAGCAGGTCCGTGCGGTGCTGAACGATCCCGCGCTGGTGCCTCGCTGGCTGGCCGGGACGCAGTTTCAGACCGACGCGGAGGAAGACCCCCAGCGGCTGAGTTGTGAGTGGCTGCAGACCGATCACCTCGACGCCAACGGCGGGTCCGTGTCGGTCGTGCGGTTGGAGTTCGTCGCGATGGGCCAGGTGACCCGGCTGACGGTGATCCACCGGGACCTGGTGTCCGACGGCTCCTTCCTCAAAGTGGTCGCGGCGGGCTGGCCGATGATCCTGTCGAGCCTCAAGAGCCTGATCGAGACCGGTAAGCCGCTGGAATTCAGGAACCCAGGCTGAGGCCTGCGCAGAAGAATGGAGAAAGAAATTCATGCACGCCATCCGCGTGACCCTTCCGGCCCGAGTCGCCGCGGCCATGGCCGCGACCGCGCTGACCGCGGGCGGGATCATGGCCGCCGCCAGCATGGCGAGCGCCGCCCCGAAGCCAAAGCTGGACGCGACGAGGCTGTCGATCAGCAACAGGGCGGTCGCCCACGGCAAGCATCACGTCGACGCGGTCACCGGCGTGCTCAGCTCGGACCACAAGGGCGTCGCCGGTGAGACCGTCGCCCTGGAGGCCAGGATGGGTGTCAAGCCGCGGTGGAAGGTCGTTGCCACCGGCGCGACCGGCACCGGCGGCGCGATCACCTTCGACGTCACCCCGAAGGCGAAGATGCAGTTCAAGTGCGTCTTCGCGGGTGATTCCACTTACCGGGCGAGCCACAGCAACGTCATCACGCTCTCGCCGGTTAAGTAGACGTGCCGGGCCCGGGTCAGCGGAGGGAACCGACCCGGGCCCGGCACAGGTCAAGGACGTTGGCGATGACCTGGTGCCCGGCGCGGCCGGAGGCGGTCAGGATCGACTCGGGGTGGAACTGCACCGCCCACCGCCCGGCCTGGGCGTCCTCGATGGCCATCACCACGCCGTCGGGGGTGGCGGCGGTCACGGTGAACCCGCCGCGCACCTGGTCGGCGGGGGCGTACAGGCTGTGGTAGCGGCCCGCGGTGAACTCGGCGGGCAGCCCGGCCAGCAGCGCTCTGTCTATTTCCGGCCCGGCCACCCGGACCAGCCCCGGCTTGCCGTGCGCGGGCTCGGGCAGCAGCGACAGCGCGCCGCCGGCGTGCTCCACCATGGCCTGCAAGCCCAGGCACACGCCGAACGCCGGCAGGTCCCGCGCGTACACCTCGTCAAGCAGCGCCGCGCAGCCGAAGTCGGCCGGGCGGCCAGGCCCGGGCGAGAGCACCACCAGGTCCGGCGCGTAGGAGTCCAGCAGGGCCGGGGCGAACCCGAACCGCAGCGTCGTCACCTCCGCGCCGTGCTGGCGGAAGTAGTCGCCCAGCGTGTGCACGAACGAGTCCTGGTGATCGACCAGCAGGATCCGCAGGCCGCGGCCGCCGTCCGAAGGTACGCTCGCCGCGGGGCGCGCGTCGCCCTGGACCACGCGCCCGGCCTCGGCCAGGGTCTCCAGCAGGGCCCGGGCCTTGATGTGGGTCTCCTTCTCCTCGGCGTCGGGGATCGAGTCGTACAGCAGCGTCGCGCCCGCGCGCACGGCGGCGATCCCGCCGGTGATGTGCGCGGTCCGCAGGGTGAGGCCGGTGTTCATCGACCCGTCGAAGCCGATCTTGCCGACCGCCCCGCCGTACCAGCGGCGCGGGGTCTGCTCGTGATCCTCGATGAACTGCATGGCCCAGGTCTTGGGCGCGCCGGTCACGGTGACGGCCCACATGTGGGTGAGGAACGCGTCGAGCGCGTCGAACCCCGGCCGCAGCCGGCCCTCGATGTGGTCCACGGTGTGGATGAGGCGGCTGTACATCTCGATCTGGCGCCGCCCGATGACCCGGACCGAGCCGGGCACGCAGACCCGCGCCTTGTCGTTACGGTCCACGTCGGTGCACATGGTCAGCTCGGATTCCTCCTTGGCCGAGCCGAGCAGGGTGGCGATGTTCGCCGCGTCCTCCAGCGTGTCCTCGCCGCGCGCGATCGTGCCCGCGATCGGGCAGGTCTCCACCCGGTCCCCGGTGACCCGGACGTACATCTCGGGCGACGCGCCGACCAGGTACTCCCCCTCGCCCAGGTTGAACAGGAACTCGTACGGCGCCGGGTTGCGCTGCCGCAGCAGGTCATAGAACGCGGCCGGCGACGCGCACCGCCCGTGGAACACGTGGCTCGGCACCACCTCGAACAGGTCCCCGCGGGCGAACCGCTGCCGCGCCTCCTCGACGACGCGCGCGTAGCTGCCCGGCTCCGGCGGTGGAGGAAGATCTTTTGGCCGAACGGAGCGTGGATCGTGCTGCGGGACCGTGCCAGCCGTCAGGCGCTCGAGCCCGGCCGTCGACGCGCCGTCCACCTCGAACTCGTAGGCGTACCTGACCGCCTCCTCACGCTTGCGGTCCAGCACCCAGATCTCGTCGGGCAGGTGCAGGACCAGGTCGCGCTGCCCGGCCGGGCGCTCGCGGCGCAGCCGCACCGGCTCGAACTGGAAGGCCAGGTCATAGCCGAACGCCCCGTACAGGCCCAGATGCGGGTCGGCGCAGCCGAACGCCGCCGCGATCTCCCGCAGCGCGCTGAACACCGTGGGCCGCCGGCTGCGCTCCTCCTCGGTGAAGTCGCGGCCGGGTTCCGGGATGACCACCGTGTCCTCGTCGATGGCTTCGCTGGCCCGTCCGGGCCATGGCCGCGCGGATCACCGGCAGCAGCACCCGGCCGCGGTCGTTCAGGGCCCGCGCGGTGATCCGCCGCCCGGTGGCGATGATCTCGGCGCACGGGTCGGCGTAGGCCATGTGCCAGCGGCTGTACCGCCCGGGGTACTCCATGCCGGAGCTCATCACGCCGCCGCGGCGCTCGTCCACGAGCGCCGCGATCCGGTCGAGCTCAGCCGGGTCGAACGGGGTGGCGGTGCGGATGACCCGCACGCCGCCGCGGGTCGTCAGTTCCGTGCGGTGGGCGTCCACGTGGCCCCTCCGGGGTTCGGGCCCGGGAGGCGGCCGGAGAAACGCAAAAGCGGCCGCCGTTTCCGGGCGGTCGCTTCGGTGTCGCTGTGTTGCAAAAACAACGCGAATCAGCGGGCCGCCTACCGGCGGCGCCACCACTGCTGTGTTGGCCTGGGGGGGCGAGCTGCTCGCGTCACGCGGCTCAGCGTAGCGGATCGCCGCGCGTCGCGCCAGCTAGCTCCCCGCGGCGGGACAGGACGCGCTGAGTTCGGGCATCCGCCAGGCCGTGGCCGCGGCCGCGATGAGCTCCGCCGTGCTGCGCAGCTGCCGCTGGGACGCGCTGTCCACCTGCGCGTCGCCGCCGGTCAGGAAGCCCTCGACCAGCTGCCGGACCGAGGCGTTGCCGAGCAGCCCGCCGTGGAAGGCGTCGACGAAGATTACGTTCTGCGGCCACGGGCACGCGGGCAGGGTCACCGCGTCGGCGAGCGGGATCACGGCCAGCCAGGGCAGCGTCCGGTCGCGGCTGACCTCCTCGAAGTACCGGGCGCCGACCTTGCTGACCGAATCGATCAGCTCCTGCGCGCCCGAGCTGCCGTACGGCGACATGCCGCCGACCAGGTTGTTCAGCGTGGTCAGCGCGGCGCCGGGCACGGTGCCCCCCGCCTGGCCCAGCTGGTCCGGCTCGACGATCGGGCTCAGCAGCGTCACCGACTTCACCGGCACGTGCGGGTGCCGGGCCAGCATCGCGTACAGGCCGAGGGTGCCCTCGCTCTCGGCCACCACGTCGACCGGCACGCCAGCCTGCTGGGAGAGCTGGTCCACCTGGGCGGCCATCCGGTCGCCGAGCGCCTGGATGGACAGGTCGCCGGCCGCCGGGCCGTACGGGATCGGCTGCCCGGCGGCGTTCAGGCCGAGGTAGGAGAACTGACGCACGAGCATGCCCGGCTCGGCCGCCCGCAGGCTGTCGGCGGCGTGGCAGCAGCTCGACCCGAAGCCCTCGACCACCAGCACCGCGCCTTCGGGCTTGGCGGCGGTTACGGTCTTGCTCTGGCCGCCCTGGTCCGATCCGCGGGACGGGATCAGCCCGGCCGCTTCGTCCGCGCTAGCCACCACCTCACTGGTGTCGTGGGCGAAGCGCACGGTGCCGGTGAAGGCCAGCCGGGTCACGCCCACGACCAGGGCGATGACCATCACCGCAGCCAGCGGCGCGACCGGCACCCAGCTGGTCCGGCCGTGCAACGAGCGCCGGATCTGCTGCAGCGTGGCGCGCCAGTGCCAGGGGTGCAGCGGCTTTTCCGCCGAGCGGCGGACGGCCGCGGTGGTGAGCCCGTACCAGGCCCGCGCGTCCAGCACCCCGGCCAGCCCGGCCACGGCCACGATGCCCGCCGTGTCCAGGTGCGCCATCAGCGCCGAGGCCAGGGACAAGATCAGGAACGTCGCGAGCACCCAGGCCGCGGTGCGCGCCGGGGGCAGCCGCCGCCACCAGGCCTGGCCCACGCCGCCCTGGCTCAGCGCCACCGCGGTGCCGAGCAGGATCGGGACCGCGGCCAGGTAGGGCCAGGAGAACGGGAGCAGGGCCACCCCGAACATCAGCGTGACCACCGGCGACAACACCAGCCCGACCAGCACGGTCAGCACGATGCAGGACACGACGGAGGTCAGGAAACGCGGCCGCGCCAGGCTCGGGATCGCGGGATCGGGCTGGACCGCGGAATCGGGCTGGCGCGGCCAGGCCAGCTGGATCAGGACCGCGTCCACGGCCGCCCGGACCACCACCAGTACCACCAGTACGGAGGTGAAGCCGAGCCAGGACTGGTTGAACGCGAACAGCCAGCGCAGGTCGTGGTAGGCCGCGAGCGGCGGAAGCGCCGTGACCTGCGGCGCGAGCGGCCGGGCGGAGGGCGCGAGGTACGAGAGCACGATCGCCTCGGCCATCGCGCCCCCAGCGGAGAACGCGATGAGTCCCCGGTGCCGGAAAAACGCCCCGGCCAAAGCCGCCTCCCGTGTGCCTTTGCCCCCGCTTAGGCTGGTTTCAGCCTAACGTGCGCAAGTGCGCAGACTGCTATCGGGTGCAACCGAACGCGCCGGGCGAGTATGCCCGCCGCCGCCCAACCTCGCTGATTCGATTTCGCGGGGGTCCGCGGTCGCTCAGACCCGACGAAGTACCGCGACCACCCGGCCGACGATGCTGGCCTCGTCCCTGAGGATCGGTGTGTGGGCCGTGGCGGCCACGATGTCCCCGTCCTGCGCGTCCTGCTGCCGGACCACGACCCAGTCCCCGTCCGCGATCGCGGCGTTGATCATGGAATCGCCGACCACCTTGAGCAGGAACAGCGTGCCCTCCGCCTCCTGCGATGGGATATCGAGGCCAGGAATGCCTGGCCGGCCCGGCAGGCGCAGTTCCATGGTCCGCGCCCGTCCCACGTCCCGGTGCAGGTAGCCCTTGCGCTGCAGGATGCTGAGCTGGTACGAGACGCTGGACGTGCTGGTCAGGCCGACCGCCTCGCCGATCTCCAGCATCGACGGCGGGTAGCCGCGCTGCTGGACCGACTCCCGGATCGTCCGGAGTATCTTGCGCTGCCGCCAGGTCAGCACGTGGTCGGGATCGGGCTTGCCGGGTGTCTCCGGGACAACCACGGGCATGCTGCCCTTCGGCTTACGGCCCGGCCGCCCTTTGGGCCGGGGAGTGCCGCTGCGGCTGGCAGGCCGAGCCTGCGTGGCGGAGTTGGTCATAGTCATCACGCTCCTGGTCCAATGCCGAACCTGAGATTAACTCTCGGTACTGACATTCGGCCGTTTGGAGCGTCGAACTAGAACTCGAATCCGCCGGAACGGCCGTTGCGGTCGGCCAGCAGGCCGGCCAGGGCCGAGATGGCGATCTCGGGCGGCGTCCGCGAGCCGATGTTGAGCCCGATCGGCCGGTGCACCCGGGCGATCTCGTCCGGCGGGACACCGAGGTCGGTGAGCATCTGCACGTGCGGTCCGACGTGCCGCGGGTTGCCCATGACCCCGATCCACCTCGCCTTGGTAGCCAGCGACGTCCCGGAGCATGAGGCCCAGCTCGGGCCGGTGGTGGTCGGTGGCGATCACGTCCGCGGAGTCGTCGAGGTCGTCGGGCGCGGCCGTCAGCAGCGGGAACCCGAGCGCGGCGGCTCCGGCCGCGCGCGCCGGGTCCGGTTCCAGCAGGAACCCGCGGAACCCCAGGTCCGCACCGTATCGGAGCAGGTAGCCGGCGACCGGCGAGGCGAAGACGGCGACCAGCGTGCGCTCCCCCGCGTCGCGGGTCCCGGCCGTTCCGGTGACCGGCGCGACGGCTCCGTGGGCTACCGCACAGGCCGAGTCTTCGTCGTGGTGATGGGTGTGCTCGGTCATAGGCAGCAAGTCTCGCACAGTGCCGATCACCGGGCCGATCACTGGATCACTACCCGCAGCCGGTCGCGGGCGACGGAGAGCGCCCGCTCCACCCGGTCCTGGGTGTCATCCTCAGCGAAGATGAAGCCCAGGTAGCGGTCCCCGTCGGGCAGCGGGCGCACACGCTGGCCGACCGGGATGGTAATGCTGAGGCCCGTGATGCCGGGGGTGGCCGCGGCTTCGGCCTGGCCTTCGACGGCGCGGAGCACGCCGGGCCGCGGCACGGGCAGCATGAGCACGCCGGACGGCCGGCCGTCGCGGTGACCGGGGACGGGCCGGCCCAGGGCGTGGGCCAGCACCATCTCCTCCAGGCTGGTGCCGCCAGGAAACCGCAGCGCGCGTGAGCACAGGCCGCCGATGCAGCGGGCCGCCAGCTCGAGCATGACCGGCCGGGCCTGGCCGCCGCGTTCGTCGATGCGCAGCTCGGCGTGGATGGGGCCGTGGGTGAGGCCGAGGGCGCGGGCGGCCTGCCCGGCGGCGTCGATGGCCGCGGCGAGCACCGGCTCGGCGAGCCGGGAGGGGGTGATGAGCAGCGTTTCCTCGAAGGTGGGGCCTTCGGGGGTCCAGGGCTTGTCGAAGACGGCGGTGACGGTCAGCGCTCCCGCGGTGAGCAGGCCGTCGATGCTGAGCTCCGGTCCCGGCACGTACTCCTCCACCAGGAGCGGCTCGGGTCCGGGCCGGCCGGCCGTGGCCAGGACCTCTCGCACCCGCCGGGCCGCGGCCACCGCCGCCGCCGGGTCGTCGGCGCGCAGGACCCCCTGGCTGGCGCTGAGCGAGGTGGCCTTGACCACGCACGGCCCGCCGACCTCGGCCGCCGCCTGCCGCAGCGCATCTTCCGTCGCCGCGGCGGGCACCACCCGGAAGGCCGGCTGGGCGACCTGGGCGGCCGCCCACCGGCGTCGCTGCGCGGCCTTGTCGCAGGCGGCGGTCACCGCGTCTACCGGGTTGTGCGGCAGTCCCATCCGCCCGGCGATCACCGCCGCCAGGATCAGCATCGGGGTGTCGGCGGCCACGACCGCGGCGACCGGCCCGGTGCTGGCCATGATCCGGTCGGCGCTGCGCTCCGGGTCGCCGGGGCTGACCGGCACGACCGGACGGCCGCCCAGCGGCAGCGCCCCGTCGCTGCCGACCACCAGGTCCAGTCCCAGCCGGCTCGCCGCGGTGAGGAAGTCAGCCGCGCGGTAGGTGCGGGCGGGCACCAGGAGCAGGACCCGCGGCGCGGTCACCGCTTTTCCGGGGAGAAGAACGGCTGGGTTCCGGCTTGGTGATCGGTGACGTCCAGGACGCCGACGATACCGGGCAGGCGGGCCCGCAGCAGCGGTTCGATGCCCTGGCGGACGGTCACTTCGGCCAGGCTGCAGCCCTGGCATCCGCCGTCGAGGCGGATGCGGACCCACCCGTCCTCCGCGCCGGCCAGGACAGCGCGGCCGCGGTGGGCCGCGATGGCCGGATTGATTTCGCTGTCGATGATGCGGCGGGCCTGCTCGGCCAGGGTCGCGGCAGCTTCTGGCGGTGCCGGGTCGCCGGGGGTGACGATCCGGACGCCAGTGATGCCCGGGACGGCGGCGCGGATCTGGGCTTCGATGCGCGCGGCCAGCGGCACGACCGCGCCCGGAGATCCGGTCAGCTCCAGCGTGGCGACCCCGTCCTGGACGCCGACTACCCGCAGCGCCGCGCCGCGGGCGATGATCGAGGGCAGCAGGCTTTTCTCCAGGGCGGCCGCGACCTGCCCGGTCAGGCCCGCCGCCGCAGGCGGCCCAGGCAGCTCAGCCGCCGCAGGCGGCCCAGGCAGCTCGGTCATGGCGCGGCCTCACGCAGCGCGGCGTCGAGGTCGGCGACCAGGTCGCCGAGGGCTTCGATACCGATCGACAGCCGCAGCAGGTCGGCGGGCACGGGTGAGGACGGGCCCTCCACCGCGGCCCGGTGCTCGATCAGGCTCTCCACCCCGCCCAGCGAGGTGGCCCGCTTGAACACCCGGACCGCCTGCAGCACCGCGGTGGCGTGCTCGGCTCCGCCGGCCAGCCGGATCGACAGCATGCCGCCGAACCCGCCGCTCATCTGGCGGACCGCGATCTGGTGGCCGGGGTGGGAGGGCAGCCCCGGGTACAGCACCTGCGTCAGCGCCGGATGCCCGGACAGCTGGGTGGCGATGGCCAGGGCGCTCTCGGAGGCCCGGTGCACGCGCAGGAACAACGTGCGCATGCCCCGCTGCAGCAGCCAGGCCTCGAACGGTCCGAGCACGGCGCCGGCGTTGCGCCGCCAGGACCGGATCCGCTCCCAGAACGGATCCCGGCGGGCGGTCAGGACCGCGCCGGCCAGCACGTCGCTGTGGCCGTTCAGGTACTTGGTGGCCGAGTGCACGACCAGATCGGCCCCGTGCTCGAACGGCCGGGTGAGCACCGGGGTCGCCACCGTGTTGTCGACGGCCACCCGGACCCCCGCGGCGTGCGCGAGCGCGCAGACCGCGGCCAGGTCGGTGACTTCCCACATGGGGTTGGCCGGGGTCTCCACCCACAGCAGCCGGGTCCGGCCCGGGCGGATCGCCGCCGCCACCGCGCCGAGGTCGGTGGTGTCGGTGAACTCCACGTCCAGGCCCCAGGTGAGGGCGAACTCGGCCAGCCACTTCCGCACCCCCCAGTAGAGCACCCGGGAGACCAGCACGTGATCACCTGGAAGCAGGGACTGGAACACGGCGGTGGCCGCGGCCATGCCCGAGGCGAACATGGCGCAGGCGCAGTCCGCGCCCTCAAGCGCGGCGAGGACTCGCTCGGCGAGCTCGTAGGTGGGGTTGTCGGCCCGGGTGTAGACGCGGTCCTGCCGGTAGGAGCCGTCCAGCTGCCGCTCGTAGTTCGTGGCCGGGCTGATGACCGGGGCCAGGCCGCCCGATACCGGGTCTGCCTCACCCAGGGCCTGTGCGGCCAGCGTCTCCCGTGACACCGATCGCTGCTCCATCAGCCTGTGTCTCCCCTTAGGTATCGTGCAGAAGTGATCTCTCGTGACGATATCCGCCGCTGCTACGACACGATCCGGCCGTACATCCGGCGGACGCCGGTCATCCAGGTCAGCCTCGGCGACCTCGACGAGTCGGCGGCGGCCCTGCCGGCCGGCACGCTCAAGCTCGAGCAACTGCAGTGCGCAGGCGTGTTCAAGGCCCGGGGCGCGTTCACGAACCTGCTGCTGCGCGAGGTGCCGCCTGCCGGGGTGGTGGCGGCGTCCGGCGGCAACCACGGCGTGGCCGTGGCCTACGCCGCGCACCGGCTCGGCGTCCCGGCGAAGATCTTCGTGCCCACCGTGTCCGCGCCGACCAAGATCGAGCGCATCCGCCAGCTCGGCGCCGACCTGGTGGTCACCGGCGAGCGGTACGCCGACGCCCTGGCCGCGGCTCAGGACTTCCAGCGGAGTTCGGGCGCGATGAGCGTGCACGCCTATGACCAGCGCGAGACCATCCTGGGCCAGGCCACCTTGGGCCTGGAGCTGGCCGAGCAGGCCGACGGCCTGGACACGGTACTGGTCCCGGTCGGCGGTGGTGGCCTGCTGGCCGGCGTCGCCTCCTGGTTCGCGGGAGACGTCCGCGTGATCGGGGTGGAACCGGAGGGCGCGCCCACGCTGACCTACGCCCGGGCCGCGGGCCAGCCCGCCGACGCGCCCGCGGGCAGCGTCGCGGCGGACGCCCTGGCGCCGCGGCGGATCGGCGAGCTGGTGTTCCCCATCACCCAGTCCTACGTCGAGGACGTGCTGCTCGTCGACGACGACTCGATCCTGGCCGCGCAGCGGGCCCTGTGGCAGGCGTTCCGGGTCGCCGCCGAGCCCGCCGCCTCGGTCGGGATCGCGGCCCTGCTGGCCGGGGCGTACAAGCCCGCGCCGGGCGAGCACGTCGCGGTCGTGATCAGCGGCGCCAACATGTCGCCGGCCCAGCTCGGCTAGGACCGCTCGCCGGCCGGGCGGCGATGCGGGAGACTGTTCACGTGCGGTTCGTCTTCACTCCCCCGGCCGACCACGCGGCCGGGCTGCTGACCCTGCCGTGGTCCGTGCCGCTGGCGCAGTGGCGGGACGACCGGCTGGTCGAGATCCGCCAGCGGGGCATCTCGCGGCACGTCGTGCGGTTTATATACGACGACGGCACCCTGTACGCGCTCAAGGAGCTGAACGAGCGGCTCGCCCGGCGCGAGTACCGGCTGCTGCGGGCGATGGCCGACCTGAACATCCCGGCCGTCGAGGCGATCGGGATCGCGGTGGATCTGGGCGAGGCGGAACCGCGGCAGCAGGAGAGCGACGCGATCCTGGTTACCAAGTTCCTCAGTTTCTCCACCACGTACCGGGCGGTCTTCTCGCATCCGCGGGGGGTCCAGCCGGTCGACGGGCTGCTCGACGCGCTGGTGGAACTGCTCGTCCGGCTGCACCTGTCCGGGTTCTTCTGGGGCGACTGCTCGCTGTCCAACACGCTGTTCGTCTACGACGCGGGCACGCTGGAGGCGTACCTGGTCGACGCGGAGACCAGCGAGCAGCATCCGGCGCTGACCGACGGGCAGCGCAAGTACGACATCGAGCTGGCCATCGAACGGGTGGCTGGCGAGCTGCTCGACCTGCAGTCGGGAGGGCTGCTCTCGTTCGACATCGACCCGTTCGAGATCGCCGACGAGCTGGGTAAGCGATATGAGTCGCTGTGGCAGGAGCTGACCCGCGAGGAGATCCTGCGCCCGGAGGATCAGCGGCGCCAGATCGCTGAACGGCTGCACCGGCTCAACAAGCTGGGCTTCGACGCCGACGAGGTCGAGCTGATCCCCACCCCGGAGGGCAACAAGCTGCGGGTGCGGACCCGGGTCGCGGAAACCGGGCACTTCGCCCAGCAGCTCTTCCTGCGGACCGGGATCGACGCCGGCGAGAACCAGGCGCGCAGGCTGCTCAACGACATCGCCGGCTTCCGCGCCTACCTGGAGCAGAAGGAGGGCCGCCCGGTCTCCGAGATCGTGGCGGCCAACCGGTGGCTGGAGGAGATCTACGACCCGGTTATCGCCGCGATTCCCGCGGACCTGCGCGGTCGGCTCGCCCCGGCGGAGATCTTCCACGAGGTCCTCGAGCACCGCTGGTACATGTCCGAGGCCGCGGGCCGCGACGTCGGCACCACCGCCGCGACCCGGGACTACGTCAAGGAGGTGCTGCCCGAGGTCCCCGAGCCGCTGGACGACGACGCGACCGGGCCCATCGACGTGGTGGCCGGGCCGCTGGACGAGCCTGCCGAACGCATGTGACGCTTGCGCGTGGACCTCTACGTCGGCACCGGGCCGGCTTCCTGAGTGACCTACCGCAAGGTCGGGTATACGGCATCGGGCTCGTCGCCGGGCAGCTGGCCTTCGCGGTCGGTCGCGGCGGTCTCGGCGTCGTCCTGGCGGCCCCGCTTGAGGCCGCGCAGGGCCACGAGCGCGGCTACTCCCATGATCACCGCCATCGCGATGAGCACGTCCTGGATGGCGCTGGCGAAGTCGGCGCGGATGAACGCCGGGATGGCGGCGATGTTCCCGCTCCCGCCCTGCAGCTGGGCGATCTTGGCCGCTTCCGCCGCCGCCGCGGGGCCGGGCAGCCCCTTGGCGGTAAGCGAGGAGGTGATGCTGGAGCGGAAATCCGAGATCAAGACGGTGCCCAAGATGGCGAAGCCGACGCTGGCGCCGTAGTTGCGGACGGTCTGGGTGATGCCGGTGGCCTCGCCGTAGGAGTACCGCGAGGCCCGGTTCACCGCGTCGGTGTTGGCCTGGCCGAGCATGAGCCCCATCCCGGCCCCGGCGATGATGATGTAGATCACCTGGGCGCCGGGGTGCAGGTCGGTCGCTTTCCCAGCCCACAGCGCGAACCCGACCGCCGCCAGCACGCAGCCGAGCACGACCGGCCGCTTGGCCCCGGTCCGATCCAGCATCCGGCCGCCGATCTGCGCGCAGACCACGAAGCCGAGGAAGAAGTACAAGATGAGCAGGCTGGCCGTCGTCGCCTTCTCCGCCAGCGCGATCTGCCCGTAGAGGCTGACGAAGAAGAACACCGGGATGAACGCCATCATGGCGATGAACAGGATGACGTTCTCCACGGCGAACGCCCGGTTGGCGAAGATATGCACGTTGATCAGCGGTGAGGCGGTCCGCCGCTCGACGGCGACGAAGATTCCGAGGATCAGCAGGCCCGCGACGATGCACACCTCGATGGCCGGGTTGCCCCAGCCCCAGATGGAGGACTGCTGCAGTCCGAACACGCTCAGGCCCACGCCGGCGACGATCAGGACCAGGCCGCGGTAGTCCATGCGCGCGGGGCGGTGCTCGGTGACAGGCTTGGAGATGGCGATCAACGCCAGGGCGATCAGGGCGACCGGGACGTTGATCCAGAAGATCGCCCGCCAGGTCCACTCCAGCAGGTAACCGCCCGCGATCGGGCCGATCGCGGTCAGGCCGCCGGCAACGCCGAAGAACAAGGCCAGAGCCCGGCCGCGCGAGTGCAGGTCGAAGGTCTGCACCACGATGGCGATCGCAGCCGGGAACATGATCGCCCCGCCCAGGCCCTGCACCGCGCGGAACGCCACCAGCCAGGTCTCGGCGATCCCGCCGCTGGGGGTCAGGCCGCACAGCGCCGACGAGCCGGCGAAGATGATCACCCCCAGCACGACCATCTTGCGGTGCCCGACCGTATCGGCCAGACGGCCGCCGAAAGCGAAAAAGGCGGCCAGTGCCAGCAGGTAGGCGTTGATCGCCCACTGCATGCCGCTGCTCGACAGGCCCAGGTCGTGCTGGATCTGAGGCGCGGCGATCGACACGATGGTCTGGTCGATGAACGTCATCGCGACCGCGAAGATCATCGCCGTCAGGACCAGGCTTCTGGACCGCCCGCCGACGGCGGCGCTACTGGTGACGCTCATGGTGTTCTCTCCGCTCTGGACGTGACGCAGGTAGCTGTTGGCCGCGGCAGCCGTCACTAGCCGGCTAGGCGACCGGGTGAGCGCGGATGAACTCGGCGATGACCGCGCCGAGCCGTTCGCCCGCGTCCTCTTGCAGGAAGTGGCCGGCTCCGGCGATCACCGGTTGCTCCAGGCCCGCCGCGCCCGGGATCGTGCGGGCCAAGATGGGCGCCACGGCACCGGTGATGGGATCCCCGTCGCTGAACGCCACCAAGAACGGCTTATCCCAGGCGGCCAGGCGTCGCCAGGCGGCCCGGTTGGCCTCGCTCGCCGGGTCGTCGGGGGTGGTCGGCACCAGGTTCGGCATGGCCCGCACCGCGGCCGTGAACGTCGGGTCGGGAAACGGCGCCTCGTAGGCGGCCAGCACCTCGGGGGGCAGCTGGGTCTGGCAGCCGGACTGCACCAACCGGGACACGCTCAGCGCCGGCGCGGTGCGGACCACCTCACGGAACCGCAGCCAGACGTCCGGCATGGGCTGGTCGCCGGTGGGTAGGCCGGTGTTGGCCGCCACCACCCGGGCGAACCGGTCCGGGTGCTCAGCCACTAGGCGCAGCCCGATCAGGCCACCCCAGTCCTGCCCCACCAGGGTCAGCCCGTGCAGGTCAAGCCGGTCGAAGGCAAGCGCGCGCATCCACTCCACGTGCCGCGCGTAGGTATGGTCGGCGACATCGGCCGGCTTGTCCGAGCGGCCGAACCCGGCCAGGTCGGCCGCGATGACCCGCAGCCCGGCGTCGGCCAAGACCGGCATGACCGTTCGGTACAAGAACGACCAGCTCGGCTCGCCGTGCAGCAGCAGCACTGGCTCGCCGCCGGGCGGCCCGGCCTCCACGTAGGCCAGCCGCAGCTCGCCGACATCGGCGTACCGCGGCGAATAGCCGAAGCCGGGCAGATCAGCGAAACGGTCCTCGGGCGTGCGCAGTACCTGCATCTCGCCATGCTGTCACATGCGCAGCCGCGGCCTCAGGCACCGCCCGGCGTCAGGAAGCCAGGGTGGTAGGGCGTCGCCGTTAGAGAGCACGTAGCATCCTGGCCAAGCTCGAGCTATCCGCCCTCCGACGAAGACCACCGTCGGGTGCTCGCATGGAGTGAGGAGTTAGGGTAGCTTCCACTTCTGGTTGGCGCTGTCCGTGCAGCTGTAGACGATCAGCTGGGTGCCGTTCTTGGTCGAGGAGCGCGGGTCGTCCAGGCACAGCGAGCCGCCGTGGGACTGCAGCTTGAGCTCGCCGTTGGCCAGCTCGCTCCACTTCTCGTTGGCGGCGCCGTTGCAGCTCCACAGGATGACCTTGCTGCGGATGCCGCCGTTCCCCTGGTCGTTCAGGCACTTGCCGTTGTGCTTGAACTCGTTGCTGCTGTACTGCCAGTTCTCGGCCTGGTCCGAGCCGCTGCACGACCAGATCACGACCTCGGCCCGGTTGGACGAGCTGTTGCCCTTGTCATCCAGGCACTTCCCGTCGAAACCCTTGACCGGATGCACCGCAGAAGCACTGCTAGGAGTGGAAGAAGCAGCGGACGTGTAGTTCAGGGTGGCGGTGAACTCGGTGGGGCAGGCGGGTGGGGTGGAGGTAGGAGTCGGATTGGGAGTGGCAACGGGCGAGGGGCTGGCGGTGGTGTTGAGGCATTCAGCGTAGGTAGTGCCGGTGTCCGGCGGCACCAGGTGCACGGTGGCCGTCACAGTGCACTGACCGTCGGCGGTGGCAGGCAGCGGCGCGACATCGTCGGTCACGGGTGTGGTGCCCTGGGTGCTGCTCGCCGGCTCGGTAGCAGTGCTGGTGCTGTCCGTGCAGCTGAGCGCCGCCACGCTGACCATGACTTCCTCGTACGCCCCGGAGGTGTCGTCGGTCACGCCCACCGTTATCGCGGCCGGATCGCTGACCGTCGCCGTCACGGTGCAGTTGTAGCTATTGTCCGAGGCCCCGATGCAGTAACCGACCACGCTTTCCGCGTGGGCGACTTCCATGCTCGCGGTGACCGCCCCGGCTGCGAGCAGGCCAGTCACTGCCGTATAGACGACAAGACGACGAATTCCCCGCATCATCAACTGCCTCTCTACGTGACTTAGACCCATACAGGGCGCGGAACAATAGGCACCGGTTTACACCCGCTGTATTGGCGCCGTGCGTAGAACGGTGATTTATGCCGCGGTGACCAGCTCTGGATACAGAGCCGCAGGCGCCTGCGGCCGTCACTCCCGGTTAGCAGGCGCCTGCGGTTTGGTGCTGTGCGCTAGGGCAGCTTCCACTGCTGATTGGCGCTGTCGTGGCAGGTGTAGACGATCAGCTGGGTGCCGTTCTTGGTCGACGAACGCGGATCGTCCACGCACAGCGTGCCGCCGTGCGCCTGCAGCTTGAGCTCACCGTTGGCCAGCTCACTCCACTTCTCGTTCGAGCCGCCGTTGCAGGAGTACAAGATCACGTTGCTGCCGCTGCCGCGCGATGCCTTGGTCGTTCAGGCACTTGCCGTTGTGAACGAACTCGCCGTTGCTGAACTTCCAGTTCTCGGCCTGGTCGGAGCCGCTGCACGACCAGATCACGATCGCGGCCCGGTTCGCGGAGCTGTTGCCCTTGTCATCCATGCACTTCCCGTCGAAGCCCACGACCGGGTGCACCGCAGCCGAACCGGACGGCGTGGAGCCGGCGGGCTTGTAGGTCAGCGTGCCGGTGTAGTCGATCTTCGGGGTGATGTCGTGGGCCGGCAGGCTGATGCCCACGTTCACGTTGCACTGGCCGTTGGCGGCGGAGGGCAGCGGCGTGAGCGGCACGGTAATGGGTGTCGCAGCGTTATCGGTGGCGCCTTCCTCGTTCCCAGAATTTGCACCGTCGGTACAGGCGACGGTCCAGTTCACATTGACCTGCTCGCTGGCGGCTGCCGGAATCCACGGCCACCGTTATCGAGCTCGACGCGGGAACCACCGTGTCCAGATTGCAGATATAGCCGTTACTGCCGTTCCCGCCGCAGGCAGCGGCAAAGTTGCCGGCGTGGGCCACTTGCATGCTCGCGCTGACCGCTCCGGCCGCGAGCAGGCCACTCACTGCCGTACAGACGACAAGACGACGAATTCCCCGCATCATCAACTGCCTCTCTACGTGACTTAGGCCCCATGCTCCCCAATGCAGGACGCGGAACAATAGGCACCGGTTTACACCCGCGCGCAGCGACGCCGTGCGCGGAACGGTGATTTATGCCGCGGTGACCAGCTCCGCGTACAGGGCAGCGGTCTGGGCCGCGATGGCGGCCCAGCCGAACTCGGCGACCGCTCGCTTGCGGCCCGCCTGGCCCATCGCCGCGGCCCGGTCAGGGTCGCGGATCAGCGCGTTCAGCGCCTCGGCCAGCGGTTCCGGTTCGCCCGGCGGCACCAGCAGGCCGGTCTCGCCGTCGACTACCACCTCGGGAATCCCGCCCGTGCGGGACCCGACGACCGCGGTCCCGCACGCCATGGCCTCCAGGTTCACGATGCCGAGCGGCTCGTAGATCGACGGGATGGCGAACACCGTGGCGTGCGTGAGCAGCTGGATCACCTCGCGCTTGGGCAGCATCTCCGGGATCCAGACCACGCCGGACCGGGTGGCGCGCAGGCCGTCCACCAGCCCGGTCACCTCGGCCTCCAGCTCAGGGGTGTCGGCCTGCCCGGCGCACAGCACCAGCTGGGCCTGCGGGACCAGCCCGGACGCCGCCCGGAGCAGCACGGGCACGCCCTTCTGCCTGGTGATCCGGCCGACGAAGATCACGTAGGGGCGGCTCAGATCGATGCCGTACCGCTCGAGCACGTCGGTCCCGCGATCCGGGTGGTATTCGGTGGTGTCTATCCCGTTGCGGATAACCCGGATCCGTTCGGCCGAAATTTCGGGGTAAGCGGTCATGATATCGGCGCGCATGCCGTCCGACACGGCCACCACGGCGGCCGCCGAGCCCGCCGAGACCCGCTCGCACCAGGTCGAGAGGCGGTAGCCGCCGCCGAGCTGTTCGGCCTTCCACGGCCGCAGCGCCTCGAGCGAGTGCATGGTCATGACGTGCGGGATCCCGTACAGCATGGCCGCCAGGTGACCGCCCAGGTTGGCGTACCAGGTGTGCGAGTGGACCAGTTGGGCAGAACCCGACCCCGGCGGTCATGGACAGGTCGGTGGACATCACCTGGAGCGCCTGGTTGGCGTCGGCCAGCAGGTCCCAGGGCCGGTGGGCGACGGCGCCCGGGCGGTCCGCGCCCTGGCAGTGCACGGTCAGGTCGACCAGCGGGGCCAGCTCACGGGCCAGGTAGGTGACGTGCACGCCCGCGCCGCCGTACACCTCGGGCGGGTACTCACGGGTCAGCAGGGCGACCCTGAGCTTGGCGGGAAGGGTCTCCGTCACGGGACGACCTCCTGGCCCTTGCCCACCACGGTGATGCCGCCCGAGGAGACCACGAAGCCGCGGGCCCGGTCCCGTTCCTTGTCCACGCCGACCTGCGCCCATTCCGGCACCGTGACGTTCTTGTCGATGATCGCGTCCCTGACCACCGCGTGACGGCCGATCTTGGTGTTGTGCAGCAGCACCGACCGGTCGACGGTGGCCCAGCTGTTCACCCGCACTCCGGGCGAGAGCACGGACTGGCGCACCAGGCCGCCGGAGATCACCACACCCGGGCTGACCAGGCTGTCCAGCGCCCGCCCGATCCGGTCCCCCGCCTCGTGCACGAACTTGGCCGGCGGCAGCGACGGCACGTGGGTCAGGATCGGCCACTTCTCGTTGTACAGGTTGAAGATCGGCTCGACCGCGCACAGGTCCATATGGGCGTCGAAGTAGGAGTCGAGCGAGCCGACGTCGCGCCAGTAGCCCGCGTCCCGCGAGGTCGCTCCCGGGACCTTGTTGAGCGTGAAGTCGTACGCCTGCGCGATGCCGTTCTGGACCAGGTTCGGGATGATGTTGCCGCCGATGTCGTGCCGGCTCGAGTCATCGTCGGCGTCCTTGCGCAGCGCGTCGACCAGCACGTCGGTGTCGAACACGTAGTTGCCCATGGACGAGTAGCTCATGTCCGGGTTGCCCGGCATGGGCGGCGGGTCGGCGGGCTTCTCCAGGAACGCGTCGATGGTCCGGCCGTCCGCCGCCACCTGACGATGCCGAACGCCGAGGCCTCGGCCCGCGGGACCGGTATCGCCGCCACCGTCACCCCGGCCCCGTGCGCCACGTGGTGATCGACCATCTGGGTCGGGTCCATCCGGTACACGTGGTCCGCGCCGAAGACGATCACGATGTCCGGCTGCTCGTCGTTGATCAGGTTCATCGACTGGAAGATGGCGTCCGCCGAGCCGGTGTACCAGTGCGGGCCGAGCCGCTGCTGCGCCGGGACCGGCGTCACGTAGTTGCCGAGCAGGGAACTCATCCGCCACGTGGTGGAGATGTGACGGTCCAGGCTATGGCTCTTGTACTGGGTCAGCACGCAGATCTTGCGGATGCCGCCGTTGGCCATGTTGGACAGCGCGAAGTCGATCAGCCGGTAGACCCCGCCGAACGGCACCGCGGGCTTGGCCCGGTCCGCGGTCAGCGGGCTCAGGCGGGTGCCTGCCCCGCCGGCGAGCACGATTCCCAGGACTGAAGGCTTCGGCATGACCCCTCCTGTGACGGTTACGGGTTAATTGCCATGCTCTCGCGCGTCCGGCGCGGCGGGGAAGAGCTCAACCTCGGCCTCGGCCACGATCTCGCCCTCGGGAGGGGTCTTCGCGAGTCTTCGGGTCGGTGGCCTGCCACGCCTCGCGGACCAGCACCTGCAAGGCCCCGCCCAGCGGGATGGCCAGCAGCGCCGCGACAAAAGCCACCGAACAGGCCGCCGACCAGGTTGCCCAGCTCGGCGCCGACCAGCACCGACATCAGGACGAGCAGCGGATTGACCCGCACCGTCTTGCTCATGATCACGGGGTTCAGCACGTGGTTCTCGACCTGGGTGTAGACCAGGAAGACGACCAGGGTGATAAGCCCGGCCGTGAAGCCCCGGGAGAAGAAGGCGAACAGGACGGTGGGGATGCCGGCCAGCGCCCCGCCGATCATCGGCAGGAAGTCAACCAGGGCGACCCACAGGCCCCACAGCAGCGGGAACGGCACGCCGAGGATCAGCAGCGTCACGAACACCACGGTCCCGGCGATGAGCGAGGTCAGGAAGTTCCCCGCCATGTACCCGGTGACGCTCCGGCTGACCTCGGAGCCTATCCGGGTGACGGTGGCCGCGCGCTCCGGCCGCATCTGGGCGAGGAGCCACGTACGCATCTTGGGCGCTTCGAGCTGCAGGAGCAGGACCAGGACGAAGATCGTGAACAGCTCGATCAGCAGGGAGATGGCGCCCTTGCCGACGGTGAGGACCGGCTTGCTGAGCGACTCGGCGTAGGTCACCAGCTTGGGCGCGTTCTTCTGCACCCAGGACTGGACGTGGTACTTGGTCGCGAGGTGACCGATCCAGCCCGTGCCGTGCTCCGCGCTCGTGACGTAGCCGGGCAGCTTGCCGGCCAGGTCGGTGATCCCGTTGACCAGCGGATTGCCGAACTCGTAAGCCAGGACGGCGAAGACCACCAGGGCCCCGAGGGTGACGACCGTCACCGCCAGACCCCGGCGCCGGATCCGCCGCTGCAGCAAGACCACGAGCGGGTTGAGCAGCAGCGCGACGAACCCCGCCACGATGATCAGCAGCACCAGGGTCCGCAGCCGGTAGATCAGCTGCGCGGCCAAGAAGGTGGCCGCCACCACCGCGACCGTGACCAGGATGGTTCGCAGCGGGACACGCCGCGCGTCGGCGTACCTAAACAGCCGGGCCAGGCGGCCCTGCGGCGGAGGCTGATCGGTCACCTGACCAGCATGCCAGGTCGCGGTGGCGCCGCAAGGCCCCGGGACCGTAACACGCCTGGCCGTCCGGGCTAAGGAAAGATCTCTATTGTCCGAACGGACCGTGGTTCACCCGCCACGGCCCAGGATCGTCACCGGGAGCCTGCGCGGCCCGCGTACCTGCCCGGCGGACCAGGTGACGGCGGCCGGGTCGGACAGCTCGAAGTCCGGGTAGCGGGCCAGCCATTCCTCCAGGGCGACCCGCAGCTCCATCCGGGCCAGGTTCGATCCCAGGCAGCGGTGCCGGCCCAGCCCGAACGCGGCGTGGCGGTTCGTGGCCCGGTCGAGCTGCACCAGGTCCGGGTTCTCGAAGGCGGCCGGATCCCGGTTGGCCGCCGGGAACGGCAGCAGCAGCCAGTCGCCCTCCTTGAACGGGTGGCCGTGGAAGTCGAAGTCCGTGGCGACCAGGCGCGCCATCGTGACCGGCGCGTACGCGCGCAGCAGTTCCTCCAGCGCGGTGCCCATCAGGTCCGGCTCGGCGGCCAGCCGACGGCGGTCCTCGGGATGCTGGGCCAGGTGCCACAGGGAGGCGCCGATGGCCGACCAGGTGGTGTCGATCCCGGCAATCATCAGCAGGACCATGGTGCCGCGGACGTGCTCCACGGGCAGCTTCTGGCCGCCGATCTCGGCCTCCAGAAGGAACGAGGTGAGGTCGTCCCGGGGCCGGGCCAGGTGGTCCTGGATCTGCGCGTCCATGTACGCGTCGACGGCGGCGAACCGCTCCTCCCGCTCCTCGGGCGGCAGGTCGACCTCCTCCAGGACGAGCCGGATGAAGCCGCGGAACTGGTCGGCGTCCTCCTGGGGAAAGCCGAGGAACTTGACGATGACCCGCACCGGGATGTGCTGGGCGTACTCGAGGGCCGCGTCGAAGCTGGCCCGGCCGTCGGTGGCCGCCAGCAGCTCGCGGCACAGGTCCCGGGTGAACGGCTCGAGGGCGGCGATCGGCTTGGGCGTGAAGGCGGGCAGCAGCATCCGCCGCACCACGCCGTGAAAGGGCGGATCCGAGCTGATCGGCGGGGACACCCCGATGGGCGCGGGCAGGTCCTCGGGACCCGGCCGGCGCTCGCTGACCACGACCGAGCGGGAGGTGAAGTGCTCGGTGTCGTAGGCCACCTCCGACACCAGGTCGTGGGTGACCGGCAGCCACGCGCCGCCGTACCGGTCGCTGTGCGCGACTGGGCACCGCTGGCGCAGGTCGTCCCAGATCGGGTAGGGGTCGGCGACCCACGCCCCGTCGGTGTGATCGAAGTCGGTCGCGAAGTCCTGAACCGGGGGGTGGCGGTCGGTCATGATTTCACCTCGGTCAGCGAGATCGCGTGCTCGGGGCAGTTGGCCACCGCCAGCCGGGCCAGGCTGACCAGGCCGGCGGGCACCAGGCCCGTGCCGGCTTCGCTGGACATGCCCAGGTCATCCAGTTCGAACAGGTCGGGGGACACGCTGTAGCAGCGGTTGTGTCCCTGGCACTTGTCCGGATCGACGTGGACGCGGAAGGTCGCGTGGGTCACGGTGCCCCCTGGATCAGCGGCTGCCTTTCCCCAAGGCTAACTCGGGTCGATAGGTTAGCTGGATGTTGTGGCTGCGCTTCCTGTCCGGGCCGGACATCGACGCCCTGGGCCTGTCGAACGCCGACATCCTCGGCGCGGTCGAGGAGGCCGTGCGCGCGCACGGCGACGGGCGCGTGGTGGTGGAGCCGCGGGTGCACCTGGTCCCGGACAACGGCGGTGCCGGTCACTTCAACGTGCTGCGCGGCCACCTGTCGGTGCCCGGGGTGAGCGGCGTCAAGGTGGTGGGCGACTTCGTGGCCAACTACGCCGCCGGGCTGCCCAGCGAGCTCGGGCTGCTGACGCTGTATGACCCGCAGACGGGCGTGCCGCTGTCGATCATGGATGCCACCTTGATCACCGCCTGCCGGACCGGCGCCATGACCGCGGTGGGAGCCCGCTACCTGGCCCGGCCGGACGCCCGGGTGCTCGGCCACGTCGGCGCCCGCGGCACCGCGTTCTGGAACGTGGTGCTGCTGGACGAGCTGTTCGACCTCGACGAGATCCGGATCACCAGCCGGCGGCCCGAGTCCCGGGAGGCCTTCGCGCGCGAGCTGGCCGCGGTCACCGACACCCCCATCCGGGTGGCGTCCTCCGCCGAGGAGGTTTTCGAGGGCGCCGACATCCTGGTCGAGGCGTCGAGGCTGACCACGCCCGAGCCGCTGCTGCGCACCGCCTGGGTCAAGCCCGGCGCGTTCGTCGTGCCCTACGGCACGATCAGCGCCGTCGAGCTGGATCTGCTCGACGTGATGGACAAGGTGGTGGTGGACGACTGGCGGGAGGCACAGTCGGGACGGTTCGGCGCGCTGCGCCGTCACGTGGACACCGGCCGGCTGTCGGCCGCGTCGCTGTACGCCGAGCTGGGCCAGATCGTGACCGGCGCGCGCCCCGGCCGGGAACGCGACGACGAGCGGATCCTGTTCTGGCACCGCGGCCTGGCCATTCTCGACATCGCCGTGGGCCTGGCCATCTTGCGCCGGGCCGAGCAGCTGGACGCCGGGACGATGCTCCGCTACCGCTCATGACGTCCGCCGGTGAGATCGCCTTCGGCGGCGACGCAGATCTCGGGCTGATCCGTTCGGTGGCGGCCGGATGCCGGGCGTCAGCATCGTGCCGGAACTGCTCGCGGCGGTACGGCGGCAGCGCGCCGAGGCCGTGGCCGCGCTGGCTGACGGGCGGCTGGTGTACGGCGTGAACACCGGCATGGGAGCGTTGTCCTCGGTGCGCCTGACCGAGCAGCAGCAGCGTTCCCACCAGCGCAACCTGCTGCTGGCCCGGGCGACGGGCGGCCCGCCGTGGCTGGAGGTGCCCGAGGCCCGGGCGGTCCTCGCCGTCCGGCTGCTGACCTTCCTGTCCGGCGACGCCGCCGTGTCGGCCGAGCTGTGCCAGCGGCTCGCCGACCTCCTCAACCGCGGCGTGGTACCCGCCGTGCCCCGGGCCGGCGCCGGGGCGGCGGGCGAGATCATCCAGCTGGCCCACGCGTTCGGGCCCGTCGCCGGGATCGGCCGGGTCCTGCGGCCGGACGGCACCACGGTCCCGGCGGGCCAGGCGCTGCGCGAGCAGGGGCTGGCCGAGTTCATCCTGGGCCCGAAGGAGGGCATCGCGCTGATCGAGGGCGTGCCCGGAGCGACCGCGCTGTGCGCGCTGCGCCTCGGCGAGGCCGCCGCGCTCACCTCGCTCATGGAGAGATCGGCGGCGCTGTCCATCGCCGCCGTCCGGGCCTCGCGCGATCCCTACCGCGCGGCCTGCGCCCGCGGTGACGACCTGCTCGCCGCGGTCCTCGGCCGGCTCCGCGCGGCCGCCGGCGACGAGCCCTCGCCGCGGTCGCTGCAGGCGCCGATCTCGTTCCGGGTGGCTGGCCCGGTGCTGACCCAGGTCCTCCGGGCGGCCGGCCTGCTGGAGGCCGCGGTGCGGCGCGCCCTGACCGGGGTCACCGACTCCCCCGCCTACCTCGACGGGCAGTTCACCGGGACCGCCGGGTTCCACGGCATCGACCTGGCCGCGCACTGCGACCAGCTCACCGCGGCGTTCTGCCACGCGGCCGAGGTGGCGGCGGCCCGGGTTCACCGGCTGCTGGATCCGGCGGTTACCGGCCTGCCCGCGCAGCTGGCCCGCGAGCCCGGCCCGCAGGCTGGCCTGAGCCCGGTCCACAAGCGGGCCGCCGGGGAGGTCCACGCCATGCGGCGCCTGGCCACCGCGACCCCGGTCGGCCTGATCGAGACCTCCGGCGGCCAGGAGGACGTGCAGTCGTTCGCCTGGGAGGCCGCCGAGAAGCTGGCCGCCGCGTTGCGGCACGCCCGCGCGGTCACGGCCTGCGAGTTGCTGGCCGGCTACCAGGCGGCGGCGCTGTCCGGGTTTTCCGAACGTCCGCCGACCGACCGCAGCCCGGGCGCTGCTGGACTGGCTGGCGGGCATCATCGCCCCGATCGATGGCGACCGGCCGTTCGGCGAGGACCTCCAGCACCTCATCGAGGCGCCCTGGCCCCCGGCCTGACATGCTTGCCCTATCGATACCAGGAGGTGGTAACGCATGACGGGCGAGACGATCCGCGACCTGCTCGACCCTCTCATCGGTAAGCGTGGCTCGATTTTCATGGTGGTTAGCAGGACCGGCCCGATCGGATTCGCCACGGGTGAGAATAAGAAGCTGACCGGCGTGGAGATCCGCCCGGACGGCCTGGTCCGCCTGGAGCGCGAGAGTGGCTGGGCCGTGATCGATCCGAGCGACGTCATGGCCGTGGTGTGGAACGGCGACGCGGAGAGCTCGCCCGGCCAGTTCCTCTGAGGCTTATCGGCAGGATCCGCTCTCGGTCGTAGCCCCGGACGGCGAGTGGAGCGGACCAGCAGACGAATAAGTCGGGCCGCGTCGGGTAGCTGGCGGCCGTGGCTAGAACGAGAAGTGTGGCCGGGTATGCAATCCCCGGCATCGTGGTGTTCTTCTTCTGGCTGGTGGTCGTCATCCTGGCCATCATCCTGCTCGCGTACATCGTGCACTGGGCCGGCGGCGGACAACTCGACCTAAGGCTCGGGCACTTCGTCCTCGACGTCGGCTTCACCTGATCGACAATGGCCCGCCGTCGCGTATTACCGCACGTCAAGCCCGGTGATCCAGCGGCTGATGATCGGCCGCTGGATCTCCGAGGTGCCCTCGAAGATGGTGACGTTGCCGGACGGCGGTAGCCAGGGTTTTCCGGGGCCTTGTCCAGCACAGTCACCGGGGTCTCGTCAGCAGCTAGTACGTCCTCAGCCGCCAGCGCGGCTCCGCCGTCTCCGCCTCGTCCACGGACGCCGTGCAGGAACGGCACTGCGCCGCGGCCTGCTCATCCTTCGCCACGATCACGGCCCGCAGCCGCGAGACCATTCAACTATCCGTATGCGCCAGGCGTGTTGCGGCTAACGGGTGTGGGTGGTTCCACCCCTGCCGCGGGCTGGGCCGACCGTGCCACCGTGAGGGGCGAGCTGTTCAAGGACATGAATACGGGGAAGTGTGAGCCATGAACAAGCAAGCTGGCACGATGAGCGCCCGCCGGCCTATGGTGGCGGGGGCGGTGCTGGTGATCGCGGCGGGCTTGATCGCCGGCGGCTGCTCCAGCAGCAGCGGTAGCAGCAGCTCGGGCAGCCTGGCGGGCCCTGTGTGGGTGTGCCGGCCCGGCCAGGCGGCTAGCCCTTGCGCCTCCAATCTCGCCGCCACGACGGTCACCGCGGGCGGCACCCTTCAGCCGGCGACCTGGCCGCGCTCGGCGGCGGCATCGAAGTTCGACTGCTTCTACGTCCACGGGTCGGATGGCCTCACCGGGATCGGCAACACCAGCCTGGCGGTAACCAAGGTGGACATATCTGTGGCGATCGAACAAGCCGCGCCGCTCTCTGCGGTCTGTCAAGTGTGGGCACCGTCCTACCGCTCGCAGACCCTTCCAACCGTGGAGAAGGGGCTTACCGGCGACGAGGCGCTCCTGCGGTCGACCTCTACCGTCGCCTACGACAGCGTGCTGCCGGCCTGGCAGTGGTTCCTCGCCCGCACCGGCAGCAAGCCCATCATCCTGATCGGGGACTCGCAGGGCTCGGCGGTCCTCATCCACCTGATCTCCGCCCAGATCGACCACCAGCCGTCGGTACTGCGCCGCCTCCTGGTGGCGATCCTCGTCGGCGGCAACCTCCAGGTCCCCGCGGGCAAAACGGCCGGCGCCACCTTCACCAAGGTCTCGCTGTGCACCGCCGCCACCCAGACCGGCTGCGCGATCGCCTTCTCGTCCTATCCCTCGCAGCCGCCGGCCGACTCGGTGTTCGGCAGGCCGGGCCAGGGCGTGAGCCTGCAGTCCGGGCAGACGGCCAAGGCCGGCCAGCAGGTCGCCTGCGTCAACCCGGCAACCCTCAGCGGCGGCGCCGGCGACCTCGACCCCTACCTGCTCACGGCCACCCAGACCCCCCAGCTCCCTATCCCTGGCTATGAGCGGCTGACGGAGCCGGTCTCCACGCCGTGGGTCACCTACCCCGGCCTGTATTCCGCGCGCTGCGAACAAGGCGGCGGGGCCACCTGGCTCCAGGTCACTAGCCTCGCCGGGACCAGCCGCACCCGGCCCGTCGTGAACGACAACCATCTGAACGGTCTGGCCGGAGCCGATACCGGACCGGCGTATGGCTACCACGGCTATGAGTACGCCCTCGCCCTGGGCAACCTGCTCCACGACGTCGCCGGCGAGGAGACTGCCTGGGAGCTGAGCCACTGATCCGCCCGGTCGGCAAGGTCTGGGTAGCGGCAGCCCGGGAACAGTGACGGAACAGCGGCTGCCTGATCCGGGCTGCGAGCATGATCCGCTGCCAGGTCGTCTTTCGTGTTGCCGTGAGGCGAGGACAGTTTCCGCAGCTCAGAGCTACCGCACGTCAAGGCCGGTGATGGCGCGGCCGATGATCAGGCGCTGGATCTCCGAGGTGCCCTCGAAGATGGTGAAGATCTTCGCGTCCCGGTGCCAGCGCTCCACCGGGAACTCCCGGGTGTAGCCGTTCCCGCCCAGGATCTGGATGGCCTGCTCGGTGACCCGGACCGCGGTCTCCCCCGCGACCAGCTTGGACATCGATCCCTCGGCCCGCCGGAACGGCCGGCCCTGACGAGCCATCCAGGCCGCCCGCCAGGTCAGCAGGCGGGCGGCGTCGACGGCGGCCTGCATATCGGCCAGCATGAATGCGACGGCCTGGTTCTGGCCGATCGGCCGGCCGAACTGGACCCGTCTGGTCGCGTACTCGGCGGCGTACTCCGCCGCCGCCCGGGCGATCCCCACCGCCATGGCCGCCACGCCCGGCCGGGAGGCCTCGAACGTCCGCATCGCGGCCTGCTCACCCGCGTGGCCGCCCTCCCGGATCCGGGCCAGCCGCTCCTCGAGCCGGTCCCGGCCGCCGAGCACGCACCGCTCCGGCACCCGGACGTCGGACAGGACAA
This sequence comes from uncultured Actinomycetes bacterium, assembly GCA_963849595.1. GTDB lineage: Bacteria > Actinomycetota > Actinomycetes > Streptosporangiales > Streptosporangiaceae > Palsa-504. The sequence goes on from CAWKIB010000021.1 coordinate 81,555, forward strand.
CCTCGGCGGTGTGCGAGGCGCGGATGCCGTGCTTGCGGAACTTCTGCCCCATGGACAGCCCGGCCGTGCCCGGCGGCACCACGAAGCTGGCCTGCCCGCGGGACCCGAGCGACGGGTCCACCGAGGCCACCACCACGTGCACCTCGGCGATGCCGCCGTTGGTGGCCCAGGTCTTCACCCCGTTCAGCACCCACTCGCCGGCCGTGGCGTCGTACACCGCCCGCGTCCTGATCGCGGACACGTCGCTGCCGGCCTCGGGCTCCGAGGAGCAGAACGCCCCCAGCTTCACGTCCCCCGGCCCGCCGAACATCTGCGGGCACCACTCCCCGACCTGCTCGGGCGTGCCGTTGGCGGCCACGGCCAGCGCCGCCAGCGTGCTTCCCACCAGCGACATCCCGATGCCCGCGTCGCCCCAGAACAGCTCCTCGAACACGACCGGGATGCCGAGCCCGGACGGCTCCAGGTACTGCTGGGTGTAGAAGTCCAGCGAGTACAGCCCGATCTTGGCCGCCTCCTCGAGCACCGGCCACGGGGTTTCCTCGCGCTCGTCCCATTCCGCGCCAGCCGGCCGGATCACCGAGGCCGCGAACTCGTGCAGCCAGTCCCGCGTCCGCGCCAGGTCCTCCCCCAGCTCCAGCGAGAAGCCTGACTCCGGGGCGTCGCTCATGTCGCTGTTCCTCCCGTCGGTAAGTTACTCGAAGGTAACATTGTGGCTCTGACCGCGGGAAGGCGACCGCCCGTACTTCGCGGGAATTTATGCCGAACGGGCCGTGGTGCTCGCGCCGTGCCTAGTAACAGCGTCCGAGCAGCCGGTAGTACGTCGTGCGGGCGGCATCGGGCGCAACGCCGTAGGCGTCCAGCAGCAGGCCCTCCCAGCCGGGACCGTAGTTGAGGGTGACGTTCCAGGTGGCGATGGCCAGGTCAGCCCACCGGTCCGACCAGGAGAACGGGCAGGAGCCGACCGGAAGAGACTCGTGCAGAGCTCGCAGGCCCTCACCGATGGCCTGCACCGCGACCCGCGGCCGGGCTCTCCACCTGGCGCTGGCCGCGTCCCGGCCCGGCAGCGCGGCGGTGACCAGCCAAGACCCGGACTCATCGCGGCCCTGGCCGATCAGCCGCGGGACCGGCGTGAAGGGTGCCGCCCACCGCAGCCGGGCCGCCTCGCCGCGCAGGTCGGCGCCGCTGGCGGCGGGCGCCCATTTCACGAACTGCCGGTCCGGTCCCGTGCCGGCCTCGAAGGTCAGCGCGCCCAGCCGGTTCTGCCACACCACCCGGATCGGGCGGCCGACGGCCACGGCCGCCACCGCGGGCGGTATCTCCGGCCGCGGCATCGCTCCCACGTGGGCTATTCGTGATTGTCCGTTAATAGTCGACTACTTTCGATACTCATCGTGTACCATCCGGGGACATGACGGCAGTCCCCCAGCCAGACCCGCGAGCCTACATGCGGCTGGCCGCGCTCATCCGGGACCAGATCGCCAGCGGGACGCTCGCTCCGGGCGGCCGGCTCCCGTCGATCGCGGTCCTGCGCCGCCAGCACGGTCACTCCCGCCAGACGGTCGGCAAGGCGATGCGCATCCTCGAGGGCGAGGGCCTGATCTACCGGGTGCCGGGCCTGGGCTACTACATCAGCCAGGACGCGGCCGCCGGGCCCTGAATGGAACCGTCGCGCGCGGGTAGCTGGATGCCATGGCCGTAAGGCGGCGCAGAAGGAGAGGTGGCCTGGTGAGCTGGTTCCGGCGATCGAGGCGGACGGCGCGGACGCACGTCAAGCCGACCTGGCGCGAGCGCCAGGCCGCCGAGCGGACGGCCCGGGCCGAGGCTTCGCTTAGCGAGACCGAGCAGAAGATCCACCAGATCGCCGCCGAGGTCCGCAGCGACCTCAAGGGATCGTCCTAGCCGCCCTAGTCCTGGGCGTGCCGGTCGAGGAACTCGTAGATATCGGCGTCGTCGACGCCGGGGAAGCTGCCGGCCGGCAGCGCGGACAGGATGTGCGAGTGCGCGCGAGCCGACGGCCACGCGTTGCCTTCCCACCGTTCGGCCAGCGCGACGGGAGGCCGGGCACAGCACTCGCCGTCGGGGCAGGCGGACCGTTTCCGGGTCGTCGCCTCACGGCCGCGGAACCAGCGGGAGTGCTCGAACGGCACGCCGAACGTAATGGCGAACCCGTGCTCGGCCCGCGGGTCGACCTGGGCGATGCAGAAGTAGCTGCCAGACGGAGTGTCTGAGTACTGGTAGTACGCGGAGAAGCGGTCGGCGGCGCCGAACACCTGGCGACCCGACCACTGGCGACAGAGCCGCTGCCCCTCGATGGCGCCCGATGGGTCCGCGGGAAAGACCACCCCGTCGTTCTCGTACGCCTTGTAGATGATGCCGCTGGCGTCGTTCTTCACGAAGTGACACGGCAGGTTCAGGTGGTAGGTGGCGAGGTTGGTGAACCGGTGCGCGGCCATCTCGTACGACACCGAGAACAGGTCCACCAGGTCCTCGACCGAGAGGTCCCGGTTCTGTTTCGCGCGTTCGAGCACCGGCACCGCCGCGGTCTCCGGCATCAGCAGCGCGGCGGCGAAGTAGTTCGCCTCCACCCGCTGCCGCAGAAAGTCGGCGAAGTCCCGGGGCACCTGGTGACCGAGCAGGAAGTGCCCGAGCGCCTGCAGCACGATGGCCCGCGGTGAATGCGCGCCGACCGGCTCCTGCTTGACGTAGATGCGCCGGTTCGACAGGTCGGTCAGCGACCGTACCGATCGGGGCAGGTCCTGGATATACCGGACGGCGAAGCCGTGGTGGCTCACCACCGAGACCAGCATGCCCTGGGTCACCGCGCCGCCCGAGTAGCCTCCGGCGCTGAGCGCGGCGGCCGCCTCGCTCTCGATGACCTCGAAGTAGTTGTCCCGCTCGCGCATGGCCTCCCGCAGCGCCGCGTTGGCGGCTCGGGCTTCTTCCGGGGTGGCGGTCGGCTTGGACCCCTGAGCCCGCAGTTCCGCCGCGACCGCGACCAGATGCTCGAGCACGTCGGTGGGGACCCGCGCCCCGATCTTGAGCTGCGGCAGACCGAGGCGTCGATAGGACGGGTCCTGCTGCGCGTCGGCCAAGGCGATCTCCAGCTGCGCCCGGCGGCTGGGCGGCTGCCGGCTGAGGAGGTCGGACACCGGCACCGATAGCGCGGTGGCCAGCTGCTCGATCAGCGAGAGCTTCGGCTCCCGGCGCCCGTTCTCGAGCAGGGACAGCGCCGACGGAGCACGGCCGACCCGCTCCCCCAGCTCGGTGAGCGTCAGGCCCCGGGTCCGGCGAAGATGGCGCAGCCTCTGACCGAAGGTTACAAGGTCTATACCATCGGTCTGAACCAAATTCTGGCGATCTTTCATCGTGAAGCTAACTCTATATTGCTACTTTGGAAAGATTCCACAATTTTCACGACGTTTTCCTCTACCCTGCCGCAGGCTGGCCGCGCACCCTGAGGTATACATCCCGCCCGGAACCGGGATCCCAGCATTTGCAGGAAGGCACCACAGTGGAAACGATCAGCCAGCAGGCGGCCAGGCTAAGCGCAGAGTGGGCTACCGACCCCCGGTGGAAGGACACCTCCCGGACCTATTCGGCCGAGGACGTCATCCGGCTGCGCGGCACGGTACAGGAGGAGTACACGCTGGCCAGGCTGGGTGCTGAGCGCCTCCGGATGCTGCTGGAGGCCGAGGACGCGGTCACGGCCCTCGGCGCGGTCACCGGCATGCAGGCCGTGCAGCAGGTCAACGCGGGCCTCAAGGCCATCTACCTGTCGGGCTGGCAGGTGGCAGCGGACGCGAACCTGGCCGGGCAGACCTACCCGGACCAGAGCCTGTACCCGGTCAACTCGGTGCCACAGGTGGTGCGCAGGATCAACAACGCGCTGCTGCGCGCCGACCAGATCACCTGGTCGGAGTCGGCGGACGGCGACACGCGCACCTCGCCGTACTGGCTGGCTCCCATCGTCGCCGACGCCGAAGCCGGATTCGGCGGCGTACTGAATGCGTATGAGCTGATGAAGTCGATGATCGCGGCTGGTGCGGCCGGCGTGCACTGGGAGGACCAGCTCGCGTCCGAGAAGAAGTGCGGTCACCTGGGCGGGAAGGTGCTCATTCCGACCAGCCAGCACATCAAGACGCTGAACGCGGCCCGGCTGGCCGCCGACGTGTGCGGCGTGCCGACGCTGGTCGTGGCGCGTACCGACGCGCACTCGGCCACGCTACTGACTTCGGATGTGGACGAGCGGGACCGGCCGTTCGTGACCGGGACGCGCACCCCGGAGGGGTTCTACCGGGTGCGGAACGGGATCGAGCCGTGTATCGCCCGCGGGCTGGCCTACGCACCGTATTCGGACCTGATCTGGATGGAGACCTCGACGCCCGACCTGGACGTGGCCCGCGAGTTCGCCGAGGCGATCAAGAGCGAGTACCCGGACCAGCTGCTCGCCTACAACTGCTCGCCGTCGTTCAACTGGCGCGCGCACCTGGACGAGGCGACGATCGCGAAGTTCGGCAAGGAGCTCGCGGCCATGGGCTACCGGTTCCAGTTCATCACGGACGTGGGTTATTCGTGATTGTCCGTTAATAGTCGACTACTTTCGATACTCATCGTGTACCATCCGGGGACATGACGGCAGCCCCCCAGCCAGACCCGCGCGCCTACATGCGGCTGGCCGCGCTCATCCGGGACCAGATCGCCAGCGGGACGCTCGCTCCGGGCGGCCGGCTCCCGTCGATCGCGGTCCTGCGCCGCCAGCACGGTCACTCCCGCCAGACGGTCGGCAAGGCGATGCGCATCCTCGAGGGCGAGGGCCTGATCTACCGGGTGCCGGGCCTGGGCTACTACATCAGCCAGGACACGGCCGCCGGGCCCTGAATGGAACGACCGCCCGCGGGTAGCTGGATGCCACGGCCGTAAGGCGGCGCAGAAGGATGAGGTGGCATGGTGAGCTGGTTCCGGCGATCGAGGCAGACGGCGCGGGCGCACGTCAAGCCGACCTGGCGCGAGCGCCAGGCCGCCGAGCGGACGGCTCGGGCCGAGGCCTCGCTTCGCGAGACCGAACAGAAGATCCACCAGATCGCCGCCGACGTCCGCAGCGACCTCAAGGGATCGTCCTAGCCGCCCTAGTCCTGGGCGTGCCGGTCGAGGAACTCGTAGATATCGGCGTCGTCGACGCCGGGGAAGCTGCCGGCCGGCAGCGCGGACAGGATGTGCGAGTGCGCGCGAGCCGACGGCCACGCGTTGCCTTCCCACCGTTCGGCCAGGGCGGCGGGAGGCCGGGCGCAACACTCGCCGTCGGGGCAGGCCGACCGTTTCCGGGTCGTCGCCTCGCGGCCGCGGAACCAGCGCGAATGCTCGAACGGCACGCCGAACGTGATGGCGAACCCGTGGTCGGCCCGCGGGTCGACCTGGGCGATGCAGAAGTAGCTGCCGGACGGGGTGTCTGAGTACTGGTAGTACGCGGAGAAGCGGTCGGCGGCGCCGAACACCTGGCGGCCCGACCACTGGCGGCAGAGCCGCTGGCCCTCGATGGCGCCCGACGGGTCGGCGGGAAAGACCACCCCGTCGTTCTCATACGCCTTGTAGATGATGCCGCTGGCGTCGTTCTTCACGAAGTGGCACGGCAGGTTCAGGTGATGGGTGGCGAGGTTGGTGAAGCGATGCGCGGCCATCTCGTACGACACCGAGAACAGGTCCACCAGGTCCTCGACCGAGAGGTCCCGGTTCTGTTTCGCGCGTTCGAGCACCGGCACCGCCGCGCTCTCCGGCATCAGCAGCGCGGCGGCGAAGTAGTTCGCCTCCACCCGCTGCCGCAGGAAGTCGGCGAAGTCCCTGGGTACCTGGTGACCGAGCAGGAAGTGCCCGAGCGCCTGCAGCACGATGGCCCGCGGTGAATGCGGGCCGACCGGCTCCTGCTTGACGTAGATCCGCCGGTTCCGCAGGTCGGTCAGCGACCGTACCGATCGTGGCAGGTCCTGGATATACCGGACGGCGAAGCCGTGGTGGCTCACCACCGAGACCAGCATGCCCTGGGTCACCGCGCCGCCCGAGTAGCCTCCGGCGCTGAGCACGTCGGCCGCCTCGCGCTCGATGACCTCGAAGTAGTTGTCCCGCTCGCGCATGGCCTCCCGTAGCGCCGCGTTGGCGGCCCGGGCTTCTTCCGGGGTGGCGGTCGGCTTGGACCCCTGAGCCCGCAGTTCCGCCGCGACCGCGACCAGGTGCTCGAGCACGTCGGTGGGAACCCGCGCCCCGATCTTGAGCTGCGGCAGACCGAGGCGGCGGTAGGACGGGTCATGCTGCGCGTCGGCCAGGGCGATCTCCAGCTGAGCCCGGCGGCTGGGCGGTTGCCGGCTGAGCAGGTCGGACGCCGGCACCGACAGCGCGGTGGCCAGCTGCTCAATCAGCGAGAGCTTCGGCTCCCGGCGTCCGTTCTCGAGCAGGGACAGGGCCGAGGGAGCGCGGCCGACCCGCTCCCCCAGCTCGGTGAGCGTCAGGCCCCGGGCCCGGCGCAGATGACGCAGCCTTTGACCGAGGGTTATAAGGTCTATACCATCGGTCTGAACCAAATTCTCGCGATCTTTCATCGTGAAGCTAACTATATATTGCTGCTTTGGAAAGATTCTACAATTTTTAGGACCTTCGCCCCTACCCCACCGTGGGCTGGCTGGACAGGCTGAGGTAAACGTCCCGCCGGAACCGGGATCTCGGCATTTGCAGGAAGGCATCACAGTGGACACGATCAGCCAGCAGGCGGCCAGGCTAAGCGCGGAATGGGCCACGGACGCCCGGTGGAAGGACACCTCCCGGACTTATTCGGCCGAGGACGTCATCCGGCTGCGCGGCACGGTCCAGGAGGAGTACACGCTGGCCCGGCTCGGCGCCGAACGGCTCCGCAAGCTGCTGGAAGCCGAGGACGCGGTCACGGCCCTCGGCGCGGTCACAGGCATGCAGGCGGTGCAGCAGGTCACGGCGGGCCTCAAGGCCATCTACCTGTCGGGCTGGCAGGTGGCGGCGGACGCGAACCTGGCCGGGCAGACCTACCCGGACCAGAGCCTGTACCCGGTCAACTCGGTGCCGCAGGTGGTGCGCAGGATCAACAACGCGCTGCTGCGCGCCGACCAGATCACCTGGTCGGAGTCGGCGGACGGCGACACACGCACCTCGCCGTACTGGCTGGCACCCATCGTGGCCGACGCCGAAGCCGGATTCGGTGGCGTACTGAACGCGTACGAGCTGATGAAGTCCATGATCGCGGCGGGTGCGGCCGGGGTGCACTGGGAGGACCAGCTCGCGTCTGAGAAGAAGTGCGGTCACCTGGGCGGGAAGGTCCTCATCCCGACCAGCCAGCACGTCAAGACGCTGAACGCGGCCCGGCTGGCCGCCGACGTGTGCGGCGTGCCGACGCTGGTCGTTGCGCGTACCGACGCGCACTCGGCCACGCTGCTGACCTCGGACGTGGACGAGCGGGACCGGCCGTTCGTGACCGGGACGCGCACCCCTGAGGGGTTCTACCGGGTGCGGAACGGGATCGAGCCGTGTATCGCCCGCGGGCTGGCCTACGCACCGTACTCGGACCTGATCTGGATGGAGACCTCGACGCCCGACCTCGAGGTGGCCCGCGAATTCGCCGAGGCGATCAAGAACGAGTACCCGAACCAGCTGCTCGCCTACAACTGCTCGCCGTCGTTCAACTGGCGCGCGCACCTGGACGAGGCGACGATCGCGAAGTTCGGCAAGGAGCTCGCGGCCATGGGCTACCGGTTCCAGTTCATCACGCTGGCCGGCTTCCACGCGCTCAACCACTCCATGTTCGAGCTGGCCAGCGGCTTCGCCGAGGAAGGCATGCCCGCCTACGTCCGGCTGCAGGAGGCGGAGTTCGCGGCCGAGAAGCACGGCTACACCGCCACCCGGCACCAGCGCGAGGCGGGCACCGGTTACTTCGACCTGGTCACCTCGGCCATCTCCCCCAACGCCGAGACCGTGGCCTTGGCCGGCTCGACCGAATCCCAGCAGTTCCACGCCGCCTGAGCGCTCCCGGGCCATCACTGAGGGCCCCGGACCGAGCAGCGGTTGGCATCGTGGTGTTCACCTGGGCTCAGGCGAAGAAACTGCTGCACATCGGGTGACGCGGCGGTACCGCGGTAACGTTCCCGGAACGGTGCGGCCGTACAGTAACCACCGTGACTGAGCCAACGGCAGCGGGCCGAAGCTCCTCCGCAGCCTGGGTAGCGGTGCTGGGCGGGCTGGCCGTCCTGTTCCTGGCGGCCACGCTTCCGCTGACCTTGCTCTCCGGCCAGCTCGGCGATGGGCTCGTGGCGCTGGTCATCGGCATCCCGTGCGCGGGCGTCGGAGTGGTGGTCGCCCGGCGCCAGCCTAGTAATCCGCTTGGCTGGCTCTTCCTGGCCATCGCCCTCTGCCTGTTCGTCGCCAACGACGGCGGAGACTACTCGTACTTCGTCTACCGCCTTGGCCATCATCTCCCGTTCGGCCCTACGGCGCTGGCGCTGGATCAGTTGTGGATCCCGGGCCTGGTCCTGATCGTGTTGGTAATCCTGCTCTTTCCCGACGGCAGCCTGGCGTCGCGGTTCTGGCGCTCGGGACTGCTGGCCTTCTGCGCCCTGTACATCGCGCTGCTGATCGCGGTGGCCGCGGCCCTGGCCGATGCTCTCGGCGCCCGTCCCCTGCGTATCGATTCCCTCGGCGGGCTCTCTGCGGTCGACAACCCGTCCGGCTGGTTCGCGATCACCGAGCACTCGATCCTAATCGTGACCCTGATCTTTTCGCTCGGCTTCATCTGCCGCCAGGTGCTGAGCTGGCGGCGCTCCTCCGGCGAGCGGCGCCAGCAGCTGAAATGGCTGGCGAGCGGCGCCGCAGTCACCATCGTCAGCCTGGTCCTCGGGGCGGTGTTCGGCACGACGGACACCCCCACCCTGCTCCAGGAGTGGGTGGACAACTTCTTCTGGTTCGGCCTGGCTGCGCTGCCCGTGTCAATGGGTGTGGCGATCATGCGCTACCGGCTGTACGAGATCGACCGGATCATCTCCCGGACGCTGGCCTACACCGTGGTCACCGGGCTGCTCGTCGCGGCGTACGCGGGCCTGGTCCTGTTGTCCACCCACGTGCTGGCGCTGTCCTCATCGGTGGCGGTGGCGGCCTCGACGCTGGCCGCGGCGGCGGCGTTCAGCCCGCTGCGGCGGCGGGTGCAGCGGATCGTGGACCACCGGTTCAACCGGGCCCGGTACGACGCGGACGTGACGGTGGCCGCGTTCGCGGCCCGGCTCCAGGACGAGGTGGATCTGGACTCGGTCCGGGCCGACCTGGCCGGCGTGGTGACCAGGACATTGGAGCCCACGCACCTGTCGGTGTGGCTGGGCGAGCGCGGCTGAGTGGCCGGTCAGCTGTAGTCGGGGGTGCTGCCCGAACCGCCCTGGCTCGCAGGATCCGCGGGTCCCCAGGGCGCCTGCGAGGGCCCCGGCTCCACCCGGGGCTGTGGCCTGGTCTCGGCCCAGTCGGCCAGCAGACTGCCGCCCGCTATGGTCTGAGTGGTTCCCAGGTCCGAATAGGCGCCCGGCGCAGCCTCGAAGGGCGCGGGCGCCTCGACGACGGCCCGGCTCCGCCACCGGGACGGCACGAACAACGGAATGATCATGGCCAGGCCCGCCATGGCCAGCACGCCGTCGAAGAGCAGGGCCTCGAAACCAGTGCCGTAGGTCTGCGACTTCAGCGGGATGTACTGGACCGCGCGCCGCACGCTGAACAAGTACAGCCCGGTCCCGCCGAGCAGGGCCAGGCCGGGCAGGCCGGCCGCGAGCGGCGAGATCATCGGCAAGACCATCAGGATCCCGGCCAGCAGGCCAACGGCGAGCAGCACGCCGAACCCCTCCAGGACGGCGTGGTCGTGGATGAGAGAGCCGCTGCCGGCCGGCAACGTGCCTTTGGCCGAACCGCTGAGCAGCTTGAGGTAACCCCAGGAGCCTGCGAAGAAGATCGCGGCGGCCATGACGATGGCCAGGGCCACACCGATCAGATGGCGCATATCCCTCAACCCCTTAATCGATCACAGAGGGAAGCTTACGACCGGGCACGCCGCACGTCATGGGCTCCGCGGCGTGTCGTCACACGAGTAAGCAGCCACGTTCCCCCGGCGGCCCTCTTAGCGCGGCCACAGGTGCCACCCAATATGCTGGCCAGGTGCGCATTCACGCCATCTTCGGGGGAATCGGCGCGTTCGCCGTCAAATTTCGCTGGGTCGTCATCGCGGCCTGGGTCATTGCCGTCATCGCGGTGCCGCGGTTCTTGCCGTCGCTGAACAGTGTCACCCAGGGCAACAACAGCGCCTTCCTGCCCGCCAGCGCGCCCAGCGAGCAGGCCGCACAGCTCGCGGCGCCGTTCGGGGCCACCAACCTGGTCCCGGTGCAGGTGGTCGCGGCGGTGAACCAGGGAACCCTCAGCACGGCAGATACGACCTGGCTGGCCGGGCTGCAGCACGACCTGGCGACGGTGCCGACCGTGGTCTCCGTGCGCGACCTGGGCCGGTCTGCCGACCAGCAGGCCGAGCAACTGCAGGTACTGTCCGATGTCAACCAGGGCAGCCAGCCGGACCAGACCACGCTGGTGAACAACATCCGCGAGCAGATCGCGAAGTCGGCGCCCCCGGCCGGGTTGCAGGTGAACCTGGCGGGCCAGATCGCGGTCAACGTCGATCAGCAGACCAAGTCGGGCAATACGGGGAACCAGGTCGAATTGGTGTCCGTGGTCTTCATCTTGATCCTGCTGCTGCTGATCTTCCGGTCGCTGCTGGCGCCGCTGATCACGCTGATACCCGCGTTCTTTGCTGTGGCCATCGCCGGGCCGCTGGTCGGCGCGGCGGCGCAGGCCGGCCTGAAGGTCTCCGTCATCGCGCAGCTGCTGCTGATCGTGCTGGTCCTCGGCGCGGGCACGGACTACGGGCTGTTCCTGGTATTCCGTGTGCGTGAGAACCTGCGCGAGGGATCGGAGCCCAAGGAGGCGGTGCGGGCGGCGGTCATGCGGGTCGGTGAGACGATCACCTTCTCCGCCCTCACGGTGATCGCCGCGCTGCTGTCCCTGCTGTTCGCCACGTTCCAGATCTACTCCGAGCTCGGCATCCCGCTGGCCATCGGGATCGGCACCATGCTGCTGGCCGGGCTCACGCTGCTGCCCGCGCTGCTCGCGGTGTTCGGCCGGGCCGCGTTCTGGCCGAGCAAGACCAAGGCGGGCACTGGCAAGGCGGGCCTGTGGGGGCGGATCGCGGCGCGGATCGTGCGCAGGCCGGCGATACCGCTGGCCATCGGCGTGGTCGTCCTCGGCCTGCTTGCGATCGGGGTGGCAAGCTACCAGCCCGGCGGGTTCGGCGGCTCGATCAGCGCGCCGGCCGGTACCGACTCCGCGGCGGGCACCGCATCGCTGGCCAAGCACTTCCCGAGCAGTTCGGCCAACCCGACGAACCTGGTCTACAAGCTGTCCCAACCCGTCTGGTCCGATCTAGCGCCGGTAGATACCGCGACCAGCCAGCTGACCGCGAGCGGGCTGTTCACTGGGGTCACCGGCCCGCTGAACCCGGCGGGCGTCACGCTGACGCAGGCTCAGTACCAGAAGCTCCACAAGATGCTGGGGAACCCGGCGACGCTGCCCGCCGTTCCCGCAGGCCATCTCAGCATCCCGCGCCGCGGCCCTACCGACCGTGCAGCCGGCGAAAGCAAGGTCCCGGTCGCCGATTACGAGGCCTACCGGGCCACCGCGCAGTACGTCAGCCCGGACGGCGAGACAATCCAGTTCGAGACCGGCCTGAAGGCGGGGGATCCGTCGACCACCTCCGCGATGAACGCCGTGCCCGCGATCCGGGCCGAAGCGGCCACGGTCGCTAAGACCCTGGGGGCCACCGCGTACGGGGTGGCCGGCGAGGCGCCAGCCTTCTACGACATCAGCCAGATCTCCGACAGCGACCTGGTCCACGTCGTGCCAATCGCGATCGTGGTGATCGGCCTGCTGCTGTGCCTGGTGATACGCTCGCTGATCGCGCCGCTGTACCTGATCGCGTCGGTGGCGCTGTCGTATTTCGCCGCCCTCGGACTGGCCTGCATCATCTTTATCGAGATCGGCGGGGACAGCGGCCTCACCTTCATCCTCCCGTTCCTGATGTTCATCTTCCTGCTCGCGCTCGGCGAGGATTACAACATCCTCGTGATGAGCAGGATCAGGGAGGAGGCTCAGCATCTTCCGCTACGCGAGGCGGTCAGCCGGGCCGTCGGGGCGACCGGGAGCACGGTGACCTCAGCCGGCCTGGTGCTGGCCGGGACGTTCTCGGTGTTCGCGCTGGTCGGCGGCCGCCAGTCCGGCGGCAGCCAGATCGTCGACGTCGGGATCGGGCTGGCGCTGGGCATACTGATGGACACATTCATCGTCCGCACCGTCCTGGTGCCTTGCACCGTCGTGCTGCTCGGCCGGTGGAACTGGTGGCCCTCCAAGCTCAGCCGGGCCGACCAGCAG
>CAWKIB010000022.1:0-9199 GCA_963849595.1 uncultured Actinomycetes bacterium
GACCAGAACTGGCCACGATCATGCCGTCACCGCGCTCCGGCCCGAAGCAAGCCCGAAGCAAGCCCCAAGCAAGCCGGAAGCAAGCCCCCACCAGCCCGAACGCCCTCGCGTTAACGCACCTTTCATCCACGAAACGCACCGTTCGCGCCGGTCAGCGTTGCTTTGCTTGATAAAAAGGTTATCAAGCCTTAACCTCACGGCAGCGAGATGTTGTCCCACTCTGCACAGAAGATCAGGGCCAGAGACCAGCAAAGCATCAGCGGAGGAGAAGCAGCCAGACACGTAAGGTAACCAGAAGGCTGGGCCGGAGAACAGTCGGTGAGCTCGTCGCCGCGTGCGAGAGCTCGCGCCAGGGCATAAACCCCTGAACCGGAAGTTACAACACAAGGGTGCCCCGAGGGCTATGGACGGAAAGGGGTGGCCGTGAGCAGCGGATTGTCGCTCGCGTTCATGGTGATCGGGTTGCTCGCGGTGGTGTTCGCGCTGGTCGTCGTCTGGCGCCGGACCACGGCCAGCCCGCAGCTCAACCCAGCCCAGGACCCCATCCAGCTGGAAAAGGCCAGCCAGGAAGCCGAGCACATCCGCGCCCGCGCCGAGACCGAAGCCGCCGGCATCCTCGAACGAGCCCGCGACGAGGCCGAACAGGCCGCCCAGGGCCGCCGGGAGGTCGAAGAAGAGATCCGCGCGGTCAAGGACGAGGTCCGCGAGCTGCGCGGTGACCTCGAGCGCCGCGAGCTGCGCCTCGCCGATCGCGAGCAGCGGCTGGACGAGGAGCTCAAGCGGATCGAGGAGCGCGCCCAGACCCTGGCCGCGCGCAAGCAGGACCTGGAGCGCCGCGCCGCCGAGCTCGACCAGAAAGACGCGGAACGGAAAAGCGAACTCGAGCGCGTCGCCGGCCTCACCTCAAACCAAGCCAAGGCCGAGCTGGTCACCGCCATCGAGAACCAGGCCAAGCGGGAAGCGGCGCTCATCGTCAGGGACATCGAGCGCGAGGCCAAGGTCGAAGGCGAGAAGCGCGCCCGCAAGATCGTCACCCTGGCCATCCAGCGGGTCGCCACCGAGCAGACCAGCGAGTCCGTGGTGTCGGTCCTGCACCTGCCGGGCGATGAGATGAAGGGCCGCATCATCGGCCGCGAGGGCCGCAACATCCGGGCCTTCGAGTCCGTGACCGGCGTCAACCTGATCATCGACGACACGCCCGAGGCCGTCCTGCTTTCCTGCTTTGATCCAGTACGACGAGAGATCGCCCGGCTCACCCTGGACCGGCTGATCGCCGACGGCCGGATCCATCCGCAGCGGATCGAGGACGCCTACGAGCGGGGCAAGGCCGAGATCGAGCAGCTGTGCCAAGCGGGCCGGCGAGGACGCGCTGGTCGAACTGGGCATCACCGACATGCACTCGGAACTGGTCGACCTCCTCGGCCGCCTGCGCTACCGCACCTCCTACGGGCAGAACGTCCTGCGGCACCTGGTCGAGTCGGCGCACATCGCGGGCATGATGGCCAGCGAGCTGCGCATCGACCCGCTGCTGCTCAAGCGCTGCACGGTGCTGCACGACATCGGCAAGGCGCTCACCCACGAGGTGGAGGGCAGCCACGCGCTGATCGGCGCCGAGATCGCCCGCCGCTACGGCGAGTCCGACGACGTGGTGCACGCCATCGAGGCGCACCACAACGAGGTCGAGGTCCGCACCGTCGAGGCCGTACTGACCCAGGCCGCGGACGCGATAAGCGGCGGCCGGCCCGGCGCGCGGCGCGAGTCGCTCGAGATGTACGTCAAGCGCCTGGAGCGCCTGGAGCAGATCGCCGGCGACCACGAGGGCGTGGAGAAGGTCTTCGCCATGCAGGCGGGCCGTGAGATCAGGGTCATGGTCAAGCCCGACCGGATCGACGACATCCAGGCCCAGGTGATCGCGCGCGACATCGCCAAGCAGGTCGAAGAGGAACTGACCTACCCGGGCCAGATCCGCATCACCGTGGTCCGTGAGTCCCGGGCCACCGAATTCGCGCGCTGACCTTTTACACATAAAACCTTTTCAGCCGAACGGAGCGTGGTGCTCCCTCAGGAGCCAAGCCACTTCGTATTCCACACGTACGCGTCGCCTGCCGTATCGGTGCTGGCCAGGGCGTCGCCGCTCGGGCTGAACGCAACGCCGATGACGCCCTTGCCCAGCGGGTCGGACAGCGTGGCCAGGTACTTGCCGGTGTTCAAACTCCAGAGGCTGACGTTGCCGATGGTGTCCCCGGCGGCCAGGTACTTCCCGTCCGGGGTGAACGCGATGTCGGCGAATTCGGAGTTGTAGAACGACTCCAGCGAGTAGACCAGCTTGCCGGTGGACACGCTCCACACGTAGACCACGCCGTCGGTGGTGGTGCTCGACTCGTCGGAGACCGCCACCAGGTTCCCGTCCGGGCTGAACGCGATGTCGTACAGGCCCTTGCTGCCCGGATCCTTGAACGAGCCGCTGATCTGGCCGGTGGACACGTTCCACAGGTACGTACTGCCGTTGGTGTCGCCGGCCGCCAGCGTGTTGCCGTCCGGGCTGAACGCGACCCCGTACACGTTGTTGCCGCCGGGGTCGTGGAAGCTGTTCGTCGAGGTGGAGCTCCCGCCCACCTTCCACAGGTAGGCAGTGCCGCCGCTGCTGCCCACCGCGACCCTGCTGCCGTCCGGGCTGATCGCCACCCGGTTGTCGTTGCGGCTGCCGTTGGACAGGGTGGCGGTGATCGTGCCGCTGGCCCCGTTCCACAGGTAGATGTTGCCGTTCGCGTCGGCCATCGCGTACGTGTCGCTGCTCGCGTTGAACGCGATGCCGTTAATGCCGTTGCTGTTCGGGTCCTTGAAGGTGCTGGTGAGACTGCCGCCGCTGCTCAGGTCCCATATGTAGCTGTTGCCGTTGCTGTCGCCGGTCGCCAGCGTCGTCTCGGAGCTGAACACGTCACCGAAGACGTTCTTGCCGCCCGGATCGTGCAGGGACAGCGCGGGCTGGTTCGGCACGCCGGGGCTGGAATTCACGCTCGGGCTCGCGGACGGGTGGCCGCTCGCGTGGGCCGAAGACTGGACCGCCATCGGGTGCGAGGCCTTCGGGCTGCTGCTGCTGAGCAGGATGCCCACGACCGCGCCGACCACCACGACGACGGCCGCGGCCACGATCAGCACCGTGCGGCGCGCCCCGCCGCCCGACCCCCGCCCGGGGCCGCCCGACCCGGGCGGCGGCGCGGCCTCCCAGATCGGCCGCTGGTCTTGCTTGGTCCCCTCCGGCCCGGTGCGCTGCTGGTCAGAGGCCTGGCCAGGACCGGTCCGGTCGCCGGTCCGCATGGTCTGGGTCGGCTCGTAGAAGTCGGGCGACGATGGCTGCCCGCCCCGGCCGGGATCGAGCCCGACCCCGCCCGCCGCCGGGGATCCCGCCTGCCCGGAGGGAGGCTGCGCCGCGTACGGGGATCCCGCCTGCCCGGAGGCGGGCGCCGCCGCGTACGGGGATCCCGCCTGCCCGGAAGGCGGACTCCGCCGCGTACGGGTACGGCTTGGGCTCCGGGGGCGCGACGTACGGATACGGCTGCGGCCCCGCGGCCGCGACATACGGGAGCGGCGGCTCGGGCGCGGGCACGCTCGGCGCCGGCGGCAGGCCCCGCAGGCGCGGATTTGGCCGCGGCGCCGCGGGAGGCCGACCCACCGGAATGCCAGTAGTCGGTGGCCGGATCGGCCAGGACGGCCTGGGCGGCGGTGCCGGTCTCAGCCAGCCGTTCCATGATGGTGGCCAGGCTGGGCCGGTTGGCCGGGGACTTGGACAGGCAGTCCCGGACCAGGTCCCGGAAGCCGTGCTCCTCGGTCACGCCGCTCAGGTCCGGCGGCTCGGTGGTGATGCGGTAGACCACGGTGACGATCGAGTCATCGCCGAACGTGACCCGGGCGGTCGCGGCGAAGGCCAGCGTGCAGCCCAGCGCGAACACGTCGCTCGCGGGCCCGGCCACGTCCCCCCGCAGCTGCTCGGGGGACATGTAGGAGTACGTGCCGACGACCATCCCCGCCGTCGTCATCGGGCTGGCCTCGGCCGCCCGGGCGATCCCGAAGTCGATGATGCGCGGCCCGTCGTCGGCCAGGATCACGTTGCTCGGCTTCAGGTCGCGGTGGACCAGCCCGCAGGCGTGGATCGCGGCCAGCCCCTCGGCCAGGCCCGCGCCGAGCCGACACACCCGCTCCAGGCTGAATGGCCCGCCTTCGGCCACTGCCTGCTGCAGCGAGGGGCCCTGGATGAACGCGGTGACCATCCAGGGCGGGTCGGCGCCAGGGTCGGCGTCCACGACGGACGCGGTGTGGAAACCGCCGACCCGCCGGGCCGCCTCGATCTCCCGCGCGAACCGCTCACGGAACTGCTTGCCGCTGGCGTACCCGGGATGGATGACCTTCACCGCGACCTGGCGGCCACCGGGCGACAGGCCCAGGAACACCTGCCCCATGCCGCCTTCGCCGAGCCGCCCGATCAGCCGGTAGTTACCCACCCTGCTCGGATCACCGGGCTTGAGATGCTCCATAATCCCGAGTCCCACCCCACCCAATCCGCCAGCAAACGGACCCTGGACCGTTCCCAGAAGAGAACAGTTGATACTAGAAGATAACTGTCCAGGTTGGCCCGGTACCCTGACAACTGCTCCCCTCAGCCATACCCCTTTTATCCCGAACGGACCGTGGTGCGTGCGTCGGTCCCGGCCAGCGGAACCGGCGGCACGCCCGGCGGGGTGAACCCCATGGTCTGGCCGTACCAGGACAGCTCCGCCTCCAGGCTGGCGATGATGCTGTCCGCCTTCCGGAACCCGTGCGACTCCCCGGCGAAGGTCAAGTACGCGTAGGGAATATGGTGCGCGGCCAGTTCGGCGGCGATGGTTTCGGCCTGGACCGGCGGCACCACCGGGTCGTCGAGCCCCTGCAGCAGCAGGATCGGGCAGGTGAGGTCGTTCACGTGACCCGCCGGCGCCCGCTCGGCATACAGCGCGCCGCACTCCGGCAGCGGCCCGATGAGGCCGTCCAGGTACCGGGATTCGAAGTCGTGCGTCTCCGCCGCGAACCCGCGCAGGTCGCTGACGCCGTAGTAGGACACCGCCGCCGCGAAGACGGCGCCCCGTTCCATGTCCTGGTCCGCTACCTCGATCCCGGAGGTCACGGCGGCCAGGGCGGTCCAGCCCCCGGCCGAGTGCCCGCGGATGCCGAGCCGCTTCCCGTCCGCCTCGCCCGCCGCGGCCAGCGCGAGCGCGGCGGTGATCACGTCGGCCACGTCGACCACGCCCCACTGGCCGCGCAGCCGCTCCCGGTAGGCCCGGCCGTACCCGCTCGAACCGCCGTAGTTCACGTCGATGATCCCGATGCCCCGGCTGGTGAAGAACGCCTTCTCCAGGTCGAGCCGGGGGACCACGTGCGAGGTCGGGCCGCCGTGCACCCACACGATGTAGGGCGGCAGCTCGCCCTCGGGCGCGCAGACCGCGGGGTTGGCCGGCGGGTAGACCAGCACATGCACCTCCGAGCCGGACGGTCCGGCTAGCCGCTCGGCCCGCGGCAGCGGCAGGTAGGCGGCGTCGGGCAGGTCCGCGGCCTCCCGGCGCAGCTCGCTGACCTGGGCCGTCGCCCCGGCTGTGGCCCCGATCGGCGGGATGTCGACCCGGACCACGCTGAGCGGCACCGTCGGGCCGCCCGCGGTGATGGCCACGCTCTGGCCGGACGCCGAGAGCCAGGGCGAGAACGCCTGGTACGGCAGGTCGAAGTCGGTCAGCTGCCCCGTCTGCGGGTCGAGCACCCCGAGCCGCGAGGGCCCGCTCCCGTGGCTAACCGCCAGGCGGCCGTCGCCGAGCACCGCGAACGGGTACGTGCCTAGCTGCCACAGCGGGGCGGCGAACTCCTCCTCCCGCGGGCACAGCGCCTGCGGCGTCCCCGCCGGCCCGGCCAGGTACAGGTTCCACCACCCGGACCGGTCCGAGACCGCGTACAGGCTGCGGTCGTCGCGCCACACCGGAGCCAGCACCGACTCCCGGTCGCCGCCCATGACGACCTGGTACCGCGGGTCGCCGAGCGCGGCCACCCGCAGCTCGGTGCCGTCCCACGGCATCCGCGGGTGATCCCAGCAGATCCAGGCCAGCATGCTGCCGTCCGGGGACGGAGCCGGGAAGGCGTAGAAGTCCGAGCCACTGACCAGCACCCGGACCGCGCTGGCATCGTCGGCGGCCGAGCCGTCCAGCGGCACGGCCACGATCGCCCGGGTGATCCGGCCGCCTGCGTGCCGCTCCCGGACGCACCACACCTCGTCCCGTCCGGGGGCGAGCACGAAGTCGGCGAACCGGTCGGCGCAATCCTCGCCAGCCGCCGCGGTCAGCGGCTCCGGCTCCAGCTCCGCCGACCCCGCCGTCCGACAGCGGTAGAGCCGCTGGTCGGCGAAGTTCGCGAACAGGAAGCCGCCGGGCAACGGCAGGTAGGACTGGCCGCCGTACTCGTGCACGCGGGTCCTGGCGTTCCACGGCGCCGGGAGCAGGTCCCGGCGGACGCCGTCCGGGCCCTGGCAGACCACCGCCAGCCGCCCGCCCTCCGACGGCCGGATCTCCTGCCACCACACCTGCGAGCCGGTGATGACCGGGAACGAGAGGCCGACCCGCCCGCGCGCCACGTCGGCGCCCGTGATGGGGGAGGGCCATTCCCCATAGTTGTGCGTTTCTGTAGTCATTTGCCTACAGATATACCATGGCGAGGCGCCTCCGCCATGGCTCACCTGACGCACCCGGCCGACCCCTATCCTGTTTGTGTGACTGCAGGCGGCCGCACCTACCAGATCCGCACCTACGGGTGCCAGATGAACGCGCACGACTCCGAGCGCCTGGCCGGCCTGCTGGACGCGGCGGGCTACCAGCCCGCCGCCGAGGGCGAGGCCCCGGACGTGGTGGTGTTCAACACCTGCGCGGTCCGCGAGAACGCGGCCGACCGGCTGTACGGGAACCTGGGCCACCTGCTGCCGCAGAAGAAGAACGGCATGCAGATCGCGGTGGGCGGCTGCCTGGCCCAGATGGAGCGGACCAAGATCACCCAGCGCGCCCCCTGGGTCGACGTGGTGTACGGCACCCACAACATGGCCTCGCTGCCCGCCCTGCTCGAGCGGGCCCGGGTCAGGAACGAGGCGCAGGTCGAGTTCGCCGAGACGCTGGAGACGTTCCCCTCGCTGCTGCCCGCCCGACGGCGGTCCGCCTATTCCGCCTGGGTCTCGATCTCGGTGGGCTGCAACAACACCTGCACCTTCTGCATCGTGCCCAGCCTGCGCGGCAAGGAGCGGGACCGCCGCCCCGGCGACATCCTGGCCGAGATCGGCGCGCTGGTCGCGGACGGCGTCCTGGAGGTCACGCTGCTCGGCCAGAACGTGAACTCCTACGGCGCCGAGTTCGGCGACCGGCAGGCGTTCGGCAAGCTGCTGCGCAGCTGCGGCCAGATCGAGGGCCTGGAGCGCGTCCGCTTCACCTCCCCGCACCCCCGGGACTTCACCGACGACGTGATCGACGCCATGGCGCAGACCCCGAACGTCATGCCCAGCCTGCACATGCCGCTGCAGTCCGGCTCGGACACCGTGCTCAAGGCCATGCGCCGCGCCTACCGCCGGGATCGCTACCTGGCCATCCTGGACCGGGTCCGGGCCGCCATCCCCGACGCCGCCATCACCACCGACATCATCGTCGGCTTCCCCGGCGAGACCGACCAGGACTTCGAGGAGACCCTGGACCTGGTCCGCCAGGCGCATTTCGCGGGCGCGTTCACCTTCCGCTACTCGATCCGCCCCGGCACCCCCGCCGCCACCATGGACGGCCAGGTCCCGCCGGCCGTCGTGCAGGAACGCTACGACCGGCTCGCCGCCCTGGTCGAGGAGACCACCTTCGCCGAGAACCAGAAGCTGACCGGCGCGACCGTCGAGGTGCTGGTCGCCGAGGGCGAGGGCCGCAAGGACGCCGCCACCCACCGCATGTCCGGCCGCGCCCGCGACAACCGCCTGGTCCACTTCGCGCCCCACGGCCCCCCCGAAGCAGATGAAACCCGGGTTTCACCTCGCTCTGTGCCAGTGAATCCCGGGTTTCACCGGGTACCCCCGGGTGCCCCCGCCCGGGTGACGTCGTCACCGTGACGATTACCCGCGCCGCCCCGCATTACCTGCTGTCCGACGCCGAGCCGCTGTCGCTCCGCCGTACCCGCGCCGGCGACGCCTGGGCCGCGGCGACCGCCACCCCCGCGCCCGCCCCCGTCCTGCTGGGCATGCCCGCGCTCAGTCCCGGCGCCTCGTAACCGGCCTGGGCGGCCGAGCCACCCGCAGCGAGGTCAGCTGACGCCGGGCGGGAGCCGGCCGCCGCTGTCCAGGGCCGCGATGCCGCTGCTGTCGGCGGTCCGCGTGATCGTGCTCAGCGCCGCCTTGTCACCCAGCAGGTACCGGCCGAAGAACGCCAGGGTGACGCGGGCCACGAGCCGTTCCACGGGGTTGACCCCCGTGTACGGGATCATGTGGTCGGCCCCGAACAGGTCCAGGTAATACCGCGATCTGGCCTGGTCCGCGCGGTACAGCTGCACGCTGGTCCAGGGCGGGTTGATCGTGTCCGCGCTGCCTTGCACGAACAGCATCGGCGGCGCCCCGCCCGGGAAGTACCTCCCGGGCATGGGCGGCCACTCCGCACCCGACAGCACCGCCACCGCTTTCAGCCGGTGATCCTGGCAGCAGGTGTTGCCGCCCAGGGCCGCGACGGTGTCCCCGCCGTCGGACTGGCCCGCCGCGGCGACCTCGCGCGGGTTCAGCCGTCCGGAGAAGAAGCCATCCGGCTGCGCGCTCAACGCCAGCAGCTTGCCGAGCACGTAAGACACGTCCCCGGGCTGGTTCACCAGGTCCGGCTCGTAGGCCGTCGAGGCGACCTGGCAGCTGGTGCGCGGGAAGTCCACCGAGGCGACCACGTAACCGGCGCTGGCCCAGGCCTGCAACAGGTTCTCGTACGTGCCGCTGCACTGCCGGAACCCCGGGGCGAACATGACCAGCGGGAACGGGCCGCCAGCCGCCCACGACCCCGAAGCACCCCGGGCTGCCGGGTAGCGGATCACGGTCAGCAGCGAACGTTCACCCAGGTGCTGGCCGGTCACCCCCACGTGCGCCGGCTCGGCCAGGACCATCTGCCGCTCGCCCACCCGGTACCGGCCGGCCACG
>CAWKIB010000023.1:0-79642 GCA_963849595.1 uncultured Actinomycetes bacterium
TTGCTCAGCTTCATTGCGCTTAACCCCTTTTCTCGGCCGTTAGCCAGTCGCCGACGATGACGGTGACAGGGAGGACGACGGTGAAGACGAGGAAGAGGACGACACCGACGGCGACGGTGACGGGGAGGACGACGGTGAAGACGAGGAAGACGACGACTCCGACGGCGACGGTGACGGGGAGGACGACGGTGAAGACGAGGGCGAAGACGGCGCGGAGGACGGCGGCGCGGAGGATGGCGGCGGCGAAGACGATGGGGAAGGGGAGGGGGATGGCGAAGATGAGCCGGACGGATTGGGTGACGGGGACGGCGATTGGGATGGCTCCGACGACGAGGGTGAGCCCGGCGGCTCGGGCGACGACGGGGTCGGCGTCGCCGACGCCACGACGGGAGACGAGACGTAGGCCGAGGGCTGAATGACGGGGACGGCGTTGGGCAAACTGCCGCGGCTCTGGCTCGGGAACAGGACCTGCGGGCGGGCCGCGTGGACAGGCGACTAGGCGGCCGGGGCCATGGCGGGCCGCAGGGTGGCGGTGGCGGCGAGGCCAGGTGCGGGACGGGGGCGCGGGCTGGCCGGGCAGCGGCAGCAGCCCCCAGGTGTAGGCCAGCGCGCCGACGGCCAGCGCGGCGGCCGCCGCGACGGGCAGACCGAGCATCCGGTGTTTGCGGGTAGCGGCCGCGGCCAGCCGAACGGCCGCCCGCCCGGTCAGCACCAACAGGTAGGCGATCCCGGCCATCGGGAAGATCAGCAGCACGACCGAGATCACGCTCACCAGCCCGGCCGCGACCTCGCCCCGGCCGAAGTGCGCCGTCACGGCGTCGGCATTGGCGGCCAGGGACCGGGCGAACCCGGCGGCAAGCTTGGGGATGCCCACCACGATCAGCAGCAGCTCGCCGCCCAGCAGCGGGACCATGGCCAGCACCCACGCGGTCAGCGCGAGCCGGGCCGCCCGCTTCAGCGCGCCCACCCTCGGATCGGCCGGCTGGCCCGGGACCAGGCTGCGCAGCACCGGCCCGATCCGCTGGAACAGATCGGGCACCCCGATCAGGTCGGTCACGATGAAATACCCATCCAGCCGGAGCGAGGGGATCAGCTGCTCAGCCAGCTCCACCTGGGTCAGCCCCGCGGTCACCAGCAGCGGCAGGTAGCCGGTGACCCGGTAGGCCCCCGCCAGCACCACCGCGAGGACCGCGTTGAAGTACACCCCGCCCAGGTCGGTCCGAAGCCGGCCGGCCCGACCCAACCGGTAGGAGTCGGTGACGTTGGTGAACAGGGCCGGCCACAGCACATATAGGCCCATGCCGATCCGGCCCGGCCGGGCCCCGCCGTACCGGCACGCCGCCGCATGCCCGCACTCATGGAAGACCATCGACACCAGCGACAAGCCCAGCACCACCAGCAGCAGCAGCGGGCGGGCCAGCACCTCGCGGAACGCAGCCAGCATCCCCCCCGACCGCACCAGCCACAGATCCGCGCCAGCTAGCGCCCCCAGCACCGCAACCACCACCAACGGGCTGAACAACGGCCCCAGCAGCCGCGCCACCACCTGGACCCCCGCCTCTGGCAGCAACGTACGGTGCAGCTTCAAGGCCAAGATCATCGGATCCGGTCGCGCCGTCACCCGATCCGCACCCGCTCCTGCCACCAGCCCCTGCGGCGCCAGTTTGTTCGACAGGAGATATTCCACATTCCCCGCACTGACCGACCGGCCGGATTCCACGCTGACCCGCGCCGCGATCTCCCCGACCGACCGGCAGCCATCCACCCCCGACAGCACCAGCCACAACACCCGCGACAGGTGCACTATCCGACCCGAAGCGTTACGCGCCAGAAACGTCACCTCACCCAGACCCGACCCCTGGTACTCCCCCAGCAACTCGGCCCCCGCAGCCAACCGCGGTACCACCTGGGCCGGGCTTAGGGCACGATCCGTCAAGACCCCTGGCCGGAGCGATTCGTTAACACCACCCATTTCCTGTGCCAGCCGTCACTTCATGGGTCGGTCCGTGCTGATAACCGGGGCGGGTACCACTGTCGCTGGATGGCCCTGATGGATTCATTCCGGCGTACGGCACGACCCACTGCCCCCTGTGATTGTGGCCGTTTCCCTTTGGAAAATGCCTGCCGGGGGACCACCCAGAGGGCAGTTCCCCCGGCAGGCATATTCAGTACAGGTCAGCCAATGATGACGACGTTGCTCGAAACCGCCACATTCGTGTGGCCAAACGCGGCCACCGCGAAGGCATGCTGGTTTACCTGAACGCCGATGTAGGTGTTGAGGAACAGCGTCTCGCGCTCGGGCAGCAGCTCGGCGTGCTCGGACTCCAGCTCAACGATGCTGAGTTCGGACATTGTGGTTCTCCTTCTTCTTCTCGGGTTCCCGGTATCCGCACAATTACGGATACCGCAGACTGCAGGTGGCCCGGGAAATGACACGAAGATACTTTGTGAGGCCGGCGGCCTAGAGAGTCCCCGCCGCGATTACGGTGGTTGTGCCCTCTTCTGCCCTTTTCGTTACACGCCAACACGCGGTATCCCACGCAACCCCCCTCGAATCACGCCCGCAGGAAATAAGTTACAAGGCCGGTATAAGAACGCGCAAGACTAATCGAGTTACGCTAAAGTAACGTACGATACCTATTGTGAATTATGCATGTATAAATTAGCGCATAGAGATGCTTTAATCTGCGCGGGCGGCCGCGCTTGCGGTAGCTCTGCCCCTTCGGGCTGCCGAGCAACTCGACCACTTCGGCGGGACTCGCGGCGGCCATGAGCTGCTCCATGGCGTGGCGGACGACGGCACTGGCCGATACGTCGAGGCCTTTCATGATCGCCATAGATCGCGCCTGCCGGAGGAACTCGTCGATCACGGGGGTCAGGTACACCTGCACCAGGCGGAGCGGCTCAGCAATGTCTGAGGCGCGGCCGGAGCGACGCTGAGCGGGCGGGTGGATTGCCGATCCCACCGGGGCCGCTGCCGGGCGGGACGGAGAGGCCGCCGCGGCAGCGGCCAATTCCTCCGCCACCTCAGCCGGCCAGTGTCCGGCCGTCCCGCCTGCGCCATCTACCTGCAACCTGCCATTCGCGGCGCGGTAGGCGTTATTCTGCCATATATCGTTCATTTCCCCCTCTTCCCCTGTGTCCGAGCTCGTGATACCGGGACGCCTGCCTGCAGCCGCGCTGTGTGAATCTCGGGTAAACGGGGCAATTCTGGGCGACTCGGATACAATGCGGCCATTTGCACGCAGAACTAGTGACACTACTTCTCCTTGCGACTCAAGGAAAACGCCGCTCGTATACCTACATGACGCGCATCGGCGCAGTTGGGATGACGTGGCGCGACGGTCGGCCGGTTAAAATCCCTTAACTCCTTTAAAGCTCGTTGGACCTTTAAAGCCCATTAGACCGTTAATGCCCATTAGGCCGTTAGAGTCCATTAGCCCTCTTTAGAGCCAGGTGCGGACGATTCCGGATAGCGGCTAACGATCTTCAATGGTGGGGGTTACTGACGGCGGGCAGAGCCGGCCTGGGCCAGCTTCAGTCGCGGTGGCTGACCCACACGGACAGGTGCGCGGGTTCCAGGGCGTGTGATATCCCAGGTGCGCAACAGGCATCCGCAAAGTGCAGTAGCGCTGCGGATACCCCGGCCGCAGCCTCGCGCCGCAGGATAGTGACCAGACGACGCACTGATCGTCCGGGCGGGCGGGCAGGCACGCAGGCCGGATCCGGCCGAGTCGCAGCAACCACCACGGTGGCTGCTGCCAGCGCCGCCGACAGGCCTGGCCTTTCGGATGACATGTGAGCCGCGGCGAGCTGATGCCGATCCGACAGCCCCAGCGGCCGGGATCCATGGTGACCGCCTTGTAGCCGCACAACCTGGCGTCCGCACGGGCGCCGGGCACATCAGGAAAGGAGACCTCAGTGAACATCACCCGAAGCGCGCAGCCAGGCAGGCTCGGGCAGCCCTGGGTCCGGGAGATCGTCCCGGGAGTCTTCCGGGTCGGTACGACGTTCCTGGGTTGCTACGCGGTTGAAGACGCGGGCGCCTATACATTCATCGACGTGGGGCTGCCCGGCTACTGGCCGCAGATGACCCGGTTCCTCGCCGCACGGAACGCTCCGCTGTCATCGGTCAAGGCCGTCGTGCTCACCCATTTCCACCCCGACCATATGGGTAATGCCGAACGGCTCCGGACGCAGGCGGGCGCGGCGGTGCTCGTGCACCACGATGACCGGGCGGCGGCCATGCGCAAGGGCAGGCCGCCCTTGTACCCGCTGTGGAAGCCGCCGGTGCTGCATCTGGTGGGGCACTTCCTGCGCAATGGCGTGGCCCGGACGATGCCCGTGGCCGAGGCGTCGGGTTTCGCCGACGAAGAAGTCCTGGACGTGCCGGGCCGTCCCCGCGTCATCCACACGCCCGGCCACACCGCCGGAAACGTGGCCCTGAGCCTGGCCGACCGTGAAGTCCTGATCGTGGGCGACACGCTGGCGACGCTCAGCCTTTCCCACGGCGAGTCCGGGCCGCAACTGCTCCCTCGGTTCATGAACGAGGATCACGACCGGGCCCTGGCCTCGCTGGAAAAGATCGAGCCGGTCGAGGCTCGCTGGGTCCTGCCCGGTCACGGTCTTCCCTGGGAGGGAAGTCCGCAGCAGGCCGTCAAGCTGGCCCGGCAGATCGCGGCCCGGACAAGTTGAAACGCCTTTGACCTGCCGCTAGGTCTTGTCCAGGTACTCGGCCTGGAGGCCGAGGAGTTCGGTGATGGCCTCGCGCAGGGCGGGGTGGCGGGCCAGGTCGGGGTCGGCCGAGACGACCTCGGTGGCCTCGGTGCGGGCCTGGCCGATCAGGTCCTCGTCCTTGAGCAGCTGGAGCAGGCGCAGGCTGGAGCGGCGCCCGGCCTGGGCCGCGCCGAGCACGTCGCCCTCCCGGCGCTGCTCCAGGTCGAGGCGGGACAGCTGGAACCCGTCCAGGGTGGCGGCCACCGCGTCGAGCCGCTCCCGGGCCGGGGCTGTCCGGCGGCGCCTCGCTGACCAGCAGGCACAGGCCCGGCGCGGTACCGCGGCCGACCCGGCCGCGCAGCTGGTGCAGCTGGGACACGCCGAACCGCTCGGCGTCCATGATGACCATCACGGTCGCGTTCGGGACGTCGACGCCGACCTCGATCACGGTCGTCGCGACCAGGACGTCGATCTCGCCCGCGGAGAACGCGCGCATCACCCGGTCCTTCTCCTCCGGGTGCAGCCTGCCGTGCAGGATGCCCAGCCGCAGCCCGGCCAGCGGGCCCGCGTCCAGGGTGGCGGCCACGTCGAGCACCGACAGCGGCTGGCGCCGGCCGACGTTGGTGATGCTGCGCGGAACCCCGTGGCTCAGGTCGACGGTGGTCGGCTCCATGGCGGCGAAAGTCGTCCTCGTCGGGGTAGTCGCCGTCGTCGGCTTCGGGGCCGTCGCCGATGCGCGGGCAGACCACGTAGGCCTGCCCGCCGCGGCTCGACTTCCTCCTTGACCCGGGCCCAGGCCCGCTCCAGGAAGTGCGGCTTGTCGGCCGCGGGCACCACGTGGGTGGCGATCGCCGACCGCCCGGCGGGCAGCTCGGTCAGGGTCGAGGTCTCCAGGTCCCCGTAGACGGTCATGGCCACCGTCCTGGGGATGGGCGTGGCCGTCATGACCAGCACGTGCGGCCGGTTGTCGGCCGCCTTGGCCCGCAGCGCGTCGCGCTGCTCGACGCCGAACCGGTGCTGCTCGTCGATGACCACCAGGCCCAGGTCATCGAACTGGACCTGCTCCTCCAGCAGCGCGTGGGTGCCGATCACGATCCCGGCGTCGCCGGTGAACACGTCGGACAGGGCCGAACGCCGGGCGCCCGCGCTGACCGACCCGGTGAGCAGCGCCACCCCGGTGGCGTGGTCGGCGCCGCCCAGCTGGCCGCGCTGGGCCAGCGGGCCGAGCATGGCGGTCACCGACCGGTAGTGCTGCTGGGCCAGGACTTCGGTCGGGGCCAGCAGCGCGGCCTGGCCGCCCGCGTCGACCACCTGGAGCATGGCGCGGATCGCGATCACCGTCTTGCCCGAGCCGACCTCGCCCTGCAGCAGCCGGTGCATCGGGTAGGCGCAGGCCAGGTCGTTCGCGATCGTCTCCCCCACCGCCACCTGGCCCGCGGTGAGGGTGAACGGCAGCCGCGCGTCGAACTCGTCGGCGATGCCGTCCGGCACGTGCGGCCGGGGCATGGCCGGCAGGGCGGCGGCCGCCATCCGCCGCTGGGCCAGCGCGGCCTGCAGCATGAACGCCTCGTCCCACTTGAGCCGCTCGACGGCGCGCTTCCGGTCGGCCCAGTCCAGCGGGCGGTGGATGGCCCGGATGGCCTCGGCCCGCCCGTACAGCCCGTACCGCTCCCGCAGGTCGGCGGGCAGCGGGTCCTCGCCCGCGTCGAGCGGGTCCAGGACGGTCTTGACCGACCGGGCGATGAGCCAGGAGCTCGCCTTGGCGCTGGCCGGGTAGACCGGGATCAGCTCGGTGGCGAACTCGGCGGCCAGCTCGGGGGTCAGGTCGGCGTTGGGCGGCGCCCCGGGCAGCAGCTCGTACTCCGGGTGGACCAGCTGGAGCCGGCCGCGGAAGCTGGACACGGTGCCCGCGAACATGCCGACCATGCCGGTCACGAGACTTTAGCCCGCGAAGCCGTACTCGGCCCTGGGTCGTCCGGAAGAAGAAGGTCAGCATCAGCTTGGCGCGGTCGTCGGTGATGATCACCTCGCCCCGCGCGCGGAAGTTGCGATTGGGCATCGGGTGCACGCTGACGTTGAGCGACGCGGGCCAGCACGGTGACGTGGTCGCCCTCGCGCAAGCTGGACAGGTCGGTCAGCTCGCCGCGGGAGTAGTAGCGCCGCGGGTAGTGCCGCAGCAGGTCGCCGACCGTGGCCATGCCGAAGGCGTTCTCGAGCAGCTTGCCGGTCTTGGGACCGAGCGCCCGGGTCAGCGGTTCGCGGAGCGTGGTCACACCTGGCAGCATAGAAGCGCGCGCGGACATTACGTGTGGTTCGCGCTCGCGCCCGGGTATCGGGTAGGCTTCGACGGCTGCCTGATCCGCCGGGGAGCGGATCCATACCTACTTCCTCCTGGAGCGAACCGTGGCTTCCGTCTGCGACCTCTGCGGCAAGGGGCCGGGCTTCGGCAACAACGTCTCGTTCTCGCACCGCCGCACCCCCCGCCGCTGGAACCCGAACATCCAGCGCAGGCGCGTCGTCGTGGGCGGGACGCCCAAGCGCGTGAACGTGTGCACCTCCTGCATCAAGGCGGGCACAGCTCCCCCGCTAACCACGGAAGTGGTCCCAGCCGGCTGAGCCGGCCCAGGGCTGGCCGTCGACCACGACGCCTTGGCCCTCGTGCACCGTTCCGATGACCGTCCAGCGCGGGGGCAACGCCGTGCCGGGCGGGAACGTGGCGGCCAGGGCGTGATCCTCGCCGCCGGTCAGGACCCAGGCCAGCGCCTGAGCGTGCGCGCGGAGTGGAACCACGGTCCGTTCGGCCCAAAAATGGGTGAGCCGGGCCGCGGCCTGCAGGTCTGCGCCGGGGCTCAGCCGGTCCGATGAGAGGTCGATGAGCACGCCGCTGGCCGACGCGATGTGACCGAGGTCGGCGAGCAGGCCGTCGCTGACGTCGATCATGGCCGTGGCGCCCAGGTCGGCCGCCTGCGGACCCGCGTCGTACGGCGGTTGCGGCCTGCGGTGGGCGGCGACGAGGGAACCGCCCATGCGGGGGGGTCTGGGCCCGCCGCCGCAGGCGGCAAGGCTGGCAGGGATACCGTGTGGACGGCTTCCAGCAGGGCCAGGCCGGCGGCGGCGTGGCCGAGCGGGCCCGTCACGGCGACCAGGTCGCCGGGGGCGGCGCCGGAGCGCAGGACCGGGGCCCGGCCGGCCAGGTCGCCCAGGACGGTGGTGGCGAGCAGGACGGATCCGGCGCTGGCGGTGTCCCCGCCGACCACGGTCGCGCCGGCCCGGGCGCACTCGGCCGCGAGACCCTCGGTCAGGTCGCGGGCCCAGGTGACCGGCAGGTCGGGCGGGGCGGCCAGGGCGACCAGCAGGCCGGTCGGCACCGCGCCCATGGCCGCGACGTCGATCAGGCTCCGGGCCGCGGCCTTGTGGCCGACGTCGGCCGCGCTGGACCACTCCCGGCGGAAGTGCCGCCCCTCCAGCAGGAAGTCCGTGCTGGCCACCACGCGGCCGTCGGGGGCGGCCAGGACCGCCGCGTCGTCGCCGATCCCGACCAGCGTGCGCGGATCGGCCGGAGATATACCGCGCAGCCACCCCGACAGCGCCGCGATCAGGCCGAACTCCCCCAGCGCGGCCACGGTCTGCTCGTCGCCGGCGATGGCGCCTCCCGTAGGTGTCATTGGTCTGCACCACTACGGTAGCGTGACCCATCAGGGGCACCTGTCCCGCAATGGCCCCGGGAGGACCTCATGGTGGAGGCGTACATCCTCGTCCAGACCGAAGTCGGCAAGGCCGCCGACGTGGCCTCGCACATCGGCAAGATCACCGGCGTCACGCAGGCCGAAGACGTCACCGGCCCGTACGACGTCATCGTGCGCGCTCAGTCGGACAACGTGGACGACCTGGGCCGGCTGGTCACGACGCAGATCCAGGCCGTGCCGGGGATCACCAGGACGCTCACCTGCCCCGTGGTGCACATCTGAGCAGTTCGGTCGCGAGCGGAGCGGTGCGCGGGCCGAGGCCGAGTTCGGCGGCGCCGCGCAGGTCAGCGGGCGTGTCCACGTCCCGGCGGAGGCCCGGGACGTCGGTCAGGCCGAGTTCGATAGCGCCGCCCGCCGCGTGCCGGGCCCGGCTGGCCAGACCGAAGGCGGGCCGGAACGCCACGCCCGGCGCCGCCGTGTACAGCGTGGTGCCGTCCGCGGCGGCGTCGGCCACGAAGGCGTTCGGCCAGACGGCGGCGGCTTTGAGGGCGCGGGCGAGCTCGGCCGGGCGCAGGGCGGGCAGGTCGGCCGACAGCGCGGCCGTGCCGGACGCCGGCCAGCTCTGCGCGGCGATGGCGGCGCCGTGGCGCAGCGCCGCGTTCAGGCCGTCGCGCGGCTCGTCGGGGATCACCTGCGCGCCGAGTTCGCGCAGGGCGGACGCCGCGACCGGGTCGTCGGTGATGACGATCGCCCGGGCGGCCTGATCGGTGCGCATGACCGCGGTCACCGTGTCGCAGGCCACGGCCAGGGCCAGCTCGCCGCGGCGCGGGCCGGCCAGCCCGGCCAGTCGGGACTTGGCCTCGGACAGTACCTTGACGGGCATCAGCACTGACCAGGTGATCAGCGCGTTATCGGTCATATGGTTGATCCTGCCTCGACACCAGAGCACCTGAACCAGGAGACTGACGCTATGAGCACGGGGAACGGCGAGGTTGGCCAGGGGACTCCCCCGCACGGGAACCAGCCTACGGCCCGCCGCGAGTGGAGTTACTCACGAGGCTGGCGGCTGTTCTCGCAGATCATCCTGCACCCGGGGCTGCGGGCGCTGATCAGGTTCAAGATGTCGGGCCAGGAGAACATCCCGAAGACCGGCGGCCTCATCCTGGCCCCGAACCACCTGTCCTACGCCGACTGGCCCACGATCGCCCTGTTCAGCGACGGCTACGCGCACCGGTACCCGGTGTTCATGATCAAGTCGGGCATCTTCGAGGTCAAGGTGGTCGGGTGGCTGCTGTTCAAGTTCGGGCAGCTGCCGGTGTACCGCGGCCGCGGCGACGCCGGCCTGGTGCTCAAGCAGGCCGAGCGGGCGCTGCGCAAGGGCGACTCGGTGATCGTCTACCCGGAGGGGACCGCCACCCGCGACCCGGACCTGTGGCCGATGGTGGGCAAGACCGGCGCCGCCCGGCTGGCGCTGACCACCGGGGCGCCGGTGATCCCGATCGCGCACTGGGGCGCGCAGGACATCCTCCCCTACGGCACCAAGAAGCTGCACCTGTTCCCGCGCAAGACGGTGCGGATGGCGGCCGGGCCGCCGGTGGACCTGTCGGCCTACGCCGGGCAGCGGCTGGGCGCCTCGACGCTGCAGGCGGCGACCGCCGACATCATGGCCGCCATCACCGCCCTGCTGGCCACGATCAGGGACGAGACACCGCCCGCCGTACCGTGGGATCCCGACGTAGGCGGCCGGCCTGCTGAATTGGACCGAACGGACCGTGGTACCCCGGCCCCGGACCTGGGTACGCCGGCCTCGGCTGGTTCTGCCGCTCCGGATCCGCCTGTCCCCGGGTCCGCGTGAGAGCGCCAGTATGAGGGCAGCGGTCATGGGGGCCGGCGCCTGGGGCACCACGTTCGCGCAGGTGCTCTGCGACGCCGGGACCTCCACCGTGCTGTACGCGCGCCGGGCATCGCAGGCCAAGGCGATCGGTGAACTGCACGAGAATCCGGACTACCTGCCGGGCATCACGCTGACGCCGGTGTTGGAGGCCACCGCGGAGGCGGCTTCGGCGCTGGACGGGGCGGACATGGTGGCCTTCGCCGTGCCCGCGCAGTCACTGCGGGCGAACCTGCTGGCGTGGAAGCCCCTGATCCCGGCCGGCGCGCTGCTGGTCAGCCTGATCAAGGGGATCGAGCTGGGCACGCGCCAGCGGATGAGCGAGGTTGTGTGCGAGGTGCTCGGCGCGGATGTGGCGCGGGTGGCGGTGGTGGCCGGGCCGAACCTGGCGGCCGAGATCATCCGGCGGCAGATCACCGGGACCGTCGTGGCGTGTGTTGCGGAGGAGGGCGCGCTGGCGCTGCAGGGCGCGTGCCACACGCCGTACTTCCGGCCGTACACGAACGCCGACGTGACCGGGTGCGAGCTCGGCGGGGCGGTGAAGAACATCATCGCGATCGTGGTCGGCATCGCCGTGGCGATGGGGCTCGGCGACAACACCCGGGCGCTGCTGATCACCCGCGGGCTGGCCGAGATGGCCCGGCTGGGCTCGGCGCTCGGCGCGCAGGCGCAGACGTTCGCGGGCCTGGCCGGCATGGGCGACCTGGTGGCCACGTGCTCGTCG
The DNA here is from genome assembly GCA_963849595.1 of uncultured Actinomycetes bacterium. Classification (GTDB taxonomy): domain Bacteria; phylum Actinomycetota; class Actinomycetes; order Streptosporangiales; family Streptosporangiaceae; genus Palsa-504. The sequence goes on from CAWKIB010000023.1 coordinate 11,018, forward strand.
CCGCTGTCACGCAACCGGACGTTCGGGGAGAACCTGGGACGCGGGATGTCGGTGGCGGAGGCGGCCGCGCTGAGCCCGACCGCGGAGGGCGTAGCCTCGTGCGAGCCGGTGCTCGAGCTGGCCAGGTCCCGCGGCGTGGAGATGCCGATCACCGAGGTCGCGGCGGCGGTCATGCGGGACGGACTGCCCGTCGAGGCGGCCGCGTCGATGCTAGCGTCACGGTCAGCCAAGCCGGAGTGGTACGGGCCGTGATGCTTTCTAGGGGTGTGTTTTCGTGGACATAGTGCGCAAGCAGGCCGGGGAGAACACGCGGGCGGTGCATCTCCCGGCCCCGCCGACGCCGACCCAGCAACCGCTCGGCACCCCGGTGTACCGCACCGCGGCGTTCTCGTTCGGCTCGTCGGAGGAATACCGCGCCGTCCTGAACGACGAGATGCCCGGCTACACCTACAGCCGGATCGACAACCCGACGGTCGACGCGTTCGCCCGGGCGGTCGCCGCGCTGGAGGGGGTCAACCTGCCGCGGTGGCCCGCGGCCCAGGCGTTCGCGTCGGGGATGGCCGCGATCAGCGGGGTGTTCTGGACCTTCGCCCGGGCCGGGGCGCACGTGGTCGCGTCCTCGGCGCTGTACGGCGGCACCTACTCGTTCCTGCGCAACGTGGCGTCCCGGTTCGGGGTCGAGACCGACTTCGTGGACATCACCGACCTGGAGCAGGTCCGGGCCGCGGTCCGCCCGACGACCCGGATCATCTACGCGGAGACGATCGCCAACCCGACCACGGCCGTGGCCGACCTGCGCGGCGCTGTCCGAGATCGCGCACGAGAGCGGGGCGCTGCTGGTGATCGACTCCACCCTGGCCCCGCCGGTCATCTGCCGGCCCCTGGAGCACGGCGCGGACCTGGTCATCCACTCCGCGACCAAGTACATCGGCGGGCACTCCGACGTCACCGGCGGCGTGGTCACCGGGCGCATCGAGCTGATCAGCAACATCCGCAGCGTGCGGGTGGATACGGGCGGGTCGCTGGCGCCGGACGAGGCGTTTTTGTTGCGGCGGGGCCTGGAGACGCTGCCGCTGCGGGTGCGCCGGGCCTGCTCGACCGCGTCGGTGTTCGCCGCCGCGCTGTCCCGGCACCCGACCGTGCTGCGCATCGACTATCCCGGGGCTGCCCGAGCATCCCGGGCACCAGGTGGCGCGGCGTCTGTTCGACGCGGGCCCCGAGGGCGTGCGGTTCGGCGCGATCGTCACCGTGACCCCGCACGGCGGCCGGGACGCGGGCATGGCCTTCGCGGACAAGCTGCGGCTGTCCGAGGTGGCCACGTCGCTGGGCGGGACGCACACCGTGGTCAGCCACGTGGCCTCGACCACGCACCGCCAGCTGGACGATCGCGCGCTCGCGGCCGGCGGCATCGACCCGGGGGCGGTACGCTTCTCCATTGGCCTGGAGGACCCCGAGGACCTGATCTCCGACGCGTACGTGGCCCTGGAGTCCCTCAGCAGACCGTTATCGTTGCTTGGGAGGTCGGGTGGCGCGCAAGATCCGGGTGGCCGTGGTGTTCGGCGGGCGCAGCACGGAGCACGCCGTGTCGTGCGCGAGCGCGGGGCTGGTGCTGTCGGCCATCGACCGGGACCGCTACGACGTGCTGCCGATCGGCATCGCCACCGACGGGCGGTGGGTGCTGACCTCGGATGACCCGGGGCGTTCTGGCGCTGTCCGCTGGGTCGTCGCCGTCGGTGGAGGCGGTGGCGGTGCCGGGCACGTCGATCGTGCCTCTCGGCGGGTCTCTTGCGGTGAGCTCGCCGGGTTCGGTGCCGCGGGACCTCGGCGAGGTGGACGTGGTGCTGCCGCTGCTGCACGGCACGTACGGCGAGGACGGCACCATCCAGGGGCTGCTGGAGATGACCGGGACCCGGTACGCGGGCGCGGGGGTGTTCGCCAGCGCGGCCGGCATGGACAAGGAGTACATGAAGCTGATCATCACCGCGCGCGGGCTGCCGGTCGGGCCCTACGTGGTGGTGCGTGACCGGGACTGGTCGTCCGGTGTGCTGGAGCGCAAGCGGGTGCTGGACGAGATCGGGGAGCTGGGCTGGCCGGTGTTCGTCAAGCCGGCCCGGGGCGGGTCGAGCATCGGGATCACCCGGGTCGCTTCCTTTTCCGGCCTGGAGAGACGCCGTCGAGGCGGCCCGGGTGCACGATCCCAAGGTGCTGGTCGAGGCCGCGGTGGACGGGCTGGAGATCGAGTGCGCGGTGCTCGAGGGCCTGGACGGCGGGCCGCCCGAGGCCAGCGTGCCCGGGCAGGTGGTGGTGGACACCGGGTCGGCGTTCTACGACTTCGAGGCCAAGTACCTGGCCTCGGGCACGTACATGACCATCCCGGCGCCGCTGTCGGCCGCCGCCACGTCCCGGGTGCGGTCGCTGGCCTGCGCGGCGTTCGACGCCATCTCCTGCGAGGGGCTGGCCCGGGTGGACTTCTTCTACACCCCGGCCGGGGAGATCCTGGTCAACGAGATCAACACCATGCCGGGGATGACGCCCGCCTCGGCGTTCCCTCTCATGTGGGCGGCCACGGGGCTGCCGCTGCCGCAGCTCATCGACCGGATCATCCAGACCGCGCTGCGCAAGCGGCCCGGTCCGCGCTGACCCCGGAAACGGCGGCGGGCGGCGTCCGGGCAGGGTCGCCGGATGCCGCCCGCTCTGTGTGCTACTTCTTGCTGCCTGGCTTCTCGCCGTTGACGAGGGCCTTGAAGTCGGCACCCGCACGGAACTTCGGCACCGAGGACGCTTGGGCACCTGGATGGTCTCGTTGGTGGCCGGATTGCGGGCGGTGCGAGCCGGACGCTCGCTCTTCTCGAAGACGCCGAACCCGGTGATGGCCACCTTGTCGCCGTTCGCGACGGCGGACTGGATGGTCTCGAGCACCGCGTTCACGGCTTCGGTCGCGGACTTCTTGTCGCCCAACCGTCCCGAGATCGCGTCGATCAGATCACGCTTGTTCATGTTCACTCCTGCGCTTCCCCCACAGGTCGCGTGGGCTCCGATCCTCCGATGCGACGCCCCGACCTCTGACCTGCCCGAAAGTAGGCGATCCAGCGCCGTTGCACAATAACCTCGGCCACATTGGGCCTCGTGTCGGCCAAGATCACACGCTGCGGACCGGTTGCGTTACGGAACGTAGCCTTTTGTCCGCTTGGTACTACTTTCCGGATACGCCCGTGGTCAGGGCGTTGTCAGGCGCTTCTCCGGGCGCTGCGATGCGGCGGAGGCGGCGGCGGATTTTACGCGGTGACGGGGAGCCAGGTGGGGCGGGAGAGCTCGAAGGCGGTGATGTCGTCGGTGTGGCGGAGGGTCAGGCCGATGTCGTCCAGGCCCTCCATCAGGCGCCAGCGGGTGTAGTCGTCGAGGTCGAAGGGGGCCTTGAGGCCGGCCGCGTCGGCGAGGACCACGCGGGCGCCGAGGTCCACGGTGACCTCGGTGGCGGGGTCGGCCTCGATGGCGTCCTGCAGGGCGGCCACGGCGGCCTCGGGCAGGATCACCGGGAGCAGGCCGGCCTTGGTCGCGTTGGTGCGGAAGATGTCGCCGAAGCGGGGGGCGATCACCGCGCGGAAGCCGTAGTCGGTCAGGGCCCAGACCGCGTGCTCGCGGGACGAGCCGATGCCGAAGTCGGTCCCGGCGACCAGGATCGTCGCGCCGGCGTACTGCGGCTGGTTGAGCACGAACGCGGGGTCCTCGCGCCAGGCGGCGAACAGGCCCTCGCCGAAGCCGGCCCGGCTCACCCGCTTGAGGTACTCGGCCGGGATGATCTGGTCGGTGTCCACGTTGGTCCGCCGCAGCGGCACCGCGCGGCCCGTGTGGGTGGTGAACGGTTCCATGGGAGCTGTCTCCTGTTACAGGTCGGCGGGTGCGGCGAGGTGGCCGGTGACGGCGGTGGCGGCGGCGACCGCGGGCGAGACCAGGTGGGTGCGCCCGCCCTTGCCCTGGCGGCCCTCGAAGTTGCGGTTGGAGGTCGACGCGCTGCGCTCGCCGGGGGCGAGCTTGTCCGGGTTCATGCCCAGGCACATCGAGCAGCCGGCCGCGCGCCACTCGGCGCCGGCCGCGGTGAACACCGCGTCCAGGCCCTCCTGCTCGGCCTGGGCCCGGACCTGCATGGACCCGGGCACGACCAGCATCCGGACGGACGGGGCGACCCGGCGACCGCGCAGGACGTCCGCGGCGGCGCGCAGGTCCTCGAGCCTGCCGTTGGTGCACGAGCCGAGGAAGACGGTGTCCACGGTCACGTCGCGCAGCGCGGTGCCGGGCGTCAGGCCCATGTAGGCCAGCGCGCGCTCGGCCGCGGCGCGCTCGTCGGGGTCGGCCAGCGAGTCCGGGTCGGGCACCGAGGCGGCCAGCGGCAGCGCCTGGCCGGGGTTGGTGCCCCAGGTCACGTACGGGCTCAGCGTCCCGGCGTCCAGCGTCACCTCGTGGTCGAAGGCCGCGTCGTCGTCGCCGGGCAGCGAGCGCCAGTAGTCCAGGGCCCGCTCCCAGTCCGCGCCGGACGGCGCGTGCGGCCGGCCCTCCAGGTAGGCGAACGTCACGTCGTCCGGGGCGACCAGCCCGGCCCGCGCGCCGGCCTCGATGGACATGTTGCAGACGGTCAGGCGGCCCTCCATGGACAGCGCGCGGACCGCGGGACCGCGGTACTCGACCACGTAGCCCTGACCGCCGCCGGTGCCGATCTTGGCGATGATGGCCAGGATCAGGTCCTTGGGCGTCACGCCGTCGGGCAGCGCGCCGTTCACGGTGATGGCCATGGTCTTGGGCCGCACCTGGGGCAGCGTCTGGGTGGCGAGCACGTGCTCGACCTCGCTGGTCCCGATGCCGAAGGCCAGCGCGCCGAGCGCGCCGTGGGTAGAGGTGTGCGAGTCGCCGCAGACGATGGTCAGGCCCGGCTGGGTCAGCCCGAGCTGCGGGCCGATGACGTGCACGATGCCCTGCCCGGCGTCGCCCATGGGATGCAGGCGGATGCCGAACTCCGCGCAGTTCTTGCGCAGCGCCTCGACCTGGGTGCGCGACACCGGGTCGGTGAACGGGCTGCCGGGTCCGTGAGAGGGGCACGCCGGGACCGGTGATGCCGGTGGTCGGCACGTTGTGGTCCTCGGTGGCGATGGTCAGGTCCGGGCGGCGTACCTTGCGGTCGGCCGCGCGCAGCCCGTCGAAGGCCTGCGGGCTGGTCACCTCGTGGATCAGGTGGAGGTCGATGTAGAGCAGGTCGGGCTCGCCTTCCGCGCTACGCACCACGTGGGCGTCCCAGATCTTCTCGGCGAGCGTACGGTGCGCACTCCCGGCCATCACGCCCTCTCCCTTCATCTTTGCGTCTCGCATTTCGAGACGGCAGTATTCATAACATGAACAACTCTAGCGGAGTCGGTGTCCTCGACAAGACGGTTTCCGTACTGTCCGCCCTGGAGAACGGCCCGGCCTCGCTGGCCCAGCTGGTCAAGGCGACCGGCCTGGCCCGGCCCACCGCGCACCGGATCGCGGTCGCCCTGGAGACGCACCGCATGCTGGCCCGGGACACGCAGGGCCGGTTCGTGCTCGGTCCGCGGATCGGCGAGCTGGCCGCCGCGGCCGGGGAGGACCGGCTGCTGGCCATCGCCCAGCCGATCCTGGTCCAGCTCAGGGACATCACCGGGGAGAGCGCCCAGCTCTACCGGCCGCACGCCGACACGCGCATCTGCGTGGCCGCCGCCGAGCGGACCAGCGGACTGCGGGACACCGTCCCGGTCGGCGCCGCCCTGCCGATGACCGCCGGATCGGCGGCCCAGGTCCTGCTGGCCTGGGAGGAAGGCAGCCGCATGCACCGCGGGCTGCGCGGCGCGAAGTTCACCGCCACCACCCTGGCCCAGGTGCGCCGGCGCGGCTGGGCCGCCACCGCCGCCGAACGCGAGCCCGGCGTCGCCTCGGTGTCCGCCCCGGTGCGCGGCCCCGGCGGCCGGGTCATCGCCGCCGTCTCGGTATCCGGCCCGATCGAGCGCCTGACCCGCTCCCCCGGCCGCCTGCACGCCCCCGCCGTACTAGCCGCCGGCGACAAGATCAGCAAGCTGCTCAGGGCCGAGTACTGAGCACCGCACGAGACGGGACCAGCGGATCAACGCGGTACTCTAAGCCCTGATGGCGGGAGCACGGTTCGCCCGGCTGGGCGGGTACTTCGATGGATGGCAATGATGGAAATCGTCGAAGACAGAACGGAAACGACGCCACAGGGGAACGGATACGAGGTCGCGCTGATGAAGGCAGGTGTCGTCAAGGAGACCGCGCCGGGCGAGCGCCGGGTGGCGCTGGTGCCGGATGCGGTGGCCAAGCTCCGGGCGGCCGGGATCGAGGTGCTGCTCGAGCGCGGGGCGGGCGAGGGTGCCTGGCTGAGCGACTCGCTCTACGCCGACGCGGGCGCGACCATCGTCAGCGCCGCCGAGCTGTACCGCGGACGCCGACGTCGTTCTCACCGTGACCAAGCCGTCGGCCGACGTGGTCGGCCTGCTGCGGCCGGGCCAGGCGGTGATCGGCATGCTGGCCCCGCTGGTCCACCCCGAGCTGGCCGCGGCGCTGGCCGCCAGGGCGTGACCGCGATCAGCCTGGACCGGATGCCGCGCACGCTGACCAGGACCCAGCCGATGGACGCGCTCAGCTCCCAGGCCAACGTGGCCGGGTACAAGGCGGCGCTGGTCGCGGCGGCGGAGTTCGGCCGGTTCTTCCCGCTGCTGATCACCGCGGCGGGCACCGCGCGCCCGGCCAAGGTGCTGGTGCTCGGGGCCGGGGTGGCGGGCCTGCAGGCCATCGGGACCGCCCGGCGGCTCGGCGCGGTGGTCAGCGGGTACGACGTCCGGCCCGCGTCCAAGACCGAGGTCGAGTCGCTCGGCGCGCACGTTCATCGAACTGACCTCGGTGGGTATCGGCGGCCGGCGAGGGCGGCTACGCCCGCGAGCTGACCGCCGAGGAGCGCCAGGTCCAGCAGGACGAGCTGGTCGGCCACATCGCCCGGCACGACGTGGTGATCACCACCGCGCAGGTGCCCGGCCGCCGGCCGCCGCTGCTGGTGACCGAGGACGCGATCAAGGCGATGACCGCGGGGTCGGTCATCGTGGACATGGGCGCCAGCGCGCTCGGCGGCAACGCGTCCGGGTCCCGGCCCGGCGAGACGGTCGTCACCGGCAGCGGGATCACGATCATCGGCGCGGACAACCTGCCCGCCATCGATGCCGACCGCGTCCTCGAACGCCTACTCGCGGAACATCTCCACGCTGCTGCTGTACATGACCTCCGACGGCGCGCTGGCCATCGATACCACCGACGAGATCCAGGCCGGCGTGGTGATCACGCACGACGGCAAGGTCGTGAACGAGGCCGTGTCCCGTCTCCTCCAAGCCGAACCGCACCCCTAGGAAGGCGCCGATGTCGACGGCACTAGTAACTGACCTGACCATTTTCATCCTCGCGCTGCTGGTCGGCATCGAGGTCATCGGGAAGGTCCCGGCCACACTGCACACGCCGCTCATGTCGGCGACCAACTCCATCCACGGCATCGTGCTGCATGGGCGCCCTGCTGATCGGGGTCACCGCGCACAACCCCGTCGGCTACATCCTCGCCTTCATGGCCTCGGTCTTCGCCGCCGCCAACGTGGTGGGCGGGTACGTGGTGACCGAGCGGATGCTGAAGATGTTCCGCAAGAAGGCTCCGGCTCCGCAGGTGAGCCAGGAGAGCCAGGAGAGGTGGAAGCACTGAACGGCCACCGGGGCCTGCGGGGCCTGGCAGGACGGGCGGCATAGGCAGGACGCAGTCATGACCAGCTACGAGAATTCCATCCAGCTCGTCTACGTGCTGGCCGCGGTGCTGTTCGTGCATGGGCCTGCACCTGATGAACAGCCCGGCGACCGCACGGCGCGGCAACCAGGTGTCGATCGACCGGCATGATCGATCGCCGGCATCGCCACGCTCATCCTGCTGATCCACGACGGCACGGTCACCACGACGGGCTGGATCGTGCTGATCGCCGGCACGCTGATCGGCTCCGCGATCGGCCTGTACGCGGCGCGGACGGTGCAGATGACGGCGATGCCGCAGCTGGTGTCGGCGTTCAACTCGGTCGGCGGCGGCGCCGCCGCGCTGGTGGCGATCTACGGCTACATACAACTCCGAGTCCCACGCGACCGGCGTGCTCGGCACCACCACGGTGTTCACCGTCCTGGACGTGCTCATCGGCTCGGTGACGTTCTCCGGGTCGATCATCGCGGCCGGCAAGCTGCAGGGCTGGATCGGCGGCCAGCCGATCATCTTCAAGGGCAGCCGCCTGCTCAACGTCGCGCTCGCCGTCGTCGCGATCGGCACGGCCGCGTTCATGTTCACCACCGCCAGCCTGCCCGGCACTGCTGATCGTGGTGCTCGCGTCGCTGGGGTTCGGGGTGATGATGGTGCTGCCGATCGGCGGCGCGGACATGCCGGTGGTGATCTCGCTGCTGAACGCGTTCACCGGCACCGCGGTGGCGATGGCCGGGTTCGTCATCGGCAACTGGGCCCTGATCGTGGCCGGCGCGCTGGTCGGCGCCTCCGGTAGCATCTTGACCAAGCTGATGGCCGATGCGATGAACCGGTCGCTGGCCAACATCATCGTGGGCGGATTCGGCACCGGGGACAGCGCGGTCGCCATCGGCGCGGCCGGCGGACGCCCACGTCCGCTCGATCGCGGCCGACGACGCGGCCATCCAGCTCGCGTACGCGTCCAAGGTGATCATCGTGCCCGGCTACGGCCTGGCCGCCGCGCAGGCCCAGCACGGCGTGGCCGAACTGGCCAAGACCCTGGAGGAACGCGGCATCGAGGTCAGCTACGCCATCCACCCGGTCGCGGGACGGATGCCCGGCCACATGAACGTGCTGCTGGCCGAGGCGAACGTGCCCTACCCGCAGCTGAAGGAGATGGACGAGATCAACCCGGAGTTCGCCCGGACCGACGTGGCCCTGGTCATCGGGGCCAACGACGTGACCAACCCGGCGGCCCGCCGCCCGGGCAACGAGATCTCCGGCATGCCGATCCTGGACGTGGACCAGGCCAAGTCGATCATCGTGGTCAAGCGCTCGATGGGGCACGGCTACGCCGGCCTGGAGAACGAGCTGTACTTCGACCCCAAGACCAGCATGTACTTCGCCGACGCGAAGAAGGCCATGGCCGAGCTGACCTCCGCCGTGAAGACCCTGGTGGGCTAAGTTCCGGCCAAGATGGGGCCTGTGTGCCACAGGCCCCATCTTGGGCGTAGGGTGCGGGAAAGATCGCGAGGTGGAGGGTGTCGTGACCGAGCGCACCAAGATCACGCTGGATGAGTCCGAGATCCCGCAGCAGTGGTACAACGTGATACCCGACCTGCCCGTCCCGCCGCCCCCGCCGCTGCACCCGGGGACGCTCCAGCCGGTCGGCCCGCAGGACCTGGCTCCGCTGTTCCCGATGGAGCTCATCCGCCAGGAAGTGGCCACCGACTCCTTCATCGACGTGCCCGCCGACGTGCTCGACGTCTACCGGCTGTGGCGGCCCACCCCGCTGTACCGGGCGCGCCGGCTGGAAAAGGCGCTGAACACCCCGGCGCGGATCTACTACAAGTACGAGGGGGTCTCCCCGGCCGGGTCGCACAAGCCGAACACCGCGGTCCCGCAGGCGTACTACAACGCGGCCGAGGGCACCAAGCGGCTGACCACCGAGACCGGCGCCGGGCAGTGGGGCAGCGCACTGGCCTTCGCGTGCGCCCAGTACGGCATCGACTGCGAGATCTGGATGGTCCGCGCGTCCTACGACCAGAAGCCGTACCGGCGCACGATGATGCAGACCTGGGGCGCCACCGTGCACCCCAGCCCGTCCCGGGCCACCACCGCGGGCGCGAAGATCCTGGCCGCCGAGCCGGACTCGCCGGGCAGCCTGGGCATCGCGATCAGCGAGGCGGTCGAGGCCGCCGGAGGCAGCGCCGAGACCCGGTACGCGCTGGGCAGCGTGCTCAACCACGTGCTGATGCACCAGACGGTGATCGGCCAGGAGGCGATCAAGCAGTTCGCCGTGGCCGGGGAGGACATGCCGGACCTGATCGTGGGGTGCACCGGCGGCGGGTCCAACTTCGCCGGGCTGTTCCTGCCGTTCCTGCGGGAGAAGCTGGCGGGCCGGGCCAACCCGGTGATCCGCGCGGTCGAGCCGACCGCCTGCCCGTCGTTCACCCGCGGGGTGTACGCGTACGACTTCGGCGACACGGCCGGGTTCACCCCGCTGCTGAAGATGCACACGCTGGGCCACGAGTTCATCCCGGATCCGGTGCACGCGGGCGGGCTGCGCTACCACGGCATGTCGCCGCTGCTGTCGCACATGTACGAGCTCGGGATGTTCGAGGCGGTGGCCAAGCCGCAGCGCGAGTGCTTCGCGGCCGCGGTGCTGTTCGCCCGGACCGAGGGCATCATCCCGGCGCCGGAGCCGACCCACGCGCTCGCGGTGGCCATCGAGGAAGCCAAGCAGTGCGCCGAATCGGGCGAGCCGAAGGTGATCTTGACCGCGCTGTGCGGCCACGGGCACTTCGACATGGCGGCCTACGAGACGTACCTGTCCGGGGAGATGACCGACTTCGAGCTGCCCCAGGAGCGCATCGACGCCGCGATAGCCAACCTGCCCGCGGTCGGCTGAGGTCGACCAGGGCGAGGTGGACCGCGGGGCGGGTGCGGAGGCCACGGTCCGTTCGGACTAAAAGAGCGTTACGGCGGGTCTGGACGGCGGCGGTTAGGCCGGTCAGTACGGCGGCGGTGGTGGCGATGTCCATGCAGGCGTCGGTGACGCTCTGGCCGTAGGTGAGGGTGGCCGGGGGGCCGGGCTCCTGGCGGCCCTCGTGCAGGAAGCTCTCCAGCATGACGCCGGTCAGGCCGCGCTCCCCGGCGGCCACCTGCTCGGCCAGGCTGGCCACCACGAGCGGCTGGCGGCGGTGGTCCTTGCCGCTGTTGCCGTGGCTGGCGTCGACCATCAGGCGGCGGGGCAGGCCCGCGCCGGTGATCAGGTCCAGGGCCTTGGCCACGTGACTGGGCTCGTAGTTGGGGCCGCCGCGGCCGCCGCGCAGGATCACGTGGGTCTCCGGGTTGCCGGCCGTGGTCACCACCGCGGCCGCGCCGTTGTCGGTAACGCCGAAGAACGTGTGCCCGGCGGCCGAGGCCCGGCACGCGTCGACCGCCACCTGGACGTCGCCGTCGGTGCCGTTCTTGAACCCGACCGGCATCGACAGGCCCGAGGCGAGCTGGCGGTGGACCTGGCTCTCGGTGGTCCGGGCGCCGATCGCGCCCCAGGTCACGGTGTCCGCGATGTACTGCGGGGTGATCGGGTCCAGCCACTCGCAGCCCACCGGCAGGCCCAGGCCGACGATGTCGAGGAGCAGCCGCCGGGCGGTGCGCAGGCCGCGGTGCACGTCGTGGCCGCCGTCCATGTCCGGGTCGTTGATCAGGCCCTTCCAGCCGGTCACGGTGCGCGGCTTCTCGAAGTAGACGCGCATCACGATCAGCAGGTCGGCCCGGTGCTCGTCGCGGAGCGACGGCCAGGCGGCCGGCGTAGTCGAGCGCGGCGGCCGGGTCGTGCACCGAGCAGGGCCCGGCGATGACCAGCAGGCGGTCATCGGAGCCGTCGAGCACGGCGCGGACTTCGGCGCGGGTGCGCTCGACGGTGTCCGCGGGCGCGTCACCGAGCGGCAGTTCGTCGAGCAGGGCCGCCGGGGACAGCAGCGGCTCGTAGCCAGTGATGCGAGTATCCCTGGTGCGCGGCATCAGGCGCGTCTCCTCCCGGGCGAGCCGCGGCCCGCACTCCGGGAGCCTGGCGACACGCGACCGATGCTACACCCTGAGCGACATAGGGCCGGATTTCGGGGCCAGACCTCTCGCTTTCCGCTTGCCGCCAGGGAGTTCTTAGCGTAGACACATAATTCACCAAACCAGTTCACAGATTGAACGGCCAGTCTGATGGCACGCGCATGCGGCAGCCCTCGGCATGCGCGTCGTCGTCGTTTCCATCCGACGCCCGGGGCCAAGGCCGGGGCCAGCTCTTCGATCGCGGGAGGCATCTGCCTTGGCACGCCTGCTCATCAGGTCGGGCGAGACCACGCCCGGCGGCCTGGCCGCGGCGCGGCGGGACAGCGCCAGCGTCACGCAACCCACCGACGCCGGGCCCGACGCCATCGGCGTCAAGGCCACAGGGCCGCGCGGCGGGTGGCGAGACGGTGGGCGCTGCTGGTCGCGGCGGGCTGGCTGCTGCAGGTGGGGGTGCGGGCCTGGTTCAGCCGCGGGCAGAGCGTGCCGCTGGCCAACCCCGACGAGTCCGCCTACCTGATCGCGGCGCGGGTCCTGGCCGGCGGGCCGGCCACCGACTTCTCCTACTCCACCCTGTACCAGGGCGGCTATCCGCTGCTGATCACGCCGGTGTACTGGTTCACCAGCAACGCGGTGACCGTGTACCACGCGGTGCTGCTGATCAACGCGGCGGTCAGCGCGCTGCTGATGCCCCTGGCCTACGTGACGGGCCGGCGGCTCGGGCTGGTCCGCCCGGCCGCCTACGCCGTGGCCATGGTCACGGCGCTGCTCCCGGCCGGGCTGTTCTACTCCGAGTACGCGCTGACCGACGCGATCTACCCGGTCCTGGTGCTCGGCTGGCTGCTCGCGGTGCACAGCTGGCTGACCGCCCGGTCCACGCGCGGCCAGTACGCGGCCGCGGCCGGCTCCGCGCTGCTGGCCGGGTACTCCTACGCGGTGCACAGCCGGGGCCTGGTCATCGTGTTCAGCTACGTGGTGGTGGCCGCGCTGGTGGCCTGGCGCCGCCTGGCGCCGCGCCGCACGGTCGCGGCGGCCGCGGTGGTGCTGGCGGCGTCGGTCGGCGGCGGGTGGCTGCTGGACCGCTACCTGGCCGCCACGATGTACCCCGAGGGCACCCGTAGCCTGACGGCCCAGATGGCGAACACGCTGCACAGCGTGAACGGCGCGATCAACGTGTTCGAGATGGCGGCCGGGCAGTACTGGCGGCTGGTGCTGGACAGCTGGGGCCTGGCCGGGATCGGCCTGATCGCCGCGCTGACCGTGATCGTGCGCCCCCGGTTCCGGGCCGACCTGAGGATCATGGCCGCGCTGAGCGCGGCCGTCACGTTGATCACCGCCGTCACCGCGCCCGCCGCGCTGCCCTCGGACCAGTCCCAGACCTGGGCCTCGGGACGCTACCTGGACGGCCTGATCGTCACGTACTTCGTGGTCGGCGCGGTGGTCCTGCTGCGCGCCCGCCCGCGGTTCATCCTGATCTGCGCGGGGAGCACGGCGGTGCTGACCGGGCTGAGCCGCCATCATCGTGTCCGTCTACGCGGGCTCGTCCATACGCACCGGCTCGTTCCCGACCGGGTTCAACTTCGGCGAGCCCGCCGTGCTGGCCCAGAACTGGAACAGCGCCAGCGTCTTCGTGTCGACCGCGGCGGCGCTGGGCCTGCTCGGCATCTGGGTGCTGATCGCGCTGGCGGCGCGGCGCTGGAGCGACGTGGTCGTGTGGCCCCGGTTCCGGCTCTCCCGGATGCTGCGGGCCCTGGCGGTGGCCGGGCTGGCGGCGGTGAGCCTGGTGGCCGTGACCCAGATGACCAGCCACGTCTCGCAGGCCGCCACGCCGGCCCAGGCGCAGAGCACGACCGGGTTCGTGGCCGCCACCGGGCTCAAGCCGCCCGACCAGATCGCGGTGGCCTTCAGCATCGGCACCAACAGCATCCCGGCCACCGACGTGCCCTACTTCCTGTGGGCCCCGCAGGCGTTCGAGGTGTCCTGGACCGAGCTGGAGTTCTTCAACCCGCCGCAGGCCCCGCCGGCCGGGGTGGACGTGGTCGAGACCGGCTGGCCGGCCGGCCAGCCCGCGTCGGCCAGCTGGCCGCACCACCCGGCCGGATGGCGGATCGTGGCCTCCAACCAGGCGGCGGGCTGGGTCGCCTGGCGGCACTCCTGACCGGGATTGATGTATCGGCACTGTATCCGACGTGTAACCCACTAGGCTAGCTGTCCGTGGTACGCCCCCTGGACCTCACCGATGTGGCTCCCGTGGCCCGGCCAGCGCTGGCCGACGCGTCGCCGGCGGTGGGTCCTGCTGCTGGTGGCGGGGTGGCTGGTCCAGGCCGGGCTGCGGGCCTGGCTGAGCCGGGCGCAGATGGTGCCGCTGGCCACCCCGGACGAGTCCGCGTACCTGATCGCGGCGCGGGTCATATCGGGCGGCGTGACGGCCGACTTCTCCTACTCCACGCTGTACCCGGCCGGGTATCCGCTGCTCATCACGCCGGTGTTCTGGTTCACTCATAACCCGGTCACCGTGTACCACGCCGTGCTGCTCGGGATCAACGCGCCGCTGTCGGCCCTGATCATGCCGCTGGGCTACGTGGCGTGCCGCCGGCTGGGGCTGGAGCGGCCGTGGGCGTTCGGCGTGGCGATGGTGGCGGCGCTGCTGCCCGCCGCGTTGTTCTACAGCCAGTACGCCATGACCGACGCGATCTTCCCGGTCCTGGTGCTCGGCTGGCTGCTCGCGGTGCACAGCTGGCTCACCGCGCGGTCTTTGCGCGGGCAGTATGTCGCGGCCGTCGGCTCGGCCCTGCTGGCCGGGTACGCGTACGCGGTGCACTCCCGGGGCGCGATCATGGTGGCCGGGTTTTTTGTGGTCGGCGTGCTGGCTGCCTGGCGGCGGCTGGTGCCGCGACGAACCGCCGTCGCGGCCGCGGTGGCGCTGTGCCTGCCGCTGGGCGTGGCCTACCTGCTGAACCACCACCTGTCCTCGGTGATGTACCCAAAGGGCCCGCGCACCCTGGCCGGCGAGGCGCTGATCCGGCTGCGCACCGTGCACGGCGTGATCTTCGTGGCGGAGATGGCCGTGGGTCAGCTGTGGCGGTTCGTGCTGGACGGCTGGGGGGTGACCGGGCTCGGTCTGACGGCCGCGGTGTTCGTGCTCTTCCGGCGCGGGTTCCGGGTGGACGCTCGGATCATGGCCGGCCTCGGGGCCGGGGTGGCGCTGGTCACCGCGGTCACCTCGCCCGCCGCGCTGCCCCCGACCCAGCCGCAGGCCTGGGCCTCCGGGCGCTACCTGGACGGCCTGGTGGTGGCGTTCTTCCTGGTCGGCGCCGCGGTGCTGCTGCGGGCCGCGCCGCGCCAGGTGCTGATCGGCGCGGCCTGCGTGGTGCCGCCCACGCTGCTGGCCACGATCGTGGTCAGCGTGTACGCGGGCTCGTCGGTGCCCACGTCGGGGTTCGGCGCGGCGTTCGTGTTCGCCGAGCCCGCGGTGCTGACCCAAAACTGGACGCACGCCAGCGTGCTGCTGGCCACGGCGGTGGCGTTCGTGCTGCTGGCTTGCGTGGTCGCGGTTTCCCGGTTCGGCGGCCGCTGGCGTGCGGGCGTGCTCTGCGCCGGGCTCGGGGCGGTCAGCCTGGTCGCCTCGCTGCAGATGACCAGCCACATCTCGCAGGCCGACACGCCCGCCCAGGAGCGCAACATCACCGCCATCGTGAGCGGGACCGGGCTGCGGCCGGGACAGCACCTGGCCATCGGCACCGGGCTGTCCTGGGTGACCTGGATGCCGCAGGCGTACGAGGTCTGGTGGGCGCCGCTGCAGTTCTTCCATGCCTGGTCCCAGGGGCCGCCGGCCGACGCGACCGTGGTCGAGATGGCCTGGCCGACCGGGCAGCCCGCGGCGGCGAGCTGGCCGCGGGTACCGGCCGGGTGGCGGGTGGTGCTCACCGACCGGGTCGACGGGTGGGTCGCCTGGCGTCAGGGCTGACGCGTCTTAAGGAGCACGATGAAGGAGATCGTTCCGCTGCCGTGATCACTTGGCCGTGAACCGCAGCGGAGTCGGATAGCGGTCGCGGGTAACGAGCTTGGTGATCGGCGGGCCGCGATGAGGTCGAGGACGTCGGCGGGCGCGGAGTCGTGCAGGGCTTCGGCCACGATCAGGGCGGTGCTGGTGGTGTCGCGGACCGCGGAGCGGCCGCTCTGGCGGTTCGTCCAGCGGCGGGCGTGGGCCTGCCCGGCCTGGTCGGCGAAGATCACCTCGCCGGGCGCGGGGTGCTCGGTGTCCCCGGCGAAGGTCAGGTACTCCTCGTCGCCGGTCGCGTAGCGGACCTCGAGCGGGCCGCTGACGGCATCGAGGTCCAGGACGGCGACCGGGATGGCGTAGGCCAGCGAGACCGCGTTGCACAGGTCGACCAGGGGGTGCAGCGCGGGCAGGCTGCCCTCCTTGCGGAAGCGGCGCAGCAGCGACTCCGAGGCGCAGCGGTACTGGGTCGGCTTGAGACCCATCTGCGCGAAGGCGCGCCGCCAGGCCTGGATCTCGGGTAGTTCGCTCTCGGTGGCCCCGTGCCAGCCGGGCTGCGGCAGGGCCGTAGAAGCAGTCGGCGCTGACCTGCGCGGTGCCGGTGATGCCGTCGACGTACACCGCGCCCGGGACGAGAGGCGGGAAGTCCCGCCAGAGCTCAGCCGAGTGCTGGAAGTGCATGCTCCTCCTCATCCTCGGTCACATTTCCGTGGAGGATATGGCTTACGTGGAGGATCCGGGCTACTGGGGTTGCCCAAAGTTTCCACAGAAGCCGGATCCTCCACGGTATTGGGAGAGAAGGGAACCGTGGGGGGTGTGGGACGCGGTGGGGAGCGTAGGCCCAGGGCTAGGCCGGCGGCGACTACTGCGATGCCGGCCCAGACTAGGGGGCGGGGGGCGGGGGCGCCGAGCAGGACGCCGGCCGCGGCGGCGGCTACGGGGGCCACGCCGGTGAGCAGGCCGGCCCGGCTGGCGCCCAGTCGTCCCACGCTGGAATACCACATGACGAACGCCACCGCGGTCACCGCCACGGCCAGGTAGACGACGGCCAGCCAGTCCCGGGTGCCCAGCCGGGCGGCGGCGCCCGGGCCCTCGTGCACGAGGCCGATCACGGCGAAGACGACCGCCGCGATCCAGGTGGTGTGCACCGACACGCCCCACGGGCCATGCCGGCCCAGGACCGGGATGGCCAGCAGGGTGAACGCGGCCTCGCAGCCGAACACCACCGCGGCCCAGGCCACCCCGAGGCCGTCGGTGCGGCCCAGGCCCTGGACCAGGGCGGCGCCGCACGTCACGACCAGAGCGGCGGTGACTCCCGGCGGCGCGCGGGCGCGACCCCTCCAGCAGCGGCCCGATCACGGCCAGCACCGCGGGCACGCAGGCCACCGCCACGCCCAGGACGGCCGGCTCGGCGTGGCGCGACCCGGCCACCAGCGCGACGTTGAACAGGACCAGCCCGGTCGCGGCGATGCCGGCCAGCCACAGCCACTCGATCCCGCGCGGCAGGACCAGCCGGCGGCCGGTCAGCCGGGCCAGGACCAGCAGGATCACGCACGCCATCGCGTAGCGCAGCGCCTCGGCGGTGAACACCGGGGCGTGCGCGAGCACGCCGGAGACCGCGACGCTGCCGCCCACGCAGACCATGGCGCCGGTCCCGGTGGCGACGCCCGCGAGCGCGGGCCGCGCGGTGGCGGGCGGGGCGGTCGCGGCGGGCGGGGCGGTCGGCGCGCTGGGGCGGGGCGGTGGCGCGCTGGGGCGGGGCGGTGGCGGCTGGGGTGGGGCGGTGGCGGCTTGGGGCGGGGCGGCGGCGAGGACGTCGGGGGCGGGCATGACGCCACGTTAGGGAGGTTGATGGTCCAGCGAACAGGGCCAACGACGCGACTCTATAGTGGACCAATGACCGAGGCGGGCCGCGGGGCCGACTTCCTGCAGCTGAGCCCGGCGTCGGCGCCGGCGCGGGGGCTGACCAGCTGGCTGGCCGACGCCATCCGGGCGGCCATCATCGACGGGCGGCTGGGGACCGGGACGTCGCTGCCCGCGACCCGGCTGCTGGCCGACGACCTGGGGGTCTCGCGCGGCGTGGTGGTCGAGGCCTACCAGCGGCTGGCCGACGAGGGCCTGGTCAGCGCGCGGCCGGGGACGGGGACCAAGGTCTCCGGGCTGCTGCCGCGGAATGCGGCGCGGGCGGGCTCGGGAGGGGCGGGCGTCGGGAGGGGCGGGCTCGGGAGGGGCGGGCTCGGGAGGGGCGGGCTCGGGAGGGCCGGCGCGGCCGGTGCCTTCGCTGCTGCCGCAGCCGTGGCGGGCGCGGGCGGAGCTGGACCTCTCCCCCGGCGTGCCGGACCTGTCCGGGTTCCCGCGCGGCGCGTGGCTGCGCGCCGAGCGGTCGGTCCTGGACCGGGCGAGCGTGGCCGAACTCGGCTACGGCGACCCGCGCGGCAACCAATCGCTGCGCCGCGAGCTCGCGGGCTGGCTGACCCGGACCCGGGGGCTGCGGGCCGCGCCCGACGACATCATCGTCGTCAGCGGGGTGGCCCAGGCCCTGGCCCTGCTGGCCCAGTGGCTGAACGCCCACGGCCACACCCGGATCGCGGTCGAGGACCCCGGCTCGCTCGGATCACGCGAGGAGCTCGCCTACTGGGGCCTGACGCCCGCGCCGGTCCCGGTCGACGAGCACGGGCTGCAGACCCGCCACCTGGCGGGCAGCGGGCTGCGGGCCGCGCTGCTCACGCCCGCGCATCAGTTCCCGACCGGGGTGGTGCTCGCCCCGCAGCGCCGCCGCGAGCTGCTGGACTGGGCCGTCGCGGCCGACGCGCTGGTCATCGAGGACGACTACGACGCCGAGTACCGCTACGACCGGGCCCCGGTGCCCGCGCTGCAGACCGCCGCGCCCGGTCACGTCGCCTACGCCGGCACCACATCCAAGACGCTGGCCCCGGGCATGCGGCTGGGCTGGCTGGTCCCCCCGGCCCGGCTGCACGCGGACCTGGTCGAGGCCAAGCACGCCGCCGACCTGGGCAGCCCCGCGCTGCCGCAGCTGGTGCTGGCCCGGCTGATCGCCACCGGCGAGCTCGAGCAGCACATCCGGACCGTCCGCAAACGGCAGCGCACCCGGCGCGACGCGCTGCTCGGCGCGCTGCGCGAACAGCTGCCCGAGGCCCGGGTGCAGGGCGTCCCGGCCGGGCTGCACCTGCTCATCACGTTCCCGGACCGGGCCGGAACGGTGGACGACGTCGACCTGGCCGAGCGCATCCACCGGGCCGGGGTGCTGGTGCACCCGCTGTCGTGGCACCGGCAGCGGCCCGGGCCGCCGGGGCTCGTGCTGGGTTACGCGGCGCACACGCCGGACCAGCTGCGCGAGGCGGCCCGCCGCATCGCGCGGGCGCTGACGGGCTAGCGGGCTGGATCGGGCGGGGGGCTGGCCGCGGCCGGGGCGCTGGTCGCCGCCGCCGTGCGGCGGGTGTCGGCGCGGCGGTGGCGGCGGGCCACGGCGTGCAGCTGGCTGATGCGCGCGGCCCCGGCCAGGATGGTGAGCAGCACGCCGCAGACGGCCGCGAGCAGCAGGGCCACGCCGAGCGGCAGGTGCCCGTGCATGCCGAGGTAGGAGATGCCCACGTGCCCGGCCGTTCTGCAGGATGAAGATGAGCAGGAACAGCAGGACCACGGCGAAGAAGACGACCGCGAACCACAGGCCGCTGATCCTGGTGGGCCCGATCTTGTGCTGCGGCAGCGGCGGCGGTGCGGCCGGGGGGCCCGGCTGCTGGGCCCCCGGCGGTGGCGTAACCGGGGCGGCCTGCTCCGGCGGCGCGTCGAGCTGCCGGTCGGGGACGGTAGCCGACCTCTGGGTGCTGGGCTGCGGTTCTGTACTCACGGCGACCCCCATCGCGTAGATGGGGGTCATACTGCCCGTCCGGGCCGGGGTTATGCGGGGCTCAGCCCTCCAGGTAGGCGAGCACGGCCAGCACGCGCCGGTTGTCGTCGTCGGAGGGCTGCAGGTCGAGCTTGAGGAAGATGGACGCGGTGTGCTTGGCCACGGCGCGTTCGGTGATGACCATGCGCTGGGCGATGGCGACGTTGGACCGGCCCTCGGCCATCAGGGCGAGCACCTCGCGCTCGCGCGGGCTGAGCGCGCCGATGTTGACGTTGCCGGTGTTACGGGCGAGCAATCGGGCGATCACCTCCGGGTCCATGGCCGTGCCGCCGCCCGCGACCCGGCGGACGGCGTCCACGAACTGGGCGCTGTCGAACACCCGGTCCTTGAGCAGGTAGCCGATCCCCCCGCTGCCGCTGGCCAGCAGCTCGCGGGCGTACAGCTGCTCGACGTACTGGGACAGGACCAGCACCGGCAGGCCCGGCACCTCGCGCCGGGCGGCCAGCGCGGCCCGGATCCCCTCGTCGGTGAAGGTCGGCGGCAGCCGGACGTCCACGATGGCCACGTCCGGGCGGTCCTTGGCCACCGCGGCCAGCAGGTCGGCCCCGTTGTCCACGGCCGAGGTGATCTCCAGGCCGTGGGCCTGGAGCATCCGGGTCAGGCCGTCCCTCAGGAGGAAGAGGTCTTCGGCAATGACAACTCGCACGGGATCTCCATGGTTACCGCGGTCGGGCCGCCCGGCGGGCTGCTGATGGCCAGAATGCCATCGAAGGAGGCCAGCCGCCGCTCGATCCCGCGCAGGCCGCTGCCGCGGGCCGGGTCGGCGCCGCCGTGCCCGTTGTCGGTCACCCCGATGCGCAGCATCCCGTCGGTGTGCCGGATGTCGATCCAGGTCTCGCGGGCCTCGGCGTGCTTGGACACGTTGGCCAGCAGCTCACTGACCGCGAAGTAGGCGGCCGACTCGACCGGCGCGGGCGGGCGGCCGTACAGGTCGCTGGCCAGGTGGATGCGCAGCGGCGTGTCCAGGGTCAGCGCCGCGACGGCGTCGCCCAGGCCGCGGTCGGCCAGCACCGGCGGGTGGATGCCGCGAACCAGGGCGCGCAGCTCGGCCAGGGCCTTGACCGAGGAGTCGCGCGCCTCGGCCAGCAGCGCCCGCGCGGCGTCGGGGTTGGTGTCGATGATCTGCCCCGCGGCGTCCAGGGTCATGCCCATGGCCACCAGCCGGGCCTGCGCCCCGTCGTGCAGGTCGCGCTCGATCCGGCGGACCTCGGCCGCCCCGGTGTCCAGGGCCTCGCTCCGGGTCTGCGACAGGTGGCGGACCCGCTGGGCCAGCTCGGCCTGGCCAGACGGCGCGAGGATGGTGGCGGCCAGCAGGCCGTACCCGCGCAGCAGCCACGGCGCCGCCGCCACCCCCGCGGCCAGCATCGCGCAGCCGAGGACGGCCAGGACCGGCTTGGTGTTCCCGGGGAAGGCGGGCGGCGGGACCGCGCGCGATACCACCGGGACCAGGAACACCACCCCGCCCACCACGATCAGCGCCGCGGAGGCGACGGCCAGGATCCACCCGACCAGGGCGTTCACCACCACCCAGAGCAGGTCCCGCCAGGTCGTCACGTCGCTGAGCAGCCACCGCAGGCGCGCGGTGTAGTGCAGCTCGGCCAGGTCCGCGGGCGGCGGCTGGTACGACTCGGCGATGGGCACGCCGCACCACTCGCCGGCCAGCCGCCGGGTCAGGCCGGCCAACCGGCGCAGGGCCAGCAGCACGGGGGACACGAAGAACCGGCCGATGGCGAGCCCAGCGCCCAGGAACAGCAGGAGAAGCAGAATCCGCTGGTGGCCGTCCCCGGGGCCCACCGGGACGCTCGCGATCGCGAGCACGGCCAGGAGCACCCATCCGACCAGCACCAGCAGCAGCCCGGCCTCGGCCAGCATCAACCCGGCGAAGCCCAGGCCATAGTACGCGGCGGTCAGCGACGACCCGAGGCCGAGCCGGGGCCTGCTGCGCGCGGGCCGGCTGTCAGTGATCGTCACGGCGCACCTCCCTCTCCCGGTCCAGTCTGCCTGGCCGCCCCCCGGCCCGGAAGTGACGCTGGCCCCCGAACGCCAGGTGTACCTAGGTCTACCCGTCAAACGCCGTTCAGCCGCATGTCGTGCCTCGGAAGAGCTTTTTTACCGAACGACCGAGGGGTGCAGCCACGGTCCGTTCGGGCAACGCCATGGGCGCCTCCTCTGCTTCCATTACATGAGACCATCGCCGGGGCTGGACTGTGACCGGTCTGGTGGCGTGAACTGGTCCCGGGCTTATGTGGAGGGGTGCCATGTGCCGGTTGTTCGGGTTGACCGCGGGGACGACACCGGTCCGGACGACGTTCTGGCTGCTGGACGCGCCCGATTCGCTGGAGGTGCAGAGCCACCGCAACGCCGACGGCGCCGGGATCGGCTTCTTCGACGCCGCCCGCGCCCCGATGCTGGACAAGCAGCCGGAACCGGCGTTCGCCGACGAGGAGTTCATCCGTGAGGCGCGGCAGGCCTCCTCGGCGACGTTCGTCGCGCACGTCCGCTGGGCGACGGCCGGCGGCCGGACGGTCCAGAACACCCACCCGTTCGCGATGCACGGGCGGATCATGGCGCACAACGGGGGGTTCGGCGAGCTGCCGCGGCTGGAGGAACAACTCGGGCCGTACGCCCGCCTGGTGCAGGGCGACACCGACTCCGAGCGGTACTTCGCGCTGATCATCAAGCAGACCGAGGAGCACGGCGGTGACGTCGGGGCCGGGATCACCGCCGCGGCCCGCTGGATCGCCGCGCACCTGCCGCTCTCGTCGCTGAACACCATCGTCACGGCGCCCGGCGAACTGTGGGCGCTGCGCTACCCGGCCCAGCACGCGCTGCACATCCTCGAGCGCCCGGCCGGGACCGTTCAGGTGGAGGCGGGGGTCCGCGGTCTGCACGTGCGCAGCGCGACGTCGTCGGTGCACGCGCCCGGGCTGGACAGCGTCCCGTCGGTGGTGGTGGCGTCGGAGGAGCTGGACGGGGAGAGCGGGTGGCGGATGCTGGAGCCGGGCGAGCTGGTGCACGTCCGGCCGGACCTGAGCGTTCGGTCGGAGGTGGTGCTGACCGAGCCGCCGGCTCGGCTGGTGCCGCTGCCTGCCGACAACCCGAACGTCGACACCTGACCGGGTGGGGCGGGGCAGCGCTGGCGACGCGGCCGGGTGGCGGTACGGTGAGCCCGGTGGGGAGGGGAGGCGCGGGAGGTGTTGCGAAGTAGCCCCGACCGGATTCGAACCGGCGTTACCGCCTTGAGAGGGCGGCGTCCTAGGCCTCTAGACGACGGGGCCGAGCATGCCCCGGCAGGAATCCCTGCCCGGGCCGAGATCCGGTATCACCGGCAGCGCACAGACTACCGCCTCGGCCACGGTGAGGCCAACCGGAGGCTGGCGCTTCCAGTGACTGCCGCTTCCCGAGACGAACAAGCGCGGACGTGAGGTACATCCGCGCTGTCAGTTGAGCTGGCTGGGGTACCAGGACTCGAACCTAGACTAACAGGGCCAGAACCTGTCGGGCTGCCAATTACCCCATACCCCAATGGCATCGCACCCGGTGGCCGGATGCGCTCACGCAGTCTAGCGGACTCCGCTCGCGCAGCCAACACGCAAGCTCACGGCGGCTCGATGGCGGTCAGGCCGGCCTCGCGGTCCAGGCGGAGCCAGCGGGTGATCCCGGCCGAGCGCAGGAAGGGCAGGTCGTGACTGGCGACCAGGATCGCGCCGCGGTAGCCCTCCAGGGCCTGGGAGAGCTGGCGGACCGAGGCCAGGTCCAGGTTGTTGGTCGGCTCGTCGAGCAGCAGCAGCTGGGGCGCGGGCTGGGCGAGCAGCAGGGCCGCGAGCACGGCGCGGAACCGCTCGCCGCCGGACAGGGTGCCGGCCACCCGGTCGGCCCGCTCGCCGCGGAACAGGAACCGGGCCAGGCTGGCCCGCACCTCGTTGACCGACGCGGCCGGGGCTGCTGCCCGTACGTTGTCGACCACGGTCAGCGAGTCGTCGAGGAGGTCGAGGCGCTGGGGCAGGTAGCCGACGACCGCGCCGAGGCGAACGCCGACGCCGGGCAGCGGGGCCTGGCCCGCGATCGCGCGTAGCAGGGTGGTCTTGCCCGCGCCGTTCGGGCCGGTCAGGGCGATCCGCTCGGGGCCGCGGACGATGAGCTCGGCGAGGGTGAGGGCCTCGGCCGGGGTGGCAGGCCGGTGACGGTCAGGACGGTGCGGCCGGCGGGGACGGCGGTGCCGGGGAGGTCGACGCGGATCTCGGCGTCGTCGCGGACGGCGTGTTCGGCCTGGTCGAGGCGGCCGCGGGCGGCCTGGAGGCGTTCGGCGTGCAGTTCGCGGGAGCGGCCGGCGCTCTCCTGGGCGGACCGCTTGCGGGCGCTCGCGACGATCTTGGGCAGGCTGCCGGAGGCGGCCACCTTGCGGCCCTGGCGGTCGCGCCGGGCCTGCTTGGCCTGGGCGTCGACCAGGTCGCGGCGCTGGCGGCGGACGTCGGCGGCGGCGGTGGCGACCGCGCGTTCGGCGGCGGCCTGCTCGGCCGCGATCAGGTCCTCGTAGGCCTGCAGGTTGCCGCCGTACATCCGGACGCTCCCGGCGGACAGGTCGGCGATCTGGTCGACCAGGCCGAGCAGTTCGCGGTCGTGGCTGACGATGACCATCACGCCGGTCCAGGAGGCGACGGCGTTGTAGAGCCGGCCGCGCGCGTCCAGGTCGAGGTTGTTGGTCGGCTCGTCGAGCAGCAGGATGTCCGGGCGGCGCAGGAACAGCGCGGCCAGCGCGGCCAGGATGGTCTCGCCGCCGGACAGGCGCTCGACCCGGTCGTCGAGGCCGAGGCTGGTCAGTCCTAGCCGGTCCAGCCAGGCGCGGGCCCGCTCCTCGACGTCCCAGTCGTCCCCGACCGCGGCGAAGGCCTCCTCCCCCGTCTGGCCGGCCTCGATGGCGTGCAGCGCGTCCCGGGCGGCGGTGATGCCGAGCAGGTCGCTGACGCTGTGGTGGGTCCCCAGGGTGATGGCCTGCGGCAGGTAGCCGACCTCGCCGTCGGTGCGGACGGTGCCGGAGCCGGGACGCAGCTCCCCCGCGATCAGCCGGAGCAAGGTGGACTTACCCGAGCCGTTGACCCCGATCAGGCCGGTACGGCCGGGGCCGAAGGACACGGTCAGCCCGGACAGGACGGGGACTCCGTCGGGCCAGGCGAAGGTGAGGTCGGAACAGATGATGGCGGAGGTCATGAGGGGTGGCTCCCAGCACGTAGGCAAGCGGGGGGTGGCCAGGGGGGTCGTCCCCCCGTGGGCAACACGGACTTCCGTTACGTGTGGCGACACCACGCAGTTCAGGTCGCGGTATCGCTGACCTCAGGAACGCACCGCTGCTCTCCCGCCGACGGCATCAGGGACACTGAGAGTCTACCCGAGCGCGCCTGGGGCGGCGAGGAAGAGGCGGGCCGGGCCGCAGGCGTGCAGGGGGCCGTCGGCGGCGGGGATGAAGCAGGATTCGCCGCGGGGCAGCTTGACCGTCTCGCCGCTGTCGGTGCGCAGGGTGGCGACGCCGTCGGTGCACAGGGCGATCCGGGGACCGGCGGCGGGCATCGGGATCACGGGCTCGGCCAGGTCGGCGACGTAGAGGCGGAATTCCGGGGCCGGGGTGTCGAACCAGGTGACGCCGTCGCCGAGGGGGGCGGGGGTCAGGACGGGGACGGTGACGGCCGGGTCGAGCAAGGTGAGCAGCTCGGGGACGTCGATGTGCTTGCGGGTCAGGCCGGCCCGGACCACGTTGTCGGAGTTGGCCAGCACCTCGATGCCGGTGCCGTGCAGGTAGGCGTGCAGGCCTCCGGCCGGCATGAACACCGCCTGGCCGGGGGCCAGCACAGCGTGCCGCATGAGCAGCATGGCCACTACGCCGAGGTCGCCGGGGTGATCCCGGCCACGCGCACGGCCGCGGCGCAGGCGCCGGCGTAGGGGCTGTCGGAGGAGGCCAGGGTGGCGCAGGCGGCCGCGACTTTAGTGACGAGTTCCGCGCGGGAGGCTTCGGGCCATTGCGAGGATGGCGGCCAGGGCGCGGCTGAGGGCCTCGGGGGCGGTCGCGGCGTCGAGTTCGGCGGCCAGGGGCTGGAGCGCGGGGACGGCCAGGGCGCGCAGGAGGGCGGCGGCGTCGGACGGATGGCGCAGGCCGGCCAGGACCTCGAACGGGGTCAGCGCGCACAGCAGCTCGGGCTTGGGCCAGTCGTCGACGTAGTTGACGTTCTCGGCGCGGAAGCCGGCCTGGGCCTGGGCGCGGGAGGGGTGCACCTGGATGGACAGGGCCTGGTCGGCGGAGAGCACCTTGAGCAGGAACGGCAGCCGGGGGCCGAACCGGGCTACGCATGCCGGGCCGAGCTCGCGGTCCGGGTCGGCGGCGATGACGGCGTCCAGGGTGGTCTCGCGCCACGCCGGACGGGGCGGACGGGTGGGCGCCCATCCACAGCTCGGCCTCCGGGCCGGGCGCCGGGACCGGGCGGCCCTGCAGCTCGGCGATGGCGTGCCTGGAGCCCCACGCGTAGGGGCGGATTACCGGCTGGAGAAGCTCCATCCGGGCATGCTAGTCCGGCTTGGGAGTGTCGGCGGGGTACTCGACCAGCGCCACCACCCGGCTGGCCATGAACCGGGCGGTCCGGACCGGGGTCCCGGTCCGGGTCACCTCGCTGACCTCGATGATCCCGCGCCGGTTGGCGATGTCGACGCGCCGGCCCGCCTTGGTGGCGTCGATCTCATAGGTCTGGGTGCCATCACCGGAGTCGATCACGATCTCGACGCGATCGCCCTTCATGGGAACCTCCCGGCCACGGTCCGTTCGGCTGAATATTTTTAATGTTTTTAATAAGAAGGCAGAGTGGGGTCCACCTGGCTGATCCAGGCCAGCACCCCGCCGCCGACGTGCACGGCGTCGGTGAAGCCGGCGTTCTTGACGATGGCCAGCGCCTCGGCGCTGCGGGCGCCGCTCTTGCAGTGCAGCACGATGCGCTTGTCCTGGGGCAGGCGCTCCAGGGCGGCACCGGACAGGAACTCGCCCTTGGGGATGAGGGTCGCGCCCGGGATGGACACGATCTCGTACTCGTTGGGCTCGCGCACGTCGACCAGGAAGATGTTGTCCCCCGCGTCCAGCATGGCGGCCAGGTCCTTGGCGCTGATCGTGGAGCCCTGGACGGCCTCGGCGGCCTCCTCGGAGACCGCGCCGCAGAACTCCTCGTAGTCGATCAGAGCGGTGACGGTCGGGTTCTTGCCGCAGACGGCGCACTCCGGATCCTTCTGCACCCGGACCGTGTGGTAGCTCATCTCCAGCGCGTCGTAGATCATCAGCCGGCCGGCCAGCGGCTCGCCGATCCCGGTGATGAGCTTGATCGCCTCGTTGACCTGGATCGACCCGATCGAGGCGCACAGCACGCCGAGCACCCCGCCCTCGGCGCAGGACGGGACCATGCCGGGCGGCGGCGGCTCGGGGTACAGGCAGCGGTAGCACGGGCCGTACTCGGCCCAGAACACGCTGGCCTGCCCGTCGAACCGGTAGATCGAGCCCCACACGTACGGCTTGCCGAGCAGCACGCAGGCGTCGTTGACCAGGTACCGGGTGGCGAAGTTGTCGGTGCCGTCGACGATCAGGTCGTAGTCGGCGAAGATCTCCAGGGCGTTGTCGGAGTCCAGCCGGACCTCGTGCAGCACCACGTTGACCAGCGGGTTGATCTCGCGGATGCTGTCCCGGGCCGACTTTCGGCCTTCGGGCGGCCCACGTCGGAGACGCCGTGGATGATCTGGCGCTGCAGGTTCGACTCGTCCACCACGTCGAAGTCGATGATGCCGAGCGTGCCGACCCCGGCCGCGGCCAGGTACAGCAGGGCGGGCGAGCCGAGGCCGCCGGCCCCGACGACCAGGACCTTGGCGTTCTTCAGCCGCTTCTGCCCGGTCATGCCCACGTCGGGGATGATCAGGTGACGGGAGTAACGCCGGACCTCGTCGACGGTCAGTGCTTCGGCGGGCTCCACCAGAGGGGGCAACGACACGATGCT
This sequence comes from uncultured Actinomycetes bacterium, assembly GCA_963849595.1. Classification (GTDB taxonomy): domain Bacteria; phylum Actinomycetota; class Actinomycetes; order Streptosporangiales; family Streptosporangiaceae; genus Palsa-504. The sequence continues at coordinate 38,797 of CAWKIB010000023.1, forward strand.
CTCCTTGTACATAAGGGATTGCGCCATGATCAACCGGCCGGGGCGAGCGGGAATTCCCGCGCCCGTTGTGCCGTCGCGTCGAGCATGATGGTGATCTCGGCGGCGACCTGTCCGGGGTGTTCCATGTGGGCCAGGTGGCCGGTGCGGGGCAGGACCACGATCCTGGAGTTGGCGAAGGCGTGCGCGGCCCGGCCCGCCAGGCGCGGGTCGACCACGCGGTCGTCGCTGCCGTAGATGACCAGGGTGGGCGCGGTGATGCGGGCCGCGTCGCGCCAGCCCGTGTGGCGTCCCTTGCGGAAGAAGTCGGCGGTCAGGGTCCGGATCGTGCCGATCAGGGCGGCGGTGGCGTGGTCGAGGGTGTCGCGCCGGGCGAGTTCGGCGACCTCGGCGGCGAACCGTGCTTCGGGGAAGCGCGATGGGTCGCTGAAGCAGGTGGTGATGACGTCGGCCACGCGGTTCTCGCGGCGGCAGGGCGTCGTACTTGCGCAGCAGGCGGGGGCCGACCCCGGGCAGGCTGAGCACCGCGAAGTGCACCTGGTCCAGGTGCGGCCGGGAGTCGGGCAGGGCCGGAGAGATCAGGGTCAGCGTCTTGACGAGGTCCGGGCGGGTGGCGGCGAGTTTCACGGCGACCGCGCCGCCCAGGGAGCTGGCGATCAGGTGGACCGGGCGTTGTTTTTTCTTTCGATGAGCGCGGCGACGGTCTGGGCGAGCGCGGCGATCGAGTAGCGGCGGTCGGGACGGGGCGGGGAGTCACCGAAGCCGGGCAGGTCGAGCGCGTCGCAGGCCAGCCGGGGACGGAGCAGGTCGATCAGGTCGGTCCAGTTCCGCGACGAGCCGGCCAGGCCGTGCACGCACAGCGCGGGCTCGCCGGCCGCTGGTCGGGAGCGCTGCGCACGTAGACCTGGTGGTCGCCGATCCGGACGAGCTCGCCGGGCCAGTGCGGGATCGGCTCGTGGGTCATGCGCTGGCTTTGCGGCGGGTCCTCGGCTTGGCGGGTTTGGGCTTCTCCTCCTGGTCCTCGCTATCGCCCTGGTCGCGGCCGCTCTTTACGGCGGCCACGCTGGCGCGGAGGATCTCGGTCAGGTCGGCGGGCTGGCTCTTGGGGGCGGGCTCGTCCAGGCCGGCCGGGCGGACGATGTCGTTGCCCTCGACCTTGGCCCGGACCACCTCCTCGAGCGCCTCGCGGTAGGAGTCGTGGTACTGGTCGGGGTCGAAGTCCTCGGTCATGGTGTCGATGAGCGAGGCGGCCATCTTCAGTTCCTGCGACCGGACCTCGATGTCCTCGTCCAGGAAGCCGAAGTCGGGCTTGCGCACCTCGTCGGGCCAGAGCAGGGTCTCCAGCGTGATGACCCCCTCCCGGACCCGCAGCGCGGCCAGCGCCTCGCGCTGGCGCAGCGCCACCTTGGCCACCGCGACCTTGCCCGAGTTCTCCAGCGCGTCGCGGAACAGCACGTAGGCCCGGACCCCGGCGGGCTCGGGCTCGGTGTAGTAGCTCTTGGCCGCGTAGATCGGCTCGACCTGGGCGCTCGGCGCGAAGTGCAGGACCTCGATCCGGTGCGCGGTGACCAGCGGGAGGTCGGCCAGGTCCTCGTCGGTGAGCACCACCATGTCGCCGGTGGGCAGTTCGTAGCCCTTGGCCACGTCGGAGTAGGGGACTTCCTCCCCGTCCAGGGTGCAGAACCGGCGGAACTGGATCCGGGCCCCGTCCTTGCGGTGGACCTGCCGGAAGGCGATGTCCCGCTGCTCGGTCGCCGAGTAGAGCTTCACCGGGATCACGACCAGGCCAAACGAGATGGCCCCCGCCCATATGCTGCGCATGATCTCTCACCTACCCCGGTTGGAGAGGGCCGATTCCCCTAAAGTGGTGGAGCGATTCTCTAATTAGCCCAACTCTTCCAGCGAGCTTACGGCCTGGCTGAGATGATGAGCACGCTAGGGCGAGGGGGAACGGAGAGGTATGGGCGCTTTCGACGTAGTCGTGCTCGGCGGTGGTACCGCGGGCGTGCACGTCGCCACCGAGGTGGTCCGGGGCGGCAAGTCCGTGGCGCTCGTCGAGGCCGGGCTGATCGGCGGTGAGTCCCCCTACCTGGCCTGCCTGCCGTCGAACTCGCTGCTGCTGTCCGCGAGCCAGGGCGTGACCTGGGAGGACGCGGTCGCGCGCCGCGACGAGGTGACCGGCGGGCTGGATGACTCCGGGGCCGCGCTGCGGCTGACTTCCTCGGGTGTCACGGTGTTCCGCGGCACCGGCCGGATCACCGGCCCGGGCGCGGTGGAGGTGGCGCTTTCCGCGCCTTCTGAGGCTGGCCCTACGTCGCTGGCCTATACCGACCTGGTCATCGCGACCGGATGCGAGCCGGTCGCGCCGCCCATCGAGGGCCTGTGCGACATCCCGACCTGGACCACCGCGCAGGGCCTGCTCTCGCCCGACCTGCCGCGCCGCCTCCTGGTGCTGGGCGGCGGGCCGGCCGGGTGCGAGCTGGCGCAGATCTTCGCGGCGTTCGGCTCCCAGGTCACGCTGATCGAGGCCGACGCGGGGCTGCTGCCCGGCGAGGCGGCCTTCGCCGGGGAGATCCTGACCGCGGCGCTGCGCCGGGCCGGGGTCGAGATCTTCCTCGGCTCGCCCGCCACCAAGGCCGAGCGCACGCCGGACGGCCTCACCCTCGCGCTGGAGGACGGCACCCGCATCGACGCGGACCGGCTGCTGCTGGCCACCGGCCGGCGGCCCCGGCTCACCGGGCTCGGCCTGGACGCGCTCGGGATCACCATCGGCGCCGGGCCAGGCGCTGCCCACGGACGCCTCGTGCCGGGTTGTTTCCGGCGTTGCTTCCGCCTGGCCGGCGTGTGGGCGGCCGGGGACGTCACCGGGATCACCCACACCCACGCCAGCCGGTACCAGGCCGGCGTGGTCGCGGCCAACCTCCTCGGCCAGCCCCGCGAGGCGGACTACAGCGCGATCCCGCGCTGCGTGTACACCGCGCCTTCGGTCTACGCTGTGGGCGAACCGGCCCGGGCCGGTCTTTCGGTGGCGCGAGTCCCGCTGAGCGACACCGTCCGGGGTCGGCTGGGACGCGATGACCTGGGCCGACTCGAGCTGTACGCGGCGGACGGGGTGCTGGCCGGCGCCGTGGCGGTGGGGCCGGACGCGGCCGCCTGGATGGCGGAGGTTACCCTCGCCATCAGGGCAAAAATACCGGTGACCGTCCTGGCCGACGTGGTGCACGCGTTCCCCACCTACGGGGAAGCACTGCAGGCCGCGTTCCGCGAGCTGGCCAGGACCGGATCCGCCGTAACGGAGGAAAAGGGGATCGGGCCGTTGAGCGAACTGGGCCTGGAGACGCCCGAAGACGACGCCGTCGAGCAGCACCGGGAACTCGTCTCGGACGAGGCCGTGACCGTACCGCGGCGTGACGTCCCGTTCGACGTGGACGAGGCGGACGCGGCCGAGCAGGCTCGCGCGGTCGGCTTCGACGATGACGACTACCGCTAATCGCGGCTTAGGATGGTTCGAGCGCGGCATGTGGCCGCGGGCGACCACCGGAGACCGAACCTTGACCGCAACGTCCGATGCACGGCCGCGCAGCACACGGCTGCCCAGGCACGAACGGCGGCGGCAGCTCCTGGACGCGGCGCTTGAGGTATTCGTATCGCAGGGGTACCACGCCGCCGCCATGGATGAGATCGCCGAGCGGGCAGGCGTCAGCAAGCCCGTCCTGTACCAGCACTTCCCCGGCAAGCTCGACCTGTACCTGGCCCTGCTCGACCAGAGCGTGGACGAGCTGGTGGACGACCGTCCGCGACGCGCTCCGCTCGACCACCGACAACAAGCAGCGGGTGGCCGCCACGTTCAGCGCCTACTTCGAGTACGTGGAGAGCGAGGGGCAGGCGTACCGGCTGGTGTTCGAGTCGGACCTGGGCAACGAGGAGGCGGTCCGGGACCGGCTGGAACGCGGCCAGCGCGAGTGCGCCGACATGATCAGCCCGATGATCCGGCAGGACGCCGGCCTGGACGACGCCGAGGCCCACCTGGTGAGCGTGGCGATGGTGGGCCTGGCCCAGGTCACCGCCAGGTACTGGCTCAGCACCACCCGGGAGCACATCCCGCGGGAGACCGCCGAGCAGCTCGTGGCCAGGCTGGCCTGGCGCGGCATCAGCGGCTGGCCGCGCAACTAGCGCTAGGGGATTTCTTGTGGAAGTGAAGATCGGGATTCACTCGGTGCCGCGGGAGCTGGTGGTGGAGACCGACACGCCGGCCGAGGAAGTGGAGCGCCTGTTGTCGGCCGCCTTGGAAAAGGGCGAGCACGCGGTGTTCGCGCTCTCGGTGGCCAAGGGCGGGCGCGTCCTGGTGCCGGCCGACAAGATCGCCTACGTGGAGTTCGGCGGGGCCGAGGCGCGGCGGGTCGGTTTCGGCAACATCGTGTTATGTCCTTCTCGTGTTGTCCTGTTCTCCTCGTGTTGTCCTGTTCTCATCGGCCGGGCCTGACGAGGAGCTGGGGCCTGCCCTGGTATTGTGGATAACGACTGATCAAGGAATGACATAACCAAAGGTCGTGTTATCCAGTCAGCTGCTGTTTACGCCGGGCTTCATCGTCCGGCCTCCCTGGGGGGGAACCCGAGGGAACGGCAGCGTCCCAACGACGGTAGCGGGCTCCCGGGCGCGCGCCGCGCCGGATCACGGCGCACGGCGGCACCTGGTCGCAGCTCGCATCGTAGCGGGGCGCTGCAGGCAGCTTGCAGACATGACGGGCCCGCTTCCGGAACAGGCCGGGTGGGCCATGATGAAGGACGGCAAGCCCTGACCACTCAGATCTCGACCGGGGACACGACAGACTCCCATGCGGTCCCGTTCAGCGATTTCGGCATCAGTGAGGCAATCTGCTCGGGCCTGGCGGCCGCGGGCATCCTCACCACGTTCCCCATCCAGGCGATGAGCCTTCCGATCGCGCTGCGCGGACAGGACATCATCGGGCAGGCCAGGACCGGCACCGGGAAGACGCTGGCGTTCGGCATCCCGCTGCTGGAACTGATCGACGACGGCCCGAAGGGCGCCCCGCGGGCGCTCGTCGTGGTGCCGACCCGGGAACTGGCCATCCAGGTCGCGGACGACCTGCGGACCGCCGCGGTCAACATGCGCGCCAAGGTGGTGACCGTGTACGGCGGCCGGGCCTACGAGCCGCAGATCGACGCGCTGGCCGCCGGGGTCGACATCGTCGTCGGCACCCCGGGACGGCTGCTCGACCTGGCCCAGCGCCGGCACCTGGACCTGAGCGCGGTGCGGGCCCTGGTGCTCGACGAGGCGGACAAGATGCTCGACCTCGGCTTCCTGCCCGACGTGGAGCGCATCATCCGGCTCACCCCGGACGGCCGGCAGACGATGCTGTTCTCCGCGACCATGCCGTCGGAGGTCGTCACGCTGGGCCGCCGTCACATGCGGCAGGCGACCAACGTGCGGGCCGAGGGTGACGACGAGAGCGCGCCGCCGCCCGGCACGCGCCAGTACGTCTTCCGGGCCCACCAGATGGACAAGATCGAGGTCCTGGCCCGGTTGCTGCAGGCCAGGGACCGGGGCCTGACCATGGTGTTCTGCCAGACCAAGCGTGCCGCCGACCAGGTCGCGACGGCGCTGGCCAGCCGGGGTTTCGCGGTCGCGACCGTGCACGGGGACCTGGGCCAGGGGCAGCGGGAGCGCGCGCTGCGCGCGTTCCGCACCGGCAAGGTGGACGTGCTCACCGCCACCGAGGTGGCCGCCCGCGGGCTCGACGTGGACGACGTCACGCACGTGGTGAACTACGAATGCCCGGACGACGAGAAGACCTACGTGCACCGCATCGGCCGGACCGGCCGGGCCGGGAAACCGGGCGTCGCGGTCACGTTCGTCGACTGGCGGGACATGCACCGCTGGAAGCTCATCAACGACGCCCTGGGCCTCGGCCAGCCCGAACCCGAGGAGACGTACTCCACCTCCGAGCACCTGTACGCCCAGCTCGACATCCCGCGCGAGGCGACCGGGACGCTGCCGCGCGCGATGCGCGACCGGGCCGGGCTCGAGGCCGAGGCGGTGGAGGACATCGGCGAGACCGGCCGGATCCGCACACCGCGCGCCCCGCGCGGGCGCGGCTCGTCGGACCGGGCCGGCGCGTCCGGTCGCGGCGGTGCGTCTGGTCGCGGTGTTTCTGATCGCGGTGTTTCTGATCGCGGTGTTTCTGACCGCGGGGCCGGGCGAGTGGCCGAGGAGGCCCCGAAGGCGGCTAGCCGGCGGCGGCAGCGGCGCCGGACCCGGGCGGGCCGGGAGATCGGGCCGGCCCAGAACCAGCCGGAGGCACCCCGGCGCAAGGCCTCCTGACCCGTGCGGGTCGGGCCGCTCGCAGAGCCTGCTGACAGAGTCCGTTCAACGTCGCCAGGTAAGGTTCGCCTCTGTGAGCACACCAACCTCTCTTGAGCTGCCCGACGGAGTGCGGCCGACCACGGTGCGCACCAGCCGCGGGTCGTTCGCGGCGCTGGAGGCCGTTCCGGTGTCGGGGGTCTGCGAGCGAGAACCGGCTCTGCTCGTCCCCGGTTACACCGGCAGCAAAGAGGATTTCCTCGCCGTTCTCGGCCAGCTGGCCGACCACGGTCGCCAGGTGGTCGCGATCGACATGCGCGGCCAGTTCCAGACGCCCGGCCCGGCCGATCCCGGCGGCTACGCGCCCCCGGCCCTGGCCTCCGACATCGCCGCCGTCATCCAGGCCACCGGCGCGAGGCACCTGCTCGGGCACTCCTACGGCGGGCTGGTGACCCGCGAGGCCCTGCTGAGAACCAGATCCCAGGACGACATCGAGTCGTTCACGCTGATGAGCTCCGGCCCGTCGGCGCTGACCGGGCCGCGGGCCGAGGAACTGCGCGTCATGCTCACCGCGCTGGGCGTGGCGGACGGCAGCCTGCCGGACCGGGACACGCTGGCGGCCGGGATCGCCGGCATCTGGCGCGACTTCCTGGAACCGCAGGCCGTCGCGGACGGAGTTCCAGCCCCGATCGTGGCGTTCCTGGCCCGGCGGATGGCCAGCAACGACCCGTACGGCCTGGTGCAGATGGCCCGCCACCTGCTCAGCGCGCCCGACCGCACCTCGGAGCTGGCCCGGCTGGACCGGTTCGGCACGCTGGTCATCTACGGCGAGGACGACAACTCCTGGTCACCGGGCGCACAGGAGGCGATGGCCCGGCGGCTGGGCGCGCGCCGGATCTGCATCCCGGGGGCCTCGCACTCCCCCGCCGTCGAGGCGCCCGCGACCACGGCGATCGCGCTGACCCAGTTCTGGGACGCGGCCGAGGCCGCGGCGGCGCACGCCGGCAGCGCGCGGATGGCGTAGAGCGCTGGTCCGGCTCTATGGCGTAGAGCGCTTGTCCGGCTTCAGCCGGACGACAGGCCGTCCCAGGGCCGCCTGGTGATGGCGGCGGCGGTGCCCTCCGGGCAGTGCCGCAGGTAGTCACACCAGCCGCAGGAGGCGCTGGGGCGCGGCGGGAACACCTCGTCGTACCGCTCCGCGGGCAAGCCGTCCCGCAACTGCTCGTCGGCCGCGGCGCACTCCTGCGCGATGTCCTCGGCCCGGCTCAGGTGCCGGGCCAGCGACGCGTCAGAGTGCGACCAGGCCACCACCCGCCCGGAAGGCAGGTGGTGCAGCTCGACCCGGTGGCAGGGGCGCCGGAGGACCCGGCTGGCGGCCAGCGCGTACAGGGCCAGGGCCATCGAGCCGCGGGCGTCGTCCACGGTGAGCAGGTGCCGCCCGGTCTTGTAGTCGACCACGACCAGCTCGGTGTCCGCGGAGTCCTCGGCGGGCCGGGCGTCCAGCCGGTCGATCCGGCCGGAGAACGCGATCGTGTCCGTGCGGGTGGCCACGGTCCGTTCCACCCCGAGCGGCTCGTCGGCCGGGTCCAGGTGGGCGACGTACCCCTGCACCATCTCGATGGCGTGCTCCCGGCAGCGCACCGACTGGGTCTCGTCGGCGAAACCCTCGTCGATCCAGCCGCGGTCGACGAGCGGCCTGCGGCGGCCACGGTGCGTTCGGCCAGCGGCAGCCGCCACCAGCCGGCCAGCGCGTTATGGATGCTGGCCCCGAGGCTGTTGTGGGCCCAGGGCGGGCCCTTGGGCGGCGGCGGGCGGTCCAGGTAGGTCATCCGGTACCGGCGGGGGCAGTCCAGCCAGGCCGAAAGGCGCGTCGGCGTGCACGGGTACAGCCGGCGCGGCATCCCCTCGAAGCCCAGCTGCTCCACTAAGGTCTCGCCGACTAAGGTCTCGCCGACGCCCACGCGTCGAAGTTCTTCTCGGCGGCCGCGATCGTGGTCTCCTCGCCCTCACCCGGCAGGACACGGGTGCTGCCGGGCAGGGTCAGCAGGTACTCGCCGATCGCGGTCAGCTGGCTGGCGAAGTCGGGGTACTCGCCGTCGTGCGGCACCGGGCCGTCGGCGGTCAGGGTGTGCCCGGTGAACACGGCATCCAGGTCCTCGCAGTACAGGCAGACCGAGCCGGACGTGTGACCGGGGGCGTGGATGACCTCGAGCCGGACGTCGGCGACCTCGAAGACGCCGCCGTCGGCCATCTCGATCTCGGCGTCCTCCTCCGGGTACGCGTCCCGCCACCACAGCTGGTCCCGGGGATGCAGCGCCACCGGCGCCTCGTCGCCCTCGGCCACCTCCAGCGCGGCGGCCACGTGGTCCGGGTGACCGTGCGTGCAGATCACGGCGAGCACCTCGCGATCGCCCACCGCGCCGAGCACGCCCGCCGGGTCGCGGCCCGGGTCGATGACGATGACCTCCTCGTCATCGCCGATGATCCAGGCGTTGGTCCCTTCGGACGACACCTGTTCGATCCGTGCGGTCATCGGCCGATTCCTTCCTGTATGGCTGGTCCGCCGACTCTTCCTACCACAGGAGCCTTAGCGGTCAGGCCCAATGAATAAAGCACTGTGGGCGAAGGCGATGGCGGAGTTCGCGACGAGCTGGACCGCGATGGCCGGCCAGCAGCAACCCGGCGATCGCTGGTCACCAGCCTCCGACGAACGGCGCTTATGATCATCGAGCCTGGCACGACATGCGGCAGCAGGTGCAGTAACGAACAGCCGCGATCTCGCCTGATAGCCTGCGCTCCAGAGGACTTGCTCTTGATGGCGCCGGAGAAGGCGTATCCCGGTGATCAAGGAACTGAGCGGCCTGCCCCAGGAGTCATCGGGTTCGAAGCAGCGGGCACGCTGAAAGCTGAGGACTACCGCGATGTCATCCTTCCGGCGCTGGAGCGTGCTGCGACCAGCAGCGAGGTCAGCGAGGTCAGGTTCGTGGTCGTCATCCCGGAGTCCAGGGGATGTCAGGTGGTGCGCTGTGGCAGGACCTACGTGAGCGTCGAGCACCTCCACGCGTGGAAACGCATCGCCCTGGTCACCGACATCGAGTGGATGAACCACATGACCACGCTGTTCGGCCTCGATGACACCCGGCGAAGTCAGGCACTTCCCGCTCGCGCAGCTGAACGAGGCTATCGTCTGGGCCGCGGGCTGACGCGCACTGGACGCTGCTGGGTCGGCGAGTCGGCGCAGATAGCCAAGAGAGCGACGACACTCCCCAGAAGAACTTCACCGTGCACCCCGACGGGGAACGTTACCGGACGCGGCGGCGCAGGGCGCGGAGCAGGGGCAGGGCGGCGAAGTAGGTACCGGCCACGGAGCTGGCGCCGATGCCGAGGTCGACCGAGATCCGGCCCTGCTTGGCCCAGTAGACGTCCTTGAGGTCCAGGAGCAGCGCGAACTCATCGACGATGAGGGCCAGCCCGGTGCCGTAGGCCAGGGCCACGGCCGGGTGCCGGCGCCGGGCGTCCTCACCGTGGACGGCGATGCCGCCGACGCCGCTGAGCATGCCGATGCCCCACATGTAGTGGTGCAGGTGCGCGCCGCCGACGCTCAGGTTACGGAACGGGCCCTTGCCTTCCTTGATGCTGTAGGTGATGCCCCGGACAGCGCCGAACGTGGTGGTGAAGGCGAGCCAGCTGAGCAGTGCGGACCGCTGCCGCGGGTCCAGTTCCTCGCGGAACACCGTGCGGACGTCTTTGCCGAGCGACGATGTGATGGCCATTGGGGAACCATACCGGTCGGGTTTCAGCCGCTCCGGACCGGCTGGGACCCGGTGGCCTGGGCGATCAGGCTCTCGTACGCGCCGGGCGCCGCGGTGTACGAGCCGATCCGGTGGCCGGTCAGGCTGCCGTGATCGTCGCTGCCACCGGTGGCGATCAGGCCGAGGTCGCGGGTGAGGCCGAGCAGGCTGGCCTGCTCGGCCTCCGGCTGGTCGGGGTGGAAGACCTCGACCCCGGCCAGGCCGGCCGCGGCCAGGCCGGCGATCTGCTCGTCGGTGACCAGCAGATCGCGATTCGCGCGGGGGTGGGCGACGACGGCGACGCCGCCGGCCGCGCGGACCAGGCCGATCGCGCGGGCGGGTTCGAGCGCGTACCGGTCGACGTAGGCGCGGCCGCCGTCGGCGATCCAGTCCCGGGTGAACGCCTGATCGGGGGACGCGATGGCCCCGCTGGCCGCCATCGCGCGGGCGATGTGCGGCCGGCCGACCACGGCCGACCCGGCGATGGCGGCGACATCATCCCAGGTGATGGGGACGCCCAGGTCGATCAGCCGGTCCACCATGGCCCGGGCGCGCAGCACGCGGTCGTCGCGGATGCGCTGTGTCTGCGCGGCCAGGTCCGGGTCGTCGGGGTCGAACAGGTAGGCCAGCAGATGCAAGCTGCGATCCTCGAGACGGCACGACAGTTCCATGCCCGGGACCAGGATCAGGGACTCGGGCAGCGCCCGGCGGGCCTGCGCGTGCCCGGCCACCGTGTCGTGGTCGGTCAGCGCCACCACGTCCAGTCCGGCGCGGGCGGCGCGGCTCATCACCTCCGCCGGAGGATCGGTCCCGTCGGAGGCGTTGCTGTGGACATGCAGGTCGGCGCGCACCGACCCAGTGTAGAGACTGGGTCAGGCGGCGGGCAGGCGAGGAGAGGGGGCACCGTAGGGCAGGTCGAGGTCCATGCCGGGGTCACGCAGGTCACGCAGCACGATCGGCTCGATCAGCAGGATGCCCGCGGTCTCCGGCCACAGCACGACCCACAGCCAGTGACCCTTGATCTCGCCCGCGAACACGGCGCGGTCCGGCGAATCGACCTGCCACAACGGAAAGTCATGTTTGCCGAACGACGCCGTGGCGATGGGCGGCGCGGACGCGAAGCCCGCCCCGGGGTCGACGGCGTCCAGGCCGGCCACCGCCGCGCCCAGGCCGATGCCCGGCTCCTCGGCCACGACCAGCATGTCGGCGGGGCCGCCCAGCGGGTTCGGGCCGGACAGCGCGACCGCGCAGGCACACATGCCGGTCCGCTCGTCACCGGCCCCGGCGAACCCGGTGACCAGCCAGCCGGCCGGGAGCGGCCAGGGCAGCCAGGCCGGAACGCCCGCGGTGCGGAGCAACCCGTCCAGGCCTTCCCGGGACGGGCTGAAGGCGGGCAGCAAGGGGTGGACCTCGCCATGCCAGTCACAGCGCCAGGCGCTGGACCAGGCGGTCGGCTCCCGGACGGGCTTGCCGCACCGCGGGCAGGCGGCTGGCGAATGACGGTGGCTTTCCAGGCCCACGCTCACCTCATCGCCGATCACGTTGGGTTTGTTATGGCGGCGTTCTTACCCCGTTCGCGGGCACACCATGCAGGTGAGCATGATAGTGGCGCCGGTCCCGCAGGCGGGACCGGCGCCACTGAAGGGATCAGGTCTACGGCAGGACGCCGAAGTTGGCGCCCCACATCTGGTTGTCGAAGACGGTGCCGTTGGAGTACTTGGACAGCGTCCAGGTGGTGAGCTGCGGCCGCGGGTTGTCCGTCGGGAACGCGCCGTTACCCGGGTAGTTCAGCACGTACGGGTGGGAGAAGTTGGTGTCCGAGCCGTTGATCAGCGGGACGAAGAAGCCCTTGATCGTGTCGAAGGAGTCCGCGACCCAAATCGTCTTGGAGGAGGCGCCGCACGGCTCGAGCGCGACCTTGGTGCCGTCCACGGCGGTGCTGCCGACGCCGACGCAGTAGCCGCTCTCCACGCCATTGGGCGCGTACTCGAACTCGTAGGCCTCGAACTTCGAGTAGTGCAGGTTCAGCGAGGCGGTCACCAGGCCGGCCGCGAAGAAGTCTCCGACCGTACCCTGCCGTCGAGACGGTGAAGTCTTCCGCCGGGTCGTGGTTGCTGGTCTGCCACAAGATGATGGGCTGCCCGGCCTTGGCCTTCTGCTGGAACACATCGAGCACGAAGGCCGGGTGCTTGTGGGTACCGAACTCCCGGCTGAAGATGTCGATGCAGTGGTGACCGCACGGCGGGGTGGCCGCGTTCGCGGTGAGCGTCCCCGCTGCGCCGAGGCCGCCGACCATGGTCAGCGTGGCCGCGGCCGCGAAGATCTTGCTCTTGATGGACATGTTTGCCTGTTCCTCCTCGGGACTGCGGTCGTGCCCCGTGCACGACCGCTGAGCCGGGCAGGGGCGGCTGACCCGATGGCTCATATGTACAGACGCGGCAGGTGTTAACTAGGTTGTCACATTTCGTGTCTTGGTGTCCGTACATGACAGTGACGCCGGCCCCTTCGCGGGGCGCAATGTGTCCAAGAGGTTGAGGCACAGGCGAATAACAGTGACGCCGGTCCCCTCGCGGGGGACCGGCGTCACTGGGTTACTCAGGGTGTGAACTCAGGCTCCTACTTGAGGATCCCGAAGGTCGCGCCCCAGAGCTGGTTGATGTTCACGGTGCCCAGAACCGGGCCGATGCCGTACGAGAAACCGGTGAGGTTGGTGACGACGAGCTGCGGACGCGGCTTGTCGGTCGGGAACGACTGTTGTTCGGGTAGGTCAGGACGAACGGCTGGGAGAAGTTGGTGTCCGAGCCGTTGATCAGCGGGATGTACCCGTTGAACAGGGTGGTCTGCGAGTCGAAGGTGTCCAGGATCCACACGGTCTTGGACGACACGCCACACGGCTGCAGCGTCACGCCCTCGTCGTTGAACGCGGTCGCGGCCACGCCCATGCACAGGCCGCGAGTCCACGCCGAACGGCGCGTACTCGTTCTCGAACGCCGGAGTCGTTCGGGAACCCGCGCTGTCCGTAGCAGTTCGGGAAGTGCCGGCACGCCGGCGATGCAGCCGTAGTGCAGCGCGACCGCGGCGGAGACCAGGCCGGCCGCGAAGAAGTCGGCCACGGTGCCCTGGAACGCCAGGGTCAAGTCCACCGCCGGGTCGAAGTTCGCGGTCCGGAACAGGATGATCGGCTGGCCGGTCTTCTCGCCCTGCCGCAGCACGTCAACCACGTAGTTCGGCGACTTGTGGGTGCCGAACTGGTGGCTGAAGAGGTTGATGCAGGAGTGGCCGCACGACGGGGTGGCCGCGCTGGCGCTTCCCGCGCTGAGCACGCCCGCCGCGCCGACGCCGCCGACCAGGGTCAGCGTCGCCGCAGCGGCGAGCACCTTGCTCTTGATGGACATGGAATGTTCCTCTCTTGGAACTCACAGCCGTGCCCTGCGCACGGCTGCGTGGAGCTGGCCCCCGCAGCGCGCGTCGGATTTATCCCCGATCGCTCGGCACGCTGCCGGCTCGCGGTGGCCTGATCAGGACCGGAAGTGCGGGCCTGATCGGTCTTGCAGTTCCATGGGGCTTTTGCCCTTCCCCACTTGAGAGACGCGTGATGCGCGCAGAAGGTTGACACGCAAGCGCATAACAGTGACGCCGGTCCCCTCGCGAGGGACCGGCGTCACCGGGTTACTCAGGGTGTGAGCTCAGGCTCCTACTTGAGGATCCCGAAGTTGGCGCCCCAGAGCTGGTTGACATTAACGGTGCCCAGCTCCGGCCCGGGGAGGTTGACCGACGGGCTGGCGAGAAACCGGTGATGTTGGTGACGACGAGCTGCGGACGCGGCTTGTCGGTCGGGAAGCCGAGTTGTTCGGGTAGGTCAGGACGAACGGCTGGGAGAAGTTGGTGTCCGAGCCGTTGATCACCGGGATGTACCCGTTGAACAGGGTGTTGGGCGAGTCGAAGATGTCCGCGATCCACACGGTCTTGGACGACACGCCACACGGCTGCAGCGTCACGCCCTCGTCGTTGAACGCGGTCGCGGCCACGCCCATGCACAGGCCCGAGTCCACGCCGAAGGGCGCGTACTCGATCTCGAACGCCGGGTCGTTCACCGCGAACTTGGTCTGCCCGTAGCAGTCGGGGAAGTTCCCGCCGGTAGCCGCGGGATGCAGCCGTAGTGCAGCGCGACCGCGGAGGAGACCATGCCGGCCGCGAAGAAGTCGGCGGTGGTGCCCTGGAACGCCAGGGTCCAGTCTTCGGCCGGGTCGAAGTTCGCGGTCCGGAACAAGATGATCGGCTGGCCGGTCTTCTCGCCCTGACGCAGCACGTCAACCACGTAGTTCGGCGACTTGTGGGTGCCGAACTGGTGGCTGAAGATGTTGATGCAGGAGTTGCCGCACGACGGGGTGGCCGCGCTGGCGGTTCCCGCACTGAGCGCGCCCGCCACACCGACGCCGCCGACCAGGGTCAGCGTCGCCGCGGCGGCGAGCACCTTGCTCTTGATGGACATGGATTGTTCCTCTCTTGGAACCCCGCAGCCGTGCCCTGCGCACGGCTGCGTCGAGCTGGCCCCCGCAGCGCACGTCGGATTCTCCCCCGACCGTTCGGCACGCTGCCGGCTCGCGGTGGCCTGATCAGGACAGGAACGGCAGTCCTGACCGGTCTGGCAGTCTGGAGAGGGAAAGACCCGGGCACGCCCGGAGGTCTTCATAGGTTGAGACGCCGAGGAACGCCAGATGGTTGACCCGCCGCGGCATCTTTTTACTTCTGACGACTGGGCAAACAGTGACGCCGACCCCCTCGCGGAGGACCGGCGTCACTATTTGTTACTCAGGAGCCTGAACTCGGGATTCCCTACTTGAGGACCCCGAAGTCAGCGCCCCAGAGCTGGTTGACGTTCACGGTGCCCAGCACCGGCCCGGGGATGAAGGTCGGCGGGCTGCGTTCGAGGAACCGGTGATGTTGGTGACCACGAGCTGCGGACGCGGCTTGTCGGTCGGAACGGAATGTTCGGGTAGGTCAGCACGAACGGGTGGGAGAAGTTCGTGTCCGAGCCGTTGATCAGCGGGACGTACCCCGGTGATGAAGGTGTTAAACGAGTCGAAGAAGTCCAGGATCCACACGGTCTTGGACGACACGCCACACGGCTGCAGCGTCACGCCCTCGTCGTTGAACGCGGTCGCGGCCACGCCCAGGCACAGGCCGGAGTCCACGCCGAACGGCGCGTACTCGTTCTCGAACGCCGGGTCGTTCGGGAAGCCGGCCGCGCCGCCGCCGTAGTGCAGGTTGACCGCGGCGGAGACCAGGCCGGCCGCGAAGAAGTCGGCCACGGTGCCCTGGAACGCCACGGTCCAGTCTTCGGCCGGGTCGAAGTTCGCGGTGCGGAACAGGATGATCGGCTGGCCGACCTTCTCGCCCTGGCGCAGCACGTCAACCACGTAGTTCGGCGACTTGTGGGTGCCGAACTGGTGGCTGAACACGTTGATGCAGGAGTTGCCGCACGACGGGGTGGCCGCGCTGGCGGTTCCTGCGGTGAGCGCGCCCGCCACGCCGACGCCGCCGACCAGGGTCAGCGTCGCCGCGGCGGCGAGCACCTTGCTCTTGATGGACATGGATGTTCCTCTCTTGGAACTCACAGCCGCGCCCTGCGCGCGGCTGTGTCGAGCTGAACCCCCCCGGCGGTACGCAAGGCCGGATGGCTTCCGACCCTGCCCGGCATGCTGCCGGCTCACGGTGGCCTGATCGGGCCACGAACGGGATGGCCTGATCGGTCTTGCTGATTTGAGGCGCAGTGACGCCGACCCCCCAGGGCGGAGAGCCGGCGTCACTGTCACTTCGTCACCACTCAGAGTCCGAGCTCAGGTCCTACTTGAGGATCCCGAAGTCGGCGCCCCAGAGCTGGTTAACATCACGGTGCCCAGCTCCGGCCCGGGGATGAAGAACGGCGGGCTGGCGTTGGAGAAGCCGGTGATGTTGGTGACCTCAAGCTGCGGACGCGGCTTGTCGGTCGGAACGCCACTGCTCGGGTAGGTCAGGACGAACGGCTGGGAGAAGTTGGTGTCCGAGCCGTTGATCGCCGGGACGTACCCGTTGAACAGGGTGTTGACCGAGTCGAAGATGTCCGCGATCCACACGGTCTTGGACGACACGCCACACGGCTGCAGCGTGACACCCTCGCCCTGGACGGCCGTGCTGGCCACGCCCATGCACAGACCCGAGTCCACGCCGAAGGGCGCGTACTCGATCTCGAACGCCGGGTCGTTCACCGGGATCTTGGTCTGCCCGTAGCAGTCGGGGAAGTTCCCGACCGTCGGGATGCAGCCGTAGTGCAGCGCCACCGCGGAGGAGACCAGGCCGGCCGCGAAGAAGTCGGCGGTGGTGCCCTGGAACGCCAGGGTCCAGTCTTCCGCCGGGTCGAAGTTCGCGGTCCGGAACAAGATGATCGGCTGGCCGACCTTCTCACCCTGACGCAGCACGTCAACCACGTAGTTCGGCGACTGTGTGCGTGCCGAACTGGTGGCTGAAGATGTTGATGCAGGAGTTGCCGCACGACGGGGTTGCCGCGCTGGCGGTTCCTGCACTGAGCGCGCCCGCCACACCGACGCCGCCGACCAAAGTCAGCGTCGCCGCGGCGGCGAGCACCTTGCTCTTGATGGACATGGATGGTTCCTCTCTTGGAACTCGCAGCCGTGCCCTGCGCACTGCTGCGTCGCGCTGGCCCCCCGCAGCACGCACGGTCGGATGGCTTCCGACCTGGCTCGGCACGCTGCCGGCTCACGGTGGCCTGATCAGGGCAGGAACGGCTGACCTGATCGGTCTTGCAGTTTGGAGAGGGAGAGTCCGGGCAAGCCCGGAAGTCTTGGGACCTAAAACGGGTCGGGCAGGCTCAATAGGGCAAGCAAAAAGATAGCGGAATTGTCATGCTCTGATTACAGGCTGAAACCGGTAGAGACCGACCCGGCGTACGGCGGTTAGCATGGTGCATAGATCCTCGCCCTCCTGTGCAGGCCGGGGGTCAAGGTCCCGCCCGGTGAGTTGCGGTCATCGGGCTGGGGCCGCCTAAGCCGTCTAGCTGTGTCGGTCTCCTGCTAGCCAGGCCAACCATCGTCGTGGCGCGGATCCGCGCCGTCCCTGGGTGTGGCCCCGCTAGCTCTCGCTATTTATCCCATACCGTGACGCCGGATGCGGGCAAATCGTCGGTATGTATAGCGATAATTCACCGATGTGACCAAATCGCAACTTTTAAAGCCGCCTGGAACCCGACCAGCAGCGATCCGGATATGGCGAGCAGAACGGTACCGCTCTTGCCGGCTCGATACCGAGCGCCGATACTTAAGCGCGTGCCTGATTCTGTGATTCCTTGTGTGGGCGCTGTAATCAAAGATGATCAGGGGCGGCTGCTGCTCGTCAAGCGCGGGCATGAGCCGGGCGCCGGGCTGTGGTCGGTGCCCGGCGGGCGGGTCGAGCCGGGCGAGACGGACTCCGAAGCGCTGGTGCGGGAACTGCGGGAGGAAACCGGCCTGACGGTGCAGGCGGGACCGCTGCTCGGTAGCGTGCGGCGACCCGCCCCGGGGGGACCCGCCGCCGCAGGCGGCCAGGACAGCCCCGCCGCCGCAGGCGGCCAGGACAGCCCCGTCCTCGACATCAGGGATTACGCGGCCACGGTCACCGGCGGAACGCTCTGCCCGGGCGACGACGCGGCCGAGGCGCGCTGGGTGGCGGTCAGCGAGCTTCCGTCACTGCCGATCACGGAAGGTTTGGTCGAAGCTCTCACCAGTTGGGGTGTTCTGCGTCACGGACGGCATTGATCGTCCTATTTCTTCCTTTTCGGCATTCCTG
Source organism: uncultured Actinomycetes bacterium (assembly GCA_963849595.1). GTDB lineage: Bacteria > Actinomycetota > Actinomycetes > Streptosporangiales > Streptosporangiaceae > Palsa-504. The sequence goes on from CAWKIB010000023.1 coordinate 56,728, forward strand.
CGGACCGGTCGTCACCTCTGATGTTCAACGGCACGTATTGGAACTAATTCCGTCGCTTTAGGGATTTCGGCATAGCCGACCGCGTTAGCCGGGCCACGATGACCTTGGCCATTTTGCGGGGCCTGCAGGCCCCGCGAGCGAGCCGCGATCAAGATCCGCATCAGCGCGTAGTGATACGCGTCGCCGCCGACGTAGCCCTCCGGCTGGCCGCCGACGTCCGGCGACCTGATCCCGACGCTGGCCATGAAGTCAGCGGGCCCGAACACCGGCGCCTCGAGGCGTGGCGAGGCCGCGCGCCTTGGAGATGAAGCGCTCGCTGCTGGCCGGCACCGCCAAGGCACGATCGCCGCGCTCGGTACGCTCGCTCCAGGGCAGGGAGCCTAGCCGGGTGAGCTAGGGGGAGTAACAGCAGCGGGTACCACGCTTCGTTAGGGAAAATTAGCTTGTAAGGACGTGGGTTCGTAGCATGAACCCATGAGTCCCCCGCCGATGTCCCCGCCGACCGCCGAGCAGATCACCAGAGCGCTCGACGACGTGCACGATCCTGAGATCCGGCGGCCCATCACCGAGCTCGGCATGGTCAAGGGCATCGACGTCGCCGCGGACGGCGCGGTGCGGGTGCAGGTGTGGCTGACCGTCGCGGGGTGCCCGCTGCGGGACACCATCATCCGCGACGTCACCGCGGCGGTCGGCAAGCTGCCCGGCGTGTCCTCGGTCCGGGTGGACCTGGACGTGATGAGCGATGAGCAGCGGCGGGCCCTGCAGACCCAGCTGCGCGGCGGGCGGGCCGAGCCGCAGATCCCGTTCGCCCAGCCGGCCTCGCTGACCCGGGTCTACGCGGTGGCCAGCGGCAAGGGCGGCGTGGGCAAGTCGTCGGTCACGGTCAACCTGGCCGCGGCGCTGGCCGCCTCGGGCCACAAGGTCGGCGTGGTGGACGCCGATATCTACGGCCATTCGGTGCCGCGGATGCTGGGCGTCACCGGCCGCCCGACCCCGGTCGAGAACATGATCATGCCGCCGTCGGCGCACGACGTGAAGGTCATCTCGATCGGCATGTTCACCAAGGGCAATACCCCCGTGGTGTGGCGCGGGCCGATGCTGCACCGGGCCCTGCAGCAGTTCCTGGCCGACGTGTACTGGGGCGACCTGGACGTGCTGCTGCTCGACCTGCCGCCCGGCACCGGTGACATCGCCATCTCCGTCGGCCAGATGCTCCCCTCGGCCGAACTCCTGGTGGTGACCACCCCGCAGCTGGCCGCCGCGGAGGTGGCCGAGCGGGCCGGGGCGATCGCGACGCAGACCCATCAGCGGATCGCCGGGGTCATCGAGAACATGTCCTACCTGGTCTGCGCGCACTGCGGGGAGCAGACGGAGATCTTCGGGTCGGGCGGCGGGGCTTCGGTCGCCGAGGCCCTGAGCCGGATCACCGGGACGCAGGTGCCGCTGCTCGGCCAGGTGCCGCTCGATGTCCGGCTGCGCGAAGGCGGCGACGCCGGGGTTCCGCTCGTGCTCGGCGTCCCCGACTCCCCCGCCGCGCTCGCGCTGAGCAAGATCGCGGACGAACTCGGCGCCCGCGCCGCGGCCTGTCCGGCCGCCAGCTCGGCCTCACGCCTCGCTAAGGGTTCAGGTCGCGTCGATGTCGTAGGGGGCGCGCTCCCCGGGGGCGAGTAGCGAGCCGTTGGCCCGAGGGCGGGCTGCTGCGGCCCCGGCGGAGTTCGCGCGGTCCCCGTTCATCTCGTCGAACAGGTGCTTCTGCACGAACCGCTTGGGGTTCAAGTCCTCGAGCTCGAGGTCGGCGAACTCCGGTCCCAGCCCTTCCCGCAGGTCATTCTTGGCGCCTTCGGCGATCCGGCGCAGGTCACGCAGGGCCCGCCCGGCCTGGGAGGTGATCTTCGGCAGCTCATTCGGGCCGAAGATGATGAGCGCGATCACGGCCAAGACAAGCAGCTTAGCGATGGACAGGTCGAACACGCTCAGGTCTCCGTCGCGCTGGTGAGGTCACGCACTCGCACGTCCACTTTAAACCGTGTTTGCTCACGCCGTAGCCGGGCCGAGTCACCCGAACGGGTTGACCCAGGACGCCAGCCGGGCGAAGCCGCGGGACATCCGCTTCCAGAAGCCGGGCGGCTTGTCGTGCGGCAGCACCCCGATCACGGTGTCCACGGTCTGGGCGGGCGCGTCGGCCATCACGGTGTACACCATGCCGCGGCTAGCCCAGGTCAGGGAGCGCTGATCCGGCTCCGCGGCGTAAATCACGTGGCCGGCCACGGTGATCTTCTGCCAGCCAGCCAGCTTGGCGGCCAGGTTGCCGCGTTGCTCGAACAGCGAGACCACCGACAAGCCGTCCGAATAGCCCAGGTCAAGCACGGTTCCGGTGCTGGTCTGGGTCTGCGCGCCGGTGAACAGGGACAGACCGCCGGGGAGTTCGGGGGGAACCAGCCAGCCACTGGCGCGCAGGGCCAGAAGCTGGGCGGCCGAGAGCGGGTCGGTCCACGGACCCTGCGGATCGGACGGGCCGCCGGCCGGCGCGGCGGCCGGGGCCAGCTTGGAGAACCGGACGTTGATGAACACGTCTTCGCTGATCACGTGCGCGGCGGTGTCGAAGACCTCTCGCTCCAGCGGCAGTTTGGTCGCGTCGTCCAGCCAGAACCTCGCGGCCAGGCTGCCGTTCTCGCGCCAGGCCTCCACGATCTGGGCCGTGCGGTTGTCGGCCGAGCCCGCTCCGGCGTACGCCACGACGTAGTGCGTTTCCAGCAGCCGCACCAACTGGGTGGTGACGCCCAGTACGCCTTCTGGCCATTGCCCGTCGGTGTCAGAGGACAGGTAGGGCTCGCTGCTGGAGGCCGTTCCGGCGGTCAGCGTCTGGGTGATGGTCTGGCCGCCGCTGGCGTGCCAGATGTCTGAGACCAGCACGCTTCCGCCGTTCGTGGTGCCCCAGTGCGAGATGATCTCCTCGCCCTGGTACGAGGTCAGGACCGCCGCCTGGGCCGCCTGCGTCAGCAGGTGTGCGGCCAGGGCGCTGGCCGGGCGCCTTGCTTTTTGCGGCGGGGCGTTCGGGCTCCCGGTCGGCCCGGTGCTGGCCGGCGCGGCGCGGTCACCTCCTGCGGCGACGCGCTGACCGCGGTCTGGCCGCTGCACGCGGTGACCAGGAAGCCAGGCACGGCCACCGCGAGCACGGCGGTGAGCAGCACCGGTGGCCGCGCGTCGCGGCGGCGGGTTACCGGGCAGTTGAACGCGAACACACCGACCTCAAGGTTGCGTGGCGTCCGAGTCGGCCACCGACGCCCGGGCTGACGGGCCGGTGAACGGTACCTCCCCGGTGGTGATGGCGTGCTCGACGCTGTACATCTCCACCGGCGGCGTGATCCTGGGCCCGGGCGTCGCCTGCCGCCGCCGCCTGCGGTGAAGGCGGCCGTGCTCAGGCCGACGACGAGCGACATGGCGCTGAACACCAGGTAGCGGCGGCGGACCGGCCCCCTGGGACCCGGGCGCCGGGTTTCCCGCCGGCCCGCGGGCCGCGGACCGGGCGCCAGGCGCAGCAGCCGGCGCCGGGGCGGCAGCGGGCCGCCGGGGCCGGTCATGGCGATCAGGCGGCGGGTCATGGCCGCTTCGGCCGGGGCCCTGGACAACAGCGTGCTGAGTTTGCGCTTCAGCGCCCGGAGTTCGGCGGCCTCGGTCCGGCACTGCTCGCAGCTGGCCAGGTGAGCGTACGCGCGATCGCGTTCGGCCCCGTCGAGTTCGCCGTCGACCAGGGCCGACAGCCGGTCACCGAGATGGCTCATGATCCACCTGACCGCTTCAGCCGGGGCACCAGGCCCGGGCGGCGGAGCCCCTGGCCCCGGGCGCTCTTGGCTTCGGCGTCCGGCCCGCTGTTGGCTGCCTCGCTGCTGGCTGCCTCGCTGTTGGTCGCCTCGCTGTTGGTCGCCTCGCTGTTGGTCGCCTCGACTGTTGGCCGCCTCGACGGTGGCCGGCCTGCGGTGCTCGAGCGCGGTCCGCAGCTGTGCTCGCCCGCGGTGAATCCGGCTGCGCACCGTGCCCAGCTTGACGCCCAGGGTGGCGGCGATCTCCTCGTAGGAGAACCCCTCGATATCGCAGAGCACCACGGCCGCGCGGTACTCCGGTGGCAGCGCCTTCAGCGCGGCCTGGACATCGTCGTCGAGGTGAGTGTCATCGAAGGCCTCGGCGGGCGTGGGCTCGGAGCCGGGCAGCCGGTGCGCCATCTCGTCGGCCAGTCCCTCGAACCGGATCCGCTGCTTGCGCCGGGCCCAGTCCAGGAACAGGTTGGTGGTGATGCGATGCAGCCAGCCCTCGAACGTGCCGGGGGTATAACTGGACAGCGACCGGAAGACCCTGACGAAGACCTCCTGGGTGAGGTCCTCGGCGTCGTGCGGATTGCCGGTCAGCCGGTAGGCGAGCCGATAGACCCGAGCGGAGTGCGTGCGGACGATGTCCTCCCACGTCGGGAGGTTCCACTCGGGCTGAGCAGGCTGTGCCGGCGGGGATTCCAGAGTTCTGGCCTCCTCGAACAATCCGCCCTCCGGGTCGCAGATTGCCGCGACTCTTACCATCGTGCCCTGGATTCTTCCGTTGCGCCAGTTGGGACCGGGTAGGCCGACGATGCGGCCACGGGGGACCGCAGAAGACGGCCGGTATCGCCTAGGTAACGGCTCGGAACCCGAGAGAGTTCCCGGACCTGCGCCTCTGGCGCTAGGCTGCTGCGGGTGGGGCCACTTGCCTATGCCGCTGAATACGTACCCGAGGACGAACCGCTGCTGGCCGCCCGGGCGTACGCGGCCGACCTAGGCGGCACCGAGCCGGTGCACCCGGCGGTGGGCGCGACGATACGCTTCCTGGCCTGCGCGGTCGGGGCCAGGACCGCGGTCGAGATCGGCACCGGCTGCGGCAGTTCCGGCATCTGGCTGCTGCGCGGAATGCGCCCCGGCTCCACGCTCACCAGCGTTGATATCGAGCCGGAATACCAGCGAATGGCACGCAAAGCGTTCACCCAGGCCGGCTTCGCGCAAAACCAATGCCGCCTTATCTTGGGCCGCGCGCTGGACGTGCTTCCCCGGCTCTCCGATGGCACCTACGACATGGTTTTTTGCGACGCCGATGTGCGCGACTATCCGGATTACCTGATCGCCGCCCTGCGGCTGTTGCGGCCCGGCGGCGTCGTGGCTTTCAATAACGCGCTGCAGACCGGAACCGTGCAGGACGATCCCGAGGTGTTCGACGACACACCGACCTCGCCCACCAGGTCCGCGGAGACGACCGGCTGGTCCCGATCCTGGTACCGCTGGGCAATGGCCTGCTAGCCGCGGTCAAAAGGGGAGACTAGGCCAGGTCACCCGACCACGGACTTCAAGGCGTCACCAAGCTTAGCCGCCTCGTCCGCCGTCAGCTCAACAACCAGACGTCCGCCGCCTTCAAGCGGGACCCGCATCACGATGCCGCGCCCCTCCTTGGTGACCTCAAGCGGACCGTCACCCGTCCGCGGCTTCATCGCCGCCATTCTCCCATCCCCTTCCTCCCGGCCCACGCACGGCGCCATGGCAAGGCACTGCACCGCCGCGAGGCACCACACCCTCAGGCACTCCGCACGCCGCAATCCCGGGCGCCCTCGGCGGAACCGGCCAGCCACAATCGTTTCTATCTGTCGCCCTATTATCCCGTGTTCGGCAGCAGAATGGTAATGATCGGCCATGCTCGCTGCCGTCCAGGGGCGCGCAGCGGCCCATTTTGTCGACGGTACAGCGCCGACCGTTCAGCCCCGACCGTTCAGCCCCGACCGTTCAGCGCCGGCCGTTCAGGCATTGCGCCGGCGCGTCGCGTGACCGGGAGCGCCGAGCATGCGCCGTGGGGCCTCGTTGCGCGTCGGCCCGGGTACGGGAGGAAGTGACGTTTGGGGGGAAGCGCCGAGCGGCGGGCCCGCGTGTTGATCGATCTGGCTCCGCTGCGGCGGTCACGCGACCTGCGCCTGCTGGTTCTCGGGGAGCTGGTATCGGCCATCCAGGGCGCGTACCTGATCGACATCAACGCCATGGTGTTCGGCATGCCGCGCGCGCTGTTCCCGGCGCTCGCCACGACGTTGTTCGGCGGCGGGGCGTCGACGCTCGGCTTCCTGTACGCCGCTCCCGGCGCGGGCGCGCTGGTCGGCGCGCTCACCACCGGTTGGGTGAGCCGGATCCGCCGGCAGGGCCTGGCCGTCATCGTCGCGGTCCTGACCTGGGGCGCCGCCATCACCTGCTTCGGGCTGGTGTCCTGGCTGCCCGGCGCGCTGGCCCTGCTGGCGGTGGCCGGATGGGCCGACGTGATCTCGGCGGTGTTCCGCAACACGATCATCCAGCTGGCCGTGCCGGACGCCCTGCGGGGCCGGCTGTCGGGGCTGCAGATCGCGGTGGTGGCCGGCGGACCCCGGGTCGGGGACCTGGAGTCCGGAGCGGTGGGGGCCGCCTTCGGCGACACGGTGTCGGTGGTGTCGGGCGGCCTGGCGTGTATCGCGGGCGCGCTGGTGCTGGCCCGGCTGCTGCCGGGCTTCCGTCAGCAGCGGACGCCGGACCATCCCGGCAGCAGGAACGGCTTGACGGCGCTGGTCCGGCTGAGCGAGCCGAGTAGGTCCATCGCGTGGGCACGCGAAATACTTGCTCTGTACACGGGGGTTTCGGACACCTCCAACAATGCTCAAGGCTGAGCTTGAGCACTCTTGGAGGTGGCGGGAATCGAACCCGCGTCCTTCAGTGCATCACCAGGGCTTCTCCGGGCGCAGCTTGCTGTGCTTTTCTCAGCCCCGGCGATCACGCAAGCAAGACGCCGACGGGCTCAGCCGCTGTTCGATGTCCCGCCTAGTCCCGCGGCCGGGTCAGGCGGTAATCCCTCTAGCTGATGCCAGGCACCGGGTCGAAGGCATCCCCGGGCTGACAGACCTCTAACTCGTCTTAAGCGGCGAGAGCGAGGTCAGTGCGCGATGTGTTGGCACTTATAGATTTGCGGTCACAGGATTTACGAGGTCACAACCGCAACCCTCGGCCCGCTTCCCCTGGTTCAACCACCGAAGTCGAAACCGTTCACCCCCTATTGAGTTGTGCGGCAAGCACGGTACGTTCTGCCGTACTCGACCGTATACCTATAACTCGCGGGAGCCAACCTGGATTCCCGGCCCGCCCCGCGGTCCGGGCGGGACCGGGCGCGGGCGCGGGCGCGGGGCCGGGGCGGGGCCGGGGCGGGGCTGTCGAGACGCTCATGAAAAATGGCCCCTGCGAGCGCTGGCGGTGGCCGAAACGCGCCCGCAGGGGCCGACCGGCAGGGTCGGAGCCGGTCTAGTGGCCGGGTCTCCCCCGAGATGAGACCCGGACCTTTAACGCTGACTGGGCCGCAACCCCCCGAGCGAACCCCAGTCACTGCTAAGGACGCTCACGAACAGCGACGCGGTTGCTTGTTCTCAGTAACTTTAAGTTACAGATTGATAACCCGGAATCACCAAAGGTGACCTTTGCTGCCCGGCCTGGTTTGGCGCGACGGGACGGCGTGCCGTGTGTGACGGCACCGATGGCACGTTGGTGTCGCGATGGCGGCAGCGATGGAGCATCGGTGTCGTTCCGCACCCCGCACGATGGAGCGTAAGGCCGGTTGGCTGGGGCTCAGGCTGCGACAGCTACTGCTGCTGAGCTGAGCATTACGGCGGGTGGGGAGCGGTCAGCCGCCGAACGGCGGGTGGGAGCGGTCAGCCGCCGAACGGCGGGTGGGAGCGGTTAGCTGCCGAGGGCGGTCAGGAACGCGCCGGCCAGCGCGGCGGCGGACAACTGCGACGTCTTGCCGGACTCGATGACGGTGAAGGCGATGTTGCCGCGGAAGCCGACGAACCAGCTGGTCCAGGTCGATCCGGTGTGGACCAGGCCGACCTGGCCATAGACCGGCGTTCCCGGCCGGCTGGCCGCCTTCGCCGCGCCCGAGCGGACCGCGTTGCGCATGAGACTGCGCAGCTCGGACATGTCACTGGGGTTCAGCGCGGTCCCCGAGGGGTCCTGCGCGCCCTCGAGGAACTGCGGGGTGTGCCAGCTGCCCGCGTCCACTGCCGCGGCGACCATGGCCATGGACAGCGGGCTCATCTGGATGTTGCCCTGGCCGATGGTCTGGGCGGCGAGGTCGGCCACGCCCGCCGCGGGCGGGACCGACCCGGAGAAGGCGGGCACCGGCAGGGCGGACCAGTCGGCGCCGATGCCGAAGCCCTTCACCACCTGGTCGAACTGGGCGGCGCTGAGGCGATAGGAGAGCCCCGCGAAGGCCGTGCCGCAGCCGTCGGCGAAGTCGTCGCTGAAGGACTTGGCCGGGCCGGCCGCGTCGCTGGTGAAGGTCTGCCCGCCGACGGTGAAGGAGTTCTCGCACGAGATCTGGGTGCCGGTCTTGACCCCGGTGCCCAGCAGCGCGGCGGCCGACACGATGGTGAACGCGGTGCCCGGCGCCAGCCTGGCGTTCAGCGCGTCGGCGGCGGCCGGGCCGGAGACGTGGCGCTGCGCCACCGCGAGCACCTCTCCGGTGTTCGCCTGGACGGCGACGATCTCCCCCGAACCGGATACTCCGTCCAGCGCGGATAGGGCCGCGCCCTGCACCGTGGAGCTGATCGTGGTCCGCACCGGAGTACCGGCCGTGCCCGGCCAGCTCGCGAGCACGCCGACCTGGAGGCCGGCCGAGGTCACCGCGACGACCTCGGTCGTCGGCGTGCCAACCAGCTGACGCTGGTACTTCTGTTCCAGGCCGGACAGCCCGACCGTGGTGCCGGGCAGGTAGAACGCGCCTTCGTTGCGCAGCACGGAGTTGGTCTCGTTGCCCACCGCGCCGACCAGCCCGGTGGCTTCGGCCTGGAACAACCGGGCTCGTTGGCGCTGAACCTCGAGGCCGGGCACGCCGCGGAGCTTGGGGCGCAGCGTCGAGTACGTCGTGGGATCGAGAGAGGCGAGCTTGAGGAACTGGTTCGGCGGGGCGGCGGTGATCTGGCCGAGGACCTGCCCGGCGTCCAGGCCGGTCGCGGTGGCGAAGCGGGCGGCCGTCACGGCCGGGTCGGTCAGGGCCGAGGGCATCACGCCCAGCACGTAGACCGGGCTCGGTACCTGCAGCGGGTGTCCCTCGGCGTCGAGCACGGAGGCGCGGTCCGGGAACTGGGTCACCACGGCCAGGCGCTGACCCTGGCCGAGGCCCGGGTAGACCACGCTCGGCGCCCACTGCACCTTCCAGGTGCCGCCGGCCTCGCTCAGCCCGAACCGGCCGTGGTAGATCCAGACCCGTCCCTCCTCGGCCAGATCGACCGAGGCGGTGAACGACGCTTCCGCGGTACCGCCGTGCTGGGTGATCGAGTCCATGGTCAGGAACAGCTGGGTGGCGTCGAGCTGCGCGAAGGCGTTCTTCAGGTCCGCGGCCGCGATACCCGGCGCGGCCGACGTCAGCGCGCCCGCGGCGGCGGTAGTGCTGCTGCTGCCAGGCGAGCAGGAACGCCTGCACGGTGGGCTCCGCGGACAGCTCCGAGCCGAAGCCGGTGGCCAGGCCGATGACCAGCACCCCGACGGCGACGATGAGCAACCCGGCGAGCCGCGCGCGCTTGGACTGCCGGCTCGCGGGCCCGGGCCGGCGGCCGGAGCCGGGCCGGCGGCCGGAGCCCGGACGACCCCCCGGAGCCCGACGACCCTCCGGACCCGTGCCGGGCCGGCCGGGCCCGGCGCGCAAGACCGGGGGCTGCGGAACCATTGGGGCTGACGGGCGCAGCAGGAATGACAGGGCCAGGGGGAACGACGGGGATGGCGGGACCGTCGGGGCTAGTGGGGATGACCGGGTCAGAGCGTCCGATGGGGACGACGGGGTCAGGGGGCCCGGAGGGGGCAGCCGGGCGCGGCCCGGGCACAGCGGGACCCTGCGGCCTGGCGTGGCCGCCGCGCTCTCTCGAACTCCCGGACACGATCGGTCTGCCCGTCACCTTCGCCGTTTCAGCGCGCGGTCTATTTCCCTGGCTGCGTCACGTCGTGCTAGGTCCTGCCGCTTATCGTAGGTCCGTTTGCCGCGGGCCAGGCCCAACTCCACCTTGACGTTGCCGTCCTTGAAGTACAGCGAGAGCGGGATCAGCGTCAGCCCCTGCTCGGAGACCTTGGACGCCAGGCGGTCGATCTCCTTGCGGTGCAGCAGCAGCTTCCTGATCCGGCGCGGCGTGTGATTGGTCCAGGTGCCCTGCGTGTACTCGGGAATGTGCACGTTGTGCAGCCACACCTCGCCGTCGGTGATCTGCGCGAACCCGTCCGCCAGCGAAGCACGCCCGGCGCGCAGCGACTTCACCTCGGTGCCGGTCAGGACCAGGCCCGCCTCGTAGGTGTCCTCGATGAAGTAGTCGTGGTAGGCACGCCGGTTACGGGCGATGGCCTTGCGCCCCTGTTCCCGAGCCACGTCCCTCCCGTCAGCACGCCTGCCACTCCCTCTTAGATCCGCAGGTAGCGGCGCAGCGTCAGGAAGGACGTCACACCGCACAGCAGTACCCCGACGGCCATCGAGACCAAGATGACCTCGATCAGGTCGCCGACGGACAGACCTACGTTGAAGGAGAAGTACTGTCCCAGGCTATCCAGCATGAGCGACTTGACCGCCACCAGGAGCCCGGCGGCGATGGCCCAGCCGATCAGCCCGGCGATGGTTCCCTCCAGGAGGAACGGCAGCTGGATATAGAAGTTGGACGCGCCGACCAGCCGCATGATCGCGGTCTCCCGGCGGCGGTTGAACGCGGACAGCCTGATCGTGTTGGCCACCAGCAGGACCGCCGCCACGATCAGGATCAGGGCGATGACGACCACCGCGTTCCGCGCGCCGTCGAGCAGCTTGTAGAACTTGTCCAGGATCGTCATCTCGTCGACCACGGTTTCCACGCCCTGCGTGCCGGTGACGGCGCTGGCCACGATGTTGTAGTCGGCCTCGGGGTTCTTCAGCTTGACCTCGAACGAGTCGGGGATGTCGCCTTCCTGGGTGTCCTGGACCAGCCCCGGCTCGTTGGAGAAGTACTGCCGGAACTCGGAGTAGGCCTGCTGCTGGGATACGTAGTACACGTTCTGGACCTGAGGCATGGATTGCAGCCGCTGCTGCAGTTGCTGCCGCTCGGCATCGGTGGCGGGTCCGTTCGACTGGCACTGCGGTTCCGGGCTCGTCTTGATGCACAGGTAGATCGACAGCTCGACCTTGCCCTGCCAGTAGGTCCGCGTCCGGTCCACCTGCTTGACGAACAGCAGACCGGTACCGAGCAGGGAGAGGCTGATGGCCACGACCACGATGAGCGCCATCGTCATGGTGAGATTCCGGCGCAGCCCGATCCAGATTTCGGAGAGGACGAACTGTGAACGCATGCTGGCTGATCCCTTGTCGTCGTAGACGGCGATGACTGGTCAGTATGCCTGGCCGTACACCCCGCGTGACTGGTCGCGGACGACCTTGCCGTACTCCAGCTCGATCACCCGCTTGCGCATGGAGTCGACGATGGCCGCGTCGTGCGTGGCCATCACCACGGTCGTCCCGGTCCGGTTGATCCGGTCGAGAACCTTCATGATGCCGATCGAGGTAGCCGGGTCGATGTTCCCGGTCGGCTCGTCGGCGAGCAGGATCATCGGCCGGTTGACGAAGGCCCGGGCCATCGCCACCCGCTGCTGCTCCCCGCCGGACAGCTCGTCGGGCATGCGGTCGTGCTTGCCCTCCAGGCCGACCAGGTCGATCACCTCGGGAACGACCTTGCGGATGAAACGCCGGTTCTTGCCGATGACCTCCAGGGCGAACGCCACATTCTGATAGACGCTCTTGTTCGGCAGCAGCCGGAAATCCTGGAACACGCAGCCGATACGCCGGCGCAGATAGGGCACTTTCCAGTTCGTGAGCCGCGCGAGATCCCGGCCCGCCACGTGAATTCGGCCGTCTGACGGCCGCTCCTCCTTCAGTACCAGCCGGAGGAACGTCGACTTCCCCGACCCGGACGGGCCGACCAGGAACACGAACTCGCCCTTGGCCACCGATATGTTCACGCTCTCCAGCGCGGGCCGGGACTGATTCGGGTAGACCTTGGTGACGTTATCGAAGTTGATCACGGAACCATCACAGCGCTGTAGGTGGGCGTTTCACGGGCCGGACGCCGCCAACTCGCGGCGACATGCGGGTAACCTGGTTAAAGCCAGGGAACAGTCTAGAGGGAAACAGGCAGCTTAGGCCGTAACATCGCGGCAAGTGCCGGGGCACGGGCCAGCCGGAAGGGGTTCCGATGAGCTGTGAACACCTGATCTGCGCTCAGTGCGCAGGCCCGGTGGTCGAAGGCCGGTGCCCGGCGTGTCGCGCCGCGCGGGAGCACGTCCACCACCAGCACTTCAGCGCCACGCCGCAGCTCATCGTGGCCGCCCTGCTGGCCTTGGCCGTAGTGTTGCTGCTGGTCAATTACGTGCACGCGTAACGGCGCCCAGTAACCAACCCGGTCAACCAACAGGGCCTACCGGCCGTTCTGGCGCATCCAGCGGATCTCGGCGTCGATGAACTCGTCGATCTCGCCGTCCAGGACCGCCACGGCGTTACCCGTCTCCATGCCGGTCCGCACGTCCTTGACGTTCTGGTAGGGGTACAGGACGTAGTTGCGGATCTGGGTCCCCCAGGCCCGGCCGCCGTCGCCGCGCAGCGCCTGCATCTGCTCGGCCTCCTCCTGCCGCCGCCGCTCGAGCAGCTTGGCCTGCAGCACGGCCATGGCCGAGGCGCGGTTCTGGATCTGGCTGCGCTCGTTCTGGCAGGAGACCACGATCCCGGTGGGCAGGTGGGTGATGCGGACCGCGGAGTCGGTGGTGTTGACCCCCTGGCCGCCCGGCCCGCTGGAGCGGAACACGTCGACCCTGATCTCGTCCTCACCGATCTCGATGTGGTCGGTCTGCTCCACCACCGGAATCACGTCGACCCCGGCGAACGAGGTCTGCCTGCGCCCCTGGTTGTCGTACTTGGAGATGCGGACCATCCGGTGCGTGCCGTGCTCGCCGCGCAGCGTCCCGTACGCGTAGGGCGCGTTCACCGCGAAGGTGGTGGACCTGATCCCGGCCTCCTCCGCGTAGGAGGTGTCGTACACCTCGGTCGGGTACTTGTGCCGCTCCGCCCAGCGCAGGTACATCCGCAGCAGGTTCTCCGCGAAGTCGGCCGCGTCCGCGCCGCCTGCCTGAGCGTTGATCGAGATCAGCGCCTCCCGGGCGTCGTACTCGCCGCTCAGCAGGGTCCGCACCTCGAGCCCGTCGATCTCGTTCGCAGGGCGGCCAGCTCACGCGCCGCCTCGTCGCGGGTGGACTCGTCGCTGTACTCCTCGGCCATGCCGAACAGCACCTGGGTGTCGCCGAGCCGCTGGTGCAGGCCGGCCAGCCGGTTCAGTTCGGCCTCCAGGTAGGACAGCCGGCGGTGCACCTTCTGGCCCCGGTCCGTGGTCCGTCCACAGCTCCGGATCGGCGGCCTGCTCGCGCAGGCCTTCCGACCTCTGTCTGCATGGCGGCAGGGTCGAGCACCGCCTCTATGCTGGCGAGCGTCGACGTCAGTGCCGCGATTTCCTCGGCGGGATCCAGACCTGCCACGCCGAAAGTTTACGCGAGAAGCACATGCAGATCAGTCAGCCCCGCCCGCGAGCGAAATCGGGCTGGCAGACCCGGTATTCTGCCTTAGCGTGGCACTCGCAAGGGGCAGGACCAGGCTCACGTACCTGGGGGTTCTCGGGTCGGCGGCGCTGGCCGTCGCGCTCGGGGGGTGTTCGGAGGCGGCGGGCCCGGCCAAGGCGGTCACCAGCGCCGAGCACAGCCTGACCATCGCGCAGGCGCAGGCCGCGTACAGCTCCTACGTCACGGCCAGCACGGCGGCCGCCAAGCAGGGCGACGCGACGAAAGGGCTCGCCACCGTCGCCGATGGGCAGTGGTCCATCGTGCACGCCCAGTACCGGGCCCTGGCCACCACGGGGACGCCGGTGCCGCAGTACAGCTACGGCACGCCGACGTTCTACGTGCCGGCGCTGTCCAGCTACCCGCAGTGGTTCGTGGTGACGGTCCCGGTCACCACCGTCACCGGCGCGCAGCAGGCGCCGGCGGTCAACACGGTCATGGCCTTCGAGCGGTCCGCCCCGGACGAGCAGTGGACCCTGAACGGGTCCGCGGTGCTCGATCATCCGCTCCCGGCCATCGCCCGCGACAGCGACGGCTACGCCATCAACGTCAGCACCAAGGACACGAGCCTGCTGCTGCCGCCGAACGTGGTGGGCGCGACCCAGGCGGCCGTGGTCGACGAGGGACCCACCGACGCCGGCCGCCGCGGTGATCGCCAACGGACCGCAGACCACCGGCCTGTACACCACGCAGGCCGCGCAGGATAACTCCTACACCGCGCAGGGCCTGTCCTACCAGTGGCTGCTCGAGGGGGCCGCGGTGCCGCAGTTCGACCTGCGCACCACCGACGGCGGGGCCCTGGTCATCTACACCATGTACCTGAACACGACCATCGAGCACCCGGGCAACGTGTTCGGGCCGCCGATCCCGATACCGGCCAGCTTCACCCCGATCGTTACCTCCACCTCGGCCACCAACGGCGATCACGGGGTGGCCGCGAACTGGACGTACGAGTTCGCCACGGTCGACCCGCCGGCGACCGCCCACGGGGCCAAGGCCGAGGTCATCGCGAGCCAGCGGCGCCCCGACCTTCGGGGACGGCTTACTAAGCCGCGCCTTCAGGCCTGCGGTAGCGAGCTCGAGGCGACCAGGGTCCGGATGGCGCGCAGGGCCACCGACAAGGTGGTGAACGTGAAGCGCTCGCTCTCCCAGATCTCACCGAGCATCCGGGTCGCCATCGCGACCGCCGCCTCGTTACCCGACGCCCAGGCCGCGAGCCGTTCCTCCGGCGTCCGCGCGATCGCCCGAACCGCTGACCCCGAGCACGTCCTGGGTCAGCGAGGCGTGCGCGGCGTACAGGTCGTCGCGCAGGGCCGCGCGGGCCATGGTCGACCAGCGGTCCTCGCGGGGCAGCGCGGTGATGCGGTCCCGCAGCCGGGTGATCTGCAGCCGGTCGGCGAGGTCGAAGTAGACGTCGGCGGTCTCCTCGACGGGCCGCCCGGTAAGGGCAGGCGACCTGCACGATGTCGAAGGCGGAGTACGTCGGCACCATGGCCGCGACCCGCTCGGCCAGGTCCAGGGGCACGCCCAGGGCCAGGTAGGAGTCCCGGCGCTCCTCGAACCCGGCCAGGTCCCGGCCGGTGAGCAGCTTGGGCAGGCCGGCCCGCACGGTCCGCACCCCGTCCGCGAAGAAGCCCACGGTGGCCTGGATGTCGAACGGCGGGCGCCGGTTGTGCAGCAGCCACCGGACCGCGCGCTCGGTGAGCTTGCGCCCCTCGAGCAGCAGGGTGATCTGGGCGGCCAGGCTCACCTGGCCCTCGAGCTCGGAGACCTGGCCCCAGAAGGCCGGCATGTCGAACACGTCCCGGGCCACCAGCCAGGCCCGGGTCAGGTTGGGCACCGAGGCGCCCGTCTCCTCGACCAGCCGGAACAAGAAGGTGATGCCCGACGTGTCGATCATCTCGTTGACCACCGAGGTGGTGATGATCTCGCGGCGCAGCGGATGTGATTCCATCCGGTCCGCGAACTGCGCCCGCAGCTGGGCCGGGAAGTACGCGTCCAGCACCCGGCGCAGGTACGGGTCATCGGGCACGTCGGAGGCCAGCACCTCATCGTCGGCCGAGATCTTGGTCTGCGCGAGCAGCAGGGCGAACTCGGGGGTGGTCAGGCCGCCGCCGGCCGACCGGCGTTCGGCGATCTCCCGGTCGCCCGGCAGCACGTCCTGCTCCGGGTCGAGCCGCTTGTCCCGCACCAGCTTGCGCAGGTACCGGGCGTGCACGTGCAGCAGGGAGGAAGCCTGCGACCGGGACGCGGCCAGGGCCATGTTCTGCCCGTAGTTGTGCCGCAGGACGAGCGCGGCGACCTCGTCGGTATTGTCCTCCAGCAGCTGGTGCCGGGCGGTGGCGGGGATGGCGCCGGCCCGGATCGCGTCGGCGAGCAGGATCTTGATGTTGACCTCGTGGTCGGAGGTGTCCACCCCGGCCGAGTTGTCGATGAAGTCGGTGTTCACCAGCCCGCCGCCGAGCGAGTACTCGATCCGGGCGGCCTGGGTGAGGCCGAGGTTGCCGCCCTCGCCGATGACCCGGGTGCGCAGCCGGGGCGCGTCGATCCGGACCGCGTCGTTGGACCGGTCGCCGACGTCGGCGTGCGACTCGTAGCTGGCCTTCACGTAGGTGCCGATCCCGCCGTTCCACAGCAGGTCGACCGGGGCGGCCAGGACGGCGGAGATCAGCTCGTCCGGAGACAGCGCGCTCACCTCGGCGTCCAGGCCCAGCACGGCGCGGGCCTGCGGCGAGACCGGCACCGACTTCACGCTGCGCGGCCAGACCCCGCCGCCGGGCGAGATCAGGGCCGGGTTGTAGTCGGCCCACGAGGACCGGGGCAGCGCGAACATCCGCTGCCGTTCGGCGAAGCTGGCCGCCGGATCAGGGTCGGGATCGATGAACACGTGCCGGTGGTCGAACGCGGCGACCAGCTTGATGTGCTCGGACAGCAGCACCCCGTTGCCGAACACGTCGCCGGACATGTCGCCGATGCCGACCATGGTGAAGTCGTCGGTGTCGGGGTTCATCCCGAGCGCCGCGAAGTGGATCTTGACCGACTCCCAGGC
This sequence comes from uncultured Actinomycetes bacterium, assembly GCA_963849595.1. GTDB lineage: Bacteria > Actinomycetota > Actinomycetes > Streptosporangiales > Streptosporangiaceae > Palsa-504. Next base: position 73,450 of record CAWKIB010000023.1, read on the forward strand.
GCCGCGCGCGGTGATGCCCATCTTCTTGTGGTCGTAGCCTTCTGAGCCGCCGGAGGCGAACGCGTCGCCCAGCCAGAAGCCGTACCGGGCCGCGACCTCGTTGGCCGTGTCGGAGAAGGTCGCGGTGCCCTTGTCCGCGGCCACCACCAGGTACGGGTCGTCGCCGTCGCGCCGGACGACCTCCGGCGGCGGCACCACCCGGTCGGCCTCGATGTTGTCGGTCACGTCGAGCATGGCCGCGATGAACGTCTTGTAGCAGGCCAGGACCTCGGCCTGGTAGGCCTCGCGGTCGGACGGATCGGGCAGCCGCTTGCACACGAAGCCGCCCTTGGCCCCGGACGGGACGATGACCGCGTTCTTCACCTCCTGCGCCTTGACCAGCCCGAGGACCTCGGTGCGGAAGTCCTCCTGCCGGTCCGACCAGCGCAGCCCGCCGCGCGCCACCCGGCCGAACCGCAGGTGCACCGCCTCCAGCCGGGGCGAGAAGACGTAGATCTCGAACTTCGGCCGCGGCTGGGTCAGCCCCGGGATGGTGCCGGGGTCGAGCTTGAGCACCAGGGGACGCGGCCCGTCAGTTCCGCCCGGGCTCTGCGTCCGGTAGTAGTTGGTGCGCAGCGTCGCGTCGATCAGCGCCAGGTACGAGCGCAGGATCCGGTCGTGATCGAGGCTGACCACCTCGTCGAGCTGGCCGCGGATCTCCTCGGTGATGGCCTCGCAGCGTTCGGCCGCGCCGTTCTGCTTGGCCGGATCGAACCGGGACTCGAACAGCCGGACCAGGAGCCGGGTGATGGCCGGGTTGGACCGCAGCACCCGCTGCACGTAGTCCTCGCTGAACCGCACGCCGCCCTGGCGCAGGTACTTCGCGGCCGCGCGCAGCAGCGTCACCTCACGCCAGGTCAGCCCGGCGGTCAGCACCAGCGCGTTGAACCCGTCGTCTTCGGTCTCGCCGTGCCACAGCGCGGTCAGGGCCTCCTCGAAGACCAGGCGCAGGCTACCGGCCGCGGCGACCGCCGGAGGCCGGAGACCAAATTCATATATCCAGAACGACCCGGCGCTCGAGCTCCCGGCGAACTTGTACGGGTGCTCGTCCACGACCTCGAGTCCCATGTGCTGCAGCTGCGGCAGCACGTCGGACAGCGTGATCGGCGAGCCCGACCGGTAGACGACCAGCGTCCACCGCTCCGGGTGCTCGACCAGCCGGACCGCGAACTCCCGATCCGCCTCCCGCAGTCCGAGCATCATGGTCAGGTCGTCGACCGCGTCCTGCGCGGAGACGTCCGCCTTGTACGTCTCGGGGATGCTCGCCCCGCACAGCTCGAGCAGGATCCGGGCCCGCTCCTCGCCGAGGACCCGGATCGCCTCGGCGGACAGGTCCTCGTCCCAGGACCGGACCGCGGCGGCCAGCCTGCGCTCCAGCGCGGCCGCGTCCACCTGCGGCACCACCTGGCCGCGCTCCGCCCGGACCACCACGTGCAGGCGGGCCAGGGCCGAGTCGCCGATGGTGGCGCTGTAGTCCACCGACGCCCCGTTCAGGGCCTCGCGCAGGATCTCCTGCGCGCGCAGCCTGACCTTCGTGGTGTACCGGTCCCTGGGCAGGTACACCAGGCAGGACATGTACCGGCCGTAGCGGTCCCGGCGCAGGAACAGCCTGGTCTGCTTGCGCTCGGACAGCCGCAGCACGCCCAGCGCGATCGGGGTGAGCTCGTCGGCGGAGATCTCGAAGAGTTCTTCGCGCGGATAGTCCTCCAGGATCTCGACCAGGTCCTTGCCGTCATGGCTGTCGGCGGACAGCCCGGCTTCGGCCAGAACGTGGGCCAGCTTGCGCCGGATGACCGGGATGCCGGCGATGGGCGCGGTGTGCGCCGCATGGGTGTACAGGCCGAGGAAGCGGTACTCCCCGGTGACCGTGCTGTGTCCATTTCCGGGTCCATCTTCGGCCGCCGAGCCTCTTGACCGAGACGTAGTCCAGGTAGTTGGCCCGGTAGACGGTGGACCGGGAGTTCGCCTTGGCCAGCACCAGCCGTTCGCCCGGGTCCTGGGCCCGGCGCGCAACCTGGGTCGACAGCTTGCGCAGCAGGGGTCCGCCCTGCCGGTCGTGCCGCAGGATGCCGAGCCCGGTTCCGGGCACCGGGCGCAGGCCGGCGCCCTCCGGGGTCCGGATCAGGTCGTATTCGCGATAGCCGAGGAAGGTGAAGTTGCCGGCCGCCAGCCAGCGCAGCAGGTCGCCGAACTCGGCCACGATCGCTACCGGGCGCCCCGCCCAGGTCGTCGGCCAGCCCGCGGGCGGCGGCCGCCATCCGCTGGGAGTCTTCGACGGCCACCCGCACGTCCTCGAGCACGTGGCGCAGGTCCGACTCCAGCCCCTCGGCCGTGACCCCGTCCCCGGGCGGCTCGAGCTCGACGTGGATCCACGATTCGATCAGCTCGTCGGTGGCGGCGGCGCCGTCGCCCGGCTTGTCCTGGGCCGCGGCCTCGCTGCACACCCCGACGATTTCGCGCAGCGCGCCGGTCACGTCCCGGCGCACCCGCAGCAGCGGGTGCACGAGCAGGGAGATCTCGGCCTGTGGCGGTTCAGCCGGGTGGTGACCGAGTCGACCAGGTAGGGCATGTCGTCGGTGACGATGTCCACGATCAGGCTGGCCGGGGTGACCGGGTCCAGGTGCGCGTGCCCGGGCGCACGGACCTGGATCAGGGCCCGGCCCTGCGGCCGGAGCAGGCCGAGCTCGGCGTGGGCCTGCGCCACCGCCGCCAGCCGCGAGGGCGAGGGCAGGTCCTCGGTGGCCACCCGGTGGTAGTAGGCGCGCAGGTAACACAGGACGCTGTCGCCGCCGCCCAGCCGGCCCGGGTCCAGCGCGGGATCGTCCACCCAGGCCTCGGCCGCCTTGATCAGCAGGGCTTCCCTGGTCTCGAGAACGTCGCTGTCCGGCATCGCGTCCACTGTCCACTCCTTTGTGGGTTCGGTTGCTGTACTGGCCCGGGGACGACTCCGCCACCCCGTTGTGACGGAGTCGTTTCTTAACGTAATCCGCGGTGTCTCACGAAGTAGGCGAGGACTTCCGGGTTGGCCAGGGCGTTCGGGTCGGCGGCCCGCTCTGGCTCGGTGCCGAGCAGGATCTTGCGCACGGGCACCTCCAGCTTCTTCCCGGACAGCGTCCGCGGGATACCTGGCACCTGGTGGATCTCGTCCGGCACGTGCCGGGGCGAGAGCTGGGACCGGAGCGCGGCCCGGAGCCGGGCGGCCAGGTCGTCGTCGAGTTCGCAGCCCGCCGCGGGCACGACGTACAAGATCAGCCGTCCCTCGGCGCCGAGCCGGCCGGTGTCCACCACCAGGCTGTCGGCGACCTCAGCGAAGCCCTCGACCACGCGGTAGAACTCGCTGGTGCCCATCCGGACCCCGCCGCGGTTGAGGGTGGCGTCCGAGCGGCCGTAGATGACGCAGCCGCCGTCGGGCAGCAGCTCGATCCAGTCGCCGTGCCGCCAGATCCCCGGGTAGACGTCGAAGTAGCTCTCCCGGTACCGGGTGCCGCCCGGATCGTTCCAGAAGCCGACCGGCATGGACGGCATCGGCTGGGTGATGACCAGCTCGCCGACCTGGCCGATGACCGGGTGGCCGTCGTCGTCGTAGGCCTCCACCTCCGCGCCCAGGCAGCGGCCGGAGATGATGCCGGCCCGGACCGGGAGCAGCGGGCAGGGCCCGACGAACCCGGTGCACAGGTCGGTGCCGCCGGAGAAGGAGCCGAGCAGCAGGTCCTTGGAGACCCGCTCGTACACCCAGCCGAACGCCTCGGGCGGCAACGGCGACCCGGTCGAGCCGATGGCCCGCAACGCGGACAGGTCGACCTCGTCCCCCGGCCGCAGCCCGGCCTTCATGCAGGCCACCAGGTAGGGCGCGCCGACCCCCAGGTAGGTGACGCCGTGCTCGGCGGCCAGCCGCCACAGCCGGTCGGTGGCCGGGTAGGTGGCGCTGCCGTCGTACAGCACGATGGTCAGGCCGGCCAGCAGGCCCCCGGCCAGGTAGTTCCACATCATCCAGCCGGTCGTGGTGTACCAGGTGAAGACGTCGCCGGGCCGCAGGTCCTGGTGGAAGGCGAGCGCCTTGAGGTGCTCGAGCACGATCCCGCCGTGGCCGTGCATGATCGGCTTGGGCAGGCCCGTGGTGCCCGAGGAGTAGACCACCCAGAGGGGGTGGTCGAAGGGCACCTCCTCGAACTCCGGCTCGCGCTGGATCCCGACGGCACCGAGGTCGTCCCACGGGGTCGCTCCGGGCCGAGACTGCGGCCTGGCCGATCAGGTCGACCAGCACCACCGCGGGCAGGCCCGGGCAGGGCGGCCACCACGTCGTCGACCATCTCGGCCCGGGAGTACTCCTTGCCGTTGTAGGCGTAGCCGTCGCAGGCGATCAGCACCTTGGGCTCGATCTGCGCGAACCGGTCGATGACGCTGCGCGCGCCGAAGTCGGGCGAGCAGGACGACCAGATGGCGCCGATGCTGGCGGTCGCGAGCAGGCCGATGACGGCCTCGGGCACGTTCGGCAGCAGGGCCACGACCCGGTCGCCGCGGCGGACTCCCAGGGCCGCGCAGGCCCCGGGCCACCCGCGCGACCTCGGAGGCGAGTTCGAGCGTAGCTGAGGCTGCCAGCCCTGGTCCGTTCGGAATCAAAAATGATCGCCGTACGGTCGGGATCGGTCCACGCGGTCCTCAGCGCGTTACGGGCGTAGTTCAAAGTGGAGCCGGTGAACCACTGGACATCGGGCATGACCTCACCGGTCAGCACCGGCCCCGGGCCGCGGTGGCCGAGCACCTCGAAGTAGTCCCAGACGGCCGCCCAGAACGACCCGGGGTCGGTCACGGACCATTGCCACAGGTCGGCGTAGCCGCCGAAGTCGTGCCCGCGCCGCCGGCCAGCCAGCGCATGAACCGGGTGATCCGGGCGTCGTGGACCGTCTGCTGATCCGGCTCCCAGAGCACAGCGCCGTACCCGCGGCTGGTCAGGTCACTGGTGTCCATCTTCACAGCATCGTGCCATCCTGGCGCGCCTGGCAACGCCCCCGGGGGGTTATGCACCGGCGGCCAGCGGCTCCGGGCCGGTGAGCCGGGTGATAAGGGTCACAAGCGCCCCGATGTCGGCCAGGTCCGGCAGCACCGCGTCGGCGCCCGCCTCGCGCAGTTCGGCCGCGCTGGCCCGGCCGCTGGCCACCGCGAGCGACCTGGCCCCGCCGACCCGGGCCGCGTCCACGTCCCGGGGCGAGTCCGCGATGTACACCGTGGCGTCCTCGCCGAACGTGACGCCGTGCTTGTCCCCCGCGCGCCGGCGCGCCACCCGGAGCAGGGTGCCCTTCGGGTAGGCCTCCGAGCCGTAGCCGCCGATGTCGAAGTCGACGAAGCCGTCCAGGCCGAACGCGCGGAGCTTCAGCATGGCGGTCGGCCTGCTGTTGCCGGTCAGCACGGTCGCCACCGTGCCGTCGAGCTTGGCCACCGCGGCCAGCGCCTCGGCCGCGCCGGGCAGCAGCTGACCCTGGCTCGTCAGTTCGTCGTGCCGGGCTTGGAGGGCCCTGGCGAGTTCGGCGCTGAACGGCTCGAGCATGGCCTCGGCCTCTCCGCCGGCGCGCATGTCCACGCCGTTCAGCGCGAGCGCGTCGAAGAAGATCTCCGACTCCGACCGGCCCGCCATCTGCGGCAGCTGGATCAGCGGGCGGCCCGCTATGGCCGCGAACGCCTCGGCGTAGGTCGCCCTCGTCACCCGGGCCACATCGACCAGGGTCAGGTCGATATTCCACAGAACCAGGCGGTGAATGGCGTCCTCCTCGGTTATCCCCATGTGAGGCCAACCCTGCCGTACAGGCTAGTCCAGCCCGATACAGAACAGCGTGGCCCAGCGGGCCGGTTACCGTGCTTCAGTTCAGATCGGTCCATCTGAACCGGGCCGTTGGCTCCCCGTCATGGCTCCCCGGCTCCGGAGCGGGGCAGTGCCAGAGCTAGCTCAGCTCGTCTCGCGGCGCGGTCGGCCGCCCTTTCGGGACCGGCGCTCGCGGAGCTCTTCCTCCGCGGCGGCGGGGCATCGCGCTGGCCGGCCGGGTCATGCCCTCAGTCGACGTGCGGGCCGGAGCCGTCGAGCCAGTCGCGGAGCTGCCGCCACTGCGTCGGGTGAATATCCAGGTCTCCGAGATCCTCCGGGGCGAACCATCCGACCTCG
>CAWKIB010000024.1:0-48720 GCA_963849595.1 uncultured Actinomycetes bacterium
GTTACTCGTCGGGGACCAGGGTCGGGGTCGCGCGGGTGAGGGTCTGCTTCCTGAAGAAGGGGGCGCCGGGCCGTACGTACCGGCAGAAGAGGAAGAACACCACCCCGGCCAGCGCGGCCGCCACGGCGATCACGAAGGCGCCGCCGATCTGCCAGTGGATGAACGGGACGGTCCACATCGTGTAGTCGTTCGCGGTCGCCACGTCGTAGTCCAGCCAGAGGCTCCAGCCGCCGAGGAACCAGAGAATCAGCGCGCCGGTGACCGGCAGGATGCCCTGCATAAACAGGTTGCGTGCGCTGCTGGTCAGGTTCTTCCGGTAGTACCAGGCGCAGGCGAAACCGGTCAGGCCGTAGTAGAACGCGATGTACAGGCCGATCGCGAGCACCGCGTCGCCGATCACGCCGCTGCCGTTCGAGGTGTAGTTCAGCCCCGCGTACAGCGACGATCGAGATCGCTCCCATGATGACCGTGGACACCGTGGGCGTCAGGAACCGGGGATGGATCCGCGCGAACGACTTCGGCAACGCCTTGTAGGCGGCCATCGACAGCGTGGTCCGCGCGGTGGGCAGGATGGTGGTCTGGGTGGACGCGGCCGCCGAGGACAGCACCATGAGCAGCAGCAGGTGGTAGAAGGTCGGGCCGAAGCCGGTGGTGCCGAAGATGGCGCTGCCCTGGACCGACAGGACGTCACCGGCATTGTTCATGTTACCCAGGCCGTTACCGGTGGACTTGACGCCCGGCGAACGCCTGCATGGAGAAGATCACCAGGGCGTAGGTGACCAGCAGGATGATGGTGGAGAAGATCGCCGCCAGGCCAGGCGTCCGGTTGCGGTCCTTGGTCTCCTCGTTGACCGAGACGGCCGTATCCCAGCCCCAGTAGATGAAGACCATCAGGATGATCCCGCTGGCGAACGCGCTGAAGCTGGAGATCTTGAACGGGTTGAGCCAGTAGATGCTGGGGGTGAGATGCCCGGGCGGGGCAGTCCCGGAGCCGACCTTGACCAGCGCGACCACCGAGAGGACCACGAGCATCGTGAGCTCGATGCCCAGCAGCAGCTTCTGGAAGTTCGCCGACACCTCGATGCCCACGTAGCAGATCGCGGTCATCAGGATGATCCAGATGACCCCGGCCAGCAGCACCCAGCCACGCGGTCGGGTTGCAGCCGATGCTTGCCGTGTTGAACAGCAGGAACACGTACTGGCCTGCCACCTGGGCCAGGCTGGCCATGACCAGCACGTCGGCCGCGACGATGGCCCAGCCGCCGGCCCAGCCGGTCTTCGGCCCGAACGCCCTCGTCGCCCAGGTGAACGTGGTACCGCAGTCCGGGTCGGCCTTGTTCAGCTCGCTGTAGCCGATCGAGGTCAGCAGCATCGGGATGAAGGCGAGTACGGCCACGGCCGGCGACTGGAGTCCGACCGCCAGTACGACGAACACCAGGGTGGCCGCGATGCTGTACGCCGGGGCGACGGACGCCGTGGCGATGACGGTGCTGGAGATCAGCCCCAGGGCGCCGGACTTGAGACCCTTGTTGAGCGGCTGTTCCTGGGACTCTATGGCTTGCTCGGCGGTGGCCATACCTCATCCTTCTTGCGATGACCCGGCCGGCCGCGGCGGATCAGGGAGAATGCGACGATTCTGGCATCGGGGGGCGGCAGCGTCTAGCATTCCCGATGCCACGGTTCTAGCATAATTTGCGCGTTTCGGCAACGATTTCAGTTGTATAATATGCGGGTAACAACTGGTCTCGTCGGTCGGTCGCCGCGCGAAGAGAGGATAAGGCCCATGCGCATACTCCTGGTGGGCGCGGGCGGGGTCGGCTCGGCGCTGGCCCGGATCGCCGCCCGGCGCCCCTTCGCCGAGCTGGTCATCGCCGACTACGACCTGGCCCGGGCGCAGCGCGCGGCCGCGGCGCGGGACGGGTACGAGGCCGTGCAACTGGACGCGCGGGACGAGCGGGCCGTGGCCGAGCTGCTCACCCAGCGCGGCTGCGACGTGCTCATGAACGCCACCGACCCCCGGTTCGTGATGCCGCTGTTCCGGGCCGCGCTCAGCGCCGGCGTCCACTACCTGGACATGGCCATGTCCCTGTCCCACCCCGACCCGCAGGACCCGTACCGCAGGACCGGCGTCAAGCTGGGCGACGATCAGTTCGCAATGGCCCGGCAGTGGGAGGAATCCGGCAAGCTCGCGCTGGTCGGGATCGGGGTGGAGCCGGGGCTGTCCGACGTGTTCGCCCGGTACGCCGCCGACGAGATGTTCGGCGAGATCAGCGAACTCGGCGTGCGGGACGGCGCGAACCTGACGGTGGCCGGGTACGACTTCGCCCCCACCTTCTCCATCTGGACCACGATCGAGGAGTGCCTGAACCCGCCGGTCATCTGGGAGCGGGGGCGGGGCTGGTTCACCACCGAGCCGTTCAGCGAGCCCGAGGTCTTCACCTTCCCGGCCGGGATCGGCCCGGTGGAGTGCGTGAACGTGGAGCACGAAGAGGTGCTGCTGATGCCGCGCTGGATCCAGGCGCAGCGGGTCACCTTCAAGTACGGCCTCGGCGCGGAATTCATCGGCATCCTGCGCACCTTGCATCAGCTCGGCCTGGACCGGACGGATCCGGTCCAGGTGGGCGCGGTGAGCGTGTCGCCCCGCGACGTGCTGGCCGCGTGCCTGCCCGACCCGGCCACGCTCGGAGACAAGATGAGCGGCCTGACCTGTGCGGGCACCTGGGTGACGGGGACCGGCCGGGACGGCGCACCGCGCGAGGTGTACCTGTACCACGTGGTCGACAACAGCTGGTCGATGGCCGAGTACGGCTCGCAGGCGGTGGTCTGGCAGACCGCGGTCAACCCGGTAGTCGCGCTGGAGCTGATCGAGGGCGGCGCCTGGTCCGGGTCCGGCGTGCTGGGTCCCGAGGCGCTCCCGCCGCGGCCGTTCCTCGACCTGCTCACCGAGTACGGCTCGCCATGGGCGTGCGAGGAGCGCAGCCCGGCGCCCGCCTAGCCGGCCGGCCCGGACTGCGGGACCTGCTGGTCCGGCCGGGGCCGCGGGCCTGAATTTTTTTGAGATTTCTGACACCGGACACCTGGCGTTACCGGCTTCTGCGACCCTAGTCACAGTGTTCCAACGCTGATGGCGGTGGGTGCGGTGGCACCAGCGTGCGTTCGGATCGTGACGTGCACCAGGAAGGCGCCGCGACGCGCGGGGCAGTCGGGGACTGGTGCTGGCTCCAGTGGCGTCCTAGGTTTGGCTCGTAGGTGGGCCTGGGGGAATAACAGAACGTCTGCCCAGGTAGGTCGGCGAGGAGGCCGGATGACCAAGGTCAGCATGACTATCGACGGCGTGCGGTACGACGATGAGGTCGAGCCCCGCATGCTGCTCGTGCACTACTTGCGCGAAGTGGCGGGGCGGACCGGAACGCCCATCGGGTGCGATACATCGAACTGCGGCGCCTGCACGGTGCTGCTGAACGGGCTGTCCGCGAAGAGCTGCTCGGTGCTCGCCGTGCAGGCCGACGGCGCGGAGATCACCACCATCCAGGGGATGGCGAACGGCGAATGGCATCCGCTGCAGCAGGCCTTCCACGAAGAGCACGCGCTGCAGTGCGGGTACTGCACGCCGGGGATGATCATGGCCGCGGCCGACCTGCTGCGGGACAACCCGCACCCGACCGAACAGGAGGTCCGGGAGGGGCTGGAAGGCAACCTGTGCCGCTGCACTGGATACCAGAACATCGTCCGCGCGGTCATGCGGGCCGCGGGAGCTAGCCAGGGAGCAGCGTCATGACGGTCACTACCGAGATCGGCAAACCGCGGGCCAGAAAGGAAGACGCCCGGCTGGTAACCGGCCAGACCAACTGGACCGACAACATCCAGCTGCCCGGGCTGGTGCACGTCGCGTACCTGCGCAGCCCGATGGCGCACGCACGGATCACGTCGGTGGACGTCTCCGCCGCCCGCGGCACTTCCGGCGTCATCGCCGCGTTCTCCGGCGCGGACTTCGCCGCGGAGCAGGGTAGCCTGCCCTGCGCCTGGCCGGTGACCCCGGACATCGTCATCCCGGCCCACCCGCCGATGGCTACCGACGAGGTCCGCTACGTGGGTGAGATCGTGGCCTGCGTGGTCGCGCGGGACCAGTACGCCGCGGCGGACGCGCTGGAGCTGATCGACGTCGAGTACGAGCCGCTGCCGGCCGTCCTGGACATGGAGGCCGCGCTCGCCGAGGGCTCGCCGAAGGTGCACGAGGCGGGCAACAAGTCCTTCGTGTGGCCCTTCGCCCAGGGCGACGTGGACGCGGCGTTCCGCGACGCGCCGGTGGTGATCGAGCGGACCTACCGCCAGCAGCGGCTGATCCCGTGCGCGATGGAACCCCGCGCCACGGTCGCCGCGATGGTGGGCGATGAGATCACGCTCTGGACCGCTACCCAGATCCCGCACGTGCTCCGGTTCCTGATCGCCGCGGTGCTCGGCATCCCCGAGCAGAACATCCGGGTCATCGCGCCGGACGTGGGCGGCGGGTTCGGGTCCAAGCTTCAGGTCACGGCCGAGGAATTCCTGGCCGTGCTGCTCGCCCGCAAGCTCGGCCGGCCGGTGAAGTGGACCGAGTCGCGCAGCGAGGGCAACCTGGCCGTGCACCACGGCCGCGACCAACTGCAGCGGATCAAGGTGGCGGCGGACCGCGACGGGCGGCTCCGCGGCCTGTCCGTGGACCTGCTGGCCGACATGGGCGCCTACCTGATGCTGGTCACGCCGGGCGTGCCGCTGCTCGGCGCGTTCATGTTCCCCGCCATCTACAAGATGGACGCCTACTCGTTCACGTGCACGGGCGTGTTCACCACCAAGGTGCCCACCGACGCCTACCGGGGCGCGGGACGGCCGGAGGCGACGTACGCCATCGAGCACGTCATGGACGACCTGGCCGCCGAGCTCGGCGTGGACCCGCTGGAGCTGCGCAAGCGGAACTGGATCACGCACGAGGAGTTCCCCTTCACCACGATCGCCGGGCTCACCTACGACAGCGGCAACTACGAGGCGGCCACGGCCAAGGCGGTCGAGCTGTTCGGCTACGACGACCTGCGCAAGGAGCAGGCCGCGCGGCGCGCGTCCGGCGACCCGGTCCAGCTCGGCATCGGCATCTCGACCTTCACCGAGATGTGCGGGCTGGCGCCGTCGCGCGTCCTCGGGTCGCTGGCCTACGGCGCGGGCGGCTGGGAGCACGCCGCGGTCCGGATGCTGCCCACCGGCAAGGTCGAGGTGGTCACCGGGTCCAGCGCGCACGGCCAGGGGCACGAGACGGCCTGGAGCCAGATCGTGGCCGACCGGCTGGGCGTCCCGTTCGAGGACATCCGGGTACTGCACGGCGACACGCAGGTCTCGCCCAAGGGCATGGACACCTACGGGTCCCGCTCGCTGACGGTGGGCGGCATCGCCGTGGTCGGCGCCTGCGACAAGGTGATCGAGAAGGCCAAGGTGATCGCGGCCGGGCCTGCTCGAGGTCTCGCCCGACGACCTGGAGTGGACGCCGGGCCGGTGGTCGGTGCGCGGCGACCCGGAACAGGGCCGCTCGATCGCCGAGATTTCGCTGGCCACGTTCGCGGCGCACAACCTGCCGGACGGCGTCGAGCCGTCGCTGGACTCCGAGTCCACCTACGACCCGAACAACTTCTCCTTCCCGCACGGCACGCACCTGTGCGCCGTGGAGGTGGACACCGAGACCGGGCAGGTCAAGATCCGCTCGTACGTGGCGGTGGACGACGTGGGCGTGGTGGTGAACCCGGTCATCGTGGAGGGCCAGGTGCACGGCGGCCTGGCGCAGGGCATCGCGCAGGCGCTGTACGAGGAGGCCGCCTACGACGCCGACGGCAACCTGCTGACCACCACGCTGGCCGACTACCTGATACCGTCCGCCGCCGACCTGCCGACGTTCGTGACCGAACGGACGGAAACCCCGTCGACGACCAACCCGCTCGGGGTCAAGGGGGTGGGCGAGGCCGGCACGATCGCGTCCACGCCCGCCGTGGTCGACGCGGTCATCGACGCCCTGCGCCCGCTCGGGGTCACGGACGTCCAGATGCCGTGCACGGCCGAACGGGTCTGGCGGGCCATCAACGAGGCCAAGGGAGACGCGCGATGATCCCCGCGAAGTTCGACTACGTGCGGCCCTCGTCGCTGGCCGACGCGGTGCAGGCGCTGAGCCGACGGCGGGGACGACGCCAAGGTGATCGCGGGCGGGCAGAGCCTGCTGCCGCTGCTGCGGCTGCGGCTCGCCTACCCCGAGCTGCTGGTCGACATCGGCGGGCTCGGCGAGCTGGCCGGCGTCCGGGACGCCGGCGACGCGCTGGTCATCGGCGCCATGACCACGATGTACTCGCTGATCCGCGATCCGCTCATCCGCGAGCACTGTCGGGCTGATCGCCGCCACGGCGGCGACGGTGGCCGATCCGGCCGTCCGGCACCGCGGCCACGATCGGCGGGTCGCTCGCGCACGCCGATCCGGCCGGTGACCTGCCCGCCGTGATCTCCGCGCTGGACGGCACGCTGATCGCGACCGGGCCGGGCGGGGAGCGGGAGATCGCCGCGGCGGACTTCTTCGTGGACTACCTGACCACGGCGCTGGCGCCGGACGAGATCCTGACCGCGATCCGCGTGCCCAAGCTCGGCCCGGGCTGGGGATACCACTACGAGAAGTTCCAGCCGACCGCGCAGGCCTGGGCCATCGTGGGCGTGGCCGCCCTGGCCCGCCGGGACAACGGGCACGTGGCCGAGGCCCGGATCGGGCTCACCAACATGGGCACGGTCCCGGTCCGCGCGCGGGCCGCGGAGGCCGCGGCCGCCGGGGCAGAGGCGTCCCGCCCGGCGCTGGCCGCCGCGGCCGCGAACGCCGACGAGGGCACCGATCCGCCGAGCGACCTGCGCGCGGCGGCCGACTACCGCCGCCACCTGGCCCGGGTGCTCACCGGCCGGGCGCTGGCCGGAGCCGCCGGGGTTTAGGCGAGCCGGGTCAGGCAGCCCGCCGGGGTCAGCCAGCCGCCGGGGTCAGCTGACCCGGGCGGCACGGGTGCCCGCCGAGGGTGATGAGACCGGGCTTTCACCACGTTCTAGGGTGGTGGAAGCCCGGTTTCATTCGGTGCGGGTGACGAAACCGGGCATAATTCACAGATCGAATCGATCCAGAGAGAGTGACATACCGATGGCCATCGAGCTCGACCACTTCTTCACCGTGCCCGTCCCGCCCGACCAGGCCTGGGATGTGCTGCTCGACGTGAAAACGATCGCGCCCTGCATGCCGGGCGCGACCGTCGACGAGGTGGACGGCGACGTGGTCAACGGGCGGATCAAGGTCAAGGTCGGCCCGGTCTCGCTGACCTACAAGGGCACCGCGAAGTTCACCGAGCGCAACCCGGAGACCCACGTGGTGGTGATAGATGCCGCCGGCAAGGAGACCCGCGGCGCGGGCACCGCGTCGGCCACGGTCCGGGCCTCGCTGGCCCCGGACGCGTCGGGGTCCGGCACCGAGGTCACCATGCACACCACGATGAACGTGACCGGCCCGGCCCAGTTCGGCCGGGGCGTCATGGTCGAGGTCGGTGGCAAGCTGGTCGAGCAGTTCGCCGCGAACCTGGCCAAGCTGATCGCCGGGGACACGGGCTCAGCGGTTTCGGGCGGGGACGCCGGAAGCGGGGACGCCGGAAGCAGCGCGCCCGCCGGGACCAGCGACACCGGGGCCAGCGATGCCGGGGCCAGCGTCAGCGGGGCCAGCGGCGCCGGGGCCAGCGTCAGCGGGGCCGGCGCGGACGGGGCCAGCGCGCCCGCCGGGACCGCGGACGCCCGTACCGGGAACGGCAGCGGCGGCGCGGCCGTCAGCGCGGCGGCCGGGCCGGTGGCGAGCACCAGCGCGCCCGCGCAGGAGGACTCGCTCAACCTGGTCAAGCTGGCCGGCCCGGTCATCCTCAAGCGCCTGGTCCCGGTGGTGGTCGGCGCGGCGAGCCCTGGCCCTGCTGAGCCGGCTGTTCTGGCGGCTGCGGCACCGGGCGGGGCGAGCCGAGAAGGCCTAGCGGAAGGCCGGGCGGACGGTGGACTTCACCGAGGTCGTACGGCGCCGGCACATGGTGCGCCAGTTCTCCGGCGAGCCCGTCTCGGCGGAGAGCCTGGACCGGATCTTGGGTAACGCGGTGCGCGGCCCGTCGGCCGGGTTCTCCCAGGGCCAGGCGTTCCTGGTCCTGACCGGGGAGGACCTGAAGCGCTTCTGGGAGGTGGGGGCCGGCGCGGCCGCCGCCGACACGGTGACGACGGCGCCGCTGGTCATCGTGCCCATGTCGTGCCAAGCGGGTGTACCTGGACCGCTACGCGCGGCCCGACAAGGGCTGGACCGACCGGGACGAGAAGCGGTGGCCGGTGCCGTTCTGGCACATCGACACCGGGATGGCGGCGCTGCTGATCCTGCTCACCGTGGTGGACGAGGGCCTCGGCGCGCTGTACTTCGGTATCGTGCCCGAGGCCGTGGGGGCGTTCCGCGAGGCGTTCGGGGTGCCGGAGGATCACGAGCCGATCGGCGCCATCGCCATCGGCCACAACGCGGAAGCCACGCCGCGTGACCTGCGGGACCGGCGCCGCCCGGCCCAGGACGTCATCCACTACGGCCGCTGGTAGGGCGCTAGCGGACCACGACCTCGGTGACGGGCAGCGAGGAGTCCGCGGGCAGGTCGAGCGGGGACGGCGCGACGCCCTGGGCCACCAGTTCCGCGCCCAGCGCGGCGACCATGGCCCCGTTGTCGGTGCACAGGCCGGGCCGGGGCACCCGCAGCCGGATGCCCGCCGCCGCGCAGCGTTCGGCGGCCAGGGCGCGCAGCCGGGAGTTGGCCGCCACGCCGCCGCCGATGATCAGGTCCCGGACGCCGTGCTGCTGGCAGGCCTGCACCGCCTTGCGGGTGAGCACGTCGGCCACCGCCTCCTGGAAGGAGGCCGCGACGTCGGTCACCGGCACCGGCTCCCCGGCGGCCTCGCGGGCCTCCACCCAGCGGGCCACGGCGGTCTTCAGGCCCGCGAAGGAGAAGTCGAGCGTGCCGTCGTGGTACTTGCCGCGCGGGAAGGCGATCGCGGCCGCGTCGCCGTCCCGGGCCGCCTGGTCGATGGGCGGCCCGCCGGGGAACGGCAGGCCGAGCACCCGGGCCACCTTGTCGTAGGCTTCGCCGGCCGCGTCGTCGATGGTGGCGCCGAGCGGGATCACCTCCCGGGCCACGTCGGTGACCAGGAGCAGCGAGGAGTGCCCGCCGGAGACCAGCAGGGCCACCGCGGGGACGGGCAGCGTGCCGTGCTCCAGCTGGTCGACGGCGATGTGCGCGGCCAGGTGATTGACCCCGTACAGCGGCTTGCCGAGCCCGAACGCGTAGGCCTTGGCCGCGGCCACCCCGACCAGCAGGGCGCCGGCCAGCCCGGGTCCGGCGGTGACGGCCACCGCGTCGATCTGGCCGGCCGTGACCCCGGCGGTGGCCAGCGCGCGGTCGAAGGTGGGGAGCATCGCCTCCAGGTGGGCCCGGCTGGCCACCTCGGGCACCACGCCGCCGAACCGGGCGTGCTGGTCCACGCTGGAGGCCACCGAGTCGGCGAGCAGGTCGTGCCCGCGCACCAGCCCGACCCCGGTCTCGTCGCAGGAGGTCTCGATACCCAGCACCAAGGGGAGGGGCATCAGGTCAGCGCCTTCCGCATGACCACCGCGTCCACGCCGGACGGCTGGTAGTAGCCGCGCCGGATCCCGACCTCGGTGAAGCCCTCGCCGCAGGTACAGCCGCCGCGCGCGCGGGTTGTCCTCGCGCACCTCGAGCAGTACCTCGGTGCAGCCGCGGCGGGCCGCCTCGTCGGTCAGCGCGGTCAGCAGCGCGGTGCCGGTGCCCCGGCTCCAGCGGCCCGGGTCGACGGCCAGCGTGACCACGTCGGCCTGCGGTCCGCCGGTGAACATCATCCCCGCGTACCCGATCAGCGTGTTCCCCTCCTCGGCCACCAGGTAGAGCCGTCGCAAGGCCGGCTGCGCGAACTCCGAGGCGAACATCTCCGGGGTCCACGCGTCCTCGGGGAACAGCTCCCGCTCCAGGGCCATGATGCGGGGCATGTCCGCCCGCCGCATCTCCCGCAGCCGGACCTCGCGGGCCTGCTCCTGCTTGGGCTTCATTGACGGCGTGACCCGCTTGGGCGGCCCGGGCTCGCGGGCGTCGGGGCGGCGCAGGTACAGCGGCTCCGGGGCCAGCAGCGGGACCTGGCCGGCGGGCTGGGCGACGAGGCCGCACAGCGTGCGCGCGTCAGGGTAGGCGGGCCCGATCAGCTCGCCGAACGCCTCCGGGTACAGCGGCCCCCCGGCGCCCGCCACGGGCAGGCCGGCGGCATCCGGGATGGCACTGGCCTGTCCTACGTGGGGACCGGCGATCCGGCGGCCGGCCGCGTCGTAGCGGGCCCAGTAGACCTCCTTGCGCCGGGCGTCGGTGGCGACCAGGAACGGGCCGGCCGGCGAGGCAGACGCGGCGATAACGTCCAGCGAGCACACGCCGGACACCGGCAGGCGCAGGACCGACCCGAGCACCCGCGCGGTCACCACGCCCACCCGCAGCCCGGTGTAGGGCCCGGGCCCCACCCCGACCGCGATCGCGGTCAGGTCGGCGCGCGACGCGCCGGCGTCGGCCATGATCTTCGCGATCATCGGCATGAGCAGTTCGGAATGCCGGCGGGCGTCGAGGGCCGACGCTGCGGCGATGACCCGTTCCCCGTCGTGCAGGGCCACGCTCACCGCGGGCGTCGCGGTATCGAATCCGAGCACGAGCACCCGCCCAGCCTAGTGGCTGCGGGGTAGTGGGAAGGCGGGCCGCTAGTGGCTGCCGGCCAGCGGGAAACGCGGTGGGAAAGCTAGTGCAGGGCGGCCTCGGCGGCCTGGGCGAAGGCCAGGGCGGCCGAGGACAGGTCGGACATGGAGACCGGCCCGTAGCTGCCGCGGTTGGAGTGCTCCAGGCCGTTCAGGGTCACGCTCACCACCACGTTGTGGTAGCGGACGACCACGCTGGCCACGTCGGTGACCGCGCCGCCGCGGCGGAACACCTGGGTGGCGCTGAACGCCTCGTTGCCGAGCCCGCTGAGCGTGCTGACCGTGGCCTTCGGCTCGGCCGAGTGCCTGGGCGGGTCCTGCAGGGTCTGCAGGGTCTGGCGGTAGGCGTCGATCGCGGCGTAGGTGGCGCTGCCGTCCCCGCTGGCCAGCCCGCTCGGCGCGTAGGCCAGCAGGTTGAGCTCGAGCAGCCGGTAGACCGGCGGCGTGGTCGATGGTCCAGTCGCAGGCCGACCCGGCCGAACCGTCGATGGGCAGCGGGGAGGCCTGCTTGACCGGGCCCGGCAGGTAGTGCTGGACGGTGGCGGCCGGGACCGTCCCGCACGCGTCGGGGACGGTCTGGAGCTCGCCGGGCTGGAACGTGGTGATCAGGCCGTCCGGCGTGACCGGCGCGGGGCCGGGCCCGCCCGGCACCACGATCGCCGCGGTCACGCCCCCGGCCACCACGACCAGGCCGGCGATCATGACCAGCCAGCGCCGGCGCCGGCGCGCGGCCGCGCGCGCCCGGCCGCCCAGGACCCGGCCGCCCAGGACCCGGCCGCCAGGGGCGCGCGGCTCGTCGCGGGGCGGTGCGGATCCGGCCGGTGCATACGGGGGTGGCGCGTCGTCCTCGGCCGCCGCGTCCGGCCCGACCCAGGCCGGGACCGGCTCCTGACCTTGGGGGGCGGCGGGCCCGCGGTCGGCCAGGAGCCCATCGGGTAGTCGGGGGCGGGCCGGGACGGGCGGACCGAGGGCAGGCCGGCCCACGGCGGCGGGTCCTCGTCCTGGGAACCCCGAGGGACATCGGGGCCAGGGAAGCCGGCCGGCCGACGAGGAGGCAGGAATTCCTGCTCGGGCACGCACGCCTCCGGAAGGGATACGTTACGTAACGGCGCGATAGGCGAGCCGGGGATCAAAGTACAGCGGAACTATAAACGATCTGCGCTGCTCGCGGGCGCTTCATTCCAACGTGCGCCGTAACCATTTAGCCGAACGGTCCGTACGTCGGAGTCCGGGTCGGGCTGGATCGAGATCTCCAGGCGGTCCTCGGCCAGGCCTTCGGCCAGGCCCTGGCCCCATTCCACCACGGTGACGGCGCTGGCCACGTCGGCGTCCAGGTCCAGGTCGTCGACCTCGCCGATGCTGCCCAGCCGGTAGGCGTCCGCGTGCACCAGCGACGGCCCGGATCCCGAGATTCGTCAGCGCGGGTGGACCCGGGCGATGACGAAGGTCGGGGAGGTGACCGGCCCGCGCACCCCCAGGCCCTCGCCGATCCCCTGCACCAGCGTGGTCTTGCCCGCCCCCAGCGGCCCGGTCAGGATCACCAGGTCGCCGGCGCGCAGGCCAGGCCAGCTCCCGGCCCAGGTCCCGCATGGCCACGTCGGTGGCGATACGCAGTTCCGCGGGCACGCGCCACGCTCCGTTCGGCGAAAAAGTCTTCATCATGAACCGCCGGGGTAGGTGCGTACGACCCGGTTCCCGACGCCGGTGACGATCTCGTAGGAGATGGTGCCGAGGGCCTCGCCCCATTCCTGGGCCGTGGGTTCGCCGTCGTCCCCCGGGCCGAACAGCACGACCTCCTCGCCGGCCGTCACCGGCTCGTCGCCGAAGTCCACCACGAACTGGTCCATGCACACCGTGCCCGCGATCGGCCAGCGCCGGCCGTGCGCGCTGACCAGCGGCAGGCCGGTCGCGGCGCGCGGCACGCCGTCCGCGTAGCCGACCGGGACCAGGCCGAGGGTGGTCTCGCGGTCGGTCACGTAGCGGTGGCCGTAGGACACGCCGGAGCCGGGCGGCACCCGCTTGACCAGGGCCAGCCGGGCGCGCAGGGTCATCGCCGGGCGCAGCCAGGACGGCGCGCCGCCGGGCAGGGTCGAGATGCCGTACAGGGCGCCGCCGAACCGGACCAGGTCCAGCCGGCACTCGGGCACGGTCAGCGCGCCGGCGGTGTTGGCGATGTGCCGGACCTCGGGCGTGACGCCCGCCTTCTCGGCGTGCGCGACCGCGTCGGCGAACGCGGCCAGCTGGGCCGCGACCGAGGGGTGCCCGGGCAGGTCGGCGCAGGCGAAATGGGACCACAGGCCCACCACCCGGAGCCGCCCGGCGGCCTGGGCGTCCAGGGCGGCCTCGACCACTTCGGGCCAGTCGGCGCGGGTGGCGCCGCCGCGGCTGAGCCCGGTGTCGGCCTTGAGGTGCAGCCGGGCCGGGACGCCCGCGCGGTCCGCGGCCTCGGCCACCCGGGTCACGACCGCGACCGAGGCGGCGGTGACGTCGATGCCCGCGCGGATCGCCTCGGCGGGCTCGCCGATGGCCATCAGGCACAGCAGCGGTTCGGAGATCCCGGCGGCCCGCAGCGCGAGCGCCTCGGTCAGGTCGGCGGTGCCGAGCCAGGTCGCGCCGCCGGCCAGCGCGGCCCGGGCCGCCGGGATCATGCCGTGCCCGTACCCGTCCGCCTTGACCACGGCCATCACCTGGCTGCCGCGGACCCGCTCGCACAGGGCCGCGACGTTGCCGGTGATCGCGCCGAGGTCGACGCAGGCCTGCCTCGCGGGGGGTGCCAGGGGGGCTTTGGGGTTCGTCCCCCCGTGGCCAGCACGGTCCATCAGCTCACCACGGCGCGGATGGCGGCCGGCAGCGCGGTGACGACGTCGAAGGCCCCGATCGGCGCCTCGGGGACCGGCTCGGCGGCCGCTTCGGGGCGGCGGCGAGGGCGCCGGGTCCCGGCCGCGGCCAGCCGGGCGGCCAGGCCGTGCAGGTAGGCGGCGGCGGCGCCGGCCCAGGCCGGCTCGAGGCCCTGGGCGAGCAGCGCGCCGGCCAGCCCGGACAGCACGTCGCCGGTGCCGGCCGTGGCCAGCCACGGGGTCCCGGTCGGGTTGACCAGCGCGGTCGTTACGCCCGGCGACGCGATGACCGTGGTCGAGCCCTTGAGCAGGACGGTGAGGCCGAGGCGTTCGGCGGCGCGGCGGGCGTGTTCCAGGCGGCGGGCCTCGATGGCGGCCGGGTCGGTGCCGAGCAGCCGGGACAGCTCCCCCGCGTGCGGGGTGATCAGGGTCGGCGCGCGGCGCGGCAGCAGGTCCTGGTGCTGGCTGAGGATGGTCAGGCCGTCCGCGTCGACCAGCGCGGGCAGGTCGGTGGCCAGCACCGCGGCCAGCCGGGCCACGGCGTCCGGGCCGGTGCCCATGCCCGGTCCGGCCACCCAGGCCTGGACCCGGCCCACCGACCCGGGCAGGTCCCAGTCGCCGTCGTCGGGGTGCACGGTGAGCACCGCCTCGGGCCAGGCCTGCCGGACCACCGCGGCGGGCACGCTCGCGGTCACCACCCGGACCATGCCGGCGCCGCCGCGCACCGCCCCGCCGGTGGCCAGCACCGCCGCGCCGGCGAACCGGTCGCTGCCCGCGAGCACGCCGACCACGCCGCGCCGGTACTTGTCCGACTCCGGTCCCGGGCGGGGCAGCCGCGCGGCGATGTCGTCGCGCTGCGGGGCCGCGACGGCGGGCTCCCCGTCCGGCCGCAGGCCGATGTCGACGAGCTCGACCGTGCCCGCGTGCCCGGCGCCCGGGTCGATGAGCAGACCGGGCTTGATCGCGCCGAACGTCACGGTCACGTCGGCGCGCACCGCCGGGCCGTCGACGGCGCCGGTGTCGGCGTCGATGCCGCTGGGCAGGTCGACCGCGACGACGGTCGCATCGCGTGGCGACGGGCCCGTTCCGCGGCCGCGGCCAGGCCGGCGAACGGCTCGCGCAGGCCGCCGCGGCCGCCGATGCCGAGCAGGCCGTCGATGATCAGGTCGGCGCGGGCGATGGCGTCGCCGGGGTCACTGGTCACCCGGCCGCCGGCCGCGCGCAGGGCGGCGGTGCCGCCTTCGTGGGCCTTCGAGCCGGCGGTGATCGCGGTCACGGCCGCGCCGCGGCGGGCCAGCCGGGCGCCCGCGTACAGGGCGTCGCCGCCGTTGTCGCCGCTGCCCGCCAGCACCACGACCCGGGCGCCGTAGACGTGCCCCGGGTAGCGGGCCAGCAGGGACCCGCACACCGCCGCGAGCCCGGCGGCGGCCCGGTTCATGAGCGCACCGTCGGGGAGCAGGTCCATCAGCGCGCGTTCGGCGGCGCGGATCGCCTCGACCTGGTAGGCGCGTCGCATGCCGGATCCCTACTGGCTGGCGAGGGCCAGCCGTACCTCGGCCGCGAGCTGGCCGATGACCTGCTCGGCCAGGACGGCGTCCGCGGCCTGGACCATCAGCCGGATGGCGGGCTCGGTGCCGCTCGGCCGGACCAGCACCCGCCCGTTGTCGCCGAGACGTTTCCTCCGCCCGGCGCGACGGCCGCGGTCGACCTCCGGCCCGAGCCGGGAGGCGTCGCCGGGCACGTTGACCAGGACCTGCGGGTACTTGCGCATCATCTTGGCCGCCGCGGCCAGCGGCATCCCGTGCCGGTGCACCGCCGAGAGCAGCTGCAGGCTGGTCAGGATGCCGTCGCCGGTGGTGGCGTGCTCGAGCAGGATGATGTGCCCGGACTGCTCCCCGCCGAGCACGTACCCGCCGGCGCGCATGGCCGCCGACACGTGCTTGTCGCCCACCGGGGTCTCGATGACCCCGATGCCGGCGTCCCGCATCGCCACGTGGAAGCCCTGGTTCGACATCACCGTGACCACCACCGCGTCGCCGGCCAGCTGGCCCGTCTCGGCCAGCTCGGTCGCGAGCACGGTCAGGATCTGGTCCCCGTCGAGCGGCTGCCCGTCGGCGTCGACCGCCAGGCACCGGTCGGCGTCGCCGTCGTAGGCCACGCCGGCGTCCGCGCCGTGCCGCACGACCGCCGCGGCCAGGGTGTCCAGGCAGGTGGAGCCGTAGCCGGCGTTGATGTTCAGGCCGTCGGGCTCGTGTCCGATCGCGATGACCTCGGCCCCGGCCCGGGCCAGCGCCTGGGGCGCGAGCCGGTACGCCGCCCCGTGCGCGCAGTCGGCCACGATCCGCAGCCCGGCCAGCGCCTTGGCCGGGTCGGCGGGCAGGGTGGACAGCAGGTGGTCCAGGTACAGCTCCTGGGTCGCGCCGGCGTCGCTGACCCGGCCGAAGCTGGTTGTCTTGGGGCTGTCCCCGTGCCCGGGGGGGCCAGCCCCCCGTTCCCCCCTGGCCAAGCCGGTCCTCGATCTGGTCCTCGACGGCGTCGGGCAGCTTGACCCCGCCGGGGCCGAAGAACTTGATCCCGTTGTCCCGGGCCGGGTTGTGGCTGGCCGAGATGACCACGCCGAAGGCGGCGCCGAGGGCCTTGGTCAGGTAGGCCACGCCCGGCGTCGGGATGACCCCGAGCCGCAGGACGTCGACCCCCGAGCTGGCCAGCCCGGCCACCACCGCGGCCTCGAGGAACTCCCCGGAGGCCCGCGGATCCCGGCCCACCACGGCCACCGGGGGGACCGGGCCGGCCGGCCTCGCTGAGGACGGCCGCGGCGGCCACGCTCAGATCCAGGGCCAGCGTCAGCGGTCAGCTCGTACCCAGCGACCCCCCGGACACCATCCGTACCGAACAACCGACCACGCTGACCCGATTCACCCATGTCGCCCCCCGCTAGTGTGCGTTGATGTGTGTGGCTCGGCAGGCGAGGGGGACCTACCGCTTGGAGTACTGAGGCGCCTTCCGGGCCTTCTTCAGGCCGTACTTCTTGCGCTCCTTGACCCGGGCGTCCCGGGTCACGAACCCGGCCTTCTTCAGCGCCGGGCGGTTCTCCGGGTCGACCAGGATCAGCGCCCGGGTCACGCCGAGGCGCAGCGCGCCGGCCTGCCCGGTGACGCCACCGCCGGAGATCCGGGCCACCACGTCGAACTTACCCTCGCCGCCGAGCGTCACGAACGGCTCGTTGACCAGCTGCTGGTGCACCTTGTTCGGGAAGTACACGTCGAGCGTGCGGTCGTTGATCAGCCACTGGCCGGTCCCCGGCATGATGCGGACCCGGGCGATGGCCTCCTTGCGGCGGCCGGTGCCGTTCGCGTTCCCGGTCACCACCGGGCGTCGTGCGACGGCCCGCGCCGGAGCGTCCTGAGCGGTCTCGGTGGTGTACTCCGACGGCGTGTCCGCGCCGTACTCGTCGGCCGGGTAGTCCGCAGGTTCCGCGTCGTCCTGGACGGCGGTACCGTTTACGCCGGTGGTGGGCTCAGCCACGGTGTTCCTCGTGCTTCCTTATCTAGGTCTACTGCGCGATCTGCGTGATCTCGTACGGCTGAGGCTGCTGCGCCTGGTGCGGGTGATCGGGCCCCGCGTAGACCTTGAGCTTGCTCAGCGTCTTGCGGCCGAGCGCGTTCTTGGGCAGCATCCCCCGGACGGCCTTCTCCACCGCCCGCTCCGGGTTGGTGGCCATCAGGCTCGCGTACGACACCGCCCGCAGGCCGCCCGGGTAACCGGAGTGCCGGTAGGCGTGCTTCTGCTCCAGCTTGCTGCCGGACAGCGCGACCTTGGCCGCGTTGACCACGACGACGAAGTCGCCGGTGTCGACGTGCGGCGCGAAGATCGGCTTGTGCTTGCCCCGCAGCAGCACGGCCACGTGGCTGGCCAGGCGGCCAAGCACGACGTCAGAAGCGTCGATGACGTGCCACCGACGCGTAATGTCACTGTCCTTCGGGCTGAATGTGCGCACAGTCCTGAGCCTTCGCGTATGTATCGTGGTCAAGTCGGCCTGCACCTGCGGGCCGCCGTGGGGTGCCCGTTAGCACGAGCCGAGCAGGCGCGTAACGCCGCGCTGAACGCGCGCACCGGGCATGCCCGTCGCGCATGACGCCAATGCAGCATACTCCGACTCACCC
The DNA here is from genome assembly GCA_963849595.1 of uncultured Actinomycetes bacterium. Classification (GTDB taxonomy): domain Bacteria; phylum Actinomycetota; class Actinomycetes; order Streptosporangiales; family Streptosporangiaceae; genus Palsa-504. The sequence goes on from CAWKIB010000024.1 coordinate 17,838, forward strand.
AGTGATGCCAAAGCGGCGCCCTCGGCGCTGATCAGGACGCTACCCTCATGCTATGGACGATCAGGGCGGGAGGCGCAGCCGACCGGCCGCGCGGCCGCGCCGGCCGCTGATGCGCGCCAGGCGCCCTGGCCGCCGGCTGAGGATCCCCGGGGCGCTCCCGGGCAGCTGATCGGGCCCGGCACCGGCGGGTACCGGGTCCTGGAGGCCGGCAGCGCGCCTGCGCCGCCGCGGCTCCTCGGCCCGGGCAGCGGCCCGCAGCCGACCCTGGACCGCACCCCGGTGCGCGGGTTCCCGCCGCCCGCCTCCGGATACCAGCAGCCGCCCACCCCGCCGCAGGGCCTGCCCGCCCTGGATGACGACGATCCGGTGCCCCCGGCTTCCATCACGCCGGCTTCCGTTTCTGGGACTGCTGGGACTTCTGGGTCTTCTGGAACTTCTGGGTCATCTGGATCTTCTGGGTCGGGGGGCCGCCGGGCGGCGCGGGCCGCCGGTCCCCGGCGCCGCTCGTCCCGGGTGGCGTGGCTGGCCCTGGCGGTCGTGGTGGTCGTCGCGGCGGGCGCGTTCGCCGGGTACAAGTTCCTGTACGAGCCGCGGGTCAACGCGCCGGTGTCCGCGCTCGCTGCGGCTGCCCACCAACGCTCCCGGATCCCCCGGCTTCGACCAGGCCCTGGGCAAGTGGCAGCACATCGGGAGCCGGTCCCAGGACCCGTCGCCGCTGACCCTGGCCGAGCTGTTCCCGCCCCAGTTCGAGCTCGACGGCAGCTCCTACGTGCGGACCGCGGCCGCCGTGAGCAAGGACTGCACGCAGGCGGTGTTCGGCGCCAACCTGCAGGCGGCCCTGCAGTCCGGCCACTGCACCCAGGTCCTGCGGGCCAGCTACATCTCGGGGAACGGCACCATGATGGGGACCGTCGGGGTGGCCAACCTGATCGGCTCGAACGCGGCGAGCAAGGCCGGCCAGACCACCGGGACGCAGGAGATCATCGCGCCGCTGGCGGCGCAGAAGGGCCCGACCAGCAAGCTCGGCAACGGCACCGGGGTGGTGCAGGCGGAGATCAAGGGGCACTACCTGATCTTGATGTGGGCCGAGTTCACCAGCCTGAAGTCGCCGTCCACGTCCGCCCAGCGGCAGCAGCTCGAGCAGTTCGCGGCCAGCCTGGTCACCGGGAGCGCCAACATCAACCTCAGCACCCGGATGCTGACCGGGAAGCAGTAGCGGTCCTGCGGTTCCTGGTCTCGGTGGCCCGTGCGGCCAGCTCCTCTGGTTTCGGGTAGCCGACTTCTTCCAGGCACAGCCCGTGCGGCGGGACGACCCGGACCGCGGGGTCACGGACGGCGGCCGCGAGCACCTCGGCGGGCCAGCCGGGCGGCCGGCGCCCCTCGCCGACGGCGAGCAGCGCGCCGACCAGGGCCCGCACCATGTTGTGGCAGAACGCGTCGGCGACCACGGTCGCGACCGCCACGCCGTGTCCGTCATCGGGCCCGTCCTCGGGCCTGTCATCGGGCCCGTCATCGGCGTCGGCGGCGGCGCGGTGCCAGTCCAGCGCGCGCAGGGTCCGGACGGTGGTCGCGCCCTCGCGGCGGCGGCAGAAGGCGGCGAAGTCGTGCTCGCCCGCCAGGGACGCCGCCGCCTCGTTCATGGCGGCCAGGTCCAGCCGGCGCGGCGTCCAGAGCGTCTCGTGCCGGCGCAGCGGATCGGCCCGGGCCGGGTCGTCGCAGACGCGGTAGGAGTAGCGGCGCCACAGCGCGGAGAACCGCGCGTCGAAGCCGTCCGGCGCGGGGCCGACGGCGTGCACGCGGACGTCGGGCGGGAGCACGGCGGCCAGCCGGGTCAGCGGTCCGGCTTTCCCGTCTCCTTGGCCGGCGCCTGCCTGGCCGGGCCCTTGGCCGGCGCCTGGGCCGGGCCCTTGGCCGGCCAGGGTCGTCCAGGCGGATTCGGGCACGTCGGCGTGGACGACCTGCCCGCGGGCGTGGACTCCGGCGTCGGTGCGCCCGGCGACGGTCAGGCCGGGCGGCCCGGGCAGCCGCAGCACGCGGCCGAGCGCCGCGGCCAGGGTTTCCTCGACCGTGCGCCTGCCGGGCTGGGCGGCCCACCCGGAAAACCCTGACCCGTCGTAGGCCAGGTCAATTCTGAGCCGAACGGACCGTGGTGCTTGCTCCAAGGCCACCTCAACCGATCAGGGCCGAGGGTGCGCCGCTCGCGTAACACCAGCCCGTCCAGCACCGCCTGCTTCACGCCTCGCACAATTGAGAACGCGTACTCCAGTTATCGCGGAGGATCCGGCTTTCGTGGAACATCTGGGCGCCTATAGCTGCCCGGATCCTCCACGGAAGCCGAATCCTCCACGCAAATGGGACGAGAGGGACGGTTGGGTGTCCTGCTCGGCGGCGTGAGCGGCTAGGCGTCCCGGTCCTCGTCGTCCTCGTCGTCGGCCTCGTCAGTCCTCGGCCGCGTCGTCGTTCTCGGCCTCGTCGGTCGATGTCGTCGGTGGCCTCGGCCTCGGCGTGCCTCGGTGGCGTCGGGTGCCTCGGTGGCGTCGGGGGCCTCGTCGGTCTCGGCCTCCGGCTCGGCGACCGCGGTGGCCGTGGCGGCGGTCCCGGCGGCGGCGGTCGCGGCGGGGGCGGTCCCGGCGGTGGCCGTCGCGTCGGCCCGGCGGGCGCGGCGGCGGGGCTTGGCCGCCACCGGCTCGCCGCGGACCAGCTCGATGACCGCCATCGCCGCGTTGTCGCCCTTGCGCGGGCCGATCTTGGTGATGCGGGTGTACCCGCCGTCGCGCTCGGAGAACTCGGGGGCGATCTCGGTGAAGAGCTGATGTACCACGCCCTTGTCCGTGACCACGGTCAGCACGTGACGACGGGCGTGCAGGTCACCCCGCTTGGCGAAGGTGATCAGCCGCTCGGCTACCGGGCGCAGCCGCTTGGCTTTGGCCTCGGTGGTGGTGATCCGGCCGTGCTGGAACAGCGCGGTGGCCAGATTCGCCAGGATGTGCCGCTCGTGGGCCGGGCTGCCGCCCAGGCGGTGGCCCTTGGTGGGCGTGGGCATTCGGACCTCTCCTTGATCTCCGTGGCCCCGTGATCAGGGGCCCGGCCACGTCAGTACTGCTCGGTCTCCACGTAGCTCTCGTCGTCGTCGCCGTACGCGCCTACCGCGCTGCTCGGGTCGAATCCGGGCGGCGAGTCCTTGAGCGACAGGCCCATGTCAATGAGCTTCTGCTTGACTTCCTCGATCGACTTGGCGCCGAAGTTCCTGATGTCGAGCAGGTCCTGCTCGCTGCGCCCGACCAGCTCGCCGACCGTGTGGATGCCCTCGCGCTTGAGGCAGTTGTAGGAACGCACGGTGAGGTTGAGGTCCTCGATCGGCAGGGCCAGGTCGGCGGCCAGCGCGGCGTCGGTCGGCGAGGGGCCGATGTCGATGCCCTCGGCGTCGACGTTGAGCTCCCGGGCCAGCCCGAACAGCTCGACCAGCGTCTTGCCGGCGCTCGCCACCGCGTCCCGGGGCCGCATGCACGGCTTGGTCTCCACGTCCAGGATGAGCCGGTCGAAGTCGGTGCGCTGCTCGACCCGGGTGGCTTCCACCTTGTAGGTCACGCGCAGCACGGGCGAGTAGATGGAGTCGATCGGGACCCGGCCGATCTCCTGGCCGGGCTGCTTGTTCTGGGTGGCCGAGACGTAGCCGCGGCCGCGCTCCACGGTCAGCTCCATCTCGAGCTTGCCCTTGGCGTTCAGGGTGGCGATGTGCAGCTCGGGGTTGTGCACCTCGACGCCGGCCGGCGGCGCGATGTCGGCCGCGGTCACGTCACCCGGGCCCTGCTTGCGCAGGTACATCACGACCGGCTCGTCGTGCTCGGAGGACACCACCAGTTCCTTGAGGTTCAGGATGATGTCGGTGACGTCTTCCTTCACGCCCGGGACGGTGGAGAACTCGTGCAGGACGCCTTCGATCCTGATGCTGGTCACGGCGGCGCCGGGGATGGACGACAGGAGCGTCCGGCGCAGCGAGTTGCCGATGGTGTAGCCGAAGCCCGGCTCCAGCGGCTCGATGACGAACCGGGACCGGAATTCGTCGACCTGCTCCTCGGCGAGCGAGGGGCGCTGAGCGATGAGCATTGTTCTTTCCTTTCCGCGACGCCCGCTATATGACGTCGCAGTGTTCGCCCCCGGGGGATGCCCCCCCGGGAACCCCGGGAACCCCGGGCTTACTTCGAGTAGAACTCGACGATCAGCTGTTCCTGGACCTGGGTGTCGATCTGGGCCCGGACCGGCAGCGAGTGGACCAGGATGCGCATCTGGTCCGAGACCACCTCGAGCCAGGCCGGCACGATGCGCTCGCCGATCTCGGCCTGCGCGACGACGAACGGGGTCATGTCGCGGGACTTGGCGGCCACCTCGACGATGTCGTTCTCGCTGACCCGGTAGGACGGGATGTCGACCTTCTTGCCGTTCACCGTGAAGTGCCCGTGGCGTACCAGCTGGCGGGCCATGTCGCGGCTCTTGGCGAAGCCCGCGCGGAACACGATGTTGTCCAGGCGGCGCTCGAGCAGCTGGAGCATGGTCTCGCCGGTCCGGCCGTGCTTGCGGGCCGCCTCTTCGTAGTAGCCGTGGAACTGGCGCTCGAGGATGCCGTAGATCCGCTTGGCCTTCTGCTTTTCCCGGATCTGCTGGAGGTACTCGCCTTCCTTGGGCCGGTTCCGGCCGTGCTCACCCGGCGGGTAGGGCCGGATCTCGATCGGGCACTTCGGCGAGTCGCACTTCGCGCCCTTCAGGAAGAGCTTGGTCTTCTCCCGGCGGCAGAGCTTGCAGTCCGCGCCTGTGTATCGAGCCATTGTGTCGCTGTCTCCTAGATGGGCTCTGTCAGACCCGGCGCCGCTTGGGCGGCCGGCAGCCATTGTGCGGGACGGGGGTCATGTCCTGGATCGAACCGACCTCCAGCCCGGTCGCCTGCAGCGACCGGATGGCGGTCTCCCGGCCCGAGCCCGGGCCCTTGACGAAGACGTCGACCTTTCGCATGCCGTGCTCCATGGCCCGGCGCGCGGCGGCTTCGGCCGCCATCTGGGCCGCGTACGGGGTCGACTTGCGCGATCCCTTGAATCCGACCTGACCCGCGGACGCCCACGAGATGACGTTGCCCGTCGGGTCGGTGATCGAGATGATGGTGTTGTTGAACGTGCTCCTGATGTGGGCATGCCCGTGAGCGACGTTCTTCCGCTCCTTGCGGCGCACCTTCTTGGCGGCGGCCTGCTGACGGCTCCTAGGCGGCATCTGCTTCCTTCGAGGTGATCGGTCCGTGCGGACTACTCATTACTTCTTGCCGGCCTTCTTCTTGCCGGCCACCGTCTTCTTCTTGCCCTTGCGGGTGCGCGCGTTGGTCTGCGTCCGCTGCCCGTGCACCGGGAGCCCGCGGCGGTGGCGGATTCCCTGGTAGCAGCCGATCTCGACCTTGCGCCTGATGTCGGCCTGGACCTCGCGGCGCAGGTCACCTTCGACCTGGTAGGTGGCGTCGATCCAGTCGCGGAGCCTGATCAGCTCCTCGTCGGTCAGGCTGCTGACCCGGGTATCGCCGCTGACCCCGGTGGCCTGCAGCGTCTGCAGCGCCCGGGTACGGCCGATGCCGTAGATATAGGTGAGCGCGACCTCGAGCCGCTTATCGCGGGGGAGGTCGACGCCAGAAAGCCTAGCCATGGGCGGGCAGTTCTCCTTCGTCTCGCGGAGGTCCTTCGCGCCGCCCCCAGGCCCTGCCCGGACCTGGCCCCGGCCTCCGTCCGGGGGTCGCCGCCCTAGCTGGCGGCCTGCGGTGCGTGTCTATCTCGATGTGCGTCTGGTGTGGTGCGCCAGTGGTGCATCGTCTGCGGTGCGTCAGCCCTGGCGCTGCTTGTGCCTCGGGTCGGCGCAGATGACCATGACGCGGCCGTGCCGGCGAATGATCCGGCACTTGCTGCAGATCTTCTTGACGCTCGGCTTGACCTTCACGGTGCTGTCTCCACTATGTCTGGTTCGTTACTTGTACCGGTACACGATCCGCCCGCGACTGAGGTCGTAGGGGCTGAGCTCCACGACTACCCGGTCGTCAGGCAGGATGCGGATGTAGTGCATCCGCATCTTCCCGCTGATGTGAGCGAGAACCTTGTGCCCGTTGTCCAGCTCCACCCGGAAGAAGGCATTCGGCAGTGACTCGACTACTGTGCCTTCGATCTCAATGGCGCCGTCTTTCTTGGGCATGTCCTCCGCGCTTCGCTCTATAGGGTGGTGGTCCGCGCCGGAGCGCGGCTGGCCTTTGCTTCTGCTGGCGGTCAGCCTGCCCCGCCCGGCTCACGCCCGTGCTGACCTCAGACAGCGGGACGAGAAAACCGGGAAGGGCTCCGAAGGGTCCATACCGCTCGCATGCGCGAGCCCCGGGTGCTAACCGCGGGGAACCCAGCAGATGGGCCGGAGACGAGTGTACTCGACCCGCAGCACCAACGCGAACCGCCCACGAGTAAGACACCGCCGGACCCGCAGCTATTCCCCGTGGCGCTGGGCCCGGCGGATCATCACCCAGATCCACGGGATCGCCACCAGCAGCCACCAGGGGATCCAGGTCCCGACGCCGATCACCGCCGTGACCGCCCAGATGGCGATCAGCGTACCGGTGACCGCGGCCCAGGCCCCCATGGCCACCGTACCCGGCGGGAACCGGGCCGGGCTGGCCGCGCCGCCCGGATCCCTGCGGCACGAGCGACTGGTGCGGGAGACCCGCGGGCCGCCGCATCGACTCGTGCGGCAGCCGGTACAGGTCGATGACCGGCAGGTCGGTCAGCAGGTCATCGAGCTCGCCGAGCGTCTTGGCGCCGAGGGCGGCGTCCATCCGCTCATTGAATTCCTCGGCGGTCAGCCGGCCCGCGGCGTGGTGCTCGCGCAGCAGCGCTGTAGTGCGGTCGCGATCCGCGTCGGAGGCGCGGATCCGCGGATCACCAGGCACCGGGCGCACCCTTCCTTCCCGACCAACCCACCCCGGCCTACCTCCCGGTCTAGGTGGGCGGGACGCTCGTCGGGTCCCTTTGTCTAGTATCGCCCAGGCGGGCCTGGCCGCCATCCTCGGCGGTCAGTACCCACGGCCCGTCCGCGGTGATCGCGACCGTGTGCTCGAAGTGCGCGGCCCAGCTTCCGTCCGCCGTGATGACCGTCCACCCGTCGTCCAGCAGGACCGTCTCGGGGCTGCCGAGCATCACCATCGGCTCGACGGCCAGCGCCATGCCGGCCCGCAGCCGCAGCCCGCGGCCGGGCCGGCCGTAGTTCGGCACCGGCGGGTCCATGTGCATGGCGGTGCCGATGCCGTGCCCGGTGTACTCCTCGACCACGCCATACGGACCCGCCGCGGCGATGCTGGACTCCACCGCGTGCGAGATGTCGCCCAGCCGGGCACCGGCCCGCGCCTGCGCGAGCCCCTGCCACAGCGCGTCCTCGCACGCGCCCAGCAGCGCGGCATGCTCGGCGGAGATGGCGCCGACCCCCACCGTGACGGCCGCGTCCCCGTGCCAGCCGCGGACGATGGCGCCGCAGTCGATGGAGATGAGGTCCCCCTCGTTCAGGCTCCGGGACGCGCTCGGGATGCCGTGCACGATCTCGTCGTTCACCGACGTGCAGATGGTGGCGGGATACCCGTGGTAGCCCAGGAACGACGGGGTCGCGCCCGCCGCGCGGATCTCGCGCTCGGCGAGCGCGTCAAGCTCGGCGGTGGTGACGCCGGGCCGGACCGCCGCGGCGACCGCCCCCAGGGTGTGCGCCACGACCAGCCCCGCCTCGCGCATGACCGCGAACTGCTCGGGGGTCTTGATCTGGATTTCCTGCGCGCGCCGCGGCCACATGCCGACCGTCCCTCAGCGCACGAACGGGCGGAGCGCGGCCAGCGCCCGGCTGGTGATCTCCTCGACCGGCCCGGTCGCGTCGATGCCGATCAGGATGTTCTCGTCGGCGTAGAACGCGATGAGCGGGGAGGTCTGCTCGGCGTAGACCTCGAGCCGGTGCCTGATCGTGTCCTCGGAGTCGTCGTCGCGCTGGAACAGCTCGCCGCCGCAGTCGTCGCAGATGCCGTCGCGGGCCGGCGGGTCGTACAGCACGTGCCAGACCCGCTCGCAGCGACGGCAGGTCCGGCGCCCGGACAGCCGCCGCACCACCTCATCCTCGTCTATCACCAGCTCGAGGACCACGCTCAGCCTGGCGTCCCATTCCGAGAGCATCTTCTTGAGCGTCTCGGCCTGCGGCACGTTCCGGGGGAACCCGTCGAGCAGGAACCCCTCCTGCGCGTCGCCCTCGCCCAGCCGGTCCCGGACCATGGCCACGGTGACCTCGTCGGGCACCAGGTCGCCACGTTCCATGTACTCGCGGGCCTTGCGGCCCAGTTCGGTGTTGCTCGTCACGTTGTACCGGAAAATGTCACCTGTCGAGATCCTCGGGATCGCCAGGTGCGAAGAGATGAACTGGGCCTGTGTCCCCTTGCCCGCACCGGGGGGCCCGACGAGGACGATGCGCACTATCGCAAGAAACCCTCATAGTTGCGCTGCTGCAACTGGCTCTCGATCTGCTTCACGGTGTCGAGCCCGACGCCGACCATGATCAGCAGGCTGACCCCGCTGAACGGGAACTGCTGGCCGACCCCGATGGCGGTGAGCGCGACCAGCGGGAACAGCGCGATCACGCCCAGGTAGGCCGAACCGGGGGCGGTGAGCCGGCTGAGCACGTAGCTGAGGTACTCAGCGGTCGGCCGCCCGGGCCGGATGCCGGGGATGAACCCGCCGTACTTCTTCATGTTGTCGGCCACCTCGGTCGGGTTAAAGGTGATCGACACGTAGAAGTAGGTGAACCCGACGATCAGCAGGAAGAACAAGAGCATGTAGAAGCCGCCGCTACTCAGGCTGCTCGACGTGCCCTGGGCCAGGTAGCGCTCGACCCAGGACACCCAGCCCTGGGGCTTCGTCGTATTGCCGAACAGCTGCGCGCCCAGCGTCGGGATGTACAACAGCGACGAGGCGAAGATGACCGGGATCACCCCCGCCTGGTTGACCTTCATCGGGATGTAGGTCGAGGTGCCGCCGTACATCCGGCGGCCCACCATCCGCTTGGCGTACTGCACCGGGATGCGGCGCTGAGCCTGCTCCATGAACACGATGAAGGCGACGATGGCGATCACCACCAGGATGGCCACGCCCGCGTAGAAGGCCGACTTGTCACGGTAGATGGCCAGGATCTCGCCGGGAATGACGGAGATCACGGTGGTGAAGATCAGCACCGACATGCCGTTCCCGACCCCGCGGTCGGTGATCAGCTCGCCCATCCACATGATGACCGTGGTGCCGGCCACCATGCAGATCACCATGGTGGCGATGTTGAAGATCCCGCCGTTCGGGATCAGCGGGTTGGCGCTCCCCGACGCCCCGCACCCGTTGAACAGCGTGCCGGAGCGGGCCAGCTCGATGTAGCCGGTGGACTGCAGGACCGCCAGGCCCACGGTGAGGTACCGGGTGTACTGGGTGATCCTGGCCTGGCCCGCCTGGCCCTCCTGCTTCAGCGTCTCCAGCCGCGGGATGACCACGGTCAGCAGCTGCAAGATGATGCTGGCCGTGATGTACGGCATGATGCCGAGCGCGAACACCGACAGGCGCAGCAGGGCCTGGCCGCTGAGCAGGTTGACGATGGCCAGGACCCCCGCCGTGGAACTGCCGGCGCTGGTGGCCAGGTTGGAGCAGTAGGCCACGTTCTTCTCGGCGATGCCGGGCGTCGGCAGCGAGGCACCGAACCGGAACAGCGCGATCAGGGCCAGCGTGACCAGCATCTTCTTGCGCAGGTCCGGCGTCTGGAACGCCCGCACGAAGGCCGTCAGCATGCGCAGTCCTCGGTTCGGTTGATCGGGCAGTCCACGTATCTTACCCGGCGTGCCATGGGTTGTCTCCTTTGGTCAGGAGGCGCTAACCGAGCTCGGTGACCGTACCGCCGGCCTGCTCGATCTTCTGGACGGCGGTGGCCGAGAACGCGTGCGCGGTCACCCGCAGCGCGACCGAGAGCTCACCGGTGCCCAGCACCTTGATCAGCTCGCCGGACCGGACCGCGCCCCTGGCCACCATGTTCTCCGGGGTCACGTCGCCGCCCTCCGGGTACAGCTTGGCCAGCCGGCCGGTGTTCACCACCTGGTAGGTGGTGCGGAACCCGGCGTTGGAGAAGCCCTTCAGCTTCGGCACCCGGCGCTGCAGCGGCATCTGGCCGCCCTCGAAGCCGAGGCGAACCGTGTTGCGCGCCTTGGTGCCCTTGGTGCCGCGGCCCGCGGTCTTCCCCTTGGACGCCTCGCCGCGGCCGACCCGCATCTTGGCCTTGTGCGCGCCCGGCGCCGGCCGCAGGTGATGCAGCTTGAGCCCGCGCCCGGACGCCGTCTGGTCGTCGGTGTTGATGTCCGGCATCTAGTCCACTTCCTCCACGGTCACCAGGTGGCGCACCGTCTTGATCATGCCGCGGAACTCCGGGCGATCCGGCCTGACCACGACCTGGCCGATCCGGTGCAGCCCGAGCGAGCGCAGCGAGTTCCGCTGCGCGCTGGTCCCGCCGATCTTCGACTTGATCTGGGTCACCTTCAGCTGTGCCATCGGTCTGCTCTCCCTTAGGCTCCGGCCCCGGCCGCGGCGGCGCGCGCGCGCAGCATGGCCGCCGGCGCCACGTCCTCGATCGGCAGGCCGCGCTTGGCCGCGATCTCCTCGGGCCGGTTCAGGCTCTTCAGCGCGGCCACCGTCGCGTGCACGACGTTGATCGGGTTGGAGGAGCCCAGCGAGCGGGACAGCACGTCGCTGATGCCGGCGCACTCGAGCACGGCCCGGACCGGGCCGCCGGCGATGACGCCGGTACCCGGGCTGGCCGGCTTCAGCAGCACGACCCCGGCCGCCTCCTCGCCCTGCACCGTGTGCGGGATCGTGCTGCCGATCCGCGGCACCCGGAAGAAGTGCTTCTTGGCCTCTTCGACGCCCTTGGCGATGGCGGCCGGGACCTCCTTGGCCTTGCCGTACCCGACGCCGACCATCCCGTTGCCGTCACCCACCACGACCAGCGCGGTGAAGCTGAAGCGGCGGCCGCCCTTGACCACCTTGGCCACGCGGTTGATGGTCACCACGTGCTCCAGGTAGGCAGCCTGCTTTTCGGCCGCGCTGCCGCGCCGGTCATCACGGCGCTCGCGCCGCTCGCCGCCGCCGCCACGGCGCGGTGCTCCTGGCATTAGCCCTTCCTCATCTCTTCTGTATAACGCTCGGCCCCGTTCATAGTTGCAGGGCTCATAGTTGCAGGCCGCCTTCCCGGGCGCCGTCCGCCAGGGCCGCGATGCGGCCGTGGTAGCGGTAGCCGCCCCGGTCGAACACCACAGCCTCGATGCCGGCCGCCGCCGCCCGCTGCGCGAGCAGTTCGCCGACCTTGCGCGCCTTGGCCGTCTTGTCGCCCTCGGCGGTCCGGATCGCCGGGTCCAGGGTGGACGCGGCGGCCAGCGTACGGCCGGCGCTGTCGTCCACGATCTGCGCGAACATGTGCCGCGCGGACCGGTTGACGACCAGCCGCGGCCTGCTCGCGCTGCCGGTGACCTTCTTGCGGACCCGCAGGTGCCGGCGCACGCGGGCGGCCGTGGACTTCTGGGTGCGCGGCCGCACCCGCCCGGTGACCCGGGCGTGCGACCTGGTCTTGGTGCCAGCCATGGTTACTTCCCAGCCTTCCCGACCTTGCGGCGGACCTGCTCGCCCTGGTACCGCACGCCCTTGCCCTTGTACGGGTCCGGCTTGCGGAGCTTGCGGATTTGCGCGGCTATCTCGCCCACCTGCTGCTTGTCGATGCCCTCCACGACAAACCGGGTAGGCGCCTCGACCCGGAAGGAGATGCCCTCCGGCGGGAACGATGGTCACGGGGTGGCTGAACCCGAGCGCGAACTCCAGGTCGCTGCCCCTGGCCTGCACCCGGTAGCCGACGCCCACGATCTCCAGCGTCTTGCGGTAGCCGTCGGTGACGCCGGTGACCATGTTCGCGATCAGCGTGCGGGACAGGCCGTGCAGCGCGCGCACCGAGCCCTCGTCGTTGGGCCTGGTCACCTTGATGACCCCGTCCTCACGCACGACGTCGATGGGGTCGGCCACGGTGTGCTTCAGCGTTCCCTTGGGCCCCTGTACGGTGACCTCGCGGCCGTCCACGGTGACCTGCACCCCGCTGGGGATGGTCACGGGGAGCCGCCCGATCCTTGACATTGCAGCTCCTCCCTTACCAGACGTAGGCGAGGACTTCCCCGCCCACGCCCCGCTTCTTGGCTTGCTTGTCGGTCAGCAGCCCACCGGAGGTGGAGATGATGGCCACGCCGAGGCCGCCGAGCACCCGGGGCAGTTCGTCCTTCTTCGCGTAGACCCGCAGGCCCGGCTTGGACACCCGCTTGATGCCGGCGATGGAGCGCTCGCGCGCGTTGCCGAACTTGAGGCTGATCACCAGGTTCTTGCCGACCTCGGCGTCTTCGACGCGCCAGGAGGCGATGTAGCCCTCCTGCTGGAGGATCTCGGCGATGTGGGACTTGATCTTGGAGTACGGCATGCCCACCGTGTCGTGGTACGCCGAGTTCGCGTTGCGCAGACGCGTCAGCATGTCTGCGATCGGGTCGGTCATCGTCATGGCCAACAGGCCTTCCTCACCGTGGTTTCCCGTCGGTTTTTGCGACAGAGCGGGACCTGCGGTGTACTCGTTTGGTTCATTACCAGCTGGACTTGGTGATGCCGGGCAGCTCGCCGCGGTGCGCCATGGTCCGGAAGCAGATCCGGCACAGGCTGAACCTGCGGTAGACGGCCCGCGGGCGCCCGCAGCGCGTGCACCGCGTGTAGCCGCGGACCTGGAACTTAGGCGTCCGCTTCTGCTTGACGACTAGGGCCTTCTTTGCCACGTCAACCTTCCTTGAAGGGGAATCCGAGCCGCCGCAGCAGCGAGCGGCCCTCGGCGTCGTTGGTTGCGGTGGTCACGACGGTGATGTCCATCCCGCGCTGCCGGTCCACCTTGTCCGGATCGATCTCGTGGAACATGACCTGCTCGGTCAGCCCGAACGTGTAGTTGCCGTGCCCGTCGAACTGCCGGTCGGACAGGCCGCGGAAGTCGCGGATCCGGGGCAGCGCGATGGCCAGCAGCCGGTCCAGGAACTCCCACATGCGGTCCCCGCGCAGCGTGACGTGCGCGCCGATGGGCATGCCCTCGCGCAGCTTGAACTGGGCCACGGACTTCTTGGCCTTGGCCACGGCCGGCTTCTGCCCGGTGATGGTGGACAGGTCACGGACCGCGCCGTCGATGAGCTTGGCGTCGCGGGCCGCCTCGCCCACGCCCATGTTCACCACGATCTTGGTCAGGCCGGGGATCTGCATCACGTTGGCGTAGCCGAACTCCTGCATGAGCGCCGGGGCGATCTCGCCCCGGTAGCGCTCCTTGAGCCGCGGCATCGGCCGGAGCTTCGGTCGCCATCAGATCTCCTTCCCGCTCGGCCTCGCGACGCGGATCTTCCTGCCGTCCTCGTCGATCCGGTAGCCGACCCGGGCCGCGTTCTTGCTGTCCGGATCGGCCAGCTGCACGTTGCTCACGTCGATCGGCGCTTCCTCGTGCGTGATGCCGCCTTCCTTGGCACCGCGCTGGCCCTGGTAGGTGACCTTCTTGTTCTTCTTGACCATGTTGACGCCCTGGACCAGGACCTTGCCCCGGTCCGGGTAGGCCGCGATCACCAGGCCGCTGCGGCCCTTGTCACGGCCGGCCACCACGATCACGTGATCGTTCTTCCTGATCTTCATCTAGAGCACCTCCGGCGCCAGCGAGATGATCCGCATGAACCGCTTCTCCCGCAGCTCCCGGCCGACCGGTCCGAAGATGCGGGTCCCGCGGGGGTCACCGCCGTCCCGGATCAGCACCGCGGCGTTCTCGTCGAACCGGATGTAGGAGCCGTCGCCACGGCGGCGCTCCTTGCGCGTGCGTACCACGACCGCCTTGACGACATCGCCCTTCTTCACGCCGGCGCCGGGAAGGGCATCCTTCACCGTCGCCACGATGACGTCACCGATGCCCGCGTATCGCCGGCCGCTGCCGCCGAGCACACGGATGCACAAGATCTCCTTGGCGCCCGTGTTGTCGGCGACCTTAAGCCGCGACTCCTGCTGGATCACGTCAACTCCCTATCTTCCCCGGGGGATCGACCCCCCGGTGACCCCCCGCGGAGGTCTCTTTGCCGGGCATCGGAGCCAGGCGGTCTGCTGTTACTTGGCCTTCTCGAGGATCTCGGCTACCCGCCAGCGCTTGGTCGCGGACAGCGGCCGGGTCTCCATCAGCAGCACACGATCGCCCACGCCGCAGGCGTTCTCGGCGTCGTGCGCCTGGTACTTCTTGGTACGGCGCAGAACCTTGCCGTACTTGGGGTGCTTGACGTGGTCCTCGACCTCGACAACGACGGTCTTGTCCATCTTGTCGCTGACCACCAGGCCTTCCCGGCCCTTGCGGTAGCCGCGGGTCACGCCGTCCTTGGCGTCCTCGCTCACTCGCTCGCCTCCTCGGCTGCGTCGTCCTCGGCGGCGTCATCGGCGTCCGTGACACTGGCCACCGGCGTCTCCGGCTCGAGATCATCCGGTTCGCCGGACTCTTCGATCAAGGTGATGATCCCGAGCTCGCGCTCGCGCATCACCGTGTAGATCCGGGCGATTTCCTTGCGGACCGCACGCAGCCGGCCGTGGCTCTCCAGCTGCCCGGTGGCACCCTGGAAGCGCAGGTTGAACAGCTCTTCCTTGGCCTCGGCCAGCTTGGCGTGCAGTTCTTCCTCGGTGGACACGCGCAGCTGCGCGGTCAGGCCGCTAGCCATCAGCCCTCACCGACCTCTCGCTTGACCACTTCTGCAATGTCAGCCAGCAGAGCATCGGGAGCTTGCATCTTTGACATCAGCCCTCACCGACCTCTCGCTTGACCACTTGCACTTCATCGGGAGCTTGTGGATCGCGCGGCGCAGCGCCTCCCTGGCCACCGGCTCGGCCACCCCGGACAGCTCGAACATGACGCGGCCCGGCTTGACGTTGGCGATCCACCACTCCGGCGAGCCCTTGCCGGATCCCATCCGGGTCTCGGCCGGCTTCTTGGTCAGCGGCCGGTCCGGGTAGATGTTGATCCAGACCTTCCCGCCACGGCGGATGTGCCGGGTCATGGCGATACGGGCCGCCTCGATCTGCCGGTTGGTCACGTAGGCGTGCTCGAGGGCCTGGATCCCGTACTCACCGAACGACACGTGGGTGCCGCCGGTCGCGTTACCGGTCCGGTGCGGACGGTGCTGCTTGCGGTGCTTAACCCTGCGCGGAATGAGCATGTCCTCAGCCTTCCTCGCCGGCGGACGCGCCCTCAGGGGCACGACGCCGCGGACGCTGCGCGTCCCGTGGCCGCTGGGGCCGCTGCTGGGCCGCGGCCCGCAACGCGGCCTGCTGCGCCTCGCGGCCGGCCCGGCTGGTCGGCGCCTCGCCCTTGTAGATCCAGACCTTCACGCCGATCCGGCCGAAGGTGGTGCGGGCCTCGTAGAAGCCGTAGTCGATGTCGGCCCGCAGCGTGTGCAGCGGGACCCGGCCCTCGCGGTAGAACTCAGACCGGGACATCTCCGCGCCGCCCAGGCGACCCGAGCACTGGACCCGGATGCCCTTGGCGCCGCCCTTCATCGCGCTCTGGATCGCCTTGCGCATGGCCCGCCGGAACGAGACCCGGCTGGACAGCTGCTCGGCGACCCCCTGGGCGACCAGCTGGGCATCGATCTCGGGGTTCTTCACCTCGAGGATGTTCAGCTGGATCTGCTTGGCGGTCAGCTTCTCCAGGTCGCCGCGGATCCGGTCGGCTTCAGCACCGCGCCGCCCGATGACGATCCCCGGCCGGGCGGTGTGGATGTCCACCCGCACCCGGTCCCTGGTCCGCTCGATCTCAACCTTGGAGATGCCCGCCCGCTCCATGCCGCGCTGCAGCATGCGGCGGATGGCCACGTCCTCGGCCACGTATTCCTTGTACAGCTTGTCGGCGTACCAGCGGCTCTTGAAGTCCGTGGTGATACCGAGCCGGAACCCGTGCGGGTTCACTTTCTGTCCCACTAGCGGGTTCCTCCCTCGGAGTCGTCGGAGACGATGACTGTGATGTGGCTGGTGCGCTTGAGGATCCGGTACCCGCGGCCCTGGGCGCGTGGCCGGAAGCGCTTGAGCGTCGGGCCCTCATCGACCCAGGCCCGGCGCACCCAGAGCATGCCCCGGTCCGCGCGGCCACCGCTGGCGCCCGCGTTGGCGATCGCGCTGGCGAGCACCTTGCCGACCGGATCGCTGGCCGATTGCGGCGCGAAGGCCAGCACGGCCTGCGCCTGGTCAGCGGGCAACCCGCGGATCAGGTCCACCACCCGGCGGGCCTTCCGCGGCGTGACGCGGACGTACCGCGCTTTCGCCCGAGCTTCCATGTGTCGTCGTTCTCCTATCGGCGGCTGCGCCGGTCGTCCCTGACGTGACTGCGGAAAGTCCGCGTGGGCGCGAACTCGCCCAGCTTGTGGCCCACCATCGACTCGGTGATGAACACCGGGATGTGCTTGCGGCCGTCGTGGACGGCGATCGTGTGGCCGAGCATGGCCGGCACGATCATCGAACGCCTGGACCACGTCCTGATGACGGTTTTGGATCCCCGCTCGTTCTGCACGTCCACCTTCTTCATCAGGTGGTCGTCCACGAAGGGGCCCTTCTTAAGACTACGAGGCATCGCGTGCTGCTCCTACCGCTTGTTCCTGCCGCGGCGACGGCTGATCAGCCGGTCACTCGGCTTGTGCGCCCGCCGGGTCCGGCCCTCCGGCTGACCCCACGGGCTGACCGGATGACGTCCGCCGGAGCTCTTGCCCTCGCCGCCGCCCAGCGGGTGGTCGACCGGGTTCATGGCCACGCCGCGCACCGACGGGCGGCGGCCCTTCCACCGGTTGCGGCCGGCCTTGCCGAGCTTGACGTTGCCCTGCTCGGAGTTGCCGACCTCGCCGACCGTGGCCCGGCAGGTCGCGTCGACCCGCCGGATCTCGCCGGACGGCATCCGCAACTGGGCGTAGCCGCCCTCCTTGGCCAGCAGCTGCACGCCGGCGCCCGCCGAGCGGGCGATCTTGGCGCCGCCGCCGGGCCGCAGCTCGATGGCGTGCACCACGGTGCCGGTCGGGATGCTGCGCAGCGGCAGCGCGTTGCCCGGCTTGATGTCCGCGCCGGGCCGCTCTCCACCGCGTCCCCGGCCGACAGGCCCTGCGGGCAGATGATGTAGCGCTTCTCGCCGTCCGCGTAGTGGAGCAGCGCGATCCGGGCCGTGCGGTTCGGGTCGTACTCGATGTACGCGACCTTGGCCGGCACGCCGTCCTTGTCCGCCCGGCGGAAGTCGATCAGCCGGTAGGACCGCTTGTGGCCGCCGCCCTGGTGCCGGGCGGTGACGCGGCCGTGCACGTTCCGGCCGCCGCGCGAGTGCAGCGGGCGCACCAGCGACTTCTCCGGCTCACTCCTGGTGACCTCGGAGAAGTCAGAACCGCTCGCGCCGCGCCGGCCCGGCGTGGTCGGCTTGTACTTACGGATAGCCATATCTGGTCGCGTCTCCTCAGGCGCCGAAGATGTCGATCCGGTCCCCCGCGGCGAGGGTCACGATCGCTCGCTTGGTGTCCGGCCGCTTGCCCCAGCCGTACCGGGTGCGCCGGCGCTTGCCCTGCCGGTTCACGGTGTTGACCCCGGTCACCTTGACCCCGAAGACGGCCTCGACGGCCAGCCTGATCTGGGTCTTGTTGGCCTCCGGAGCGACGACGAAGGTGTACTTGCCCTCGTCGAGCAGCCCGTAGCTCTTCTCCGAGACCACCGGCCGCAGCAGGACGTCCCGCGGGTTGTTGTCCCGGCTCACTGGGCTGTCTCCTTATCCTTCGTCGTCCGGGCCCTGGCGACGAACGCCGTCAGGGCTTGCTCGGTGAAGACCACGTGGTCGCTGGCCAGCACGTCGTACGTGTTGAGCTGGTCCTCGGCCAGGACGTGCACGCCCGGGACGTTCCGCAGCGACTTCCAGGTGATCTCGTCGTCGCGGTGGGCGACCACGAGTACCGGGCGGCCCAAGGTACCCAGAGCCCCGGTCAGCACGGCCACCGCGTCCTTGGTCTTCGGCACGTCGCCGTCGACGAAGCCGCTGACGACCAGGACCCGGCCGTGGCTGAGCCGGTCGGACAGCGCGCCGCGCAGGGCCGCGGCCTTCATCTTCTTCGGCGTCCGCTGCGCGTACGAGCGCGGCACCGGGCCGTGCACGACGCCGCCGCCGGTGTACTGGGGCGCGCGCAGCGAGCCCTGGCGGGCCCGGCCGGTGCCCTTCTGCCGGTACGGCTTCTTGCCGCCGCCGCGGACCTGGCCGCGGCTCTTGGCGGCGTGCGTGCCCTGCCGGGCCGCGGCCTGCTGGGCCACCACGACCTGGTGGATCAGCGGGACGTTGACCTTGGCGGCGAAGATCTCCTCCGGCAGGTCGACCGTCTTGCCCTGGGCGCCAATGACGCTGACGGCGGTCATCAGGATTCACCCCCACGCTCGGTCAGATTCCGGACCGCGGTGCGGACCAGCACGACCCGGCCGCGAGGGCCGGGCACCGCGCCCTTGATCAGGAGCAGCCCGCGCTCGGCGTCGACGGCATGCACGGTGAGCGACTGCACCGTGGTGCGCATGCCGCCCATCCGGCCCGCCATCCGCACGCCCTTGAACACCCGGCCCGGGGTGGCGCAGGCGCCGATGGACCCGGGTGAGCGGTGCTTGCGCTGGGTGCCGTGCGCGGCGCCGAGCCCCTTGAAGCCGTGCCGCTTCATGACGCCCGCGAAGCCCTTGCCCTTGCTCTGGCCGGTCACGTCCACGTGCTGCCCGCTGGCGAACACCTCGGCGGTGAGCTCCTGCCCGAGCGTGTACTCCGACGCGTCGTCGGTGCGCAGCTCGGCCAGGTACCGGCGCGGGGTCAGGCCCGCCTTCTCGAACACGCCGCTGACCGGCTTGGTCACCTTGCGCGGATCGATCTCGCCGAAGCCCATCTGCACGGCCGAGTACCCGTCGGTGCCGGGGGTCCGCACGGCGGTCACCACGCACGGCCCGGCCTGTACGACCGTGACCGGCACGATCTGCCCGGCCTCGTTGAAGACCTGGGTCATGCCAAGCTTGGTGCCCAGGATCCCTTTGATCTGCTTGCCCATGTCGGTGCGTTCCTCAGAGCTTGATCTCGATGTCGACGCCAGCCGGCAGGTCGAGACGCATCAGCGAGTCCACCGTCTTCGGCGTGGGGTCGAGGATGTCGATCAGCCGCTTGTGCGTCCGCATCTCGAAGTGCTCGCGCGAGTCCTTGTACTTGTGCGGAGAGCGGATGACGCAGTACACGTTCTTCTCGGTAGGCAGCGGCACCGGGCCAGCCACCCGCGCGCCGGTACGCGTCACGGTGTCGACGATCTTCCGCGCCGAGCTGTCGATGACCTCGTGGTCATATGCCTTGAGCCGGATGCGGATCTTCTGTCCCGCCATTTGTGGCCTCGGTGTCCTTCGCTTTATGTGGTCAGCCGCTGTACGTACGTGGTCCGGCGTGCCGCGGCGGCCGGGCCGGTAGCCCGGCCGCCGCAGTACGACCGTTACTTGATGATCTTCGTGACCCGGCCGGAGCCAACGGTCCGGCCGCCCTCGCGGATCGCGAACCGCAGGCCTTCCTCCATGGCGATCGGCTGGATCAGGTCGACGTGCATGTCGGTCCGGTCGCCCGGCATGACCATCTCGGTGCCCTCGGGGAGGCTCACCACGCCGGTCACGTCGGTGGTCCGGAAGTAGAACTGCGGACGGTAGTTGTTGAAGAACGGCGTGTGCCGGCCGCCCTCGTCCTTGGACAGGATGTAGACCTGGCCCTCGAACTCGGTGTGCGGGGTGTTGGTGCCCGGCTTGATCACGACCTGGCCGCGCTCCACCTCCTCGCGCTTGATGCCGCGCAGCAGCAGGCCCACGTTGTCGCCGGCCTGGCCGTCGTCCAGGATCTTGCGGAACATCTCCACCCCGGTGACGGTGGTGGACTGCGCCTTGTCCTTGATCCCGATGATGTCGACGGTCTCGCCGGTGTGGATGGTGCCGCGCTCGATCCGGCCGGTCACCACGGTGCCGCGGCCGGTGATCGAGAACACGTCCTCGACCGGCATCAGGAACGGCTTGTCGACCTCGCGCACCGGCTCGCGGGATGGAGTCGTCGCACGCGGTCATGAGCTCGAGGACCTTGTCGCCCCACTCGGCGTCGCCCTCGAGCGCCTTCAGCGCGGACACCCGGATCACCGGCACGTCGTCACCGGGGAACTCGTACTCGGTGAGCAGCTCGCGGACCTCGAGCTCGACGAGCTCGAGGATCTCCTCGTCGTCCACCATGTCCGCCTTGTTCAGCGCCACCACGATGTAGGGCACGCCGACCTGGCGGGCGAGCAGCACGTGCTCACGGGTCTGCGGCATCGGGCCGTCGGTCGCGGCGACCACGAGGATGGCGCCGTCCATCTGGGCCGCACCCGTGATCATGTTCTTGATGTAGTCCGCGTGACCCGGGCAGTCCACGTGCGCGTAGTGCCGCTTCTCGGTCTGGTACTCGACGTGGGAGATCGAGATCGTGATCCCGCGCTCCTTCTCTTCCTTCGCGTTGTCGATCTGGTCGAAGGGCGTGAAGGGGTTGACGTCGGGCATCTTGTCGTGGAGCACCTTGGTGATCGCCGCGGTCAGCGTGGTCTTGCCGTGGTCGATGTGCCCGATGGTGCCGATGTTGACGTGCGGCTTGGTCCGCTGGAACTTGGCCTTCGCCACTGGTTTCTCCTCGTTGGTTGCTGTTCCGGCCGGGCCGCCTCTGGCGGCGGGCCACCCCCGCCGTGGCAGGCGGGGGGGTGGAACGGTTTAGGGGCCGAACTGACTACTCGCCTCGCGCCTTGGCGATGATCTCCTTGGCGATGCTGGGCGGGACCTCGGCGTACGAATCGAACTGCATGCTGTAGTCCGCCCTGCCCTGCGTGCGGCTGCGCAGGTCCCCCACGTAGCCGAACATCTCCGACAGCGGGACAAGCGCCTTGACCGCCCTGGCCCCGGATCGTTCCTCCATGGCCTGGATCTGGCCACGGCGGCTGTTCAGGTCGCCGATGACGTCGCCCATGTACTCCTCCGGCGTCCTGACCTCGACGGCCATGATCGGCTCGAGCAGCACGGGATCCGCCTGGGCGGCCGCCTTCTTGAACGCCATCGAACCCGCGATCTTGAAGGCCAGCTCGGACGAGTCGACCTCGTGGTAGGCGCCGTCGGTCAGCGTCACCTTCAGGTCGACCATCGGGTAGCCGGCCAGCACGCCGAACTCGGCGGCTTCCTGGCAGCCGGTGTCCACCGAGGGGATGTACTCCCGGGGGATCCGGCCTCCGGTCACCTTGTTCTCGAACTCGTACCCGCCGCCGTCGCCGCCGGTCGGCTCGAGGTTGATCAGCACGCGAGCCGTACTGGCCGGAGCCACCGGTCTGCTTCTTGTGCGTGTACTCGACCTTCTCGACCTTGCGTTTGATCGTCTCCCGGTAGGCGACCTGCGGACGGCCGATGTTGGCCTCGACCCTGAACTCGCGCCGCATGCGGTCGACCAGCACCTCCAGGTGCAGTTCGCCCATGCCGGAGATGATCGTCTGGCCGGTCTCCTCGTCGGTCCTGACCTGGAAGGTCGGGTCCTCCTCGGCGAGCCGCTGGATGGCGGTGCCCAGCTTCTCCTGGTCGCTCTTGGTCCTCGGCTCGATGGCCACGTTGATGACCGGGGCCGGGAACGTCATCGACTCCAGGATGACCGGCTTGTCCTGCGCGCTCAGCGTGTCGCCGGTGGTGGTGTCCTTCAGGCCCATCACGGCGACGATCTGCCCGGCCACCGCGAACGGGCGCTCCTCGCGCTTGTTCGCGTGCATCTGGTAGATCTTGCCGATCCGCTCCCGGCGGCCCTTGATCGAGTTCAGCACGTTGCTGCCCGACTCAACGGTGCCGGAGTAGACGCGGATGTAGGTGAGCTTGCCGAGGTGCTGGTCCGACATGATCTTGAACGCGAGGGCCGCGAACGGCGCCTCGGGGTCGGGCTCCCGCTCGATGACCGTGTCCTCGTTACCTACCGCATGGCCCTTGACCGCCGGGATGTCGACCGGGCTCGGCAGGTAGTCCACGATCGCGTCGAGCATGGGCTGGACGCCCTTGTTCTTGAACGCGGTCCCGCACAGCACGGGGGTCAGCGCGCCGGCGATGGTCGCCCGGCGGATGGCCGCGACGAGCTGCTCCTCGGTGGGCTCGGTGCCCTCCAGGTACAGCTCCATCATCTCGTCGTCGTTCTCGGCGATGGTCTCGAGCAGCCGGTCACGGTAGTCGCGCGCGGCCTCGGCGTGGTCGTCCGGGATCGCGACGACGTCGTACTTGTCGCCCTTGCCCTCGGTCTGCCACAGCAGCGCGCGCATGCGCACCAGGTCGATGACGCCGCGGAAGTCGGACTCGACGCCCCACGGCAGCTGGACGACGAGCGGGGTCGCGCCCAGCCGGTCGGTGATCATCTCCACGCAGCGGTGGAACTCGGCCCCCACCCGGTCCATCTTGTTGACGAAGCAGATCCGCGGTACGCCGTACCGGTCGGCCTGGCGCCACACCGTTTCGGACTGCGGCTCCACGCCGGCCACGGCGTCGAACACCGCGACCGCGCCGTCGAGGACGCGCAGCGAGCGCTCGACCTCGACGGTGAAGTCCACGTGCCCGGGCGTGTCGATGATGTTGATGGTGTGGCCGAGCCAGTTCGTGGTGGTCGCGGCAGACGTGATCGTGATGCCGCGCTCCTGCTCCTGCTCCATCCAGTCCATGGTGGCCGCGCCCTCATGGACCTCGCCCAGCTTGTAGTTGATGCCGGTGTAGAACAGGATCCGCTCGGTGGTCGTCGTTTTGCCCGCGTCGATATGCGCCATGATCCCGATGTTGCGGACCTTGGCGAGGTCTACGGCGGTCTGGGTGGCCACTTTAAAATCCTCGTTCTCGTAAGTCTAGGTTCTGGTTGCAGCCTTGCGGTTACCAGCGGTAGTGGGCGAACGCCTTGTTGGACTCCGCCATCTTGTGGGTGTCCTCGCGCCGCTTCACGCTGGCGCCGAGGCCGTTGCTCGCGTCGAGCAGCTCGTTCATGAGCCGCTCGGTCATGGTCTTCTCCCGGCGGTTCCTGGCGTAGGCCACGATCCAGCGCAGCGCCAGCGTGGTGCTGCGGGACGCGCGGACCTCGACCGGCACCTGATAGGTCGCGCCGCCAACCCGGCGGCTCTTGACCTCCAGGGTCGGCTTGACGTTGTCCAGGGCGCGCTTGAGGGTGATCACCGGATCGTTGCCGGTCTTGTCCCGGCAGCCTTCCAGCGCTCCGTACACGATGTGCTCGGCCACCGATCGCTTGCCGTCCTTGAGGACCTTGTTGGCGAGCGCGGTGACAAGCGGCGAGCCGTAGACCGGATCGGTGACTAGCTGCCGCTTCGTCGCGGGACCCTTGCGAGGCATCTCAGCTCTTCTCCTTCTTCGCTCCGTAACGGCTGCGAGCCTGCTTGCGGTTGCGGACGCCCTGGGTGTCCAGGGAGCCGCGGATGATCTTGTAACGGACACCGGGCAGGTCGCGCACCCGGCCGCCGCGCACGAGCACGATCGAGTGCTCCTGCAGGTTGTGCCCCACGCCCGGGATGTACGCCGTGACCTCGATCTGGCTGGTCAGCCGGACCCGGGCCACCTTGCGCAGAGCCGAGTTCGGCTTCTTCGGCGTCGTCGTGTAGACGCGCGTGCACACGCCGCGGCGCTGCGGGCTCTCCTTGAGCGCCGGCGTCTTGTTCTTCGCTACCTTGTCCTGGCGGCCCTTGCGGACCAGCTGCTGGATCGTGGGCAACCGCGTCTCCGTCTTTCCCGTCGTTTAGCTTCTGAGGTCACTAAGCGGCCCAAGAGGTCCAAATCGGAACCCCGTAATCCGCTTAGCCTGGGCTTTTCTGTCCTCCGCCGACCCCCGAGGTCGGGCGTGTCGCCGTGACCGGGAGTCAGCGGCTCGTCGTGAGCCGACTAACTGGGAGGGAGAAAACCCGTGCTACCAGCCGGTCAGCCACCCGGAGCCGGTCCGCAGACCGTCAGCTCCTGGCCTGGCCATCAGCTGGCATGCGTACGTGCCCATGCGAACACGGACACGGATGAAGAACTTACCATGACCCAACTCTCAAGCAAAATCGAGCCTCCACCGGCCCCCCTCGGGGGAGCCGTGGCTGCTCGTACGGCATTGCTCGTACGGTCACAACAACCCGCCCCCGCCGTTTAATCCCGTCCGCGGGATCCCGCGGCCCAGGTGAACCCGGGGATCCACCTCGGTCAGAGGCCGGTGAAACCCGGGTTTCATCTCGTTTGGCAGGGCAGCGGGGGGCGGGCCGGGGGCGGGGACCACGGACCGTTCGGCATAAATAAATAGAGCACGGGCTGGCGGCCAGCGTTGGAGCGGCCGCCAGCCCGTGACTGGCCTTGCTTATTTACCTGTTGTAGGAGCCGAAGTCGTACTCCTCCAGCGGGACGGCCTCGCCGGAGCCCTGGCCGAAGGCGTAGTTCTCCGCCTCGGTGTAGGCGCCCGGCGGGAAGGCCGAGGACCGGGCGTCGTCGGTCGGCTCGACCCGGATGTTCCGGTACACCGGCATGCCGGTACCGGCCGGGATGAGCTTGCCGATGATGACGTTCTCCTTCAGGCCGAGCAGCGAGTCCGACTTGGCGTGGATGGCCGCGTCGGTCAGCACCCGGGTGGTCTCCTGGAAGGAGGCCGCCGACAGCCACGACTCGGTGGCCAGCGACGCCTTGGTGATGCCCATCAGCACCGCCCGGCCGGCCGCGGACGTGCCGCCGTCGTTCACGATCGCGCGGTTGACCTCCTCGAACCGGGGCCGCTCGACCAGCTCACCGGGCAGCAGCTCGGTGTCGCCGGACTCGAGCACGTTCACCCGCTTGAGCATCTGCCGGATGATGATCTCGATGTGCTTGTCGTGGATCGAGACACCCTGCGACCGGTACACCTCCTGCACCTCGTGCACGAGGTGCAGCTGCACCGCCCGGCCGCCGAGGATGCGCAGCACCTCGTGCGGGTTCACCGCGCCCGCGATGAGCTGCTGCCCCACGGCGACGTGACCGCCGTCGCTGACCAGCAGCCGGGACCGCATCGGCACCTGGTAGGACATCTCTTCCGAGCCGTCGTCCGGCACCACAATGATCTTGCGGGTCTTCTCGGTCTCCTCGATCTTGACCCGGCCCTCGTACTCGCTGATGGGGGCCAGGCCCTTGGGGATGCGGGCCTCGAAGAGCTCCTGGATGCGCGGCAGGCCGTGGGTGATGTCCTGGCCCGCCACACCGCCGGTGTGGAACGTCCGCATGGTCAGCTGGGTGCCCGGCTCGCCGATCGACTGGGCGGCGACGATGCCGACGGCCTCGCCGACGTCCACCCGCTTGCCGGTGGCCAGCGAGCGGCCGTAGCACTTGGCGCAGACGCCGATCTTGGCCTCGCAGACCATCACGCTGGACGTGCGGATGGTCTCCACTCCGGCCTCGGCCAGCCGGTCGATCATCAGCTCGGTCGTGTCGTCGCCGACCTTGGCCAGCACCACGCCGTCGATCTCGATGTCCTCGGCGATGGTCCGGCCGGTGCCGGTGTTCTCGATGTTCGCCAGCTTGCGAACGTGACCTTCCGCGTTCTTCTCCGCGATCCGCATGGGGAGCGAACGGTCGGTGCCGCAGTCCTCCTCGCGGACGATCACGTCCTGCGCCACGTCCACCAGGCGGCGGGTGAGGTACCCGGAGTCCGCCGTGCGCAGCGCGGTGTCGGCCAGGCCCTTGCGGGCGCCGTGGGTGGAGATGAAGTACTCCACCACCGACAGCCCCTCGCGGAAGCTGGACTTGATCGGCCGCGGGATGGTCTCGCCCTTGGGGTTGGAGACCAGGCCGCGCATGCCGGCGATCTGCCGGACCTGCATCGGGTTACCGCGGGCGCCGGAGTTGACCATCATCCAGACCGAGTTGGTCTCGGGGAAGGCCGCCTCCATGTCCTTGGCTACGTCGGCCGTGGCGTGCGTCCAGATCTCGATGAGCTCCTGACGGCGCTCGTCGTCGGTGATCAGGCCGCGGTCGTACTCGCGCTGCACCTTGTCGGCGCGGCGCTCGTAGTTCTCCAGGATCGCCGCCTTGTTCGGCGGCGCGACGACATCCTCGATCGCGATCGTGACACCCGCCCGGGTGGCCCAGTGGAAGCCGGCGTCCTTGAGGTTGTCAAGGGCCGCGGCCACCTCCACCTTGGGGTAGCTCTCCGCGAGCGAGTTGACGATCACGGTCAGCTGCCGCTTGCCCACTTCGTAGTTCACGAACGGGAAGTCGGCGGGCAGCGTCTCGTTGAAGATGCACCGGCCCAGCGTGGTGGCCAGCCGGATCAGGTCACCGGGCTCGGCGCCCTCCGGCCGCTCGGTGCCCTCCGGCGGGACGATCCCGGGCAGCCGGATCTCGATCTTGGCCTGCAGGTCGAGCTCGCCCGCGTCGTAGGCCATCAGCGCCTCGGCCAGCGACGAGAACGCCCGGCCCTCGCCGATCGCGCCCTCGGCCTGCCGGGTCAGGCAGAACAACCCGATGATCATGTCCTGGGTGGGCATGGTCACCGGCTTGCCGTCGGCCGGCTTGAGGATGTTGTTGGTGGACAGCATCAAGATCCGCGCCTCGGCCTGCGCCTCGGCGGACAGCGGCAGGTGCACCGCCATCTGGTCGCCGTCGAAGTCCGCGTTGAACGCGGTGCAGACCAGCGGGTGGATCTGGATCGCCTTGCCCTCGACCAGCTGCGGCTCGAAGGCCTGGATGCCGAGGCGGTGCAGGGTCGGCGCCCGGTTCAGCAGCACCGGGTGCTCGGTGATGACCTCCTCGAGCACGTCCCACACCACGGGCCGGGCCCGCTCCACCATCCGCTTGGCCGACTTGATGTTCTGCGCGTGGTTGAGGTCGACCAGGCGCTTCATCACGAACGGCTTGAACAGCTCCAGGGCCATCTGCTTGGGCAGCCCGCACTGGTGCAGCTTGAGCTGCGGCCCGACCACGATGACGCTGCGGCCGGAGTAGTCGACGCGCTTGCCCAGCAGGTTCTGGCGGAACCGTCCCTGCTTGCCCTTCAGCATGTCGCTGAGGGACTTCAGGGGCCGGTTGCCGGGACCGGTGACCGGGCGGCCGCGGCGGCCGTTGTCGAACAGGCTGTCCACGGCCTCCTGCAGCATGCGCTTCTCGTTGTTCACGATGATCTCGGGCGCGCCGAGGTCGAGCAGCCGCTTGAGCCGGTTGTTCCGGTTGATGACCCTTCGGTACAGGTCGTTGAGGTCACTCGTGGCGAAGCGACCGCCGTCCAGCTGAACCATCGGCCGCAGGTCCGGCGGGATCACCGGGATGCAGTCGAGCACCATGCCCATCGGGCTGTTGCGGGTGTTCAGGAACGCGGACACGACCTTGAGCCGCTTGAGGGCGCGGGCCTTCTTCTGGCCCTTGCCCGAGCGGATCGTCTCGCGCAGGTTCTGCGCCTCGGCGTCCAGGTCGAAGCTGGCCAGCCGGTCCTGGATGGCCTGCGCGCCCATGCCGCCGCGGAAGTACCGGCCGAACCGGTCCCGCATGTCGCGGTAGAGCAGCTCGTCGCCCTCGAGGTCCTGGACCTTCAGGTTCTTGAACCTGCTCCAGACCTCCTCCAGGCGGTCGATCTCCTTGCCCGCGCGGTCCCTGATCTGCTTGCACTCGCGGTCCGAGCTCTCGCGGAGCTTGCGCTTCGCGTCGCTCTTGGCGCCCTGCGCCTCGAGCTCGGCCAGGTCGGCCTCGAGCTTGGCCTGGCGCGCCTCGACGTCGGCGTCGCGGCGCTGCTCGAGCTGACCGCGCTCGACGCTGATCCTCGCCTCGAGGGACGGCAGGTCACGCGCCCGCGCGTCGTCGTCCACGTGGGTGATCATGTAGGCGGCGAAGTAGATGACCTTCTCCAGGTCCTTCGGCGCCAGGTCGAGCAGGTAGCCCAGCCGGCTCGGCACACCCTTGAAGTACCAGATGTGCGTGACCGGCGCGGCCAGCTCGATGTGGCCCATCCGCTCGCGCCGCACCTTGGCGCGGGTGACTTCCACGCCGCAGCGCTCGCAGATGATGCCCTTGAACCTGACCCGCTTGTACTTGCCGCAGTAGCACTCCCAGTCCCGGGTCGGACCGAAGATCTTCTCGCAGAAGAGCCCGTCCTTCTCCGGCTTGAGCGTGCGGTAGTTGATGGTCTCCGGCTTCTTGACCTCACCGTGCGACCACTGCCGGATGTCCTCGGCGGTGGCGAGGCCGATGCGTAGGTCGTCGAAGAAGTTGACGTCAAGCACTGGTGATTTCCCCTTCTCGATCAGACCTCTTCGACGCTGCTCGGCTCGCGCCGGGACAGGTCGATGCCGAGTTCCTCGGCCGCACGGAAGACATCTTCGTCGGTGTCGCGCATCTCGATCGCGGCACCGTCACTGGACAGCACCTCGACGTTGAGGCACAGCGATTGCATTTCCTTGATCAGCACCTTGAATGATTCCGGGATCCCCGGTTCTGGGACGTTCTCGCCCTTGACGATGGCCTCGTAGACCTTCACCCGGCCGAGCACGTCGTCGGACTTGATGGTGAGCAGCTCCTGCAGCGCGTAGGCGGCGCCGTAGGCCTCCAGGGCCCACACCTCCATCTCGCCGAAGCGCTGCCCGCCGAACTGCGCCTTGCCGCCCAGCGGCTGCTGGGTGATCATCGAGTACGGGCCGGTCGACCGGGCGTGGATCTTGTCGTCGACCAGGTGGAGCAGCTTGAGGATGTAGATGTAGCCGACCGCGATCGGGTCCTTGAAGGGCTCGCCGGTCCGGCCGTCGAACAGCCGGGCCTTGCCGCTCGGGCCGACCAGGCGCTTGCCGTCCCGGTTCGGCAGCGTGCTGCCGAGCAGGCCGGTGATCTCCTCCTCCTTGGCCCCGTCGAAGACGGGGGTGGCGACCGGCGTGCCCGCCGGCGCGGAGTCGGCGCCCACGGTACGCAGGCGCTCCTTCCAGTCGGCGTCGTCGCCCTCGACCTGCCAGCCGGCCTTGGCCACCCACCCCAGGTGGGTCTCCAGGACCTGGCCGACGTTCATCCGGCCCGGGACGCCGAGCGGGTTGAGCACGATGTCCACCGGGGTGCCGTCCTCGAGGAACGGCATGTCCTCCACCGGCAGGATCTTCGCGATCACGCCCTTGTTCCCGTGCCGCCCGGCCAGCTTGTCGCCGTCGGTGATCTTGCGCTTCTGGGCCACGTACACCCGGACCAGCTCGTTCACGCCCGGCGGGAGCTCGTCGCCGTCCTCGCGGGTGAACACGCGGACGCCGATGACCTTGCCCTCCTCACCGTGCGGGACCTTGAGGCTGGTGTCGCGCACCTCGCGGGCCTTCTCGCCGAAGATCGCGCGCAGCAGCCGCTCCTCGGGGGTCAGCTCGGTCTCGCCCTTGGGCGTGACCTTGCCGACCAGGATGTCGCCGTTGACGACCTCGGCGCCGATCCGGATGATGCCGCGCTCGTCCAGGTCAGCCAGCACCTCGTCGGAGACGTTGGGGATGTCGCGGGTGATTTCCTCCGGGCCCAGCTTGGTGTCGCGGGCGTCGACCTCGTGTTCCTCGATGTGGATGCTGGACAGCACGTCGTCCTGGACCAGCCGCTGGGACAGGATGATCGCGTCCTCGTAGTTGTGACCCTCCCACGGCATGAACGCGGCCAGCAGGTTCTTGCCCAGCGCCATCTCGCCGTGGTCGGTGCACGGGCCGTCGGCCAGCACCTGGCCGTGTTCGACCCGGTCGCCCTCCTCGACGACCGGCTTCTGGTTGAAGCAGGTGCCCTGGTTGGACCGCTCGAACTTCTGCACGCGGTAGGTGGTCCGGGTGCCGTCGTCGTTCATCACGGTGACCAGGTCGGCGCTGGACTCCTCGACCACGCCGGGCTTGTCGGCCAGGATCACGTCGCCCGCGTCGGTGGCGGCGCGGTACTCCATGCCGGTGCCGACCACCGGCGCCTCGGACTCTCAGGAGCGGCACCGACTGGCGCTGCATGTTGGAGCCCATCAGCGCGCGGTTGGCGTCGTCGTGCTCGAGGAACGGGATCATGGCGGTGGCCACGGACACCATCTGGCGCGCGGACACGTCCATGTAGTCGACCTCGTCCGGCGGGATGTAGTCCACCTCGCCGCCCTTGCGGCGGACCAGCACGCGGCTCTCCGCGATGGTCCCGTCGTTCTGCAGCAGCGTGTTGGCCTGCGCGACGACGTGCCGGTCCTCTTCGTCCGCGGTCAGGTAGTCGATCTGGTCGGTGACCACGCCGTCGACGACCTTGCGGTACGGCGTCTCCACGAAGCCGAACGGGTTCACCCGGGCGTAGCTGGACAGTGAGCCGATCAGGCCGATGTTCGGGCCTTCAGGGGTCTCGATCGGGCACATCCGGCCGTAGTGGCTGGGGTGCACGTCGCGGACCTCGAAGCCCGCCCGCTCGCCTGAAGTCCGCCCGGGCCCAGCGCTGACAGCCGCCGCTTGTGCGTGAGGCCGGCCAGCGGGTTGGTCTGGTCCATGAACTGGGAGAGCTGGCTGGTGCCGAAGAACTCCTTGATGGACGCGACCACCGGGCGGATGTTGATCAGGGTCTGCGGCGTGATCGCCTCGACGTCCTGGGTCGTCATCCGCTCCCGCACCACGCGCTCCATCCGGGCCAGGCCCAGCCGGACCTGGTTCTGGATCAGCTCGCCCACGGTGCGCAGCCGCCGGTTGCCGAAGTGGTCGATGTCGTCGGTC
>CAWKIB010000025.1:0-18668 GCA_963849595.1 uncultured Actinomycetes bacterium
GTGAGCAGGACCTGGTTTCCCGCGGTGATCTGGAACGTGCCGATCGACCCCGCGGTGCTCGGCATCGAGCCGCCGTACCAGACCTTGCCCTCGTCGCGGGCGGTCGTCCAGGCCGCGACCTCGGTCCGGGTGCCGTCGGGGTGGGTCACCCACATCTGGCAGGTGGTGCCCGCCGGGATGTGGTCGACCTGGACCTGGAACGAGTCGCCCCACAGCTGGTCCGCGTAGGCGACGGTGGCGGTCACCCCGGTGGCCGCGTTGGCCGCGCTCGCGGTCTCCCAGGTGGCAGTCCCGTTCGTGAACCCGAACCCGACGGCCACCGTCTTGGTGACGGTCGTCGAGGTGGCCGAGCTCAGCCCGGCGAACAGGCCGCCGGCGATCGCCGCCACCGCCGCGGCGGCCGACAGGTAACGCCACCGGTTCCGGCGGCGCCGGGCTTCGGCCAGGCCGAGCACGGTGCCGAGCAGTTCCTCGGGGGGATCGTCGCTGCTTGCCGGGCGGACCGTGTCGTCCGCGCGGATCCGGCTGATCTCGTCCGGGTTGACCCGGGCCAGGAGCGCGGGCAGCCCGGCCAGGCCAGCCAGCTCATCCCGGCAGTCCCGGCAGGTCACCAGGTGGGTATCGACCAGCCCCCGCTCGGCGGGGTCGATGGCACCGAGCACGTAGACGCCAAGCGACGGCCTGGCCTCCGCGCAATCCCAGGTCTGTGTCATGGCGCCAGCCCTCGTTCCTGCAGCGCCAGCTTGAGTGCTTTCAGCGCGTAAAACGTCCTGGACTTCACGGTACCTGCTGGTATGCCCAGCGTGGCCGCCGCTTCCGCCACCGAGCAGCCCCGGTAGTAGGTCTCCACGATCACGCGCCGGTGGTCCGGGCGCAGCGACGCCAGCGCGTCCGCCACGGCCCACGACTCAAGGGTCCGGTCGGCGTCGTCGTCAGCCGGAAGCAGTTCCAAGGCCGCCTGCCCGGTCTCCGGCGGACGAGCTTGCCGCGCACGGTAGGAATCGACCGCGAGGTTGCGCGCGACGGCGAACAGCCAGGGCCTGGCCGGCCGGTCGGTTAGCGCCTCGGGGTGGCGCCACGCCCGCACTATCGTTTCCTGCACAAGATCCTCCGCACGCTGCCTGTCTCCGCCCGTCAGGTGGAGGGCGTAGCGAAGCAGGGCGCCGCCGTGTTCGGCGTACAGTGCCCGGACAAAGGCTTCGTCAGCCACCCGCCCTGAGCGGGGCGCGGTTCCCGCGTTTGGCACACCAGTGAGAACGTGCGGCGCGGCCGGGCGGTTCAGCTCGCCGGGAAAATTCCTGTCCCCGGGTCCTCCGGGGCTCGGACGGCTGGGCGGTACGTGCTGGCTCATGCTCACCCCGTGGGGGGTTTGACTTCGGAACGTGCTGGTTTGACCACTCTAGGGCGTTATCCACTCAGTCTGCCGTACAACCGGCCGAATGCCCACCCCTGCAAACATTGCGGTTCTCTTTCCGGGGGATGCCTCCCCCCTCGGCCTTAACCACCTGCGAACGGCGGCAGCACCTCGATCCGGGCCGCTTCCGGAAGGACCAGGTCGGCGGGCACGCGGCGGCCCGCGGGCGCGCCGTCGACCAGGAACGACGATGCCGCCAGCACCGAGCGCAGCCGCTCGGTGCTGGCGTCGTCGGCGCGCCGCGCCAGGATCACATCCAGCGCCTCGGCCAGCGTCTCCGCCTCCACCGACTCGGCGGCCACCCCGGCCGCCTCCTTGGCCGCGGCCCAGTACTGGATTGTCACTTTGGCCATTTCGGATATCCTTTTGTCAGCGGACCCGGGCGTCGTTGCCCCCGGGTCCTCGTTTGTTTATACAAGGAGTAAGGGTGCGCCCGCACCAGCGAGTGGAGGGGCCATCAGAGTGAGCGACCTGCTGCTGATCACCGGCGCGCTCGAGCCGTCCGCCGAGGTCCTGCCCGCTCTGGGGCTCTTGCTGCACCCCGTCCGGGTGCTGCCCGCGGACGCATCGGCTCTGGTCGAGGCGCCGCCCGCCGACGCGGTGCTGGTCGACGCGCGGCGTGACCTGGCCCACGCCAAGAGCATCTGCCGGCTGCTGCAGACCACGGGCCTGGACTGCCCGCTGTTCGCGATCGTGACCGAGGGCGGCCTGGCCGCGGTCAGCGCGGAGTGGGGCGCGGATGACGTGATCTTGCACACAGCGGGTCCCGCCGAGGTGGAGGCCAGGGTCCGGCTCGCCATCGGCCGCCGGGCCGTGGCCGCGGCGGCGGAGGCCCCGGACGAGATCCGGTCGGGCGAGCTCGCCATCGACGAGGCCACCTACGCGGCCCGGCTGCGCGGCCGGGTCCTGGACCTGACGTTCAAGGAATTCGAGCTGCTCAAGTTCCTGGCCCAGCACCCCGGCCGGGTCTTCACCCGGGCCCAGCTCCTGCAGGAGGTCTGGGGCTACGACTACTTCGGCGGCACCCGCACGGTGGACGTGCACGTCCGGCGGCTGCGCGCCAAGCTCGGCTCCGAGCACGAGGCCCTGATCGGCACGGTGCGCAACGTCGGCTACCGGTTCGTGCCGGTCAAGGCCGAACGGGCCGAGCTCGCCCGCGAGGAGCGGGCCCGGACCGCCGCGGCAGGCCTCGGGACCGGGCGCAGGCTCCGACGTCCGCACCGCGGCGTCGGCGCGGTGACCTGCGGCCCATGACGGCTTGGTCGATCACCGGCGGCGGGCTCACCCCGGCCCAGGTGGCTGGCGTCCTGGACCTGGCCGCGGCCGCGGCCGCCGCCGACTCGGTGGCGCCGCTCTCGGAACACGTGCTGCTGCACCTGCGCTACGACGCGGCGAGCCCCAGCGCCGACCCGGCCCCGGGGCGTGACCTGCTCCTGACCGTGAACGAGGAGATCGCCGGTTACGCGTACCTCGACTCACCCGGGCACCCCGACCTGGACGTCAGCGGCGAGCTGGTCATCGACCCGCGGCACCGGGGCCACGGGCTCGGCCTGGCCCTGGTGCGCGAGCTGATCGCCCAGGCCGGCGGGCACCGGGTCCGGCTCTGGGCCCACGGGGACCTGCCCGCGGCGGGCCGGCTCGCGCGGGCGGCCGGCTTCGAGCGCTTCCGCGCCCTGTGGCAGATGCGCCGGTCGCTGCGGCGACCCGCTCGACCAGCCCCGCCTGCCGGCCGGCACGACGCTGCGCACGTTCCGTCCCGGCCAGGACGAAGCGGAGTGGCTGAGCCTGAACGCCCGCGCGTTCGCCAAGCACCCGGAGCAGGGCAGCTGGACCCGGCACGACCTCGAGCTGCGCGAGCAGGAGCCGTGGTTCGACCCGGCGGGCTTCTTCCTCGCCGAGCGGGACGGCGTCATGACCGGCTTTCACTGGACCAAGATCCCCGCGCCGGCCGAGCCGGACAAGTGCGTCGGCGAGGTCTACGTGGTGGGGGTGGACCCCGGCGAGCGCGGCACCGGGCTGGGCCGGGCGCTGACCCTGGCCGGGCTGGGGTACCTGCGCGACCGGGGCCTGGCCGAGGCGATGCTCTACGTGGACGAGGACAACGTGCCGGCGATCAGGATGTACGAAGGCCTCGGTTTCACCCTCTGGAGTACCGACGCGATGTACCGGCAGTCCTTGTCACGGCCCCGGGACTAACCGTCGTGGATGCCTAGCGCCTCGTCGAGTTCGGCGGCGGTCAGCGGCCGGTCGGAGGCCGCCACCGCGCTCAGCACCTCGGCGTAGAGCTCGATCTCGTCCAGGGCGACGAGGTCATGAACACGAAGGTCCAACTGCCTGGGAATCGTGCTCACCTCCGGCGCCGGTCGCGACTGCGCTCGCTTGGGCCCCAGGTTACGTGCCGACACTGCTCCTCCGCATGACCCATCAGGGCCATTCACTGACCACCTTCACGTGCGGTTTTACCCAGCCAGGCGGTAACGATTCCGCCATACCCCCGCGCAGTTGCCGTCAATCCGGTAATGCGTATAACAGAAGCCTCAACGGCATCTCTGCCCAAACTACTCATGTGCCGTAACAGCACCCATCTCGTCCCGAAAACGGACAGATGGGGATAAATAGGGACACTAGTTCGTTTCGGTTGCGCGGGGCAGGGATGACCGACGAGAGTCATGCTCGTATTCCCACGCTCACCCGTCCCGAGCACGCATACTACAGAGGTAGCGGTCCCGCTCGTCTCCTAGGCGGTTCTGCGCCTCACTAGCACCGCTAGCCTCCGGACATCGTTCCCCGCCATTTCGGACTACTTGCTCTCGGAAAGCCATGAATGACAATAGTGATCTCCTGCCGAACCTCGTTCACGAAGATGCGTTCGAAATGCAGATGCGCGGGTACAGCCGCCGCCAGGTGGACGAGTTCATCGCCCGCTGCCGCAGCCAGATCCGGGATCTAGAGCAGCGACTTGCCCGTGCTCTTGACGACGGAGAGGAACTCAAGCGCGACCTGGCCACCGCGCGCCAGCAGGCGCTCGGCGCCAAGCCCGCGCACGAGGAGGTCAGCGAGCGGATCTCCCAGATCCTCAAGCTGGCCGACGACGAGGCCCGGTCCCAGAAGTCCAAGGCCCATGAAGACATCGCCCGGCAGCGCAACGACGCCCAGGCCGAAGCGGACAAGGCTCGCGCCGAGGCCCGCGAGCAGGCCGAGCGGATGCTGACCGCGGCCCAGGAGCAGGCCGAGCGGGCGATCACGTCGGCGCGGGCCGAGGCCGAGAAGACGCTGACCGCCGCCCGGACCGAGGCCGAGAACACCACGTCCGACGCCAGGAAGAAGTCCGAAGCGGTGCTGGCCGGCGCGAAGGCGCAGGCCAAGAAGGCGCTGGACGAGGCCACGGCGCGGGCGACCGCCATTCACGACGGCGCCGAGCGCCGCCTGAACCTGCTGTCCACCAGGCACTCCGAAACGATCAAGCGCCTGTCCGACATCCTGGACGGGGTCTCCTCGCTCGTCGCCGCGGAGACCGCCCGCATGTCGCTCGAGGACGAGGTCGACCAGGTCACCGCGAAGACGATCGCCGCCGGCGACTCGGCCGGCGCGGCGCGCCCGGCCGGGGCTCCGGCGGGCGCCAGCGGGCCGGCGGTATCTCAGGGGGGCGCGAACGGGCCCACCCCGCCGAACGGGCCCGCGGGTCCGGGCGGCCCGGCCGGTCCGCGCCCGGCCACGCAGCCCGCGGGCAGTACGGCGCCGTCGCGGCCGGCGGCCGCGACCGCCGCTCCGCCTTCGTCACCCGCGCCGAGCCAGGGCACCCAGGGCACCCAGGGTGGCTCGGGCTCCGCGCCGTCTCAGCCGGACAAGCGCGCGTCGGCCCGGACCGGGGTGCTCGGCTCCGATGACCACCCCGACGGCATCCGCCTCGTGCCCGGCAGCGAGAACTAACGCGGCACAGCTTTATCCACCGCGGTAAATCAGGCGTCATCCTCCAGGCCCTGGGCGAGCATATCCAGGCGCCGGAGGATGACGCCTTCGCGTAGCGCCCAGGGGCAGAGCTCGAGCTGGTCGGCGCCCAGCAGGTCCAGGGCGGCGTCGGCCACGATGGCGCCCGCCGGGAGCTGGGCTACCCGGCTGGCCGAGACGCCGGGCAGCTTGGCCCGTTCGGCCTGGGACATCTTGGGCAGGCGTTCGGCCAGGGCGGCGACGTCGGCGTGCCGCAGGACGCGCTTGACGTACGGGCCTTCGCCGGACGGGGCCGCGCCCGCGATCCGGGCCAGCTGGCGGAACGTCTTGGACGTCCCCACCACGTGATCGGGCGGGCCGTGCCGCAGCAGGCTGCCGGATTCCCGGCCGATCTGCGCTCGCACATGCTTGCGCAGGCGGCGCACCTCCTGCGCCGACGGCGGGTCGGCGGGGATCCAGTCCCGGGTCAGACGGCCCGCGCCGAGCGGGATCGAGGCCACCGCGTCCGGCTCCTCGTCCGGGCCCGAGGCCACCTCGAGCGACCCGCCGCCGATGTCGATGACGAGCAGCCGCCCCGAGGACCAGCCGAACCACCGGCGGGCGGCCAGGAAGGTGAGCCGCGCCTCTTCGGGCCCGGTCATCACGTTGATCTGCGCGCCGGTCTGGTCGCGGATCCGGGCCAGGACCTCCTCGCCGTTCTTGGCCTCCCGGACCGCCGAGGTCGCGAACGCGATGAGGTCCTCCACCCCCTTGTCCTCCGCGATGCCCAGCGCCTCGACCACCACGTCGCGCAGGCTGCGCTCACCCGGCCGGGACAGCGAGCTCCCGTTGTCCAGGTGATCCGCGAGCTTGAGCTCGGTCTTGTGGGAGAAGGCTGGCATCGGGCGGGCACCCGGGTAGGCGTCGACCACCAGCAAGTGCACGGTATTCGACCCCACGTCGAGCACCCCAAGTCGCATACCTTGACGCTACCCTGCCGGTGATCCAAAAAGCCTGGCTGCGCCAAGGCTGTCGCACCTGATGGCGATTCATCCCCGGGCCGGGATACGACTCTTTCTAGGATTTCTTAGATAATTTCTTCCGAACGGCCCGTGGTGCGTGTGCCGGGAAGAGGTTTACGGGACGGAGGCCCGCCATGCGGAACGGCGAGGTGTCGTACTGGTGGCAGGCTCGCGGTGTGCCGCCCCGGCGCCCGTCGCTGCCGGGCGCGGCCGAGGCCGACGTGTGCATCGTCGGGGCCGGCTTCACCGGCCTGTGGACGGCCTACTACCTCAAGCGGGCGGACCCCGGGCTGCGGATCATCGTGCTGGAGGAGGCGTTCGCCGGGTTCGGCGCCTCCGGCCGGAACGGCGGCTGGGTCACCGCGGCCCTGCCCGGCTCGCGTGCCCGTTACGCCCTGTCCATTTCCGGGCACCCGGGCGGCCGCGACGGCGTCCGCGAACTCGAGCGGCACCTGCGGGAGACGGTCGACGAGGTGGCCCGGGTCTGCGCGGCCGAAGGCATCGACGCCGGCCTGGTCAAGGGCGGCACGCTGTCCGTCGCCACCTCCGCCGCGCAGGACGCCCGGCTGCGCCAGCACCTGGAGCACGAACGGGCCTGGGGCGACGGACCACGGATCGTTCGGTATCTCAATAAAGACGAACTGGCCGAGCGTGTGCAGGTGACCGGGGCCACCGGGGCCCTGTTTTACCCGGACTGCGCCCGGGTCCAGCCCGCCGACCTGGTGGCCGGGCTGGCCGAGGTGGTGACCCGCTCCGGCGTCCTGCTGTACGAGGGGACCAGGGTCACGGCGATCTCGGCCGGCCGCGCGCGCACCGCGGCGGGGGACGTGCGGGCCCCGTACGTCCTGCGCTGCACCGAGGGGTTCACCGCGGGCCTGCCGGGCCAGCACCGGACCCTGCTGCCGATGAACAGCTCGATGATCGTCACCGGTCCGCTCAGCGACGCGGCCTGGAAGACCATCGGCTGGGACGGCTGCGAGACGCTCGGCGACGAGGCGCACGCGTACATCTACGCGCAGCGCACCGCCGACGGCCGGATCGCGCTCGGCGGGCGCGGCATCCCGTACCGCTTCGGCTCCGGGCTTGACCACGACGGGGCGGTCGCGGCCGCGACCGTGGCCCAGCTGGGCCGGATCCTGCGCCGGATGTTCCCGGTGACGGCCGAAGCCGGCCTGCACCACGCGTGGTGCGGGGTCCTCGGCGTGCCCCGGGACTGGTGCGCGACGGTCATGATGGACCCGCGTACCGGCCTGGGCTGGGCCGGCGGCTACACCGGTCACGGGGTGGCGGCGGCCAACCTGGCCGGCCGGACCCTGGCCGACCTGGTGCGCGGCGTGCCCAGCCCGCTCACCACGCTGCCCTGGGTGGGCCACCGGTCTCCGCGCTGGGAACCGGAACCCGCCCGCTGGGCCGGGGTGCGCGGCCTGTACGCCCTGTACCGCGCGGCGGACCGCCTGGAATCGGCGGACCGCTCGCCGCGCACGTCGCTGCTGGCCCGGGCGGGCGACCTGATCTCGGGTATCCCGCACTGACCCAGGCCGGAACGGCCCGGCGCCGCGGCAGGCGCGGCACCGGGCGTTTCCCGCGAAGATCCCCCGAGTGACTCGGAAGCGCGTTAGAAGATCTTCTTGGTACGGGTCTTGAACGCGATGGTCCCGTGGCTGGTGTAGCCGATGACGTAGGTCTTCAGGTGCGAGGAGTAAGGAATCGTCCCGAACCGGCACTGGGTGTTGTTGTGACCCATGGCCACCGCGCCCAGGTTGCTCGAGCGCCTGCCGCTCGAGTTCGTCGCCACCACGACCGCCCCCACCGCGAACTGGCTCCCGGTGTCCTTGGCGCAGACGTTGACGTAGATGCCCTTGCTCGTCTTCTTGTAATGGCCCCAGGCAGATATCCCGCTGTGGCTCGGGAAGGCGAGCTTGTGCGTGCTCGTGTGCGTGGTCGCGAAAAGCCGGCAGTGCGCTGGCAGCGAGCATCGCCGCGGACGCGGCGATGACAGAGAGTCGGCGCAGCATGTATACCGTGTACCTCCGTATGGGTCTTTGCGGGAGAGCCAAAAGTAGCAGCATCTCCGGGGGCCCGACAACAAGGCGCACGGTAACGGGCCCGGCGGCCTCCGGTGACGGGCCGGCTGCGGTCCGACCGGGCCAGGTGCGCCCGGCCTGCTCCGGCGACCCGGTCCCGGCTCGGTTGACCGGGACGAATGTGCTGGTTACGCTCGTTTTTACGATGTTGGCCTTGACGAGGCTAAATTTCAAAATCACCATGTTGCTGCTTGCTGCCAGCTATTGGCTTGGTTCTGGGCTGGTCCTATCTTCCGCACTTTTTGTTCGTCATCCTCGTGGCCTGCGTGGCCATCGGCGCGCTGTCGGTCGCGCTCGGCCGCGACGCGTCGGCGGCAGCGCCCACCGCGCGTAGCGACGCCGTTGCCCACGGCGAAGGCCGCACCGCAGCCGCGCGTCCGGCGTGCGGAGGCCCGGGCGGCCAAGCGCGGCGAGGTGGTGCTGCTGCACCCGGACGCCACGGTCACGCTGTCCGACGAGCGCGCCACGGCCGGCGTCGACGACGTGTTCACCAGCCTCGACAAGCGAGCTGGTCGGCCTGGTCCCGGTCAAGAGGAAGGTCGAGGAGATCGCCTCGCTGCTCCTGGTGGACCGGGTGCGGCAGAAATTCGGCCTGTCCGCGCCCCGGCCGAACCTGCACATGTGCTTCACCGGCGAACCCGGGAACCGGGAAGACCACGGTGGCGCTGCGGATGGCCGAGCTGCTGCGCCGGCTCGGTTACCTGGAAAATGGGCATCTCGTCCACGCCATGCGAGACGACCTGGTCGGGGAGTTCATCGGGCAAACCGCGCCGAAGACCAAGCGCGTCCTGGATCGCGCCATGGGCGGCGTCCTGTTCATTGACGAGGCGTATTACCTGTACCGTTCCTCCGATTCCAAGGATTACGGCCAGGAATGCATCGATATCCTGCTCCAGGTCATGGAGAACGACCGCGACAAGCTCGTGGTCATCCTGGCGGGTTACAAGGACCGCATGGACGGATTCTTCGAATCCAATCCCGGCATGAGCTCGCGCATCGCTCATCACATTGACTTCGCCCCCTACCAGCTTGACGAGCTGGTGGCCATCGGGCGGGCGATGCTGGACCAGGTCCTCGTACTACCTCTCCGACGAGGCCGAGGCGGCCTTCCGCGAGTACCTGACCATCCGGATGGAGCAGCCGCGCTTCGCCAACGCCCGGAGCGTCCGCAACGAGCTGGAACGGGCCCGGCTCCGCCACGCGCACCGTCTGGCCTCCGAGCCGCATCTGGACCGTAGCCGGGACGACCTCATGCGCCTGGAGTCCGCAGGACATCCTCACCAGCCCGATCTTCTCGCTGCTCGGGATCGACGAATAGGACGGGCCGCTCGGCCGCATAATTCTGCTAGCGGCTGCGTGGAGCGGTACGGGCGGTCCGCCCCGAAGGAGAGTCGACGTGAAGGCGCTGGTGTTCCGGCACAACCTGGCCCGCGAGGCGGCCGCGACCATCGGCGGGCGGGTCGACCGGCACGCGTTCGTGTCCCGGCTCGCGCCGGTCCGCATCGAGGACGTCGACGAGCTGCCGCTTCCGGCGCAGGACTGGGTCCGCGTCGAGACGACGTTCTCGGGCCTGTGCGGCTCCGACGTGAAGCAGATCCTGCTGAACGGCTCGCGGGACAACCCGCTCACCGCGCTGGTCTCCTTTCCGCACGTGCTCGGGCACGAGGTGGTGGGGCGCCGCGCCGACACCGGCGAGCGGGTGGTGCTCAACCCGTGGCTGTCCTGCGGGCCCCGCGGCATCGACCCGCCGTGCCAGGCCTGCCGGGCCGGCCGCTACCCCTGGTGCCGCAACTTCCGCTCCGGAGACCTGCCCGTCTCGATCCACCTCGGGAACTGCGCGGCGGCCTTCGGCGCGCACGCCGAGCGCTTCGCCGCCCACCCCTCCCAGCTGTTCGCCATCCCCGACGGCGTTTCCGACGAGGCGGCGGTGCTGGCCGACCCGGTCAGCGTCTCGCTGCGCTCGATCCTGCTCGCGCCCCCGCCCGACGGCCAGCCCGTCCTGGTCTACGGCTCGGGCACCCTGGCGTTCGCGGCGATCGCGCTGCTCCGCCACCTGTACCCCGGCTGCGAGGTGTGGGCGGCGACGCGGGCCGGAGCCCGGGCCGCGCTGGCCACCCGCCTCGGCGCGCACGCCGTGCTGTCGTCCGCGCCCGACGAGCTCGTCGCCCAGGTCGCCCGGCGCGTCGGCGCCACGCCGCTGCAGCCGTGGAGCAGGCACGACTGGCTGCAGGACGGCCCGGCCGTCGTCTACGACACGATCGGCTCGACCGAGACGGTCGAGACCTCGCTCCGGCTGCTGAGCACCGGCGGCACGCTCGTCATCTCCGGCGTCGAGCCGCCCAAGCGCTTCGAGTGGACCCCGCTGTACTTCAAGGAACTGCACGTCATCGGGTCGAACGGGTTCGGCATCGAGGAGGTCGGCGGGGTGGCCAAGCACTCCATGGAGCACTACTTCGACTTCGTGGCCGGCGGCCTGGACCTGACCCCGGTCATCACCCACCGCTTCCCGCTGGACCGCTGGGACGAGGCGGTGCTGGCGCTGAAGGACTCGCGGCGCACCGGCGCGGTCAAGGTGCTGCTGGAGCCCGCGCGCTGAACTGAGTTACCCGCCCGGATAATGCATCACGACCCTCGGCCCGAGGTCGTGCAGTCCCGCGTCGACCTCGGCCTGCCAGTGCTCGCGCAGCTGCGGGCCCCAGGCGGCCTCGGGCAGTTCGGCGAAGCCGTGCCGCAGGTACCACGGGCCGTTCCAGGGCACATCCCGGAACGTGAGCAGGGTCAGTCCCGGACCGTACCTGCGCACCACGTCCGCCAGCAGGAGGCCGCCGATGCCCTTGCGCACCTGGTCGGCCCGCACCGAGATCTGTTCCAGATGAGGATGCCCGTCCAGGACCGTGACCGCGGCGAACGCCACCGGCGGATCGTCGACGACCCAGACGTCCGCGCCATGCTCGATCGCTTCGTCGACGGTGGCGGGTCCAGCCGGGAGGACGATCCCGAGTCCGGCGAACATCTCCTCGCCGGACAGCTCGATCCCCGCTAGCACGGGCAGGTCCAGCGGGCCCGGCAGCCCGCACGGTGAAAAGCACCTTGCCGAGCGTACGCTCATGGCAGGCCGTTCCTCTCGAGGACGGTCTCGCGGCCGGGCCGCGTCAGCAGCCCGGTGCTCGTCCTGGGGTACCGCTCTTCCGCGGTGAATTCCCTCAGGTATTCGCCGGCGCTGCCGCTCACCATGACCTCAGCTGGTGGCGGGTCGCCTGGTTCCCAGGGCGCCGGACGGCCGCCGGGCAGCCGTCGCGGCGACGTCACGCGGCGCCAGCTGAACGTCAGGGCGATGGCCACCACCGCGCCGATCCCGCCGCCCGCGGCGATGACCGAGGCCGGGGTCACCACCTCCGCGGCGGCGCCGGCCGCCACGAACGCGGCCCCCTGGGCGACCACGACGCCCATGCTCGCGATGCCGAAGGCCTGGGCCCGCCGCTCGTCCGGCACCCTGACCACGAAGGCGGTGTTGACCGCGAGCTGGTAGGCACCGGATGCGGCCGCGGCCGAGAAGATCACCAGCGAGACGGCCAGGCCCGGGCGCAGCGCAATGAAAGCCAGGGTGCCGCCGGTGGCCGCCGCCAGCGGCCCCATCAGCGTGAGCCGCCGCCGGGGGCTGACGAACCGGCTGAACAGCGGCGTGGCGATCGCGGTGGCGGCGGCCGTGGACGCCAGGACCAGCCCGGTGGCCACCGGGCCGCCGCCGAGCCGGGCCGCATACGGGGCGGCGATTCCCTGCGGGATCGTATAGAAGACCACCAGCCAGCCGAGCAGCACGAGGGTCCGCAGCGCCCGGTCGCCGAACACCAGCCGGAGCCCGGCGGCCGCCCGGGCCAGCGGCGAGCCCTGGCCGGCCGTCCGGGCCCGCCGCGGCGGGCCTGGCCCGGGTGCCCAGCCCGATGAGCAGGCCGGAGGCCACGAACGTGACCGCGTCGATGAGCAGCGAGGGCCGCACGCCGAAGCAGGTGACCACGGCTCCCCCGGCGGCCGCGCCGGTCACCTCGGCGGTCAGGTAGGTGGTCTGGATCACCGCGGTGCCCAGGGCGTAGTGCTCGCCGGGCAGGATGCCGGGGGTGATCGACGCGCGGGCCGCCTCGAACGGCGAGGCGAACATGGT
The DNA here is from genome assembly GCA_963849595.1 of uncultured Actinomycetes bacterium. Taxonomy (GTDB): domain Bacteria; phylum Actinomycetota; class Actinomycetes; order Streptosporangiales; family Streptosporangiaceae; genus Palsa-504. Next base: position 12,607 of record CAWKIB010000025.1, read on the forward strand.
GGCGGCGAACAGCAGCAGGACCAGGGCCGCCACCGGCATGCCCGGCACGGCCATGGCCGCGACGAGGACGGCGCGGACCGCGTCGCAGGTCACCATCACCGTGCGGCGCGGACGACGGTCCGCCAGGTCGGCGAGGAACAGCCCGCCGATCACCCACGGCAGGTACCCGGCCGCGTACGCCACGGCCGCCAGCAGCGGCGACCTGGTCCGGTCGTAGACCAGCACCGCGATGGCGACCAGGGCCAGGCGGTCACCCGCCGCGGACAAGATCACCGACGTCCACAGGGCACGGAACTCGCGCACCGCGAAGACGTCGCGGAACGTGGCACGCGGTGCCGGAGCAGCAGTCACGACGCGGATCAGCCGCTGGTCACGGTGCGAACGCTGACGCCGTGGCGGCCACGTTCCGCGGTCCGCATCAACCTTCGTGCCATCCGGCGGCCTCCCCTCTCCCGGCAGGAGTCCCCTGACCGAGCCGCCCTGTGAGGTGGAGGGCCGCCCCAGCCTTCGCGAACCCGGGGCCTGCGGTCGAGTGGCCGGTCAGGTCCGCGTGTTCCGCTCCGCGGCTCCTGGTGCGAGCCGCTTTCTACGCACCATTCACCGTCCGCCGGTCGCTGAGTGCAACAGAGCGGAGCCGCATTAGTCACAAAAATAGCCAGATGTGACTGTACGCATACAGTTACATCTGGCTATTTCGGTCTATTGCCCTAGTTCGTCATCTGTGTCCGCTATGGGTACCTGCTGAACTATCCCGGGGCCATACCTCACCGCAGCCACAGCGTCCCGGGCCGGCCCGCCGGGGCCGGCCCGGGCGTCATGATCAGGCCAGGTCGAACCGGTCCAGGTTCATCACCTTGTTCCACGCCGCCACGAAGTCGGTCACGAACTTCTCCTTCGCGTCGTCGCTCGCGTAGACCTCCGCGAGCGCGCGCAGCTCGGAGTTCGCCCCGAAGACCAGGTCGGCCCGGCTGCCGGTCCACTTGACCTCGCCGGTGGCGGCGTCGCGGCCCTCGAACGTGGTCGCGTCCTGCGAGGCCGGCTGCCACGTCGTGCCCATGTCGAGCAGGTTGACGAAGAAGTCGTTGGTCAGCGACCCGGGGGTGGCGGTGAGGACGCCGAGCTTCGACCCGTCGTAGTTCGCGCCCAGCACGCGCAGGCCGCCGACCAGGACGGTCATCTCGGGTGCGCTCAGGGTGAGCAGGTTCGCCTTGTCGAGCAGCAGGTACTCGGCTGGCAGCCGGGTGCCCTTCCCGACGTAGTTGCGGAACCCGTCCGCCTTCGGCTCGAGGTTGACGAACGACTCCACGTCGGTCTGCTCCTGCGACGCGTCGGTGCGGCCCAGCGTGACCGGGACCTCGACGTCGAAGCCGGCGTTCCTGGCCGCCTGCTCGACGGCCGCCGCGCCGGCCAGCACGATCAGGTCGGCCAGCGAGACCTGCTTGCCGCCGGCGTGGGCGGCGTTGAAGGACTGCTGGATTCCCTCCAGGGTGCGCAGCACCGTGGCCAGCTGGTCGGGGTTGTTGACCTCCCACCCGCTCTGCGGCTCGAGGCGGATGCGCGCGCCGTTGGCGCCGCCGCGCTTGTCGCTGCCGCGGAAGGACGAGGCCGACGCCCACGCGGCGGAGACCAGCTGGGACACCGGCAGGCCGCTCGGCGAGGACCTGGGCCTTGAGGGAGGCGACGTCCGCCGCGTCGATGAGCTCGTGCGTCACCGGCGGGACCGGGTCCTGCCAGATCAGCGTCTCGGACGGGACCTCCGGGCCGAGGTAGCGCACGACCGGGCCCATGTCGCGGTGGGTCAGCTTGAACCACGCGCGGGCGAAGGCGTCCGCGAACTCGTCGGGGTTCTCCATGAACCGCCGCGAGATCGGCTCGTAGATCGGGTCGAACCGGAGCGAGAGGTCGGTCGTCAGCATCGTCGGCGGGCGGCGCATCGACGGGTCCTGCGGGTCAGGGACGGCATCCGCCCCGGCGCCGTCCTTCGGCTGCCACTGGTGCGCGCCGGCCGGGCTCTGGGTCAGCTCCCACTCGTAGCCGAAGAGGATCTCGAAGAAGCTGTTGTCCCACGTGGTCGGCGTGGGGGTCCAGGTGACCTCGATGCCGCTGGTAATCGCGTCACGGCCCTTGCCTGAGCCGTAGCTGCTCTTCCAGCCCAGGCCCTGCTGCTCGAGCGGGGCGCCCTCGGGATCGGGGCCGACGTTGTCCTCCGGGCCCGCGCCGTGCGTCTTGCCGAAGGTGTGACCGCCCGCGATCAGGGCGACCGTCTCCTCGTCGTTCATCGCCATCCGGCGGAACGTCTCGCGGATGTCGCGGGCCGCGGCGAGCGGGTCCGGGTTGCCGTTCGGGCCCTGCGGGTTGACGTAGATGAGGCCCATCTGGACCGCGCCGAACGGCTCCGCGAGCTCGCGGTCGCCGCTGTAGCGCTCGTCGCCGAGCCAGGTGGTCTCCGGACCCCAGTAGACGTCCTCCTCGGACTCCCAGGTGTCCACGCGGCCGCCGCCGAAGCCGAACGTCTCGAAGCCCATCGACTCCAGGGCGACGTTGCCGGTCAGGACGATGAGGTCGGCCCACGAGAGCTTCCGGCCGTACTTCTTCTTGACCGGCCACAGCAGGCGGCGGGCCTTGTCCAGGCTGACGTTGTCCGGCCAGCTGTTGAGCGGCGCGAAGCGCTGCTGGCCAGCCCCGGCGCCGCCGCGGCCGTCGCTGATCCGGTAGGTGCCCGCGCTGTGCCACGCCATCCGGATCATCAGCGGGCCGTAGTGGCCGAAGTCGGCCGGCCACCAGTCCTTGGAGTCCGTCAGCACCTCGGCGATGTCGCGCTTCACCGCGGCGAGGTCGAGGCTGTTGAACGCCTCGGCGTAGTTGAAGTCCTCGCCCATGGGGTTCCTCACGGCGGGGTTCTTGGCCAGGATCTTCAGGTTGAGCCGGCGCGGCCACCACTCGCTGTTGGCGTCACCCGCGGTGGGGTGCACGCGGCCGGGCAGGACCGGACATTCCGCGCTCTCCGGGGTCGGGCCTTCAGCGACTACTGGATCATGGTTCTCGGACATGGAAATCCTTCCGGGCTAAGCGGGTCACGGTGCTCAGGAACTGTCGGAGGTGGAACAACCGGGGCACAGGCCCCAGTAGACGACCTCGGCCTCGTCGATCGAGAACCCGTGGTCGTCGGAAGCAGTAAGGCAGGGTGCCTCGCCGACCGCGCAGTCGACGTCGGCGACGACGCCGCACGAGCGGCACACGATGTGATGGTGGTTGTCCCCGACGCGTCGCTCGAACAGGGCCGGGCTCCCGGCGGGCTCGATGCGGCGGACGAGGCCCGCCGCGGTGAGCGCGTGCAGGGCCTCGTATACGGCCTGCAGCGAGACATGGCCCACTCGATCCCGCACGCCGGCGGTGATCGCCTCGACGCCGAGATGGTCACCCTCCCGGACGGTGTCGAGCAGCGCCACGCGGGCCGCCGTCACCCGCAGGCCCGCACCGCGCAGCACCTCGGCGGTGGTCGGAGTCTGAGGTGGGGTCACGCCGCCCAACCTATCGCCCTAAACACGAACGCTACAAGACACTGAATGACTCAAGTTGAGAATCGCAGCAGGTCGGGCGGGTAGGGAGCGCCAGCTTCGCTACGTCAGGCCGGCTGGGGGACGCGGTTCCACAGCGAGGCAGCGGGGGATCACGACTGAGATGTCGAGGCCGCCGGCGGGCTGGCTGCGGGCGGTGACGGTCGCGCGGTGCGCGGTGACGACCGACCGGGTGATGGACAGGCCGAGCCCGACGCCGTCGCGGACGCCGGTCCGGGCCTGCATGCGCCGGAACGGCTCGAACAGCGAGGGCACGGCGTCGTCCGGGATGAACGGCCCGCTGTTGGCGATCTCGAGGTACACGGCCGCGTCGCTGCTGCCGGTGCGCAGCCTGATCCAGCCGCCGGGCTCGTTGTGCCGGACGGCGTTGTCGACCAGGTTCCAGATCATCCGCTCCAGCAGCTGCGGGTCCCCGGTTGTCTCGGCCGGGTCAAGCAACGCGTCGACCCGCAGGTCCAGGCGTTCGATCTCGGGAGCGGCGGCGTCGATGGCGTCCTCGGTCCAGGTGGCCAGGTCGGAGAACTCGGTGCTGAGCTTGCCCTGGTCGCTGACGGCCAGGGTGAGCAGCGCCTCGACCATGGCATCGGCCCGGTCGATCGAGCGCCGCACGCGCACGGCCATGTCCGTGAGCTGCCGCGCCGTCGGGGACGGCTTGGCCAGGGTCACGTCGATCGCCGTGCGCATCACGGTCAGCGGCGTGCGCAGCTCGTGCGAGGCGTTGGCGACGAACCGGCGCTGGGTGGCGAACGCCGCGTCCAGGCGTTCGAGCATGCCGTCGAACGTGTCGGCCAGCTCCTTGAGCTCGTCCCTGGCCCCGGTCAGCGCCAGCCGCTCGCCGAGGTGCTGCTCGGACGCCCGGCGGGCGGTCTCGGTGATCACCCGCACCGGGCGGAGCACGCGGCCGGACATGAACCAGCCCAGGCCGCCCGACGCGACCGTCATGACTCCGAGGCCGACGAGCGAGAAGGACAGGAGCTTGCTCAGCGCGTTCTGGCGCTGCGCCTCGGAGCCCGAGGCGGCGCCGGCCTTGTAGGCGTTCTCCGCAAGCTTGCACACGGTAATAAGCGACTTCGGGATGGGGACCGGGCGCTTGACCTTTCCCGCGACGCTCCCCGCCGTGCACTCATGCTTCAGGTTGGCCAGCTCCTGGCTGCTGACCGTCGGAGCTGCGGCGGGCCGTGCGGGAAGGCTGCTGGCGACCAGCCCGTAGGTGAGCCCGAGCAGCGCCGACCCGGCGGCGAAGAACAGCATGGCGTAGATGAGCGTGAGCCGGGTCCTGACCTTCTGCGGCCACAGCCGGCGGACCGGGCGCAGCAGCGCGCGCACGTTCATGGGATAAGCCGGTAGCCGCTGCCGACCACGGTGTCGATCGGGTCGGGCTCGCCGAGCTTGCGCCGCAGCCGGCCGATCGTCACCGTGACCGTGCGGGTGAACGGGTCGGCGTTCTCATCCCAGACCCGCTCCAGCAGGTCCTCGGTGCTGACCACGCCCCCGTCGGCGACCAGGAGCTCCTCCAGGATCCCCATCTCCTTGCGGGTGAGCGACAGCGGCCGGCCCGCCCGGCTGACCCGGCGGCGGGCCCGGTCGAACACGATGTCGCCGCGCACGATCACCGGGACGGCAGCCGGGGCGCGCCGGGCCAGCGACCGGACCCTGGCGACAAGCTCCTCGAACGCGAACGGCTTGCCCAGGTAGTCGTCGGCGCCGAGGTTGAGGCCCTGCACCCGGTCGCCGACCGTGGCGGCCGCGGTCAGCATCAAGATGCGCGCCGCCGAGCGGGACCCGGCCAGCGTGGCGCAGACCGCGTCGCCGTGAACCTTGGGCAGGTCCCGGTCCAGGACCACCACGTCGTAGGAGTTCATCAGGGCCTTCTCGATCCCGGCCGGCCCGTCATAGGCCACGTCCGCGCCGATGCCCTGGTCGCGAAGGCCGTCGGCGATGTCGTCCGCCAGCTCGGCCTGATCCTCGACCACCAGCACCCGCACAGGTCCATAGTGCCCTGCCGGACATCACACCAGCATCACATAACGTCGCCCGGCTGCCTCAGTCGCCAGCACGCGACCTGGCCTTTCGCACGGCGGCGGGCGCCGGACCTCGCCCGGGACGGCGCCGCGCGTGATGTCCGTGTTACGCCTGCCGGCGTATGCCTGTTGGCGACCGGGCACGGTGCCCGGCCCACGGAGGGCATGGCATGAACGTCATCGAGACCAGCGACCTGGGCAAGCGCTATGGCGGCACCTGGGCGCTGCGCGAGTGCACGCTGGCGATCCCCGCCGGGCGCGTGGCCGCGCTGGTCGGCCCGAACGGCGCCGGCAAGTCCACGCTGCTGAACCTGGCGGTCGGCCTGTCGGCGCCGTCCGCGGGCGAGGTCACCGTGCTCGGCGGCCGGCCCGCCGGGTCGCCCGCCGCGCTGGACGGCATCGCGTTCGTCGCCCAGGACACGCCGCTGTACAAGAACCTGTCGGTCGCGGACATGCTGTACGT
>CAWKIB010000026.1:0-40718 GCA_963849595.1 uncultured Actinomycetes bacterium
TTACGACATCATGCAGTACGTCCCCAACGACATCGCGACCTACGCCATGGGCATGGCCGCGTCGATGGGGCAGTTCCTGCTCACGGCGGGCACCCACGGCAAGCGGTACGCGCTGCCGCACGCGCAGATCCTGATGCACCAGCCGTCCGGCGGGATCGGCGGTACCGCCTCCGATATCAGGATCCAGGCCGAGCAGATGCTCTACGTCAAGCGCACGCTGTTCGAGCGCACCGCCTACCACACCGGCCAGCCGGTCGAGCAAATTGAGAAGGACGCCGACCGCGACCGCTGGTTCACCGCCGAGGAGGCCAAGGACTACGGCTTCGTTGACCAGGTGATCCGCAGCGCCGTCGAGGTGCCCACCGTAGGCGTTCTGTCATGACCCAGCCAAAGGAGCCGAACGTGCTGACCCCGCAGTCCAGGTACGTGCTGCCGTCCTTCGTGGAGCGCACGTCGTACGGGATCAAGGAGATGAACCCGTACAACAAGCTCTTCGAGGAGCGGATCATCTTCCTCGGCGTCCAGATCGACGACGCCTCCGCCAACGACGTCATGGCCCAGCTGCTCACGCTCGAGGCCATCGACCCCGATCGCGACATCACCATGTACATCAACTCGCCCGGCGGGTCGATGACCTCGATGATGGCGATCTACGACACCATGCAGTTCATCCAGCCGGACATCACCACGTGCTGCATCGGCCAGGCCGCCTCGGCGGCGGCGGTGATACTGGCGGCCGGGACCAAGGGCAAGCGGATGGCGCTGCCCAACTCCCGGATCCTCATCCACCAGCCCGCCACCGAGGGCGGCTACGGCCAGTCCACCGACATGGAGATCCAGGCTCGCGAGATCCTGCGCATGCGGTCCGCGATGGAGGTCATCCTGGCCCGGCACACCGGCAAGGACGAGGAAGCGGTCCGCCGTGACATCGAGCGCGACAAGTTCCTCACCGCCGAGGAGGCCAAGGAATACGGCATCCTCGATGAGGTCCTGACCATGATCAAACGGGGTAGTGAGCGCGCGGTCGAGGTAATGTCGTCCTTAGCGGGAGGAATCAGCTCTTCCTCTCGGGCCGCCGAGGGGGTTTGATGGTGTCCATCGAACCCAGGAGGCGGTACCGTCGATATGCAACACATGACGGCCTCGCGGGACATGCCCGCCGGAGGCGGTCGGCCCCCTCAGGCCGGCCGTCACGGCGGCCCCATGTAAAGGAGTATCTGGGTGGCACGCATCGGTGACGGTGGGGACCTGCTGAAGTGCTCGTTCTGCGGTAAGAGTCAAAAGCAGGTCAAGAAACTCATCGCCGGCCCAGGCGTGTACATATGCGACGAGTGCATCGACCTCTGTAACGAGATCATCGAGGAAGAGCTCGCCGAGCCCGCCGAGTTCAAGTGGGACAGCCTGCCCAAGCCGCGGGAGATCTACGAGTTCCTCGACGCGTACGTGATCGGTCAGGACAAGGCCAAGAAGGCTCTGTCGGTCGCCGTCTACAACCACTACAAGCGGGTCCAGTCGGGCGAAGACCGGCCCGGCGACGAGGGCGTCGAGCTGGCCAAGTCCAACATCTTGCTGCTGGGCCCGACCGGATCGGGCAAGACGCTGCTCGCCCAGACCCTGGCCCGGCTGCTCAACGTGCCGTTCGCGATCGCGGACGCGACCGCCCTGACCGAAGCCGGCTACGTCGGCGAAGACGTCGAGAACATCCTGCTCAAGCTGATCCAGGCCGCGGACTACGACGTCAAGAAGGCCGAAACCGGCATCATCTACATCGACGAGATCGACAAGATCGCCCGCAAGAGCGAGAACCCGTCCATCACCCGTGACGTGTCCGGGGAGGGCGTCCAGCAGGCCCTGCTGAAGATCCTGGAGGGGACCACCGCCTCGGTGCCCCCGCAGGGCGGCCGCAAGCACCCGCACCAGGAGTTCATCCAGATCGACACGACCAACGTCCTGTTCATCTGCGGCGGGGCGTTCGCCGGGCTGGAGAAGATCATCGAGCAGCGGTCCGGCCACAACGGGATGGGCTTCAACGCCAAGCTCCGGGTCCGGAACGCCCAGGCGACGACGGACCAGTTCGCCGACGTGATGCCGGAAGACCTGCTGAAGTTCGGCATGATCCCGGAGTTCGTCGGCCGTCTCCCGGTCATCACCAGCGTGCACAACCTGGACCGTGAGGCGCTCATCCAGATCCTCACCGAGCCGCGCAACGCGCTGGTCAAGCAGTACCGGCGCCTGTTCGAGCTGGACGGCGTTGACCTGGAATTCACCCCTGACTCGCTCGAGGCCATCGCCGACCAGGCGAACCTGCGCGGCACCGGCGCCCGCGGGCTGCGCGCCATCATGGAAGAGGTCCTGCTCTCGGTGATGTACGAGGTGCCGAGCCGCAAGGACGTGGAGCGGGTCGTGATCACGCGCGAGGCCGTGCTGGAGAACGTCAATCCGACCATCGTGCCGAGGGACGTCAGCCGGCGCACTCCGCGCGAGAAGTCCGCCTGAGCCCCCGGCCCGGGGTGGCTGGGACCGCCTCCGCGGCGGTCGGACATCCATTCGGCAGAGGCCAGTTAACCTGCGGGTCTACCCTCAGCCGACACCTACCGTCGCTTGTCGACTTTGGGGGTATTGCCCATGATCATCGCGATTCCTGTGTAGCCTCCACCTATCGCGTTAGTCTGGCGCGGTTCCCGCCACGCCAGGATCTCGGGCGCTGCCCACCAGCCGTCTTTCCACAGCGACGGGGAATTGAGCACAGATGAGTGGTTGGGACTCCCCCACGGGGAGCTGGGACTCCGGTCCCGAACCCGAAGGCTCCGGATCGGACGATCAGGGCTATCAGCAAAGCCAGCCGACCGGCGGCCACCGCACCATCCGCGGCAATGAGGGCATCCTTCCCACCGGCCGAAGAGGCTTGCCCGGCTACGACCAGGCGCAAAATTACGATCAGCCCTCCGGCTACGACCAGGGGTCCGGCTACGGCAGCGACCCGGCTACGGCCAGGAGTCCGGCTACAGTCAGCAGCCCGGCTACGGGCAAGAATCTGGCTACGGTCAGCAGCCCGGGCACGGTCAGGACTCCGGCTACGGGCAGCCGTCCGGGTACACCCAGGATTCCGGGCACGGCCAGCAATCTGGTTACGGTCCCGAGTCCGGCTACGGCCAAGACCGGGGGTACGCGTCGCAGCCCAGCTACGGGCAGCAGCCCGGCTACGAGCCGGGAACCAGTCCCGCGCCGGTCATGCGTTACGGCCAGGGCCCCGGCGATGAGTCGGGCTACCGCACCGAGCCGCGCAACCCGCTCGGGACCGGAGCCCAGACCCCGCCCGGTAGCGGCCCGCAGACTCCGCTCACCACCGGCCCGGCTCCGCAGGCCGGCCTGCCGGTGCCCCGGCGCGCGATCAGTTCCGGGCCGCACAACCCCGTTAGCTCCGGCCCGCAGGCATCGCCCGGCTATGACCAGGGTGCCAGCGGGGCGCACCCCGCATATCGACTCGACCAACGCAAGCACTACGGCCTGGCCGGGTGTTGACGACCAGCCGGGCTTGACCAGCCAGCAGACGTCGAACCACGATTACGGGTCGGCCAGCTACAGCCAGCCAGGCTACAGCCAGCAGGGCTACGGCCAGCAGGGCTATGACCAGCAAGGTTACGGCCAGCAGGGCTATGACCAGCAGAGTTACGGCCAGCACGGCTATGACCAGTCAGGGGCCGATCAGCGAGGCGGCGATCAGCGCGGCTACGAGCACGCGGATTACGATCGGCCGGGCTATGGGCCTGGAGGTTACGGGCAGCAGGACTACGACCAGCCCGGTTCCGACACCGGCCGGTCCCGCGCCTTCGGCGAGCCCGATCAGCAGTACTCGAGCCAGGGGACCCAGAGTTTCCAGGCCGAGGGCTACTCCCAGCAGGGCTTCGACCGGCCGGGCTCCCAGAACGGCCACGGCGACCAGGGCTCGGGCCAGGGCGGTTACGACCAGGCCGGGTACAACCAGGCCGGGTACGGCCTGAATGCCCTCGGCCAGCCGGTCAGCCCCAACGGCACCGGCTACCAGCAGGACGGCTACGCCCAGGGCTCGTACGCCCAGAACGGCACCCAGGCCTACCCGCAGAACGGTTACGGCCAGGCCGGCTACAGCCAGCCAGGCTCCGGCCAGGCCGGGTACGACAGCCAGGCCGGGTACGACAGCCAGGCCGGGTACAGCCAGGAGGGCTACCGCCCGGACGCCTACGGGACCGCCGGTTACGAGCCGGACGCGCACGCCCAGGCGGGGTACGAGCAGCCGGCCAGCCCGCCCTACGGCGACGACGACTTCACCCCGCCCGGCCCGCCGTCCCGTTCCGGCTCGTCCCGGTCAGGCCAGCGAGGGGCGCCGCCGCGCATGGGCGGGATCCGGATGGTCCTGTACCTGCTGTCCTCCGTCGTCGGCGTGGTCGTGATCGTGCTGCTGGTCGTCCACCTGACCAAGACCGGCACGAACAGCGCGGCTAGCGGCGGCTCGACGCCCAGCACCGGCACCACCGCCGCGGCAACCAAGTACGTCCTCAGGGCAGCGCCCAAGGCCGGCTCGTTCGCGCTGAACACCGCGGCCACCCAGCGTTCTCCACGCTGGCCGAGAACCAGGCCGCTCCGGTCGCAGCCCAGATCAAGGCCAAGGGAGCGGGCAAGCCGGGCAAGGCCGTGGTCGCCTTGTACAACCTCGGATCAGTCACCTCACCGCAGTCCCACGACTTCAAGGCCGCGGTGTTCGTCGGTTACGACGGCACGTTCAGCCCGGCCGCGGTCATCAGGTACGAGCAGACCCAGCTCGTCTCGACCCGCATGGTCAACGCTGGCCCGCACGGCGGGAAGATGATGTGCGGTTACAACCGCTCGAACCGGCTCCGAGGCCAGCGAGTGCGTCTGGGTCACGAACAGCACGTTCGGCCAGGTCGAGTTCATCGAGGGCAGCACGCCGGTCAAGTACAAGGGCGCCTCCAACGTCGCCCTGACCGTCAGGGACGCCGTGGAGGTCCCGGTCAGCTGACTCGGTCTCGCGCGGTGCCCGGCTAGCCCGGCCGCACAGCACGTCGCGGGGCCGTAGACTCACCTGTCGTGAGCAGAGCAGAGCCGATCGAGCTGCCCTCCCAGTACGCGCCCGCCGAGGTGGAGGGCCCGCGGTACGAACGATGGGAGAAGGCAGGTTACTTCGCCGCGGACGCGTACTCCACCGCGCCCGCGTACTGCATCGTCATCCCCCCGCCGAACGTCACCGGCTCCCTGCACATCGGTCACGCCCTCGACCACACGTTGATAGACGCGCTGATCAGGCGCCGCCGCATGCAGGGCTTCAACACGCTGTGGCTGCCTGGCATGGACCACGCCGGCATCGCCACCCAGAACGTGGTGGAGCGCGAACTGGCCAAGGAGGGCCTGAGCCGCCACGACCTGGGCCGCGAGGCCTTTGTCGAGCGGGTCTGGCAGTGGAAGGCCGAGTCGGGGGGCAGGATCCTGGGCCAGATGCGCCGTCTGGGTGACAGCGTGGACTGGTCGCGGGAGCGGTTCACGATGGACGCGGGCCTGTCCCGCGCCGTGCAGACCATCTTCAAGCAGCTGTATGACGACGGCCTGATCTACCGGGCCGAACGCATCATCAACTGGTGCCCGCGCTGCCTGACCGCGCTGTCCGACATCGAGGTCGACCACAGCGACGACGAGGGCGAGCTCACCTCGATCCGCTACGGCAGTGTTACGGCGAAGACCCCCGAGGGGGATGACGAGTGCATCGTGGTCGCCACCACCCGACCCGAGACCATGCTCGGCGATACCGCCGTCGCGGTGCATCCCGACGATCCGCGCTACGCCCGCCTGGTCGGCCACACCGTCGAGCTGCCGCTCACCGGCCGCCGCATTCCCATCATCGCCGACGACCACGTCGATCCGACGTTCGGCACCGGCGCGGTCAAGGTCACCCCGGCCCACGACCCGAACGACTTCGAGATCGGCCGCCGGCACGACCTGCCCAGCCTGACCATCATGGACGAGCACGGCGTGATCACCGCGCACGGCCCGTTCCAGGGGCTCGACCGCTTCGAGGCCCGGCCCGCCGTGGTCGCCGCGCTGCGCGAGGAGGGCCGGATCGTCGCCCAGGTCCGGCCGTACGTGCACGCCGTCGGCCACTGCAGCCGCTGCGGCACCACGGTCGAGCCGCGCCAGTCGCTGCAGTGGTTCGTCCGCGTCGCCCCGCTGGCCAAGGCGGCCGGCGACGCGGTCCGCGACGGCCGCGTCCGGCTCTCCCCGCCGGAGATGAACGCCCGGTACTTCGGCTGGGTCGACGACATGCATGACTGGTGCATCAGCCGTCAGCTGTGGTGGGGCCACCGTATTCCAGTTTTTTATGGACCGAACGGCCAGGTGCGTTGCGTTGGCCCGGACGAGCAAGCACCGCAGGGGTGGTACCAGGACCCTGACGTGCTTGACACCTGGTTCTCCTCGGCCCTGTGGCCGTTCTCCACGCTCGGCTGGCCGGAGGACACCCCGGACCTGCGCACCTTCTACCCGACCAGCGTGCTCGTCACCGGCTACGACATCCTGTTCTTCTGGGTCGCGCGGATGATGATGTTCGGCCTGTACGCGATGCGCGATAAGGCACCCGCCGACGCGGTCCCGTTCCGGGTCGTGGTCCTGCACGGCCTGGTCCGTGACCAGTTCGGCAAGAAGATGTCCAAGTCGCGCGGGAACACCGTCGACCCGCTGGACTGGATGGACCGCTTCGGGGCCGACGCGACCCGGTTCACCCTGGCCCGCGGGGCCAACCCGGGCAGCGACATCGCCATCAGCGAGGAGTGGGCGGCCGGCTCGCGTAACTTCTGCAACAAGCTGTGGAATGCCGTCCGTTTCGCCCTCCTCAACGGCGCGCACGTCCCCGCGGCCGAGCTGACCCCGGCCGCGTATTCCGTCCCGGACCGGTGGATCCTGTCCCGGCTCTCGGCCGTCATCGCCGAGGTGGACGAGCTGTTCGAGCAGTTCGAGTTCGGCAAGATCTGCGACGTGCTGTACCACTTCGCCTGGGACGAGGTCTGCGACTGGTACCTGGAGCTGGCCAAGGTGCCGCTGACCTGTGACGATCCCGTGTTGCAAGGCGGCCGAGACCACCCGGCAGGTGCTCGGCTTCGTGCTCGACCAGCTGCTCCGCCTGCTGCATCCGGTCATGCCGTTCGTGACCGACGAGCTGTGGACCGCCCTGACCGGTGAGGACTCGGTCATGGTGACGCCGTGGCCGGCGTTCTCCTACACCGATCCGGTCGCCGAGGCGGAGATCTCCTCGATGATGCGGCTGGTGACCGAGGTCCGGCGGTTCCGCTCGGACCAGGGGCTGCGGCCCGGGCAGCGGGTGGCCGCCCGGCTCGTGGGCATCGAGGCCACGCCGCTGGCCGGGCACGAGGACCAGATCCGGTCCCTGCTGCGGCTCACCGCGCCCGCGGACGGCTTCGCCGCCTCGGCGTCGCTGGCCGCCGAGGACATCACCGTCGAGCTCGACGTGGCCGGCGCCGTCGACGTGGCCGCCGAACGCCGTCGGATGGAGAAGGACCTCGCCGCGGCCCGGAGCGAGGCCGAGCAGGCCGAGCGGAAGCTGGGTAACGCCGACTTCACGGCCAAGGCGCCCGCCGCGGTCGTGGACAAGACCCGCCAGCGCCTGGCGGCGGCCCAGTCCGACATCGCCCGCCTCGAACAGCGCTTGGCGGCCCTCTGACCACCCACCACCCCCGCCGCGTAGGCTAACAAGATGGACATCGAGACCCGGATGCGCGAGGTCGAGCGGGAGATCATCTCCCGTCGGCCCGAACACTCCGTGGATCTTGCCTTGGACCGGATGACCGAACTGGTCGGGCTGCTCGGCGATCCGCAGCGGGCCTGCCCGGTGATCCACATCACCGGCACCAACGGCAAGACGTCGACCGCCCGGATGACCGACGCGCTGCTGCGCGGCCGCGGGCTGCGCACCGGCCGGTTCACCAGCCCGCACCTGGTCTCGATCAGGGAGCGGATCGTCATCGACGGCGCGCCGATCAGCCCGGAGCGGTTCGTGGCCGCCTACGACGAGATCATCCCGTACGTCAACCTGGTCGACGAGCGGCATCCGGTGGCCATGTCCTTCTTCGAGGTCCTGACCGGGATGGCCTTCGCGGTCTTCGCCGACACCCCGGTCGACGTGGTAGTCCTCGAGGTCGGCGTGGGCGGCCGGCTCGACTGCACCAACGTCGCGGACGGCGTGGTCGCGGTCGTCACGCCGATCTCCATCGACCACACCCGGCTGCTCGGCAACACGGTCGAGGAGATCGCGGCGGAGAAGGCCGGGATCATCAAGCCGGGCGCGGTCGCGGTGCTCGCGCAGCAGCCGCTCGGCGCGGCCGAGGTGCTGCTCAGGTACGCGGTCGAGGTGGGCGCGACGGTGGCGCGGGAAGGCGTCGAGTTCGGCGTGCTGAGCCGCGAGCAGGCGGTCGGCGGCCAGCAGCTGGTGCTCCGCGGCCTGCGCGGCACCTACGAGGACATCTACCTGCCGCTGTTCGGATTGCACCAGGCGGCCAACGCGGCCTGCGCGCTGGCCGCGGTCGAGGCGTTCGCCGGGGTCTCGGACGACGCCGGAGCGCTCGACGCGGGCCTGGTCCGGGAGGCGTTCGCGAAGGTCAGCTCACCCGGGCGGCTGGAGGTCGTCAGGCGCAGCCCCACCATCATCATCGACGCCGCCCACAACCCGGCCGGGATGGCCGCGAGCGTGGCCGCGATCGAGGAGGCGTTCACCTTCGGCCGCCTGTCCGGCGTGTTCGCGGCCAGCGGCGACAAGGACGTGCCGGGCATGCTCGCCGAGCTGGAGCCGCTGCTCACCGACATTGTGGTAACCCGCAATTCATCCGACCGGTCCCTGGAACCCGAGCAGACCGCGGAGCTGGCCGTCGAGATCTTCGGCGAGGACCGGGTCCAGTCCGCCGAGCAGCTCGACGACGCGATCGAGACCGCCGTCGCGCTCGCCGATGAGGCCGTCGCGGAGACCGGACCCGGTAGCGGCGGGGTGCTCATCACCGGATCGGTCATCACCGCGGGCGACGCCCGTCGGCTGCTCGCCCCGGCCGGCGGTGAGCTGCCCGCCGAGCCGCCGGCGAGCCAGCCCTCGCGTCACTCATTCACCGCCGCGGAGCTGTCATGAAGCAGCTGCGGCAGCTGTGCGGCACGGTCCTGATCATGGAAGCCGTCGTCATCGGGCTCGCCATCGCGCCCGCCATCGTCCTGGAGCACCTGAGCCGCGGCGTCGCGGGCGGCGTCGGCGGCGGCCTGGCCGTGTGCGCCCTGGTGCTCAGCGGCCTGGTCGGCCGCCCGGGCATGGGCTGGGCGCTCTGGGCGGGCACCGTGCTGCAGGCCCTGGTCATCGCCGCGGGCGTCGTCGTGCCGGCCATGTACGTCCTCGGCGTGATCTTCGCCGCCCTGTGGGTCACCGGCATCTGGCTCGCCCGCCGCCTGCAAACCCCACCCGCCCCCACCGCCGAAGACGCTCCAGCCACAACGCCTCGGGCACCTCAGCAATCCCTCTAGCTCCACAGCTCGCCTGACTGAACCGGTCGATGACGCACGGATTCCGGCGCGCCGCCGGTCCGGCCCGCCGGCGGCACGCCCGATCGTGGGTAAGCTTGACGACAGTGGCGAATCATCAGCATCCGGCGGCGGGCTCGCTCACCACCGGGAAGATCATCTTCCCGGAACCCAGTGACCCGGTGTCACCGTTGTCCAAGTAAGAACGCCCCAGGCCGCTCCAAAGCGTGATCCGTGAGACCGCGCTGACAGTTCCAGATCTCCAGCCCGGATCGGAAGGTTCCCGTTCCCGATGAGCAACGCGCTGACGTTCCTCGGCCGTGACATGGCGGTCGATCTCGGAACTGCGAACACGCTGGTCTACGTGCGTGGACGCGGCATCGTGCTGAACGAACCGTCGGTCGTCGCGCTCAATACCAACAACGGCCAGATCGTGGCCGTGGGCGCCGAGGCTAAACGGATGATCGGCCGCACCCCGGGCAATATCGTGGCGGTGCGCCCGCTCAAGGACGGGGTCATCGCCGACTTCGACGTGACCGAGCGGATGCTGCGGTACTTCATCCAGAAGGTGCATCGCCGTACCCATCTGGCCAAGCCGAGGCTGGTGGTAGCCGTGCCGAGCGGGATCACCGGCGTGGAGCAGAGCGCGGTCAAGGAGGCCGGCCACCAGGCCGGCGCCCGGCGGGTCTACATCATCGAAGAGCCGATGGCCGCGGCGATCGGCGCGGGCCTGCCGATCAACGAACCGACCGGCAACATGGTGGTCGACATCGGCGGCGGCACCACCGAAGTCGCGGTGATCTCGCTGGGCGGCATCGTCACCTCCCAGTCGATCCGGATCGGCGGCGACGAGATGGACCAGGCCATCATCACCTTCGGGAAGAAGGAGTACTCGCTCATGCTCGGCGAGCGGACCGCCGAGGAGATCAAGATGGCCCTCGGCTCGGCATACCCGTCCGAGGACGAGCCGCACGCCGAGATCCGGGGCCGGGACCTGGTCAGCGGCCTGCCCAAGACCGTCGTCATCTCCGCGGCTGAGGTGCGCCGCGCGATCGAGGAACCGCTTAACCTGATCATCGACGCGGTCAAGAACACGCTGGACAAGTGCCCGCCCGAGCTGGCCGGCGACGTCATGGACCGGGGCATCGCGCTGACCGGCGGCGGCGCCCTCCTGCGCGGACTAGAGTCACGAATCCGGGAGGAAACCGGGATGCCCGTGCAGGTCGCGGACAACCCGCTGGACTCCGTGGTGCTCGGCACGGGCAAGTGTGTCGAGGACTTCGATACGTTGCGTCAGGTTCTGGTGCCCGACCACAGGCGCTGATCCTGACGCGGCCCGAGACCCCGTCGCATCGGCCGAGCGGGCCAGCGTGGAGAACACTGACGAGGAGCCCCAGTGCACGACAGCCGGCGTACACGCCTGGTCCTCGGCGTGCTCCTGATCATCGCGATTGCCCTGATCACGCTGGATTTCCGGGATGGCGGCGCATCCCCGGCCCGCAACGTCGGGCGCGGACGTCTTCGGGCCTATCGAGCGGGTCACGCACGACGTGACCGACCCCGTCGCCAGCCTCTTCGACTCGATTACCGGCGGGCCCTCGGCGCAGAGCACGATCGCGAACCTGCAGCAGGAGAACGCCGCGCTGCGTGCCCAGCTCAGCTCGGCTCAGCTGAGCAAGACCGCCCGGCAGCAGCTGACGCAGCTGCTGCAGCTCGACGCGGGCGGCTACCGGATCATGGCCGCGAACGTGATCGCGGCCGGCGGCGACTACTCCGATACGGTCACGCTGGACATCGGGCGCAGCGACGGGATCAAGCCGGACGAGACCGTGCTCAATGGTTCCGGCTTCGTCGGCACCATCACCCAGGTGAGCGAGGACACCTCGACCGTCCTGCTGGCCGACGACGCGTCGTCGGTGATCGGCGTCCAGCTGCAGGGCAGCGGCGAGATCGGCGCCGTCACCGGGACCGGCAAGTCCACGTCCGGGTCGGCCATGCTGCGCCTCACCCTGTTCGACGCGAACGCGGTGCTGGAGCCCGGGCAGCAGGTCGATACCTACGCCTCGGTGGGTGACCGGCCGGAGGTTCCCGGCGTGCCGGTGGGCACGGTCGTCTCGGTCCATTCCAGCCCCGGATCGCTGACCCAGACGGCGCTGGTCCGCCCGTTCGTCGACTTCACCGCCCTCGGCGTGGTCGGCGTCGTGGTCCAGGTGCCCAAGCACAACCCGAGAACCTCGATCCTGCCGCGTCCCGCCCCCACGGTCACGATCACCGTCACCCCCAGCGCGTCCTCCTCGGCCTCCCTCGCCCCGGGCACCTTGCCGTCGGCCGGGGGACCCTCGGCCACCCCGTCGGCGACGGGCGGCGGAGGCTGATGGTACGCGGGCTCATCTCCTTCGTGGCCGTCAGCATCGCGGTCATCGTCCAGCTCACCATCGTCGACCGGATCGCCTTCCCCGGCGGGGCTGGCCCCGACGTGGTGCTGCTCGCGGTGGCCGCGCTGGCCCTGGCGGGCGGTCCGATGACCGGCGTGCTGATCGGGTTCTGGGCTGGCCTGGCGCTGGACGTCGCCCCGCCGGGCAGCCACTTCGTCGGCCAGAACGCCCTGGTGTTCTGCCTGATCGGCTACGCGTGCGGCCTGGCCGCCGACGTGCCGAACAGCGAAGGGGTACCCGAGCAAGGGCGCACGGCGCTGTTCGAGATCGTGGTCACCGCGGCCGGG
The DNA here is from genome assembly GCA_963849595.1 of uncultured Actinomycetes bacterium. GTDB lineage: Bacteria > Actinomycetota > Actinomycetes > Streptosporangiales > Streptosporangiaceae > Palsa-504. The sequence continues at coordinate 12,278 of CAWKIB010000026.1, forward strand.
GCCGTCCTCGGGGAGGCGCTGGCCGCCCTGCTCGGCGCCATGCTCAGCGATCCGCGGGTGACCTGGTCCGCGATCAGGCACGTGCTGCCCGTGGCCGTCGTCTACGACGTGCTGTTGTGCCCGTTCGTGCTGTACGCGGCCGCCGCGGCGCTGCGCCTGGCCGGAGCGCCGCGCGGGGAGCGCAGCCGGGCCGCCTGGTCGATGTCGGCGGCACGGAGTTCGGCGGGCGCCACCCAGGGCGCCATCAGGCAGGTCAACGGGGGCAATACGCCGCGGCTGCGGCTGTCCGAGCGCGGCAAGGGCGAGGGCCTGGGAGGTGGCCTGCGCGGCCCGGCCACGGCCAAGCGCGAGCCCCGCCTGAAGCTCGGCCATGGCGGTGCGCTCGGCGCGGGCACGCTCGGCGCCGCGTTCGCCAACGGCAACTCGCGCCGGGGTCAGGGGCTCGCCAGCGGCACGATGGCGGGCGCTCTCGGCAACGGCGCGGCCAAGGTCAAGTTCGGGGCCCGTCGCGGCGGGGGCGCGCTCGGCGGCATCATGGGTGGGCTCGGGGGAACCAGCAGTGGGCTCGGGGGAACCAGCAGAGCCCTGAACCTCGGCCGGTCGCAGATGGGCCGGTCGCTGCTCGGCGGCTCGGTGTTCAGCCACTCACCCTCGGCGCTGCGCCCGTCAGCCCCCGCCAGGAAGTCGGCGTCGATCGGCCGGTCACCCTTCCTGGGCCGCTCACCCTTCCTGGGCCGCTCGCCCTTCCTGGGCCGCTCATCCGGACTGGGCCGCTCAACCGGAGTGGGCCGCTCAACCGGACCAGGCAGCTCGTCGCGGCGAGGCTCCGCGTTCGGCCGCCCCCTCACCACACGCCGAACGGCCGGCCGGCTTCGCTCGTCGCCCGGCGGCTCGGCCACCGGGTACGCGCCGCGCCGGTCCCGGCCCGGCATGCTCGCCCGGCTGACCGGCGCCCTGCGCGGGACGGCCCGGCGCCAGCCGCGCCTGCGCTCGAGCCAGACCGCCCTTCGGGGCAGCTCGTCGCTGCGGCGCAGCTCGCCGGGCCGCGGCTGGCTGCGGCGCTCGTCCCGCCTGGGAGCCGGACCCGGCCCGCTTGCACATGCCGCGCCCGAGAGCGAAGAAGAGATGGCGGACAGGAGGTTACCGGTGAACGTGTCGTCGCGCCGCCGTCTCGTGGTGCTCTACGTGCTCGCCGCCGCGATGCTGATCTCGCTCGGCGGCCGGCTCTACTACCTGCAGGTGCTGAACAACACGTCGTTCACCAAGCTGGCCGAGCAGAACCAGACCCGGGACGTGATCGTGCCCGCGGTCCGCGGCCAGATCCTCGACGACGTGGGCAACCAGCTGGTCACCAACCAGACGGCCCTGGTCGTCTCGGTGGACATGATGACGCTGAACCAGCAGCCCGGCGGCGCGACGCCCGTCCTGAAACGGCTCGCCCCGCTGCTCGGCATGTCGTACACCCAGCTGAGCGAGCAGACCCGGCTGTGCACCAAGGGCGTGCCGCAGCCCTGCTGGGCCGGGTCTCCCTACCAGCCCATCCCGGTCGACCAGCACGTCTCGGACCAGGTGGCGCTGCAGGTCATGGAGGAGCAGAAGGAATTCCCCGGCGTCACCGCGCAGGTTCAGCCGGTCATCAAGTACCCCGAGCCCGACGGCGCCAACCCGGCGCAGGTCCTGGGCTACCTGCAGCCGATCACCCCGCAGGAGATCGCCAGCCGGCACCTGCCGGTGACCGGCTTCTCCGGCGTGGACCTGGTCGGCCAGGCCGGCCTGGAGGCCCAGTACGACAGCCAGCTCCGCGGCCAGGCCGGGACCCAGGTGGTGTCGGTCAACGCCGGCGGCGACGTCACCGGCACCGTCAGCCAGACCTCGCCGGTCACCGGTGATGACCTGGTGACCAGCATCAACGCGCAGATCCAGGCCGACGTCCAGAACGCCCTCAACGGCGCGATCAACCGGTCGCGGGCGTCCGGGAACGCCGCCAACCAGGGCGCGGCGGTCGTGATGACCACCACCGGCCGCGTCGTGGCCATGGCCAGCTACCCGGACTACAACCCGAGCGTGTGGACCGGCGGCATCTCGCAGCAGGAGTTCAACGACCTGTTCGGCACCAAGGACGGGGAGCCGATCATCAACTGGGCCGCGCAGGGTCAGTACGCGCCGGGTTCGACCTTCAAGGTCACCTCGACCGCCGCGGCCGTGGCCGACGGGTACCCGCTGGACGGCCTGTACAGCTGCCCCGCCTCGGTCAGTATCGGCAGCCAGAAGTTCCTGAACGACGGCAACCCCAACCTCGGCGACATGACGTTCGCGACGGCGCTCATCCAGTCCTGCGACACGGTGTACTACCAGCTCGGCGAGGACATGTACTAAAGCGACGACCCGAAGGCCAACCAGAGCACCGGGCCGAACGCCCCGACCCAGAAGATGCAGAAGATGGAACTGGACTGGGGTTTCGGCACCGGCACCGGCATCGACCTGCCGGCCGAGTCGGCCGGGTCCATCCCCACCCGGCAGTGGCTGTACTACCTGTGGAAGGACAACGCGCACACCGGCCAGAACTGGTGCAAGTACGGCAAGCAGAACGGCTCCTACGTCCAGCAGATCGAGTACCAGGACTGCCAGAACGGCTGGCAGTGGGAGCCCGGGCAGGCCGCCATCGCCGCCATCGGCCAGGGCTACGTGACCGTCACCCCGCTCCAGCTGGCCAACGCGTACGCGGCGCTGGCCAACGGCGGCACCCTGTACAGCCCGCGGATCGGCGAGGCGCTCATCTCGCCGACCACCGGGCAGGTGGTCCAGAAGATCAACCCGCCGGTCATCCGCCACCTGCCGACCTCCGGCAACACGCTGGCCTACATCCGCAACGCGCTGGCCGGAGTGGTGACCCAGGGCACCGCGGCCGGCGCCTTCGGCGGGTTCCCGCTCAACCAGGTCTGCGTGGCGGGCAAGACCGGTACCGCCCAGCTGTTCGGCAAGAACGCGACCTCGGTGTTCGCCTCGTTCGCGCCGTGCGACAACCCGAAGTACGTGGTCGTGGTCATGGTCCCGAACTCCGGTTACGGCGCCGACGTGGCCGCCCCCGCGGTCCGCCAGATCTGGGACGACATCTACGGCCTCGAGGGGCACAAGGCCGCGGTGCCCAGCGGCCACCTGCCGTCCGCGCTACCGCAGATCACCTCCACCGGCGCGATCGACGCGCCGGCCGGCTACACCAGGGAGCCATGATGCTGGGCCGGTCCAGCCCGAGCTACACCGTCCGCGGCTACGGCCTGCCGCGCGTCGGGACGTTCTCGAGCCGCCCGCGGTCCCTCGCGGCCCGGGCATTTGCCCGGAACTCCGTCCTGCGGCAGATGGACTGGCTGCTGATCGTCGTGGTGAGCGCGCTCAGCGCGATCGGCGTCCTACTCGTCTGGTCGGCCACCCAGCCCTCACTGCTGGCTGCGGGCGCGAACCCGCATACCTACCTGAAGAAGCAGCTGCTGTGGGTCGTGATCGGGCTGATCCTGATGTTCGCGGTGAGCTTCATCGACAGTCGGCGACTGCGATCGTGGACGCCGTTCGTCTACGGCGCGACCGTGCTCGGCCTGCTGGCGGTGTTCGCCACCCATGCCGTCAACGGGGCGCACGCGTGGATCAACCTGCCCGGCGGCTTCCAGGTCGAGCCGTCGGAGTTCGCGAAGGTCGCGCTCGTCCTGGCCCTAGCCACGGTGTTCAGCCAGTCCCGGTGGCGCGGTACGCCCGGCCTGCGCTCGGTGCTGCTGGCCCTGGCCTGCGCCGCGCCGCTGCTGGCCCTGGTCGTGAAGGAGCCCGCGCTGGGCGTGGCCCTGGTGCTCGCCGTGGTGACCGCCACCATGATCGTGCTGTCCGGGACCAAGCTGCGCATTATCGCCGCCCTGGCCGCGATCGTGGGCGGGGCCGCCGCCCTGGTCGGCGGCACGCACCTGCTGAAGTCCTACCAGCTGACCAGGTTCACCTCGTTCCTGCACCCGTCCGCCGACCTGGCCGGCGCCGGCTACAACGCGGCCCAGGCCAAGATCGCGGTCGGCTCGGGCGGGATGTTCGGCACCGGGCTGTTCCACGGCTCGATCGTGGCGGGCAACTACGTGCCCTCCCAGCAGACCGACTTCATCTTCACCGTGGCCGGCGAGGAGCTCGGCTTCGTCGGCACGATCACCATCGTCGTCCTGCTCAGCATCGTGATCGTCCGCGCGATCCGCATCGCCGCCCGCGCCGACGACCTGTTCGGCGTGCTGATCGCCTCCGGCGTGGCGATCTGGTTCGCGTTCCAGTCGTTCGTGAACATCGGCATGACGATCGGCATCATGCCCATCACCGGCCTGCCGCTGCCGTTCGTCTCCTACGGCGGCTCGGCGGTCTTCGCCGACATGATCGCCATCGGCATGCTCCAGTCCGTCCGCCGCCACCACAGCGTCTTCACTGACTAGCGCCCGCGTAACAGACGCCGCCGACCAGCAGGTGCCGCCGCTCGCGGCCGCCTGCCGTCCAGCCTTACGCAGTCGAGGACATGATGACCGTGGTCACGTTCGTGGCGCCGATCCCGGTGACGCTGGCGCCCGGGAACTGAGCCACCGATTCGATGTTGCCCTTGAAACCGTGACCGGTGAACTGGATAATCGCCCCCTTCTGGGCGCCCTGGCTGACCAACGAGTTGCTCGTGACGGTAAAACCGGCCTGCGGCAGCGCCGTGGCGTAGAAACGCGCCACGTCCGCGGGGACAACCAAGCCGAAGACGACGAGGAGCGACGAACCGCCCGACATGTTCTCGCCGATCTTCGCCGCGGCCGGAACCGGGAAGCTGCCGACCTTCCCCTTGACCGTGATCATGCGGCCCGCGATCGGCGGTCCGGACGTCGGCACGGCGGACGATACAACCGGGGCCGCGCTCCGGCTCGGCGTGGCCGAACCCGTGGCGGCCGGACTCGTGGTGGACGAGCTGGCCGACGGGGTCCCGGCCGAGCACGCCGCCACGGACAGGCCGGCCGCGCAGGCTGGCCAGGACCAGCGCGATAGAGCGGTACGTGTTCATCGGATTCCTTCACTCGGTCCAGAAGTCACAGGTGCCCACCCTAAACGCCCCCACGACCAGGCGAGCCCACTTTGACCGCGAGCGCCCGCGAGCGATCCGCTGCGCGGCGGTGTCACCACGGTCCGTTCGGATAATGTACTTAGATGCCTGTTGACTCCGTCTACCCAGCGCTCGAGCCGCTGCTGCCGCGCGTGCGCAAGCCGATCCAGTACGTCGGCGGCGAGGTGGGCTCGGTCACCAAGGACTGGGACAGCGCCGACGTCCGGTGGGCGCTGTGCTATCCGGACGCCTACGAGGTCGGGCTGCCCAACCAGGGCGTCCAGATCCTCTACGAGGTCCTGAACGAGCGCGAGGGCGTGCTCGCCGAGCGCACCTACACCGTGTGGCCCGACCTCGAGGCACTCATGCGCGAACATGGCGTGCCGCAGTTCACGGTGGACGCGCACCGGCCGGTCAGCGCCTTCGACGCGCTCGGCTTCAGCTTCGCGACCGAGATGGCCTATACAAACCTCCTCACCGTGCTCGACCTGGCGGGGATCCCTCTTTTTTCTGCCGAACGGACCCTGGCTCACCCTCTGGTCATCGCCGGGGGCCACGCGGCGTTCAACCCCGAACCCGTCGCCGACTTCCTGGACGCGGTGGTCCTCGGCGACGGCGAACAGGCGGTGCTCGCGATCACCGGCCTGATTCGCGACTGGAAGCGCGCCGGGCAGCCCGGCGGCCGGGACGGACTGCTGGCCAGGCTCGCGACGGTCGCCTACGTGCCTCGCTTCTACGACGTATCGTATTTCCCCGACGGCAGGATATCGAACGTATCGCCGAACCGTCAAGGTGTTCCGCCCACAGTTTCGAAACACACGGTGATGGACCTGGACGCGTGGCCGTATCCGCGCCAGCCCATCGTCCCGGTCGCGGAGACCGTGCACGAGCGGTACAGCGTGGAGATCTTCCGCGGCTGCACCCGCGGTTGCCGGTTCTGCCAGGCCGGGATGATCACCCGGCCGGTCCGCGAGCGCTCCATCACCACGGTCGGCTCGATGGTCGCCGGCGGCGTCGCGGCCACCGGGTTCGACGAGGTCGGGCTGCTGTCGCTGTCCAGCGCGGACCACAGCGAGATCAACGAGATCGCCGTCGACCTGGCCGACTGCTACGAGGGCACGAACGTCGGGCTGTCGCTCCCGTCGACCCGGGTGGACGCGTTCAACGTGACCCTGGCCAACGAGCTGAGCCGCAACGGCCGCCGCTCCGGACTGACCTTCGCCCCCGAGGGCGGGTCCGAGCGGATGCGCAAGGTGATCAACAAGATGGTCACCGAGGAGGACCTGCTGCGCACCGTCACCACCGCCTACGCCAGCGGGTGGCGCCAGGTGAAGCTGTACTTCATGTGCGGGCTGCCGACCGAGACCGACGCCGACGTGCTGGCCATCGCGCAGCTGGCCCGCCGGGTCATCGCCGCGGGCCGGGAGGCGACCGGGCGGCGCGACATCCGGTGCACGGTGTCGATCGGCGCCTTCGTGCCCAAGCCGCATACGCCGTTCCAGTGGGCCGCGCAGTGCGCGCCGGAGGTGGTGGACGCGCGGCTGCGCGCCCTCGGCGGCGCGCTGCGGGCCGATCGCGCCTACGGCAAGTCGATCGGGTTCCGGTACCACGACGGGGAGCCGGGCATCATCGAAGGGCTGCTGTCGCGGGGCGACCGCCGGGTGGGCGGCGTGATCTTGGCCGCGTGGCGGGACGGCGCGCGGTTCGACGGGTGGAGTGAGTACTTCTCGTTCGAGCGGTGGATGCGCAGCGCCGAGTCTGCGCTGGCCACCGAGCCGGTGGACGTCGCATGGTACACTACGCGCGAACGTGATTACAGTGAGGTGTTCCCCTGGGATCACCTGGACGCGGGCCTTGACCGCGACTGGCTCTGGCAGGACTGGCAGGACTCCATCGCCCCCGAGGGAGCGGCCGAGGTGGAAGATTGCCGCTGGACTCCGTGTTATGAATGCGGGGTCTGCTCCGCTATGGGTACCGAGATCCAGGTGGGTCCGACCGGGGAGCGGCTCGACGGGAGGCGCCTGCTTCCCGTAGTGAGCGGGAGGCCATGAGCAGCCAGGGCGCGGCGGCGCCTGGACTGAGGACGCGAATGCGACGAGGGAAGTGGCGCAGCCGGCAGCCCAGAGGCCTGCGGTGCAGCATCTGGTGGTCCGGTATGCTAAGCGCGGAAAGATGCGGTTTGCCAGCCACCGGGACGTGGCGCGCGTCTTCGAGCGGGGAGTGCGCCGGGCTGGGCTGCCGATCGCTTACTCTGCCGGGTTCACGCCGCACCCGAGGATCTCCTATGCGGGCGGAGCTCCGACCGGGGTGGCGAGCGAGGCCGAGTACCTGAGTCTTGCGCTGACTTCCCGCCAGGCCGCGGCGCACGTGCGCGAGCGGCTGAACGCGACTTTGCCTGATGGGATAGATGTGATCGACGTCATGGACGATGCCGACGGGCCGGCCGGGGACCACACCGTCCTCGGCGCCCTGGAGGCGTCGCAGTGGCGAGTAGTTTTGCCGGGCGTGGAGCCAGCGGCGGCTGAGCGGGCCGTCGCGGGTTTCCTCGCCCGTCCGTGAGGCGCCCGTAGAGCGCCTCACGGACAAGGGCGTCCGGCGCCTGGACGCCCGCGCGGCCGTGGTCACGCTCGACGCGGGAGAACCGGTTCCGACCCTGGCCCGCGCGCCGCCGTGACAGATGTACAAGATTGTGCCATTCTTCGAATGGTTGTTCTGCATACAGCTCCCGCTGTACGGCCCGATGACGTGCTGACCGCGCTCCGCGAGCAGCACGGCGTCGTCCCGTCCTCGCCGCCCATAACCACCCGGCTGGCGCAGGGTTCGCTGGCCCTCCTGGCCGGGACGAGCGCGTTATGGGGGCGTTGCTGTGGTGCAGGGGAGCCGTGACGTGAAAACAGAGACAGGAAACCAGGCTCAGCGCTGCCGGTCCCGCGCGTGTACCGCGCGAGGCCAGAGCCGCCGTCAGGGCGGCTCCGCCTGCGCCTATGTTGACAATGTGCTCCCGCGCGGCGTGCGGTTGCGCCGCGGTAGGCCGTCCCTGGACGGCATGCCGCGGACTCGCGCGCCCGGGAGCCTGACTGGAGATTGCCCGAATGCTCGAGAGCGAGCTGTACGACAGAGAAAACAGTGACAACGCCGGGGGCGGGCGCGCAGCCGGGGAGCTGAGCGCACCCGCGCCGAGCGTGCCAGCGGCCGTGTTCCAGCCGCCGCCGGTGGTGTTCCAGCCGCCGGCGATACGGCCCGAGCCGGCCGCCGCCCAGCCGAGTGAGTCCACGCGGCCGACTGAGTCCACGCGGCCGACCGAGTCCACGCGGTCGACCGAGTCCACGCGGTCGACCGAGTCCACGCGGCCGGCCGGACCGCCGAGCCACGCGGCCGGACCGCCGGCCAACGGCGACGCGGCCGGTGACGGCGGCGTCGATGACGACGGCACGGGTGCCGCGCGCCGCCGCAGGCGCAGGCCCAGCCGCAGCCGGACCCGGACCGACGACGCGGCCGAAGCCGGGGACACCCCGGCGGCCCAGGACGCCGACGGCCCTCGCCCGGACGCCGAGGCCGCCCAGGACCAGCCCGAGACCCCGCGGTCCCGGTCGACACGTACGCGCACCCGCCGGCCCAGCGCGGCCCAGGACCCCGCCGGCCAGCAGGCCGCGGAAGGATCCGCCGAGCCAGCCGAGGACGGCGGCCCGGAGGACGACGCCGACTCCGCCGACCGGCGGGACGGCGAGACGGCCGCGGGACGTCGGCGCCGGCGCAAGCGGCGCCGTGGTTCGTCCGACGGGGCGCCCGGATCCGATCTCAGCGCCGATGACCCGCCGGACACCGTGGTCCACGTTCGCGAGCCGAACGGCCCCGCCAAAGCCAGCACCGCCACCCACGACGACGTGCGGTCGGTCAAGGGTTCGACCCGGCTCGAGGCCAAGAAGCAACGGCGCCGCGAGGGCCGGGAAACCGGCCGCCGCCGTCCGCCGATCATCACCGAGTCAGAGTTCCTGGCCCGCCGCGAGTCGGTCGAGCGCACCATGGTGGTCCGCCAGCGCAAGGACCGGACGCAGATCGCGGTGCTGGAAGACGGCGTGCTGGTCGAGCACTACGTGAACCGGTCCACCCACCAGTCCTACGTGGGCAACGTCTACCTGGGCAAGGTGCAGAACGTCCTGCCGTCCATGGAGGCCGCGTTCGTCGACGTCGGCAAGGGCCGCAACGCGGTGCTCTACGCCGGCGAGGTCAACTTCGACGTCAGCGGCCTGGAGGGCCAGCCCAAGCGGATCGAGTCCGCGCTCAAGGCCGGCCAGTCGCTGATCGCGCAGGTCACCAAGGATCCGGTCGGGCACAAGGGCGCCCGGCTGACCAGCCAGATCAGCCTGCCCGGCCGGTACCTGGTCTACGTGCCGGGCGCGTCCATGACCGGCATCAGCCGCAAGCTGCCCGACACCGAGCGGAACCGGCTCAAGCAGATCCTGAAGAAGGTCATGCCGGAGGACGGCGGCGTCATCGTCCGCACCGCGGCCGAGGGCGCGGCCGAGGAAGAGCTGTCCCGCGACGTGGCCCGGCTCGCCGCCCAGTGGGAGGCGATCGAGAAGAAGGCCAAGACGGCCAGCGCGCCCGCGCTGCTCTACAGCGAGCCCGATCTGACCATCCGGGTCATCAGGGACGTGTTCAACGAAGACTTCAGCCAACCTGATCGTGTCCGGCGACGAGGGCTGGGACACGGTCGACGAGTACGTCAGGTACGTCGCCCCGCACCTGGCCGACCGGCTCACCCGCTGGCAGGACGACCGCGACGTATTCGGTGCCTACCGCATCGACGAGCAGCTGGCCAAGGCGCTGGACCGCAAGGTGTGGCTGCCCAGCGGCGGCTCGCTCGTCATCGACAAGACCGAGGCCATGACGGTCATCGACGTGAACACCGGCAAGTTCACCGGCCAGGGCGGGAACCTGGAGGAGACCGTCACCCGGAACAACCTCGAGGCCGCCGAGGAGATCGTCCGCCAGCTCCGGCTGCGTGACGTGGGCGGCATCGTGGTCATCGACTTCATCGACATGGTGCTGGAGAGCAACCGCGAGCTGGTGCTCCGCAGGCTGCTGGAATGCCTGGCCCGGGACCGGACCAAGCACCAGGTGGCCGAGGTGACCTCGCTGGGCCTGGTCCAGATGACCAGGAAGCGGGTCGGCGCGGGGCTGCTCGAGGCCTTCTCGGTGCCCTGCGAGTGCTGCAACGGACGCGGCGTGATCGTCGCGTTCGACCCCGAGACCGACACGCAGGCCTCCCACCACGTGCACCAGCGCGGCGGCGGCAACGGCGGCAACGGCGGCAACGGCTCCCGGGGCTCCGGCGCCAGCCCGGCCACCGTCGCCGCCCGCATCCGCCCGGACGCTCCCGCGGCCGACGCCAGCGCGGCCGACGCCAGCGCGGCTGACGCCAGCGCGCCGACGGCCAGCAAGCGGACGGCCAGCACGCGGACGGCCAGCACGCGGACGGCCAGCACGCGGACGGCCAGCCGGCCGGTGCCTCGTCGGTTGACGCCGAAGCCCCCGACGGCCCAGCCGAGCCGGCCCGCTCCGGCAGCGGCCGTCGCCGCCGTCGCCGCCCCTCCGCGAACGCCGCGAACGCGCCGAACACCGCACCGGCTACCGAAGCGCCAGCCCCCCAGACACCAGCCGCACCAGAAGCCCCCGCTGCACCTCCGGTGGCCCTGCCGGACCCACCGCAGGCCCAGGACGGTGCCGCCTGACGCCCGCAGCGCCGCACGCCTAACGACAGCAATGTTTCATCGGTGCCGCTCCAGCGACACCAATGTTTCATCGGTGTCGTTGCGGCGAGTGTCGTTGCGGCGAGCGGCGCACGCCGGGGCCGGACGGTCTGGGTTCGTGGACGCTCCGAGGTCTGGTAGCCTTAGCGGTCGGGAGTTGCCCGCTGGGCGGGCCCCGATGTGCAAGCGAGCCGCCGTGGTGACCACCGGCGCGCCGGGGCACGCCAGGTAAGCGCGACGAAAGAGAGATCTCGGGTGTACGCGATTGTGCGCTGCGGCGGCAGGCAGGAAAAGGTCGCGCTGGATGACGTCGTCACCGTCGACAAGCTGGACGGCAAGGCCGGGTCGAGCATCACGCTGACCGCCCTGCTGGTCGTCGACGGTGACCGGGTCATCAGCGACCCCGCTGAGGTCGGCCGCTACCAGGTCACGGCGGACATCGTCGGTGACACGGCGGGCCCCAAGATCAACATGATCCAGTACAAGAACAAGAGCGGCTACCGGCGGCGTCTGGGCCACCGGCAGCGGTACACCCAGGTGCGGATCACCGGCATCGGCACCGAGGCCAAGGCCTCGACCGCCAAGGCCTCGACCGCCAAGGCCTCGACCGCCAAGGCCTCGACCGCTAAGGCCTCGAGCGCCAAGGCATCGACCGCCAAGGCTCAAAGCGCCAAGCCGCAGAGCAAGGCCCCGGCGAAGCGGAGGAGGACTGAGATGGCACACAAGAAGGGCGCGTCATCCAGCCGCAACGGCCGTGACTCCAAGGCCAAGCGCCTCGGCGTCAAGCGCTACGGCGGCCAGCTGGTGAACGCGGGCGAGATCATCGTCCGCCAGCACGGCACGCACTTCCACCCCGGCCAGGGTGTGGGACGGGGCGGCGACGACACGCTGTTCGCGCTGGTCCGCGGGAAGGTGAAGTTCGGCGCGGTCCGCGGTCGCCGGGCCGTGAGCATCGTCCCGGCCGAGTCCGGCCGAGCCGTCGGCGTAGGCCCCGAACGCGACAGCACGACCAGAAGGCGGGCCGGGCAGACCCTGGCCCGCCTTTCTCATGGAATCGAATAGGGATCAAAGAGAGGGACATCGTGGCGGAGTTCGCCGACCGGGTCACGCTGCAGGTGCAGGCGGGCCACGGCGGAAACGGCTGCGCCTCGATCCACCGGGAGAAGTTCAAGCCGCTCGGCGGCCCCGACGGCGGCAACGGCGGCCGCGGCGGCAGCCGTGATCCTCGAGGTGGACGCGAGCTCGGCCACGCTGCTCGACTTCCACCGCCGCCCGGTGCGGCGGGCCGGCAACGGCCGGCAGGGTGAGGGCTCCAACCGGACCGGCGCCAACGGCCCGGATCTGATCATCGCCGTGCCGAACGGCACCGAGGTCAAGACCGCGGACGGCGAGGTGCTCGCCGACCTGCTCGGCGTCGGCACCAGGTTCGTGGCCGCGGCCGGCGGCCGCGGCGGCCTCGGCAACGCGGCCCTCGCGAGCCCGCGGCGCAAGGCACCGGGCTTCGCGCTCAAGGGCGAGCCGGGACAGCAGCGTGACCTCATCCTCGAGCTGAAGACGGTGGCCGACGTCGGGCTGGTCGGCTTCCCCAACGCCGGCAAGTCCTCGATCATCGCGGCCATGTCCGCGGCCCGGCCCAAGATCGCCAACTACCCGTTCACCACCTTGATCCCCAACCTGGGCGTGGTAGAGGCCGGCGACGTGCAGTTCGTCGTGGCCGACGTGCCGGGACTGATCCCGGGCGCCAGCCAGGGCAAGGGCCTCGGCCACGACTTCCTCCGCCACGTGGAGCGCTGTTCCATCCTGGTCCACGTCCTCGACTGTGCCACCGAGGAACCCGGCCGAAGCCCCGTCGCCGACCTGGCCGCGATCGAGTACGAACTGACCGCCTACGGCGAGGCGACCGGTGTCGACCTGGTAGCCAGGCCGCGGCTCATCGCCTGAACAAGATCGACGTCCCGGCCGCCCGCGAACGCGCCGATCCAGGTCAAGCCAGACCTGCGAAAAACGCGGCTACCAGGTCTTCGAGATCTCCGCCGCCACCGGGGAGGGCCTGCGCCCGCTGGGCTTCGCCATGGCCGCGCTGGTCGCCGCCGACCGCGCCGCCCGCCCGGCCGAACAGCCCGCCGAGCGCGTCCGGGTCAAGGTCGCAGTGAAGAACGTCGACGAGCCGGGCTTCGAGGTGCTCCGCCTCGGCGAGGACACCTTCTTGATCCGCGGCGAGAAGCCGCGGCGCTGGGTCCAGCAGACCGACTTCAGCAACGACGAGGCGGTCGGCTACCTGGCCGACCGGCTGGCCCGCCTGGGCGTGGAGGAGGCGCTCGCCGACGCGGGCGCCGAGGCGGGCGCGGAGGTCCTGATCGGCGAGCCGGACGACGCGGTGGTCTTCGACTGGGACCCGGCCGCGCCGATGAGCAGCGGGGCCCGGGCCCGGGGGCCGCACCACGGCCCGCGCGGCACCGATCCCCGGCTCACTCCGTGACCATCAGCGCACCCGGAGGCTTGAGACCGGCCATCGCGGCGGCGACCCGGGTGGTGGTCAAGGTCGGCTCGTCCTCACTGACCACCGTGGCCGGAGAGATCGCCGACGACCGGATCACCGCCCTGGCCGCCGCCCTGGCCGCCCGCCACGGCGCCGGGACCCAGGTCGTACTGGTCTCCTCCGGGGCGATCGCGTCCGGCCTGGTCCCGCTGGGCCTGACCCGGCGGCCCAGCGACCTGGCCACCCAGCAGGCCGCGGCCAGCGTCGGCCAGGGCCTGCTCATCGCCCGGTACACCGCGGCCTTCGCCCAGCACGGCATCCGCACCGGTCAGGTCCTGCTCAGCGCGGATGACCTGATGCGCCGGACCCACTACCGCAACGCCCAGCGCACCCTGGACCGGCTGCTCGAGCTGGGTGTGCTCCCGGTGGTCAACGAGAACGACACGGTCGCCACCGACGAGATCAGGTTCGGCGACAACGACCGGCTGGCCGCGCTCGTCGCCCACGTCACGCACGCTAAAGCGCTCGTCCTGCTCTCTGACGTGGACGGCGTGTACGACGGTGACCCGCGCCGCGGCGCGGCCCAGCGGATCGCCGAGGTGCGCGGCCAGGCCGACCTGGAGGGCATCCGGCTCGGCCGCGGCCTGCGAGCCGGGCAGGGAACCCACGCAGTCCACGGCTCCGGCATCGGCGGCATGGCGACCAAGGTGGAAGCCGCCCTGATCGCCTCCGCGGCCGGCATCCCCACCGTGGTGGCCGGCGCGGCCAGCGCGCCCGCCGCGCTGGCCGGGGACCCGGTCGGCACCTACTTCGCGGCCCACGGCCGCCGGCCCGCGACCAGGCTGCTGTGGCTCAGGCACGCCGCGGTGGCCCGCGGCAGCCTGCGCCTGGACCCGGGCGCCGTCGAGGCCGTGGTGAAGCGGCACGCCAGCCTGCTGCCCGCCGGCATCACCGGCGTGGAGGGCACCTTCGACGCCGGCGACCCGGTGAACCTCCGCGACGAGAACGACACGATCATCGCGCGCGGCCTGGTCAACTACGACGCCACCGAGATCCCCGGCCTGATGGGCCGCTCCACCAGATGGCTGGCCAGCAAGCTGGGCCCCGAGTACGAACGCGAAGTAGTCCACCGCGACGACCTAGTCATCCTCTAACCCGACCCCGGACCATGATCATGGCCAGAAAGGGCCCTAATTGCGCCCAAACTGGCCACGATCATGAAAAGGCTCCGCGCCACGCCGCCCAGCCGCAAGCTGCCGCGGGGGAGCTGGCGCAAAGCCCAGCTAGTTGCTGGTGTCGTCGTCGTTGCTGCCGCCGCCGGGGCCGCGGTTCTGCAGCCGGTCGAACAGGCCGCCGCCGGCTCGCGCCGCGCTCTCCGCGACGCCGCGGAAGATGCCGATCAGCGGGTCTTGGGACCGGGCCCACGAGTCCTGGTACGCCTTGGCGGCGTTCTTGACCTCGTCGCCGACCGAGGCGCTGGCGTCGGCGTCCCGGCGCGGGTAGTCGCCGCCGAGGATCCGCTCGTACTCGCCGTGCGTGGCCCAGTAGTCGAGCTCGGCGAACCGGACCACCGCGAACGGGTGGGTGTTCCCCTGCAGCTGCATGATCTTCAGGATGCTGTCCCGCAGGTCGGGCACCGCGTCGTACTCGTGCGCCTGCTCGCGGAACGCGTCCGGGTTCAGCTCGGACAGCTGCGCGCCGCCGGCCAGCTTCATCAGCGCGCGCCGGGCCGCGTCCAGGTCCTGCCCGGCCAGCAGCCCGGCCCGGTCACAGGACAGCTCGGACTTGCGGAACCACTCCTCCAGGCCCCAGATGATCGCCGTGAGGGCGAGGGCGATCGGCAGGAACGCGGCCCGCGACGCCCACCGGAGCAGGATCAGCAGCATGGTGCGGTACACCGCGTGCCCGGACAGGATGTGACCCAGCTCGTGCCCGACCACCCACCGCAGCTCTTCGGGGTCGTACAGGTTGACCATGCCGGTGGTGATGACGATGAACGGCTTGTCCCGGCCGAGCGCCATCGCGTTCACGGTCGGGTCCTGGGTCACGTAGCACTCGGGCACGTCGGGCAGGTCCAGGATGTAGGCACCGTCCCGGACCAGCTCGTAGATGTGCGGGAACTGCCGCTCGGAGACGCGGACCGCGCTCGCGAGGTAGGTCAGCCGGAAGGCCCGCTCGTTGAACAGGCCGAACAGCCTGCGCAGCAGCGTGTCGAAGCCGGTGAGCTTGCGCAGCGCGACCAGCGCCGAACGGTCTGCGGGATGCTCATAGGCGCGGGATGAGATGCCGGTGAGCCGGACCCGCGCGCGATCTGGCACTGAAGTCATATCTCGAATCATAGCCCCGATCGAAGGCCAGTTGTCCCCGCACCGAACTCGCACACTGGCCGGTACGATACGTGGGCATGAGGGGGCACTAGCCATGCGGCGGATCGGTGTGATGGGTGGCACGTTCGACCCCATCCACCATGGTCACCTGGTCGCCGCCAGCGAGGTCGCGCACATCTTCGCGCTGGACGAGGTCATCTTCGTGCCCACCGGCCAGCCCTACCAGAAGGACAACCGTCAGGTCTCGCCCGCCGAGGACCGCTACCTGATGACGGTGATCGCCACCGCGTCGAACCCCCGGTTCAGCGTCAGCCGGGTCGAAATCGACCGGCCCGGGCCGACGTACACCATCGACACGCTGCGCGAAATCCACGCCGCCAACGGTCCGGAGGACGAGCTGTTCTTCATCACCGGCGCCGATGCGCTGGCCGAGATCTTGACCTGGCACGACGCGGACGAACTATTCACCCTCGCGCATTTCGTAGGCTGTACCCGACCAGGGCACCGGCTGTCGGGGGCGGGCCTGCCCGACGGCAAGGTCAGCCTGGTGGAGATCCCCGCGCTGTCCATCTCGTCCACCGAGTGCCGCGCCCGGGTCGAGGCGGGCGAGCCGGTCTGGTACCTGGTGCCGGACGGGGTCGTGCAGTACATCGCCAAGCGCAGGCTATACGCGAAGGCGAAATGACAGCCCGCTATGAGACGCTAATAAGGACGACGAACCGATCGAGGGAGGCCGGCAAGCACTCGTGACTGCCACACCGAGGGCCGTCGAGCTTGTGGAGACCGCCGCGCTGGCGGCCGCGGACAAGCTGGCCGACGCCATAATCGCCTACGACGTGAGCGAGCAGCTCGTGATCACCGACGCCTTCGTGCTGTGCTCGGCGTCCAACGACCGGCAGGTCCGGGCCATCGTCGACGAGGTCGAGCTCCGCATGCGCCAGGCCGGCGCACAGCTGATCCGTCGCGAGGGCGAGCGTGAGGGCCGCTGGGTACTGCTCGACTACCTCGAGATCGTGGTCCACGTGCAGCATTCCGAGGAGCGCACCTACTACGCGCTGGAGCGGATCTGGAAGGACTGCCCCCAGATCCCGCTGCCCGAGCTGGTCGTCAACCCGGGGAGGACCCGCTGAGCGAACGGGTCCGGCTGGTCTTGTGGCGGCACGGGCAGACGACGTGGAACGCCGAGCGCCGCTTCCAGGGCCAGAGCGACATCCCGCTCGATGAAACCGGCCAGGCCCAGGCCGAGCGGGCCGCGCGCCTGCTCGCCGCGCTCCGTCCGGACCTGATCGTCTCCTCCGACCTGAGCCGCGCGGCCAGCACCGCCGCGCCGCTGGCCCGGCTGACCGGGCTCGAGGTGACGCTCGACAAGGACCTGCGGGAACGGCACGGCGGCTGCTGGGAGGGCCTGACCGACGCCGAGATCCGCGAGCGGTACCCCGAGGCGCACGCGACCTGGACCCCGCCGGACGGCGAGCCGACCACCACCGTCGCCGACCGGGTCGCCGCCGCGCTGCAGCGCACCGCCGCGGCCGCCGCGGACCGGGAAACAGCGGCCGCGACGGCCTGGCCGTGGTGGTCAGTCACGGCGCCGCGCTGCGCCTGGGCATGTCGCGCCTGCTCGGCATGCCCGACGAGCTGTTCGGCGTGCTCGGCCCGCTGTCCAACTGCTCCTGGTCGGTGCTCAGCTTCCGGTACGGCCGCTGGCGGCTGCAGGAGCACAACGCCGGCACGCTCCCCGAGCCAGTTCTCAGCGACGACCGCTAAAGAGATCTTTTTATTCGGAACGGGCCATGGACTCTGTATCTGTCACCTGGTACGGCCAGTCGGGCTTTCGCCTCGCGGCCGGGGACAGCCGGATCTTGATCGACCCCTTCCTGTCCGATCGCCCCGACCGGCGTTACCCGCCGCCCGCCTCGGCCGCGGACTTCGCCGACGTCACGCTGGTGCTCTGCACCCACGAGCACGTGGACCACCTGGACCTGCCGTTCCTGCGCGAGTTCTGCGCGGTCAACTCCGCGGCCAAGATCGTCGTGCCCGCGCCGGTGGTCGAGGTCGCGGCCAAGCGCCGGCGTCGACCGGACCGCCTGGTGGGCGCGGCGCCGGGGGAGGAGCTGCGCGACGGCGACGTGACCGTGCACCCGGTGCCCGCCCTGCACGGGATGGGCGGCGACCAGCCCGTGGTCTACGAGTTCGCCCCGGCGGGCGGCCCGGTCCGGTTCCTCGGCTACGTGGCGGAGATCGGCGGGATCCGCTTCTATCACGCCGGCGACGGCCTGGTGTATTCCGAGCTGCCCACCGCCCTGGCCGCGCTGGCCCCCGACGTGCTCATGCTGCCCATCAACGGCCGCGACCACATGCGCGAGTCGGCCGGCATCGTCGGCAACATGAACGAGACCGAAGCCGCCTGGCTCTGCGCCCAGGTCGCGCCCTCGTACGTCATCCCCATGCACTACGACGCGATCGAGGGCAACACCGGCGACCCCGGCCACTTCACCACCTGGTCCACCAGTCCGCCAGCACCGCCGCCATCGTGATCCCGCCCCGCGCCCGCGCCGTCACCCTGGCCCTCCCTTAGCAAGCCCTGCCCTAGCCCGACCAGGGATGCAGGCGGGGTCGCCAGGCGGGCACCGCGCGCCGGTACGCCTCGTACTCGGCCCCGAACCTGCGGGTCAGGGCGGGTTCCTCGTACCAGCGCACGAACACCGCCGCCCCCGCCCAGCCGGCCGCCGTGTACACCAGCAGGCGAAGCGAGCCGAACAGCAGCGCCTCACCGCTGAAGATCAGCAGCGACCCCAGGTAGACCGGGTTGCGCACGTACCGGTTGAACCCGCTCACCACCAGGCGCCGGGTCGGGGCCAGCGGCAGCGGGGTACCCCCGGCCCGCGCGAACTGCACGAACACGCTCACCACCGGGATCAGCCCCGCGCCGATCAGCAGGACGCCCGCCGCCTGCGCCACCACCCAGTAAGACCACGGCCGGTGAAACTGCCAGCCGGTCACAAGCCACGGGACCAGGACCGCAAAGATCCCTGCCGCCGCCGCGAAATACGCCGCACTGCCCATCGCCGCCATCGATCTGCGCATCGGTCACCTCCGCTGGCCATGAACCGGCACGCGGAAAGAGTGTGACACTCCCTGCGGGCCGTGTTTCAGGGCAGTGCGCGGTAGGCCTCGCGGCGGTGACCGACGCCGACGATCAAGATGATGAGCTGCTCGTCCACGATCTCGTAGATGACCCGGTAATCGCCGACGCGTAGCCGGTACCGGTCGGTGTACCCGGCCAGTTTCTTGATGTCGGCGTCCTGCCTCCGCGGATCGTCCCCGAGGGGCGTAAGGGCCCGCAAGATGGTGAGCGCAGCCGACTGCGGGATGGCTCGAAGCTGGCGGACGGCGCGTTCGCGCCAGCGGAACGCGTACTTCATGCGACGCTCTGGCCGGTGTCCTCCCCGAAGATCGCGGCCACCACCTCGGACATGCTGTACGTGCGCGCATCGGGGTTCTCGGCCAGGTCACGGTCGGCTTCGCGGGAGAAATAACGGTCGACGGCCTCTTCAAGGACGTTGAAATCCTCGATGGGAACGACGGCGGCCACCGGCTCGCCGTTACGCATGATGACAGTGGGGCTGCCGCTTTGTGCACGACCGAGTACTGCGGCGAGATTGGCGCGGACGTCCCGGACGTTCATCCTGCTGTCGTCCTCAGTCACGAGCTAAGTGTACCCCGATTTGTGTACATCGGCGCACTGCTCGGGCCCCGTCCGCCGGAGTCCCGGTCGGCCAGCAGGTCCAGGGCCCGGACGGCCGCCTCAGGCCCGCCTAGCCACTAGCCAGGCGCCCCGAACAACGCCACCGGATTGTCCCAGCAGACCGCGCGCAGCCAGTCCTCGCCCAGGTTCAGCCGGGCCAGCCCCGCGAGCTGCCGCGCGTAGGGGTAGGGGATGTTCGGGAAGTCGCTGCCCAGCAGGATCTTGCCCGCCAGCCCCAGCTCGCGGGCCAGCGGCAGGGCCGCCGCCGGGAACGGGGCCAGGTGGCCGAAGAAGTCGGTGAAGATCATCGTGGTGTCCAGAAAGACCCGCTCGTAGTCCATGGCCAGCCGCAGGAACGCGTCGTAGTCCGGCGCCCCCATGTGCGCGATGATCGCGCTCAACCCCGGATACCGCCCCAGCACCGCCCCGAACGGCCCCGGCCCCGTGTGCTCGGTCCCCACCGGCGCGTGCCCGGCGTGCACCACCACCGGCACCCCCGCCTCAGCCAGCAGCCCCCACACCCCATCAAGGAGCGGGTCGCCGGGAGAGAACCCGCCCACCTGCAGGTGCACCTTGAAGATCCGCGCCCCCGCCTCCACCGCGTCGGCCACGTACCCGGCCACCCCCGGCTCCGGATAAAACGTCGCCGACGCCAGGCACCCCGGCGTCGCCTTCGCGAACGCCATCGTCCACGCGTTCAGGTCCGCCGCCATATCCGGCCGGTGCGCATAGGCCAGCGCACTGAACATCCGCACCCCCAGCCCCCGCAGGTGCGCCACCCGCTCCTCGTCGCTCCACTTGTACCGGATCGGCCACCGAACCCCCACCAGCGGCCCCGCCGCGTCAAAGTACTCCCACACCCGCCGCATCATCCGCGGCGGCAGGAAGTGTGTATGAACGTCCGCCAGCCCCGGCACCCCCAGCCCCCGCCAGAACCCCGGAACGTCCCCGTCCTCCTCCGGAGGCCGTACTTCGCTCATCACCGCACTCACCTGCACCACTGTGCCACGACAAAGATCCTTTATGCCGAACGGACCCGCCTACCCGCCTCCGCCCCCGCCCAGCGCCACCGCGAACCGCTCCCGCACCATGCGCGCCGTCTCGTCCGGCGGCGCGGCCCAGACGTCGGCGTTGAAGATCTCCACCTCGACGTAGTCCCGGTAGCCCGCCGCCGCCACGGCGTCCGAGATCGGCCCGAAGTCGATCACCCCGTCGCCCAGATGCCCCCGGCCGAGCAGAACGTCCGCGGGCAGCGGCACCACCCAGTCACACACCTGGTAGCTGACGATCCGCCCGGCCGCCCGCGCGATTTCCGCAAAAAGCCGCGCGTCCCACCACACGTGGTACGTGTCCACCACCACGCCGACCGCCTCGGCGGGGAACAAAAGCGCCAGGTCCACCGCCTCGCCCAGCGAGGCGATCACGCACCGGTCGGCGCAGAACATCGGGTGTAGCGCCTCGATCCCGAGCCGAACCCCAAGCCGCTGCGCGACAGGCACCAGCTCGCCGATCGCGTCCGCAACCATACGCCGGGCCAGCCCGAGATCCCGGCTGCCCGGCACCAGCCCGCCGCACACCAGGATCAGCGCATCCGCCTCCAGCGCGGCCGCCTCCCGCACCGCCGCCACGTTGTCCGCCCGCACGGCCGCCCGCCCGTCGGCGTCGCCCGACGCGACAGACGTGAAGAACCCGCCCCGGCACAGGCTCGACACGTGCAGCCCGGCGCGCTGAACCAAAGCCGCAGCTGAGGCCAGCCCGGCCTCCGCCACCCGGTCCCGCCACAGCCCGATGGCCGGGATGTCGTGCCGCACGCACAGCGCTACCGCGTCGGCCAGCCCCAGGTACTTGACCGTCGCCTGGTTCAGCGAGAGCCGCTGCAGGCCAAAACCAGTCACACTCGCTCCGGCCCGACGAGCCTGGCCAGCAGCTCGTTCATCCGCTCGACGGCCAGGTCCGGGTCGGTCAGCGCCCGCGCCGCCGCGGCCAGCTCGAACACCCGGATCAGGTGCCGGGCCGGCCGGCGCCGCTCCAGCCCGCCCAGCATCGCGAACTGCGGCTGGAACCCGTTCAGCCAGGCCAGGAAGGCCACCCCGACCTTGTAGTAAAAGGTCGGCGGCTCGAAGATCAGCCGGCTGAGCGCGACCGTCGGTGCCATCGCCGCGTCGTATCCGGCCAGGTCGCCCCGGTCCAGCGCGGCCAGCGCCGCCGCGGCCGGAGCCGTGATCGCGGCGAACGCCCCGAGCAGCGCGTCGCTGTACCCAAGCGAGTCGCCCCGGATGAGCTCCGCGTACCCAAAGTCGTCCCCGGTGTAGAGCCGAACTCCCGCCGGCAGCCGCCGCCGCAGCGCCACCTCCCGGCCCGCGTCGAGCACCGACAGCTTGACCCCGTCCACCTTCTCGCCGTAACGATCGAGAAGCGACAGCACCGTATTAGCGGCGGTCTCGAAGTCCGTGCCGCCCCAGTAGCCGCGCAGCGCCGGGTCGAAGGCCTCGCCCAGCCAGTGCAGGATCACCGGCCGCTCGGCCGCCCGCAACAGCGAGCCGTAGACCTCGAGGTAGTCACCTGGCCCGCGGGCGCTGGCCGCCAGCGCCCGGCTGGCCATCAGGATCACGTCCGCCCCGGCCGACTGCACGAAGGCCATCTGCGAGACAAACGCGTCGATGATCCGCGGGATCGGGTAGCTCTCGCCGTCCGGCAGCTGGTCGGTGCCCGCCCCGCAGGCCAGCGCCCCTTGCGCAGCCGAAGCCGACCGCGCGATCAGCTCCCGGGCCAGATCCCAGGACAGGCCCATGCCCCGCTGCGCGGTATCCATCGCCTCGGCCACCCCGAACCCGTGTGCCCACAGGTGCTCCCGGAACCGCCGCGTGGCCTCCCAGTCGACCATCTCACCAGCCGGGCCGCGAACAGCAGCGACGTGCGCCGCCGCGTACACGCGCCGAGCAACGGGCGGCGCATAGCCAGCAGCCCACCCCGGCGGCGGGATGACCAGCGGCCCCTCCCGACCCGGCAGCTGTATCGAAGCACCCACCTCAGACCTCCAGCGGCGGCACGTCGACCCGCCGGCCCTCGGCCGAGGACTGCAGTGCCAGCCCGGCCAGCTGCACGCCCTTGGCGCCCTCGGTCAGGTCCCAGGCGAACGGTCGGCCCTCGGCCACCGAGGCCAGGAACAGCTCCCACTCGGCCTTGAACCCGTTGTCGAAGCTCATGTTGTCCGGCACGTCGGTCCATTGCGCCTGGTAGTCGAGCGGGTCGGGCAGGTCCGGGTTCCACACCGGCATCGGCGTGGACACGCGGTGCTGGATCGCGCAGTGCCGTAGCCCGGCCACCGCGCTGCCCAGTGTCCCGTCTACCTGCAGCTCGAGCAGCTCGCGCCGGTTGACCCGGACCGCCCACGACGAGTTCACCGAGGCCACCGCGCCGCTGGCGAACTCCAGCACCGCGTACGCGGCGTCGTCCGCGGTCGCGTCGTACGGCTGCCCGGACTCGTCCCACCGCCTCGGGATGTGCGTAACGCTCCGCGCGTACACCGCGCTGACCGGGCCGAACAGGTCGGTCAGCAGGTACTGCCAGTGCGGGAACATGTCCAGCACGATCCCGCCGCCGTCCTCCGCGCGGTAGTTCCACGACGGCCGCTGCGCCGCGACCTGGTCACCCTCGAACACCCAGTAGCCGAACTCCAGCCGCACTGCCAGCACCCGGCCGAAGAAGCCCGCCTCGACCAGCCGCCGCAGCTTGATCATCCCGGGCAGGAACAGCTTGTCGTGCACCACGCCGTGGGTGATGCCCGCCGCCCGCGCGGCCTGAGCCAGCCGCAGGGCCCCGGAAAGCGACGAGGCCACCGGCTTCTCGGTATACACGTGCTTGCCAGCGGAAATCGCCTTCATCAAGCTGGCCTCCCGCGCGCTGGTCAGCTGCGTATCGAAGTAGACCTCGATCTCAGGGTCGGCCAGCACCTCGTCCAGGCGAGTGGTCCACCGGTCCAGCCCGTGCTGCGCGGCGATGGCCCGCAACCGCTCCTCGCTCCGCCCGACCAGTACCGGCTCGGGATAGACAACCGTCCCGTCGGAGAGCTGGACGCCGCCCTGCTCCCGGATGCTGAGCAGCGACCGGACCAGGTGCTGCCGGTAGCCCATCCGGCCGGTGACGCCGTTGACCGCGACCTGGATCACCTTGCGCGTCATGGATTCCGCCTTCTAGCCTGAACGTCTGGGAAAGTGCTTTCCCAGATTAGGCGGGCCGCAAATACAGGGTCAAGCAGGAGAGCGCGAGAGCGCGAGAGCGCGAGAGCGCGAGGGGGAGGCCAGGTGCCGGGATCGAGGTCGACGCTGCAGGACGTCGCCAACCGCGCGGGGGTCTCGCTGAGCACCGCGTCCCGGGTCCTCAGCAACGGCCCGCGCCAGGTCGCGCCCCGACTCGCCGACCGCGTTCACCGGGCCGTCGCCGAGCTGGGATACACGGCGAACCTGCAGGCCAGAGCAGTCGCGACCGGACAGAGCACGATGGTCGGCGTGGTCGTCCACGACATCTCCGACCCGTACTTCTCCTCGATCGCGGCCGGCCTGATCGAGGTCACCGACGCGCAGGGGCTGCTGCTGTGCATGTCCAGTACCCCGGCCGCCGAAGCCGCCGAGCAGGCCTATGTGGCCCTGATGCGCGCGCAGCGGGCCCGCGCGGTGATCCTGATCGGCAGCCGGACCGACGACGCGCAGGCCAGGGACGCGCTGCGGGCCGAAATCGCGGCCTTCGCCCGCTCCGGCGGGCGGGCGGTGTGCGTCGGCCAGGACCTGCTGGGCGTGGACACCGTCCGGCCGGAGAACGCCGCGGGCGCGCAGGCCCTGGCCCAGGCCATGGTCGCACTCGGGCACCGCCGGTTCGCCTTGCTGGCCGGCCCGCCCGGCCTGCTGACCGCGCGCGAGCGGCTGGGCGGGTTCCGCGCCGGGCTGGCCGCCTGGTCGGTGCCGCTGGACCAGGCCCGGGTCATCCACGGCCCGTTCAGCCGGGACGGCGGCTACGAGGCGATGAGCGCGATCCTGGCCGCGGGGGAGCCGCACCCAGACTGCGTGTTCGCGGTGACCGACGTCATGGCCCTGGGCGCGCTGGCCCGGCTGCGGGCCGGCGGCCTGCAGGTCCCGGCCGACATCGCGCTGGCCGGGTTCGACGACATCGACACCCTGCGCGACGTCCACCCGCCGCTGACCACGGTCCGGCTGCCCCTCAAGCAGATGGGCGAGATGGCCGCCAGCCTCGTCCTGTCACAGGCCAGTTCGCAGGCCGACGGCGCAGCCCAGGACCAGCCCCGCGTCATCCCCGTCCCCGGCGAGGTCATCCTCCGCGACAGCACCATCCCGCGCCCGCCCTGACCCTTGCGTACCCGCCCGACCATCAGGTACGTTTTCGCTCAATTGGAAAGCGCTTGCCAACAATGCGGAGAACCCACGGCTCAGGGGCGCCCACCATGTGGGAGACATGCGGGAGACCAGCGGCGATGGTTGACCATCTACCTCCGTCCGCGCATGATCCGTACTAAATCAGCATTACCCGAACGGCCCAATCAGCCCCTTGAGGGAGTTGAGCATATGAGCGAAGCGGCACACCACATCCCGTTCACCGAGACGAAGGCGCCAGAATCCGCCGAGCGACTGCACCGCGGGGCCCTGGGCCTGGTCGACATCTCCGCCTCGACGATGGCGAACATCGGCCCGGCCTACAGCTTCTACTTCGGCTTCGCGGGCATCGTGATCGCGGCCGGCCTCGCCTCGCCGCTGGTCGTGCTCGTCGCCGCCGTCGCCATCGCGCTGCTCGGCAACACGCTGTCGCAGTTCTCCCGGGCGCATCCGAGCACCGGCGGCTTCATCACCTTCATCGGCAAGACGTTCGGCGGCACCAGCGCGGTGACCACCGCGCTGGTGGCCGGAGTCGGCTACATCATCGCGATCTCCTCGGTGCTGGTCATCTCCGGCGGGTTCTTGTCGATCATGATCGGGTACTACACGGGCACGAACGTCCCCTGGATCATCTTCTCGGCCGTCTTCACCGCCGGCGCCATGTTCATGATGTTCCGCGGTGTGGCCGTGTCGACCAAGCTGGCCGGCTTCTTCTTCGCCTTCGAGCTGACTCGTGCTGCTCGTCGTGGCGATCGCCGTGCTGATCAAGAACGGCGGCCACCTCAGCTCCGTGCCCTTCCAGCCCAGCAAGGTCCTCCACGGTTTCAGCGGCCTGGGCCTCGCCTTCCCGCTGGCCATCTACCTGTTCATCGGCTGGGAGAACTCGGCGGCGCTGGCCGAGGAGACCACTAACCCCCGGCGCAACGTGCCCCGGGCCGTGTTCCTCTCGATCGCCCTGATGGCGGCCACCTACCTGCTGGTCGCCTACGCCACCGTCACCGGCTTCCACTACAACGCCACGGCGCTCACGGCCCCACTCATCCCGTTTATCGCCGTCTCCCACAGCGTGGCGACCTGGCTGACCTTCATCGCGTACCTGGCCGGGCTGACCTCCACCCTGGGCGTGCTCATCGCCGCGGTGAACTCCCAGTGCCGGCTGATCTTCAACGCCGGGCGCGAAGGCCTGCTGCCGCGCTGGCTCGGCTACGTCCACCCGGTCCGCCGGACGCCGGTCAACGCCATCATCGCCTTCGTCGGCATCGCTTCGGCCCTCACCCTGGGCTGGGCGCTCGGCCACTGGATCGGCGGGAGCAGCGGCAGCCTGGACGCGCTGACCTTCTTCTTCGAATCCAGCTCGATGGGCACGATCCTGATCCTGTTCGTGTACCTCGCGTCCAACGTGGCCCTGCCGTTCTACTACCGAAAGTACCGGCCAGCCGAGTTCAACATCATCAAGCACGTCGTGCTGCCGGCTCTCGGCGTAGTCGCGATCGCCATCCCGATCTACTACCTGTTCAAGCCGCCGATACCCCAGCCGTACTACTGGTTCCCGTATGTCGGCCTGGGCATCGTCGCGGTGTCCATCCTCTACTCGATCTGGCTGGTCAGGCGCGACCCCGGCCTGGGCGACCGGGTCGGCTCGATCATCGCCGACGAATAACCCTCGGCCCGGTGGCGGATCCGCGTCCGCCACCGGGCTCCGTTTCGCGCCACGGGGAGATCCGCCATGACCGACACCGCCACCCGCGCCGATCAGATGACCAGCGCGCACCCGCTGGACCCGGCCACCGGCGCCGAGTACCTGGCCGGGCGGGAGATCATGGCGGCCGCCGGGCTGCTGCCGGAAGGAGACAGGGCGCCGGTCAGGTTCGCCTACTACGGCCTGACCGAACCGCCCAAGGACGACGTGCTCAACGCCAAACCGACCGACCGCCGGCTGCGCGCGTTCCTGGTCAACACCGGCACCGGCGAGTCGACCAACGTCGTCGTCTCGCTCAAGGACAACAAGGTCATCAGCGCGCGCACGCTGGACCCGCCCGTCGACGGCCAGATGCCGATCCTGGACAGCGACTTCGCGCTCGTGGACGAGATCGTCAAGGCCGACCCGGGCTGGCGCGCGGCCATGGCCCGGCGCGGCCTGCACGACGTCAGCCAGATCCGGGCCTGCCCGATCACCGCCGGCGCGTTCGGACCACCCGAGGACGACCGGCGGCGGATGGTGCGCGTGCTCGCCTTCGTCCAGGCCCGCGAGCACGACCTGGCCTGGGCCCACCCGGTGGACGGCATCGCGGCCTACGTCGACCTGATCGAGAAAAAGGTCTTCAAGATCACCGACGAGTTCGACCTGCCGGTCCCGGCCGAGTCCGGCGACTACGACGACGAGGCGGTCCGCGGCCCGCAGCGCACCACGCTGCGCCCGATCGAGATCACCCAGCCCGAGGGACCATCTTTTATCCTGAACGGAGCGTGGCTCCAGTGGCAGGACTGGTCCATGCGGATCGGGTTCGACGCCCGCGAGGGCCTCACCTTGCACCAGGTCAGCCTGGACCAGCGCCCGGTGATGTACCGCGCCTCGATCCCCGAGATGGTCGTGCCGTACGGCGACCCGCGGTTCCGCTACTGGCAGGCTTACTTCGACTCGGGGGAGTACCTGGTCGGGAAGTGGGCCAACTCGCTCGAGCTCGGCTGTGACTGCCTGGGCGAGATCGCCTACCTGGACGCGACCGTGACCGACGACACCGGGCAGCCCCGCACCATCACGAACGCGATCTGCGTCCACGAGGAGGACTTCGGCATCCTCTGGAAGCACACCGACATCTTCAACGGCTCGGCCCAGTCGCGCCGCCAGCGCCGCCTCGTGGTGAGTTACTTCACCACGGTCGGCAACTACGACTACGGCTTCTACTGGTACTTCTACCTGGACGGCACCATCGAGTGCGAGATCAAGGCGACCGGGGTGCTGTTCACCTCGGCGCATCCCGGCGCGGGGGTAGGGGTCCCGCGACCATCCCTACTCCACCGAAGTCGCGCCGGGGCTCGCCGCCCCGTTCCACCAACACCTGTTCAGCGCCCGGCTGGACATGACCGTGGACGGTCTGGCCAACGCCGTCGAAGAGGTCGACGTTAGCGGCCTGCCGATCGGGCCGGACAACCCCTACGGCAACGCTATCGTCCAGCAGGTCACCCGGCTGACCCGCGAGTCCCAGGCCCGCCGCCGGGCGGACGGCACCCACGGTCGTACCTGGCGGATCATCAACACCGAACGCTCCAACCGCTTCGGCCGCCCGACCGGTTACACGCTCTACCCGGAGTCCGCGCCGGTCCTGCTGGCCGACCCCGCCGCCCCGCTGACCGCGCGGGCCGGCTTCGCCACCAACCACCTCTGGGTCACCCGGTACGACCCGGACCAGCGCTGGCCGGCCGGCGACTTCGTGAACCAGAACCCCGGCGGAGCGGGCCTGCCCGCCTTCATCGCGGGCGACCGGGACATCGACGGCGAAGACATCGTGCTCTGGCACACGTTCGGGCCCACGCACGTCCCGCGCCCGGAGGACTGGCCGGTGATGCCGGTCGCGCGCTGCGGGTTCATCCTCAAGCCGACCGGCTTCTTCGACCGCAACCCGACGCTGGACGTGCCGCCGCCGTCCCCGCACTGCCCGGC